>CAZHTS010000098.1:0-16206 GCA_964535315.1 uncultured Anaerolineaceae bacterium
CAGAAGCGAGGATTCGCTTGCATTTCTGGAAGATGGTAGTTTCTATTTTCTCGATGAGAGTTTGTATAAATATTTGTATCATTTTGACCCAAAGACCAACCAACTGACACCTGTGAAGATCGATCTAAAAAATGGTCCCATGTTCAGCTACATTTATGTCGATCGGTCGGGGAACCTGTGGGTGTCTGACCAGGGTTGGATGGACAAGGCAGGGAAATGGTACGAGCTTATACCATCACCAGTCTTCATTACCACCAGGGTGGAGGCGACTCCAATCATGTGGGAGCATCCCAGCATCCTGTTGCAAAGTTCGGATGGGAGATTGTGGTATGGAGCGACCAACGGGGCGGTATCCCTTGATCCGAAAAAAGGTGAATGGTGCTGGTTCACCACGTATCATCCCACCATGGTCGAAGACGCTGGTAGAAATCTGTGGATGGTGGCGGATGGGGCGTTGTACAGGAACCCGCTGGCCAAGTGAGGAAAGTTTGCTTTTGCAAGGATGAGTTGCACGGCATTGTCCTTGGCGCCGTGCTGTTACAGGAAGAGGATGAGCCGTAGCCCGGCGGCTGGGGATGCATGTATAATTGCGGGGCGCCGTTTTCTGGCGCCCCGTAATTTTGTCTGTAAGGATGGATCAAAATGAATGCTCAACCGCTCTCCAAGCCATTTTTCTGGCGTAAATTTTTGGCCGAACTGGATCTGTTTTCCTGGAAGACATGGCGCGATTTTGCCCTGATCCTGATTGGAACAATCATCCAGGCGCTGGCGATGCGCCTGTTTCTCGTCCCGGCGCAGCTGGTCAGCGGCGGGATCAGCGGCGCGGCGCAGATTATCAACGCCTACACGGATTGGCCGATCGGTCTGATGGTTTTCCTGGGAAACGTGCCCCTGTTTGTGCTGGGCTGGCGTTTTTTGGGAGGGCCGCGCTTTGCCGTGCGCACCGCCCTGGCGATCGCCTCGTTTTCATTTCTGACCGACTTTCTGGTCTGGTTCACCCCGGAGGCCGGCATTACCGATGACGTGGTGCTGAACACGTTGTATGGCGGGTTGGTGCTGGGCGTCGGGTTGGGGATCGTGTACCGCGGGCAGGGTACCAGCGGCGGCAGCGATATCCTCGGGCGCATCCTCAACTCGCGGCTGGGGATTTCGATCTCGCAGGCTTACATGATCACCGATACGCTGGTGGTGCTGTTGGGCGGGCTGGCGTTCAACTGGAAGCTGGCGTTGTACGGGCTGGTGGTGATTTACGTCAGCGGGCTGGCGGCGGAAATGGCTTCCGAGGGCTCGGACGTGTTCCGCACGGCGTTGATCGTCACCAACCATCCCGACGAGGTGGCGCAAAAGATCATGGTCGATATGGAACGCGGCGTGACCCTGCTGCCGGGCACCGGCGGGTACACCGGGGCGCCGCGCGGGGTGCTGTATTGCGTCGTCACGCGGGCCGAGGTCAGCCATCTCAAGGCGTTGGTGCGCGAGGTGGACGGGCGGGCGTTTATGGTCATCGGCGTGGCGCACGAGGCGCTGGGTGAGGGGTTCCGCCCGCTCAAGTGACGGTAGCGTTGTCTGTCCCGCCGACCGCTTACCGCTGCCGGTGGGACAGACAGGATGGCGTGCATCCGCCGGGAAAAGGTTGTCTGATAACTGTTACATTGGGGTGATTGTAAGACAATTAAAAAGTTATTATAATGATAGTGTTGTTGTCTGTTCGCACATACGTTAAGTCGTTTTCCCAGTGATTGGTTGTAACAATTGCATATATCCCTGCCGGCAGCGAAGGGGATGTGAGGGGGTGAAAGGTTTCGCAGGCAAGGGACATCGGGTCTCACGGATTGATCGGGTATCCATATCGGAAGGGAAAGGGCTATGCGGTTATCGCCGGGATTGAAAAAAACGCTGAACAGGGTGTTTGAGGCGCTTTTGCCTCTCCTGGCCGTTCCGGTGGCGTTGTTGATTGGCGCGGGGATTTTGCTGCTGTTGGGCGCCAATCCGCTGGTCGCGTTCGACGCCATGCTCAAAGGCGCCGCCGGGAACGTGTCGGGGATCACGCAGACATTGGTCAAGGCCACACCGCTGCTGCTGGTCGGGTTGGGGATCACCATCGCCTTTCGCGGCGGGGTGATCAACATCGGCGGTGAAGGGCAGCTGCTGGTGGGGGCGCTGGCTGCCACGGCGCTGTCGATCACCTTTGCCCATTGGCCGGGGGCGGTGCTGCTGCCGGCCTCGCTGCTGGCGGGGATGGCGGCCGGGGCGTTGTGGGGCGGTGTGCCGGGGCTGCTCAAGGCCCGCCTGGGGGTGAACGAAATCCTCAGCACGATCATGATGAATCAGATCGCCATCCAACTGTCCAACTTCTTGCTGCGCGGGCCGATGATCGACCCGGCTGAAATAGCCGCCGGGACGCGCATCGCCCAATCGGCGCTGCTGCCGCAGCAGGTGTGGCTGGGGCGGCTGGTGCCGCGCACCCTGCTGCACAGCGGCGCCATCCTGGCGGTGGTGCTGGCGGTGCTGGTGTATATCTTTTTGTGGCGCACCACCATTGGTTACCGTATTCGCGCCGTGGGCTTGAACCCGGACGCGGCCCGTTACGCCGGCATTCGCGTGTCGTTCTACCAGGCGCTCGCCCTGATCCTGGGCGGGGCCTTTGCCGGGCTGGCCGGGGCGGTGGAAGTGATGGGCGTGCAGCACCGCATGATGGAAGGGCTGTCGAGCGGCTACGGCTTTTCGGGCATCGTGGCCGCCCTGTTTGGCAAGCTGCACCCGTTGGGCGCCATTCCGGCCTCGATCCTGTTTGGCGGGCTGCTGGTGGGGGCGGATAAGATGCAGCGCACCGTGCAGGTGCCCTCGGCGTTGATCGACACCATGCTGGGGTTGATCGTGCTGTTCGTGGTGGGCAGCGACATCTGGGCGCGCCGCCGGGCCCGCAGGAGGCAGACGAATGAGTGAACTGTTCACCCTTCCGGTAGTGTTGGGCATTCTCTATTCGGGCATCCGCCTGGCGACGCCGTATCTGTACGCGGCCATCGGGGAGACCTTTGTGCAACGCTCGGGGGTGTATAACCTGGGTGTGGACGGCATCATGCTGATGGGGGCGTACAGCGGTTTCTTCGTGGGCATGAAAACCGGCAGCCTGTGGCTGGGGCTGCTGGCGGCGGCGCTGGTCGGGCTGTTGATGGGCCTGCTGATGGCGCTGATCAGCGTCACCTTGCAGGCCGAGCAGGGCATCAGCGGCATTGGCCTGCACCTGTTCGGGTTGGGCCTGTCCAGCCTGTTATTCAAAGAGACGATGGGTGGGGTCGAGTCGATCTCGGGTTTCCCTGCGGTCAAAATTCCCTTGTTGGGCGATATCCCGTACCTGGGCGAGGCGTTGTTCAACCACAATCTGTTGGTGTACGGGGCGTTCCTGCTGGTGCCGCTGGCGGCCTTCGTTCTCAACAAGACCACCTTTGGTTTGCAGGTGCGCGCCACCGGGCAGAACCCCGAGGCGGTGGATGCGCTGGGGGTCAACGTCATTCGCATCCGGTACATTACGTTGGCAATTGGCGGGGCGCTGGCCGGGATTGCCGGCGCCTCGTTGTCGATTGCGCTGATCAATCTGTTCCAGGAGAACATGACCAGCGGTCTGGGTTTTATCGCCGTGGCGCTGGTCTATTTTGGCGGCTGGCGCCCGGGCGGCGTGCTGGTGGGGGCGCTGTTGTTCAGTTTTGTCAACGCCTTGCAGTTGTGGATCCAGGTCAAAGGCATTAATCTGCCGTCGGATATTGCGGTGATGATGCCCTACGTCCTGACCATCCTGGCGCTGGCTTTTGCGGTACAGCGCGCCCGGCAGCCGGCGGCGCTCTCCAGGCCGTTTGAGCGCGGCGAGAATTGATCCCGGTCTGACGAGGAGGTGTAAAAGCGTAGCGTGTGACGAAAACGAGTGTGTGGAGTGTTTTCAACCGTCTAACCTTTTGTTCTTAACCGGAGGAAAAAGATGAAGACCCTTGTAGTGCGCACCTTTGTATTCACCCTGCTGCTGTCTGTATTGCTGGCCGCCTGCGCCCCGGCGCCCACCCCTGCTCCGGCGCCCGCACCGGTGGAAGTGACCCGCATCGTGCAGGGCACGCCGGTGGTCGAGCAGGTGGTGGTGACCGCCACCCCCGAGCCGCCCAAAGAGGCCCCGGTGTTCCGCGTGGCGATCGTGATGCCCAGCACCATCACCGACATGGCTTTCAGCCAGTCGATGTACGACGCCCTGCTCAAGGTGCAGAGCGAGATGGGCAAGGAAAAGATGGAAATCGCCTATTCGGAGAATATGTTCAAGGTGCCGGATGCGGCGGCGGCCATTCGCGACTACGCCTCGCAGGGTTTTAACCTGGTGATTGCCCACGGTTCGCAGTACGGCACTTCGCTGGCCCAGGTGGCCCCGGATTTCCCTGAGACCAGTTTTGCCTGGGGTACCTCGCTGGATACCTTCCAGGCGCAGGGGATCAGCAACGTCTTTGCCTACCAGGCTGAGGCGCAGCAGGGCGGGTATGTGTTGGGCACGGTTGCGGCGCTGATGTCCAAGTCCAACGTGCTGGGCATCTCCGGCCCGGTGGAAGCCGGTGACGCCAAGTTGTACGTGGACGGCTTCAAGGAAGGCGCGGCGGCGGCCAAGAAGGGCATCAACGTGCAGGTTTCTTACACCGGCTCGTTCTCGGACGTGTCGCTGATGGCGGCGGCGGCCGAGACGCACATCCAGGCCGGGGCCGACATGCTGACCGGTTCGTCGCAGTCGGTGGTGGGCGCCATCGGTGTGGCCAAGGAGAAGAAGGCGTTCTGGTTTGGCACGCAGTGGGATCAGACCAAGCTGGCCCCCGAAACGGTGGTCGCCAGCCAGGTGTACGACTGGACCGGGATCGTCAAGGACATGATCGCCAGCCATCAGGCGGGCGTGATGGGCGGCAAGGCCTATACCCTGACCTTTAAGAACGGCGGGTTGAAGATCGTCTACAATGAGGCCGTCCAGGTGCCGGCCGAGGCCAAGGCGGCGGCGGATGCGGCCATCAAGGGCATTGAAGACGGCACGATCAAGCCGTTGAGCAAGTAATTCTACGAAAAACGATCCCAGGGGAGGGCGGCGCGCCGCCCTCCCCCGAGGTTGCCTGGTTTGTTGATGGGAGAAAACCGTATGCCCGAAGCGATTACTCCGCTCCAATCCCGCATCCAGCAGCTCGAGATGGTCAACATTGTCAAACGCTTCCCCGGTGTGTTGGCCAACGATCACGTCAGTTTTGACGTGCGCGCCGGCGAGGTGCATGCCCTGTTGGGCGAGAACGGCGCCGGCAAGAGCACGTTGATGCGCCAGTTGTACGGGCTGTACCGCCCGGATGAGGGCCAGATTTTGATCAACGGCCAGCCGCAGCATTTTCGCTCACCGCAGGACGCCATTCAGGCCGGGATTGGCATGATCCACCAGCACTTCATGCTGGTGACCTCGCTGACGGTGGCCGAGAACGTGGCGCTGGGGGTGAAGTCGTCGCGCGGGCCACTGCTGGATCTGCAACGGGTGACCCGGCGGGTGGACGAGTTGAGCGAGCAGTACGGGCTTAAGGTCGACCCGCAGGCCTACATCTGGCAGCTGGCGGTGGGCGAGCAGCAGCGCGTTGAGATCCTCAAGGCGCTGTACCGCGGCGCCGATCTGTTGGTGCTGGACGAGCCGACCGCCGTGCTGACCCCGCAGGAGGTGGACGATTTGTTCATTATCCTGCGCCAGATGGCCAAAGATGGGCGGGCGTTGATCTTTATCTCGCACAAGCTGCACGAAGTGTTAGCGATCAGCGAGCGGGTGACGGTCTTGCGCGACGGGCGGGTGGTAGGTTCACGTCCCACGCAGGGGGTGACGCGCTCCGAACTGGCGGCGTTGATGGTCGGGCGCGAGGTCATCTTGCAGTACGACCGCCCGGCGCCGGTGTTGGGTGAGGAACTGCTGCGGGTGGAAGACCTGTGGGTGAAGGGCGACCGCGGCAGCGACGCCCTGCGGGGCGTGTCTTTGAACGTACGCGGCGGCGAAATCGTCGGGCTGGCGGGCGTTTCGGGCAACGGGCAGCGCGACCTGGCCGAGGCGCTGGCCGGGCTGCGCCCGGCCCACAAGGGCCGGGTGCTGGTGGGCGGCAAGGATGTGACGGCGCGTTCGCCGCTGGAACACAACCAGGCCGGGCTGGCTTACATTCCCGAGGAACGCATGAAGGATGGGGCCGTCAAGCAGTTCAGCGTGGCCGAGAACCTGATTCTGCTCGATCACGGCCGGCCGCCGTACTCACGTTTCAGCTTTATGGATTTCAAGGCGATCCGCGAGAATTCGCAGCGCATGGTGGCCGATTACAGCGTCAAGACACCGTCGATCGAGACGCCGCTCAAGAATCTCTCGGGCGGTAACATCCAGAAATTGATCCTGGCGCGCGAACTGACGCGCAAACCGCGGGTGTTGATCGCCGCCCAGCCGACGCGCGGCGTGGATATCGGCGCCAGCGAGTACATTCATCACCGCCTGCTGGAACAACGCCAGGCGGGCACGGCCACGTTGTTGATCTCCGAAGACCTGGACGAGATCCGGGCGCTTTCGGATCGCATCGCCGTGATTTATGAGGGGCGGATTGTGGGGGTGGTCGATGGGCGCACGGCTTCGCTCGAACGGCTTGGGTTGATGATGGCCGGGGTGCAGCCGGAACAGCCGTGAGGCAGGCCGTCAGCGCAGGGTGATGCAGGCGATGGCGGCGCCTACCAGCCCCAACTGGCCGAGATGGTAGGTGATCATGACCCACAGGCGGGCGTTCTGCACCGCCCGCACGAAGCGATCGTAGGCCAGCAGCGTGTCGGAGACGAAGAAGAAAGCAGCGCCGGCGGCGGCCAGGGCGGCGGCAGGGCGCGGCCATTCGGGGCGCAGCAGGGTCAGGCCGGCGGAAAAGAGCATGGCGGCGATCGCCAGGCAGTAAGCCAGGACGGCGCCGCGAAATTTGCGCCCGTGCGAACGCCGGCACAGCCCGGCGCGAATGCGCGGGTAGACCGTTGCACCCAGCCCCAAGACGAGCAGGGCCAGTATGGCTGCGCCGGGCAGCGAGAAGGTGTGCAAGTCGCTAAAAAAGCCGGCGATGTAGGTCAGGTGCGCCAGCAAGAAGGCGCCCAGACCGGCGAGGAAGTAGCGCGGCGGCAGGAGCAGGAAAACGTCGCCCAGCAGCGAAAAGAATACCGCCAGCCCAAACCAGGGCAGGTTACCCTGCCAGCCGCCGGCCTGCCACAGCCAGGCGAACAACGCCAGCATGGCGCCCGGCTTGGCCAGGCGGTGCAGGCGCGGCAGGCCGCGCTGCACTGCGACCCAGTCGGCCAGCATCACGGCCAGGGTCAGTCCAAACCAGGCGGCGCTCGTCATTCGTCGTCGCGGAAATAGCCCAGCAGGCGCAGGGCGTCGGGGTCGTCGCGCCAGTTTTTGTTGACCTTGACGCGCAGTTCCAGGTAGATTTTGCGCCCGCTCATGCGTTCGATCTCCTGGCGGGCGGTGGAGCCGATGCGTTTGAGCATCTCGCCGCCCTTGCCGATGACGATGCCTTTGTGCGAGTCGCGCTCGACAAACAGGGTGGCGGCGATGTAGGCCTGCACGTCGCTGCGTTCGGCGTATTCGTCGATGCGTACGGCGATGGCGTGCGGCACTTCGTCGCGCAGGTGTAACAGGGCCGCCTCGCGGATCAGGTCGATGGCGATCTCGCGTTCGTACAGGTCGGTGACCTGATCCAGGTCGTAGAACGGTTGGCCTAGCGGCATGCAGGTGATGACGGTTTGCAGCAGTTCGGCGAGGTGGTAGCTGAGCGTGGCCGAGGTGTACAGCGGGATGCTTTGCGGCAGCAGCTGGTGATATTCGTTTTTGCGCGCTTCCTGCTCGCTGGAGGATAACTGGTCGACCTTGTTGAGCACCAACAGGGTGGGGGGCAGGGACTGCAAACGGCTCAGGCGTTCGGCCACCAGGCGGTCTTCGTCGTTGGGCGCCTGGCTGCAATCCACCACCCACAGGATGGCGTCGACATCTTGCAGGGCTTCCTGCGCCTCGCGGTTCATGTATTCGCCGAGGCGGTGGTGGGGTTGGTGCAGGCCGGGGGTATCGATAAAGATGATCTGAGCGTCGTCCACGCTGAGGATGCCGAGCTGTCGCCGGCGGGTCATCTGCGGGCGGGCCGAAACGGCGGCGATTTTTTGCCCCATGAGCATATTGGTCAGGGCGGACTTACCCACGTTGGGCCGGCCAACGATGGCGACAAAGCCTGAGCGAAATTCCATGCGTTTTTTGTTCTCCAGAAAAATAATGGCCGGCGCTTGCGCCCGGGACGTGTTAGCCGATTATACCTGATTTTGTCGCCGCCTGCTTGCCGGCGGCGAGATAGCATCT
This sequence comes from uncultured Anaerolineaceae bacterium, assembly GCA_964535315.1. Classification (GTDB taxonomy): domain Bacteria; phylum Chloroflexota; class Anaerolineae; order Anaerolineales; family Anaerolineaceae; genus CAZHTS01. Next base: position 8,399 of record CAZHTS010000098.1, read on the forward strand.
GTCACACCGCTTTGGATTTTGCTTCTGGCGGGTATAATCAAAAACAACGCCGGGTAATTTAAACGGGTGGGTCGTTGAGCCTGCCTGCGTAGTGGGGCCTCAGGAGTGTCGATGCTGGATCAAAAACTGGATACTGGAAAGAACGGGGGTGGGGTTAACCTGCCGCGGTCGGTGAGCATTCTTTATAGCGACGCACAGCGCAGCGATTTTCCCACCGAGGCGCAATACATTACCGAGCAGGGGGCCGAACAGGATGCCCGCCTGATCGCCGGTTATCTTCAGGCGATGGGGATCGCCGTCCGCCTGTATCCGGGTAATGCCGAACTGGCCGAGCGGCTGCGCAAGGACGGAACCGAGCTGGTGCTCAACCTGGTGGATTCGGTCAAAGGGCAAGAAAGCCTGGCACCGGCCATCCCAGGGGTATTGGAGTTGCTGGATATTCCGTATAGCGGCGCCGATATGTTGGGCATGGCGTTGGACACCAATAAATTCCTGATCAAGAAGCTGCTGCAACAAAACGGCGTGCCGGTGCCGTATTTTCAACTCTTCAACACGCCGGAGGATTATCTCGATCCGATGCTGCGTTTCCCGCTGATCTCCAAGCTGAATGCGGTGCACGGCTCGGTCGAGATTACGGCCGAGGCGGTTTCGGAAAACGAAAAACAATTGCGCAAGCGCCTGCGCTATTTGATCCGTACCTATAAACAGCCGGTGCTGGTGGAGGAATTTATCAGCGGGCGCGAGTTGACTGCCATCGTCTTGCAGGAGAAAAAGAAGCGGGTCTACCTGGCCGAAAAGGTCTTCGCCCATGCGGAGGGCAAGTACGTTTTTCTCACTTTTGAGGATCAATGGTTATCCGAGATGAACGCCGCCTTTCACTACGTGCGCTACAACGACCCGTTGTTGAAGGAGTACGTCAAAAAGGCTTTTGAGGTTGCCCGGATGGCCGGTTATGCAAAGTTTGACGTCCGCATGGATCAATCCGGGCGCTATTTTTTCATCGATAGCAACTGTAATCCGGCGCTCGGCCCGTGTGAACAGGACGTCGCTATCTCTGTGATTCTGGATCTGTACGGCGTTTCCTTTCCCTACATTCTCAGAGAACTGCTGATCCACACCACCCGGTTGGCCGCCAAAAGAAAGCGCCGGGTTGATCTACGGGGGAATGGGGTGCTGCTGCCGTAGCCGCTCCGGCGTTACTTACACTGCATGTCGCTGGCTTTGGGATCGACCGATTCGGGCCAGCGGGTTTCAAACTCGGCCAGGTAGCGGGCGGCGATCTGCGGGTTGTTGCGGATGATCAGCACGTTTTCGTTGTTGCTCGAGTCGGCATTTTCGGAGAAATTCAGCGAGCCGGTCACGGTGGTGCTGCCGTCGATGACGAACACCTTGTGGTGGAAGCTGGTGGAGTTGGTGTCCTGGCGCACGGGGATTTTGGCGCGGTACAGCGGGCAGAGTTCGCTGGCCTCGTCTTCGCTGCCGCGCGTCTCAAAGATGCCCATCACGTCCACTTTGGCTTTGGCGCGGTTGAGGACGGCGTCGCCCAGGTCTTCCTGGGTGAAGGAGAAGGCCATGAAGCGGATTTGCTTTTTGGCGTTCTTGACCAGCGGCACGAGGTACGACATGGCTTTGTCTTCGGGCGAGAACAAGACCTGGATGGAGGTGTTGCCGATCTGTACGGTTTGCTGGTCGGGGGTGGAGGGGGCTTTGGCGCCCAGTTCGCCGTTCCACATGTCGCTGAACTGGCGTTCGTAGATGGCGGCCAGTTCGGCGTTGTGGATGACGATGGCGTTGTTGTTGTTCTTGAAGATGCCGTTGACGGTGATGTTGGTGGCGCCGGTCCACACGGTTTTCTGGTCGAAGATCCAGAATTTGTTGTGCATCAACCCGCTGCGCCCGTCGTCTTTGATTTCCACGCCGCCGCGTTTCATCTTGGGGAAGAGTTTCAGCCCGTCGTCGATGTCGGCCTGGATGCCGTTCTCGTTGTCGGTCAGCCACTGCACTTCGACGCCGCGTTTGTGGGCGGCGATGAGGGCGTCGGCTACGAGCGGCAGGTCGAACTCAAAGGCGGCGATGTGGATGCTCTCTTTGGCGTTGTTGATGTATTGGATGAGTTTCTCTTCGATTGAGCCGTTGATTTTCTTCGGGTCGCCCATGTTCTGCGGGTCGGTGAAGTAGATTTCCCACCAGGTCTCGGCGGGGCCGTTTTGCATTGCCGTGGCGGGCGAGCTGGCAGCCGTGGTCTCGGCCGGGGTGTTGAGCGGCAGCGGCACGCTGATCTGTGTGCCTTCGTTGAGCATGTTGATGACCAGGATGACGGCGACGATTACCAACAAGGCGCAACCGCTGAGGGTAATGCGCTGGGTCGATTTCTTTTTTGTCATGGGGGCCTCGTTTTTGGGGGATTATTGTCCGAAGATTCTTTGCCACCAGGAGAGCTTCTTTTCCTGGGGAGGAGGCTCGGGGGTGCGTTGGTCTGTGATTAACGTCTGGAGCAGGGCGACCATCTCGGCCGGGGTGGCGTGGGCGTGAGTTTCCAGGAAGGCCTGGCGGCGGGTGTCGTCGAGCAAGGGGGCCTGGGCGCCCTGGATGGCGCTCAGTTTTTGCAGGACGGTTTCCAGCCATTCGGCGCTTTCTTCGCGGCTCATTTCGGTTCCGCCGGCGGCCCAGCGGTTGACCTGGCGCATCAGGCCGCGCACGGCTGAGAGGCGTTCTTCGATCAGGGTCTCAGCCTCGTCCGACCCCAGGGCGGCGGCCTGCTGGACGACGCTGCGCGCCAGGCCGGTGGTCCAGCCCAGCAGTGCGCCGGCCACCTGGTCGTCCAGGTTGGCGGTCAGGCTTTCGTTGTCGAGGATACTTTCGACGGCTTGTTTCTGGCGTTGTTCCAGTTCTTCCATAGGGGGATTCCTGTAAGTGGAGTGTTTTCATTATAGCGTAGTTTTGGGGGACACGGATGGGGGGGATGGGAACAGGATGGGCAGGATGTACAGGATGGGGGACGGGAGCAGAGGAACACGGATGGGACGGAGGGGGGGATGGGAACAGGATGGGCAGGATATACAGGATGGAGATGGAAATTGGGGGGTTGACAGGGGGGTGAAAAATGGCTAAAATGATTTCAAAGTACTTTGAAAAACAAAGTATTGGGCCGAGATCAGTTTGCGGGAGGTGACGGATGTCGCAGTCGATCGATTTTAAAGAGGCCGAACGCAGAGCCTTCAGAATGGTTCATGAGGATGGTCTGGGAGATATCTTCCTGGGCTGTTTTGTATTACTGCTGGCGGTGGCGCCGCTGCTCAGCCAGCGTTTGGGAGATTTTTGGAGTTCGGTGGTGTTTCTGCCGGTGTGGGGGCTGGCATGGTGGCTGATCCGCGGGTTGCGCCGGCGGTTGGTCCTGCCGCGGGTGGGGACGGCGACGTTTGGCCGGGCGCGCCGGAGACGGCTGGCGCGGATGAACTATTGGTTGCTGGCGTGTAACGCAGCGATATTGGCGCTGGGGTTGGCGGCGGCGTGGGGGTTCGTTCGCATACCGGGCACGGCGGCTGCGTTTGCGCTGGGATCGTTCCTGCTGTTGGCCTTCAGCCTGGGGGCGTATTTCCTGGATTTTCCACGGCTTTATCTGTACGGTCTGATGCTGGGCGTCGCGCCGGTGGCCGGGGAGTGGCTGTCGAACTGTTGCGGCGCAGCCCATCATGGCTATCCGATCGTCTTTGGCGTGGCTGCGGTGGTGTTATGGGTTGTTGGGGCGGTGGTTTTCGTACGCTTTTTGCGGCGCAATCCGCTGCCAGACATCCCCGAGGAACGCTGAGATGGCCGGTCCCCATCCACTGACAGAACTCGATCCCGTGATCCATGCCCCGGCGCGCCTGATGGTGTTGACGTATCTGTACGTGGTCGAAAGCGCCGATTACGTTTTCTTGATGCGCATGACCGGTTTGACGTGGGGTAATCTGGCCACTCATCTGAATAAGCTGGAAGAGGCCGGCTACGTGGCGGTCGAGAAGGAGTTTCAGGGGAAGAAACCGCATTCGACGGTGTGCCTGACGGCTTCAGGGCGGGAAGCGATGCGGAAGTATAAACAGTGCATGCAGCAGGTGCTGGGTGGTCTGCCGGATGAATAGGGCGCGATGCCGGTTGCTTAGATAGGGGAACAGGGATCGGCAGGATGGGCAGGATGGGGGGAAGGTTAACAGATGGGAGAAGAGATAGGGAATCGGTGAAAGTGAAATTTTTGTGCCGTTTTTAAGTTGAAAACGTTACGGGGGATGTGCTATACTGTTTCATATCACTGGCGCGGTGGTCAGGTTACCTGCTTCAGGTTGTTGGGGAAACAGGGTGGTTAATGGAGAGCAGTACATTCGCCCATTTTTTAGGACATCTCAGGTTGATTTGAAAAATTTCTGTTGTATCCCTGTAAGATTTTAAAGCGGGGGAATAAACGATTGGTGTGTGTTCCTGCGAAATGGCGCTCAGGGTGGTGGTTTAGGGACATGAAGACATGGAAGCCTTTGAAGCTTATCTTCGCTTGATGGTCGCTCATCCAGAACTTTTTCGAAACAGCGACGAGGATGGATCGATTCGGATTATCACTGACCCGGAACGGATCCGCGTTGAGCAGGATCGTATCCGGGGCGAGTTGCGCGCCGCCGGCAAACCCGAACACTGGATCGATATCGGCGTTCTTTCGGAAGACGAGTGGTGTTGGACGGTGCGGGATCTGGTTGAATTTCCGGGGGGAAAGGTAGGCGGCTATATCCGCTCGATCAATCGCAAAAGTCAGGAGGGCGGGTTTAATGTTGTTTTGCTGGGTGTGCGGGATGAGTATGTACTGCTTATTCGCAAGTTCCGGCATGAAGAACGCGATTGGTCCTGGGAATTCCCGCGCGGCTTTGGCGAGGTAGGGCTTTCGGCGGAAGAGAACGCGCGCAAAGAACTGGCGGAGGAAATCGGGGTACAACCGGTGCGGTTGATCAAGTTGACGGAGGTGCAGGAAGGCCAAGGGGGAACGTGCGTATTCTGCGCGCAGATTGCTGCGGATGCAGCGATTAAAGTAGATGCAAGCGAAGGGATTGACGCTTATCGTTGGCTATCTTTTGCCGAACTGGATGAATTGGTGCGGCAAGGGAAGCTGAGCGACTGGTTTTCGTTGTGGGCGTATGTGCTGGCGAAGACGGAGCGTTTAATTGGGTAGAGGAGGGATGATGGCAGAAGCAGGTGTTCCGAAACGTTTTCCAGACTGGAAGAAAGTATTCGTCGCCATTCTGGAAAAACAGGTTGAAACGGTGTTGGGTGAAGACGCAATCAGGGAAATCAAGCAACCACATTTACAAAAAGAGCTAAGCGAAAGACTATTCGATATTTACGATAAGGCCGAACGCCTGTTTATCGAACAGTGCCCTGACAGGGCCGTAGGTGAGATCGTTTTGAATCTGCCGCTGGCAACGTTGCCGTCGTTGCAGCAGGCTTTTGCAGACTTCTTGCGCCAGCCTGTGCCCGAGAGGCTAGAAAGTATGTTGGCGGCACAGATGAAGCAGGATCATCCTGATCTGTCGGATGCGCAAATTGGGGGGGCAGTACAGTTGTATGTCCGCATTTTGCAAAGCGAACTGGTGCCTTTGTCTAAAGATTTTCGGCAGATGATGCAAACATATTCATTGGAGCAGATCAAGGATGCCACCCAATCAATGAGCCAGTTGTTGTCTAAATTGGTGGACTTGTTCAGTTCAAGCTCAAGCTCAAGTATATCTGATACAAATGGATCAGGTATACGTTATAATCCACATCTTCCTAACTATAAATGTTATTCTTGGTTATCGTTTACGAGTTTCCGCTTTTTGGAAAGCTTGGATTCGGTTCGGTTTAATGAAATAACGAATGCGTGTGAGATGCGTATGTTGAATGGCAAAAGCGAGTTATTGGAAGCTTTGTTGTTTGGCGATGCAATTGCGCTATCCGAAAATCAACTGATCGATTCTCGTGGAGCGGTTGAATGTCTAAGCGAACTTATCCAAGGCGCTCGAAAAGCAAAGGTTCGTATTCCAATTCGCTTAGCTTGTCTCAACCCTAACCAGGGTGTTTTTCTGTTATCTTCGCAACGGATTGGGAACATCGATCCAGATCAACTAGATAAGCGATATATGCTATCTGCTAACCCGAATCTGGATATGGATGTTGTACGCCGTAAATTGTGGGCCGAAAGCCTGGCGAATGGAGTACAAGGACTGGATCGAATTCTTCAAGAAAGCTCTCTTGCCGAGCAGGAGTTTGCCTGTAACTTGTTTACTACGCTTGACTATATTGATCGGGAGGGTGGGTTTTTAATTGGGGCAATGAACATCCCTGATCGGTTTTCGCGGGAGATCAAACAGGTGTTGCGCCTGACCGATGGAGACTTGCAGGATATGTGCAGGCAGGAGCGTGATGCCGGTATTCCGGAAATTATGCATCCCAACTGGTTTGAAAATGCTTCAGAAGCATCGGCGGCTGGACAACTTGTCGCTGGATTACAGGAGATTGTGGATCGGTTGGGCGGCGTGCCAAAAAGCCGTAGCCCAATTTATACTGAGCTTGTAAGGCTGGAACAAATAGATGCACGACTGGTAGAAGGTATTCGTGAGATTGTTGATAGTGTCTATAACCATGTCATGGGGCTGGCAGTAAGCGCAGACTCACTTAGTGATACAACAGGAGGGGATACACAGAATATATTAGTTCAAGCAGGGCATGCACTTGCACAGTGGGCACGTCAAACGGAGAAACAAGAAAACGGGTGCACTTTTGAGCTTCCGTGGGCTTGGGGAGGGAAAAGTAGATTGTTTTGGTCCAGTGAAGTGAAGTTGACTGATGTTCATCAGTTGATCAAACAAGTACCTTGGGAAGCCATTCTTGAAGCAATGAAAGAGCCTAGATGGGTAAAGTCACTTGCAAATTATCGTATTGCAGCAGAATATCTCCAGTCGATCGATCGCACCAGTATAATTCTGGGAAGCATGGGGAAACCGTGGCGTCAAAAGCATCGTGATGCTCATAAGGCATTGGATGAGGCCTGGCGTCAGCATATCGATATTTCTGCTCGCTTGATTTCAAATCAGGTTTGGAAGTTGGGTGTGGATGGAATCCGTTATTATTTGCCCGAAAATGCTAAGCGGCCTATTGATGTAGTGCAAGTCTATCGCACGATGGGTACCGCGGCGGATTATTCGGTGGAAATGCCGCTGTTTGAGAGTAATGTTGTGCAGCGATATGCTTTTGACCAAAGCATTCAGGGTATGGTTAATGAAATCGCGCAAAAACGCCTACATTAATCTATGCCGGCTGAAGAACAAGATTTTATTCGATCGGCAGAAAGGCTCTCTATGGAAAATGAAATTCAACGATACCTGGCGCTGGCTGTTGCCAGACCGAAGGTATTAGAAAATGTTAACGGCCCAATCAAGATTTTGGCTGAAGATATACAAATTCAGATGTGGCAGGATCAGTGCCGCCGCCAACTTGCCGAGAAGTCTCGACCGGCGGCCTGGGCTGATATTGGGATTGTCTTTGACGACCCGTACGTGGTCATCTTGCGCGATCTGGTGGAGTTCCCTGGTGGGGCGCGCGGGGGATATATCCGCCTGTACAACCGCGCCTATCTGGAAGGGGGCGCAGCCGGGGTGGCGATGCTGCCAGAAAAAGATGGACAGGTGCTGCTGCTGCGCAATTTCCGGCACGCCACCCGTTCCTGGCATTGGGAAATTCCACGCGGTTTTGGCGAACCCGGCGTAGGGGCCGAGGCGCAGGCACACAAGGAAATCGCTGAGGAAACCGGC
>CAZHTS010000099.1:0-10569 GCA_964535315.1 uncultured Anaerolineaceae bacterium
GGGAGGGCGTACGGGCGTGTAAGGAACGGGGCTGCCCGACTTTCTGGGCAGCCCCGTTTTTTGCTTTTTACACACTCACCGGCAGTTCGTGCTCCAACTCCGGCTCAGCCGGCGGAGACTCGCGCTGCATGATAATCTCACCCGCTTCGTTGACGTCGATCAACACCTGGTCGCCGTTGTGGAACTCGCCGCCCAGGAAGGAGTCGGAGAGACGATCTTCGATCTTGTTTTGGATGACGCGGCGCAGCGGGCGGGCGCCCATTTCAGGATCGTAACCCTCCTGGGCCAGCTGATCCAGGGCGGCCTGCGAGGCGTGCAACTGGATGGCGTGATCCTGCAAACGCTGCGCCACCTTGTCCAGTTCGAGCGAGACGATCTGGCGGATGTCTTCGCGGCTGAGCGAGCGGAAGACCACCACCGAGTCGACCCGGTTGATGAATTCCGGGCGGAAAACACGCCGCAGCGAATCGAGCAGTTTCTTGCGCATCTCATCGTACGAGCTCTTTTCCTCTTCGGCCGCGTCGCGTTGCAGGCTGAAGCCCAACGAGGTCTGGCGTTTGATCATGTCGGCCCCAATGTTGGAGGTCATGACGATGATGGCATTGCGGAAATCGACCTTGTGCCCGCGCGCATCCGAGAGATGGCCTTCTTCCATGATCTGCAAGAGCATGTTGTGCGCCTCGGGGTGCGCCTTCTCGACCTCGTCGAAGACGACGATCGAGTACGGGCGGCGGCGGATGGCCTCGGTCAACTGCCCGGCGTCTTCAAAGCCCACGTATCCGGGCGGGGCGCCGACCAGGCGGCTGACGGTGTGGCGCTCCATAAACTCGGACATATCGAGCTGGATGAGCGCTTCTTCGCTGCCAAACAGGAAGCGGGCCAGCGCTTTGGTCAGTTCGGTCTTGCCCACCCCGGTGGGGCCGAGGAAGATGAACGAACCAATCGGGCGGCGCGGATCCTTGAGCCCGGCCCGGGCGCGGCGCACCGCTTTAGAAATCGCTTCAATCGCTTCGCCCTGGCCGATGATGCGCTGGCGCAATTCGTCTTCCATGTGCAGCAGGCGGGCCGACTCTTCCTGGGCCATCTGCATGACGGGCACGCCCGTCCACATGGAAACCACCTCGGCGATGTCGTCCACACCCACCACCGGACTGCTGCTGCGATCCCAGACGGTGCGCATCCGTTCGAGTTGCGCCTCGAGCTCCACCTCACGCCCGCGCAGTTCCTGCACGTCGTCCTGGCGGCCGTCCTCGGTCGCCAGCGCCTGGTTGTGACGCACCTCGCGCAGCTCGGACATGATCTCTTTGGTCGTCCGGGCCGCCTGGCTCTTGTACATGCGCACGCGGGAAGAAGCCTCGTCGATCAGGTCGATGGCCTTGTCCGGCAGATAGCGTTCGGTCACGTAGCGTGCCGAGAGACGCACGGCGGCCTCGATGGCCTCGTCTGAAATCGTCAGGCGGTGATGCTCTTCGTAAGCGCCGCGGATGCCGCGCAAAATTTCAATTGCCTCGTCCACCGAGGGCTCGTTGACCACGATGGGTTGGAAACGCCGTTCGAGGGCGGCGTCGCTTTCGATGTGTTTGCGGTACTCGTTCAACGTGGTGGCGCCGATGACCTGCAACTCGCCTCGCGACAGCGCCGGCTTGAGGATGTTGGCGGCGTCAACCGACGAACCGGCCGCACCGGCGCCCACCAGCATGTGCACCTCATCGATGAACAGGATGGCGCCCGAGGTCTTGAGTTCGTCGATGACGCGCTTGAGGCGCTCTTCGAACTGGCCGCGGTACATGGTGCCGGCCACCAGCGAGCCAACGTCCAGTTGCAGGACACGCTTGTCGAGCAGCGGGGCGGGCACGTCGCCTTCGATCACGCGCTGCGCCAGGCCCTCGACGATGGCCGTCTTGCCCACGCCCGGTTCGCCGATCAGCGCCGGGTTGTTCTTGTTACGCCGGGCGAGGATCTGAATGACGCGCTCGATCTCGGTCTGGCGTCCGATGACCGGATCCAGTTTACCCTGTTCGGCCAGCGAAGTCAGGTCCACCGCCAGTTGATCCACCAGCGGAGTCTTGGCGCGGTTCTGCTGCTCCTGGCGCTGCGAGGTAGTGTTCGCCGCGGGCGTCTGTTGCTGCGTCTCGCCGGCGGTCGAGGGCGTCGTATTGCTCTCCTGCAACACCCGGCGGGTCTGCCGGCGAATTTGCTCGGGGGTGACGCCCAGCTTGCGCAGCACATCGTTGGCCAGGCCTTCGTTCGAGCGGATGAGCGCCAGCAGCAAATGCTCGGTGCCGATGTAGTGATGGCCCATACGCCGGGCCTCTTCGATGGCGAACTCCAGCACCTGCTGGGTATCGGGACCCAGATCGATCTTGCCGCCGCGATACTGGCCGGCGCTGCTCAACCGTTCCACCATTTCCCGCACCCGCTCCGGCTCCAGCCCCAGGTCTCGTAACACACGTCCCGCCACGCCACCGTCCTCCTGGATCAACCCCAGGAGTAAATGTTCGGTTCCTATTTGATTCTGTTGCAGCCGTTCTGCTTCCTGGTGAGCCAGGGAAAGCACACGGCGAGCCCGTTGGGTAAATCGTTCCATTCCAGCCACAGTAAAAACCTCCTGGCTTACAAACCTCTGTCCCCGGTCAGGCCCCGGATAATGGACAGACGATAAATCCTGTCAAACGAACGGGAAAAAACCTGCCAGACCACGCAACCACGGTTTTTTCCTTGAAGATAATGATACAAAAGGTCTAAATTCGATTTTACCAGCTTTTATAGAAATGTCGAGTCGGCTGTCTAGAGTCTGTAAGGCAGGCTGCAAAGCGGCGGATATAAAAAAACAGGTTGGATCTACAACCCAACCTGTTTGACGCACTGTGAATGAAGGGGTTACTGCGCCAGCGGCCCGGTGTAGACCACCTCGAACAGGATCTTATCCGGCGAGGTGAACATGACTTGATAGTAGGTTTTGTCGGGGCTGGAGCAAAATTCGGGGCGATGGCGCGGCGTGTCAAACAGCGCCTCGACGCCGTGCGCCTTAAGATAGGCAACCATCTCGTCTACGTCGGCCTGGCTGTCGACGGCCAGGGCAAGATGGTTCATCCCCGGTCCATCGTAATCATTGGCAGCCGGTTTGGCCGGGCCAAACCACAGGCTGGAGCCCTGCTCGCAGCCCACACCCAGCATGTTGGCATCTTCATACCAGACCGCCCAACCCAGGGCTTCCAGCAGTTCGCGGTAGAAGGAGATGTTCTTGGGGTCGATGCAAAATACGACATGTCCAATGGTGGATTTCATACACAAACCTCCATACGGTTCGAGATACGTCAATGATAAAACTTTTGTTCTATTGTGTCAAGCCCCAAATACAACTCGCACAAGACCACAGAAACGCTCCGGCCTGTTCTTCTTTAAGCACGGCGATCTTACTATCCTGCCCATCCTGTTAAAGTTTTTTCCACTGTTACGACGCTGCACGCTTGCGGCCGCGCCGGAGCATGTACAGCAGGCCGCAGGCCGTCAGCAGCGTCAGCGCCAGCCCGGCGGCCAACAGATTGGTGTAGGGCGCATCGGGGTGGTTGCTGACCGTCTTGGTCGCCAGGTTCACCGGAGTCAGCGGAAAGGCCTCGAAGGCCACGTTGACCCGCCACAGCTTGAGATGCTGCCACAGATCGTGCAGCACCAGCCCCCAGGCCGCCAGCCCGATCAACTGGAATTCTGGCCGCAGGCGCCTGGCGTCCAGCCAGCGCTGGAAGTTCATGGCGCCCAACAGCAGGAAGAAGACAAACGGCAAGATGAGCATACGGGCGCTGACCCGCTCGGCCGAAAGCAGCGGGAAGGGGATCAGCATCACCGCCCGGTAGATTCGCCCGACGGAAAGAAAGACCATCAGCGCCGCAGGCAGCAGCAGTTCGACGTAACCGTACGGCTGGCGATGATTGCGCAGCGTACGATACACACCAAAGAACAGGAAAAAGCCGGCGCCGAAGATGCCCAGATACAGGTCATACTCCCACCAGCCCAACGGGTTAATCATGTTGCGAATAGAAAGCGCATCGGCCGGCAAACGCAATGTAAACATGGCCTGCACGATGTCCCACACCGTGGGGTACCCGGAAAGAAATTCGTCGTCGAACAGGCCCATGCCCAACGCCGGCGGCAGCAGGCGCACGGCAGCCAGCAGCCCGCTCAGCACCAGTGTGCGCAGCACGACCGGCAGATACTGCCACGAAAAAACGGCCAGCAGCCCCAGGAACATCAGCCCCCAGATAAAATGATGGAATGAGCCCTGTAACAGGATGAAGAACAACACAAAAGCGACCGCCGCCGTCCAGCGCCAGCTGCGCGGCCCGCGGCGCAGTTCAGGCTCCTCGATCAGGCGCAAGACCAGCGCCGCCAGCCAGGGAAACAGAAAATAGCCGCCCCAGTTGGCGTGTCCCACGCTGTAATGCGCCAGCAGGTGACCGTTGAAGTTAAACAGCAAAAAAAGTATACCGTACGCCAGCGGCGAAAGACCGTAGCGGCGTTGAAAATACACCAGCCCGGCCGCCCCCAGCGTATAAAGCAGCCAGACGTTGGCGAGCATGAACGGCCCGACTTCCATCACCCCCAACAGCAACATCTGTGGGGCCAGCATCACGTCGGGAATGACCATGAAGCGGTCGGTGACGCCGCGCAGCGCCGAAGTATCCGGCATGTGCAGCGGCAGTTGGCCGGTCAGCACTGCATCACGCACAAAAGCAATGCGCGGCGCCGAAATCTCGGCCCAGTCATGAAAATCAAAGGGGATGCGCCCCCAATTGAGGAACTGCCCCCACAAGAACAGCCCCAGCAGATACAACACCGCCAGCCAGGCCCACGGCAGCCAGCCCAGCCCGGGCTGCGGCCGGCCGGCGACAAAGGCTGCCAACAACCGCTGCATCCATTGAACGATGCGCCTGATCTTCTCCATTCTGCTCAGACTCTCATTCCGCCAGCAAATAGGCCAGGATCCACTGCGTGGTCGCCAGCAGGGCGTCCAGATGGGTGCGCTCGTAATTGTGCGAGGCGTCCACCCCCGGACCAATCAGGGCCACCGGGGCCTGGCCGCCCGCCCGCCAGTAGGCCGAGCCGTCCGAGCCGTAATACGGATACACATCCAGCCGGTAGGCGATCTCGTGCTGATCGGCCAGCCGGCGCAGCCGGCGGGTGAGATCGTAATGGTAAGGGCCGCTCGAGTCTTTGACGCACAAGGTGGCGTGGAATTCGTCCGAATTCTGGCCCTCGCCGATGGCGGCCATGTCCACCACCAGCAGTTCGTCGATCGCTTGCGGAAAACCCAGCCCCGCCCCGCCGTGCCCGACCTCTTCATAATTGCTGAACAACAGGCAGGCGCTTTGCGCCGGGCGCAATCCGGCGTCGTGCAGCGCCTTGAGCGCCGCCACCAGGCAGGCCACACCGGCCTTATCGTCCAAATGACGTGAGCGCACGAAACCGTTGACGATCTCGACCCGCGGGTCGAAGGCAACAAAGTCACCCACCTGGATGCCCAGGGCCAGAGTCTCTGCTGTGCTGCCGGTGCGTTCGTCCAGGCGCACCTCCAGGCTGTCCTCGCTGCGCTTGGTCTCGCCCACCTGGGCGCCATACACGTGGCTGGAGGATTTACACAGCAGAATACTGCCACGCCGTGTTTCACCGCCGGCGGTAAAGACCGTGCAGCCCTCGCCCTCCACCGTGTTCCAGGCGTAACCGCCAAGCTGGGTCAGCTTGAGCCGCCCGTTGGGGCGGATGTCTTTGACCATGGCGCCCAACGTATCGATGTGCGCCGAGAGGGCGCGCAGGCAATCGCTGCGGCCGCCGGTCAGGCCGGCCAACAGAGCGCCCTTGGGCGTGCGGCGCAATTGCACTTCGGGGAAAGCTGCCAGAGTCTGTTCGGTCAGAGCCACCGCCTGGGCGGTCATGCCGGTCGGGCTGGGTGTGTTCAACAGGCGCGCCAGATAATCGAGCAGATAGGCGCTATCGATAGCGGGTAATGCGCTCATGAGACATCCTTATGCAGTTTGAACGGTTTCTTCGTAGGCCAGAATCTTCTCGCGCCAGTCCGGTGGAACGGGCTTGCTGGTCTGGGTGTGGTAGTCGTAGGCCACCATGATCGTCTCACCGGTCGCCAACAACGCCCCATGTTCATCGTCGCGAATTTCATAGACGAAGGTCAGGCTCTTTTTGCCCAAACGGGCGACGCGCGCCCAGACGCGCACCTGCTGCCCGAGGAAAATGGGCGCAAGGTAAGCCACGTGGGCGTCAGCCACGATCAGGCCGAGTTCGAAGAAATCCTGGCCGTCCCACAGTTGCAACTGCACCAGATAATCGAAACGGGCCTGCTCCATGAAGGTCAGGAAACGCGAGTTGTTGACGTGCCACTGGGGATCCAGGTCGCCATAACGAATTTGAATGGGGATGTTAAAACGAAAAGTGGACATGGCTTGATTATACCATCGCCCTCCAGGGGCGACCCTCGGGACAAAGCCGGCAAGCAAATGTCATCTTTTTGGGATGATGTCTGTCACTTGATCGGGTAAATAAGATAGAATAAACTTGATTAAATATCAAGATAATTATTACCCGTATTACCAAAAGAGGAATACATGCAGATCACCAGACAGGCCGATTATGCGTTGCGGGCGATGTTCTACCTGGCCAGATTAGAGGACGGGCAACGCGCAGCAACCAGCCAGATCGCTGAAGAACAGCATATTCCTCCCTCCTTCCTGGCGAAAATTATTTCGCAGCTTTCGATTGCCGGTCTGATTCATACCTCACGGGGGGCGCGTGGGGGAGTAGCTCTGGCGCGACCGCCCGAAGAAATTTCAATCCTGGAAGTGGTGGAGGCCATCGATGGGCCCATCCTGTTAAACGAATGTACCCACGACCCCGACTCCTGCCCGTTCGGCGAGAACTGCCCGTTGCGCCCCTTATGGTGCGAAACCCAGGCCGAACTGGTCGAGCGATTGCGCAAGACTACTTTTGCACAGTTTCTCAAGCCACAGCCTGTGGCCAGCGCGGCGTAAATCGGGTTTGCGTGGGGTAGATATCGAGAGGGAGCACATGCCAGCGGGAACACCAGTCAATCGCCAATGGGTCGTTGTCTTACACGATGGCTCAGTCGTCATCGATTGGGGAAACAACGTTTTTCAAGATACGTTGAGTGGAAATTTTATTTCTTGCAGTGAGGCGCAGATCAGCCACACCATCCGCGAGGCGGAGCTGGATTGGCTGAAGCGCTCCGGGCAGGTGGCCGACTTCGACGATCGTCTGGCCTACTTCCTGGGATTGCCAGAACGCCCGATACGCACCATCGATTGAAACCGGCGCCAGCCGTTTTCTTCCCGCCCGCCGGGCGGGTGCTATGTTTTAAGCGTGGAGGCCTGATGAATACGACCACAAAGTTATCCTGGCTGATCCACCCGGCGGCGTTTGCCGCCACCCTGCTGCTCGTCGTGCTGGCGGGGCTGACCGCCCCACGCGAACAGACTCTGGGCGCCAACCTGGGCCTGATCCTGGTGCACGGCGCCTGGGCCTGGTGCGGGCAGATCGTCTTTGGCCTGGCGGCGTTGGCCGGGCTGTTGGCGCTGGCGCTGCGCCGCCCACTCTGGCAGCGCCTGACGCTGATCCTGGGGCGCAGCGGCCTGGCCTTCTGGCTGACCTATCTGCCCCTGGCGCTGCTGGTCATGCAGCTCAACTGGGGTGGACTGTTCCTGGATGAGCCTCGCTGGCGCATCCCTTTTACCTTTGGCGTGGTTGGGGTGTTGCTGCAAATCGGGTTGACGCTCACCAACCGGCCACAAATCACTGCCGCCGCCAATCTGGCCTTCGGCCTGGCCCTGTGGTGGGCGCTGCGCAGCGCCGGCAACGTCCTGCACCCCGAAGCGCCCATCGGGTCTGAGGCGGGGAGCATCCCATTGGTGTTCGCCGTCCTGCTGGGGCTGGCGCTGCTGCTGGCGGCGCAGTTCAGCCTGTGGCAGTGGCGGCGGCTGACCGGCGCAGCGGATGAGGCGCAATGACGCCCCGCATCCGCCTGCTGATTGTCCTGTTTGCCTTCACCCGCCTGGTGCTGAACAGCGCCTACCGCATGATTTATCCGTTCATCAGCGCCTTCAGCCGCGGGCTGGGGGTCGATCTGCCCACCATTGCCATTATGCTCTCGGCGCGCTCGTTTGTCGGGGCGCTCGGCCCACTGCTTGCGCCCATTGCCGACCGGAGCGGGCGCAAGACCAACATGCTCCTCGGGCTGGGCATTTTCATCGTGAGTGCGGCAGCCGTTGCCGTGTGGCCCGGTTACACCACCTTTTTCGCCGCCATCGTGCTGGGCACGCTGGGTATGTACATCTATCTGCCCGCCATCCAGGCCTTCCTGGGCGACCAGGTGCCCTACGAGCAGCGCGGCCGGGCCATCGCCATCACCGAATTGAGCTGGTCGTTGGCCGGGTTGATCGGCGTGCCGTTGATTGGGTTATTGATCGCCGCTCAGGGTTGGGCCGCTGGCTTTCCCATCCTGGCGGGCTGTGGGCTGCTGGCGTTTATCTTGCTGGTGCGGCTGGTGCCGGCGGTTCCGGCGCCCGGCGCCCAGGCAGATAACGGCTTCTGGCACAGTCTCAGGCTGGTGTTCAGCCATCCCACCGCCCTGACCGGGCTGACGATGAGTCTGATGATGACCGCCGGCAACGAAATGATCAGCATGATCTTTGGCGTGTGGCTGGAAGACACGTTTGCCCTGAAAATTGCCGCCCTGGGCGCCGCCTCGGCGGTGATCGGCGCGGCCGAACTGGGCGGCGAGACGTTGACCGGCGTCCTGGTCGACCGCGTGGGCAAGAAACGCTCCGTCCAGATCGGGCTGGCGGTTTGCAGCCTGTTCGCCCTGGCGCTGCCGCTGCTGGAAGGCCAGGTGTGGCTGGCCTTCGCCGGCCTGTTTTTTTACTACCTGGCGTTCGAGTACGCCCTGGTGAGCAGCCTGCCGTTGATGACCGAGATGCTGCCGGCGGCGCGCGCCACGTTGATGGCTGCCAATGTGGCGGCCTTCTCGATTGGGCGCGGCATCGCCGATCTGCTTTCGCCGCAGTTGTACGGCTGGGGCATCGCTGCCTGCGCTGCGGCGTCGATCGGTTTCAACCTGCTGGCGTTGCTGGCGCTCAGTCGGGTAAAATTGAAGTAGTCTTTCACTTGCTTCTTGCGGAGAAAACCATGCTCATCCATTCGGCTTCTCAATTGCTTACCCTGGCCGGCGGGCCGCAGCGCGGCGCGCAACTCGGCCAGTTAGGGCTGATCTCAGACGGCGCTGTGCTGGTGCGCGGCGAACAGATTGTCGCCACGGGCAGCAGCGCCGAACTGCGCGCCGCCTATCCCGACGAACCGGCGCTGGATGCCGGCGGGCGGGTGGTCATGCCCGGTTTTGTCGATCCACACACCCACCTGGTGTGGGCCGGCGACCGCGCCGCCGAGTTTGAGATGCGCCTGCAAGGCAAAACTTACCTGGAAATCCTGGCCGCCGGCGGCGGTATCCTCTCTACCGTGCGCGCCACCCGCAACGCCAGCATGGACGATCTGTTGGCCCAGACGCGCCGCCGCATGCACGGCCTGTTCCGCCACGGCACCACCACCGCCGAAGCCAAAACCGGCTACGGGCTGGATACGCCCAGCGAACTGTGTCAGTTAGAGGCGCTGCTGCGCCTGGACGCCGAGGGCCCGCTGGAACTGGCGCCGACCTTTCTGGGCGCGCACGCCATCGCCCCTGAGTACAAGGACGATCCACAGGGGTACACCGATCTGGTGTGCAACGAGATGCTGCCCGCCGCCCACACCTGGTGGCAGGAGCATGCCGCCGGCCGGCCGCTGCCCTTCGTGGATGTATTCTGTGAGACGGGCGCCTTCACCCTGGCCCAATCGCGCCAGATTCTGACGGCCGCCCGAAGCCTGGGCTTCCCGCTCAAGATCCACGCCGACGAGTTCGACAACCTGGGCGGCGCCAGTCTGGCGGCCGAAC
Source organism: uncultured Anaerolineaceae bacterium (assembly GCA_964535315.1). GTDB lineage: Bacteria > Chloroflexota > Anaerolineae > Anaerolineales > Anaerolineaceae > CAZHTS01. The sequence goes on from CAZHTS010000099.1 coordinate 10,007, forward strand.
TGGGCGCGGCTTCGGCCGATCATCTGGTCAAGACTTCACCCGCCGACATGGCCGCGCTGGCGGCCGGCGATACGGTGGCCGTCTCACTGCCGTGCACGCCGTTCGGCCTGGCCGACCCGCACTACACCCCCGCCCGTGACATCCTGGCCGCCAACGGGCTGCTGGCCATCGCCTCAGACATCAACCCCGGCACCGGCTGGTGCGAGAGCATGCAGTTCGTCATTGCCCTGGCCTGCCGCTATCTCAAGCTCACCCCGGCCCAGGCCATCGCCGCCGCCACAATCAACGCCGCCGCCGCCATCCGCCGCGCCGACCGGGTCGGTTCGCTGGAGGCCGGCAAACAGGCCGATTTGCTCATTTTGAGCGTGGACGATTACCGCCACCTGGGCTATCGCTTTGGCACCAACCTGGTGGCGCAGGTGATGAAGAAGGGCGTGTTATATTCTTGAGGCACATGAGCGTGTACATCTACCGCAGCGCCTGCCGGCAAAAGACCTAACGCAAAGGCGCAAGAGCGCAAAGAAAGCTCTTTAAACATCCTGTATATCCTGCCCATCCTGTTT
>CAZHTS010000099.1:10669-16016 GCA_964535315.1 uncultured Anaerolineaceae bacterium
AAGGAAATTTTTTAAAACATCCTGTATATCCTGCCCATCCTGTTTAAGCACGACAATCTACCACAGCGCCTGCCCCCACTTTGACCGCAAGATTCGGATTGGCGCAAGCGGGCAGAACGGGTATGATCAGAGCATGGAAAACACACCCGTGCCCCACCCCCTGGATGAAGAAACCTGCTGGCAGGCGGTGCTGCAACGCGACCGGCGCTACGACGGGCAGTTTTACTACGGCGTACGTTCGACCGGAGTCTACTGCCGGCCCGGCTGCCCTGCCCGCCGGCCGCGCCGCGAGCAGGTGCGCTTCTTCGCCAGCCTGGCCGCCGCCGAACAGGCCGGCTATCGGCCGTGCAAACGCTGCCAGCCGCAACAGGCCAGCGACCCGCAGATCGAACTGGTGACCCGCGCCTGCCGGTTGATCGAGAACGCCGCCCAGCCGCCCCGCCTGACCGAATTAAGCGCCCAACTGGGGGTCAGCCCCTACCATCTGCAACGCCTGTTCAAGGCCATCACCGGCGTCAGCCCGCACCGCTACGCCGCCCGGCTGCGTCTGGAACAGTTCAAAGAACAGGCGCGCCGCGCCCCCGACGTGACCAGCGCCCTGTACGAGGCCGGTTACAGCTCGAACAGCCGGCTGTATGAAAACGCCGCCCAACAACTGGGCATGACTCCGGCAGTCTATCGCCGGGGAGGAAACGACATGCAAATTCACTACACGATTGTCGATTGTCCCCTGGGCCGTTTGCTGGTTGCCGCCAGCCCCAAGGGTGTATGCGCCGTCAGCCTGGGGGACGATGACACAGCCCTGACAGACGCCCTGCACCGCGAATATCCCGCCGCCGCCCTATCCGGCGACGACGCCCGCCTGAACGAATGGGCCCGCTCGCTGGTCGCCCATTTGCAGGGCAGCCAGCCGCGCCTGGAACTGCCGCTGGACGTGCAGGCCAGCGCCTTCCAGTTGCAGGTGTGGGAAGAACTGCGCCGCATCCCGTACGGCGAGACGCGCAGTTACACCCAGGTGGCCGAGGCCATCGGCCGCCCCAGCGCGGTGCGCGCCGTGGCGCGCGCCTGCGCCACCAACCCCGCCGCGCTGCTCACCCCCTGTCACCGCGTGCTGCGCAGCGACGGCAGCCTGGGCGGCTATCGCTGGGGGCTGCAACGCAAACAGGCGCTGCTAGACGGCGAACAGCGGCGCACGTCCGCCGATGAATAACGGCCCCTATTCGCGCAGGCCAAAATCGAAGTTGATCTGCTCGATGGCTGCGGCGTCTTCCGGGCTCATTTCCAGTAGATGAAAGCCGGTGTTGTAAAACAACGGGTCGATATCCGGCCGGCACCAGATACTGCGGGCCTCGAACTGCAAATAGGTGCGCTGCGGGTAAAAGCTCTCGGGTAGATCCATCCGCAGTGAAAACAAGACTCCGGTAGGAATAGGCGCCTCGCTGATCAGCATGGCGCCCTCAACGGTCAGATCGCATAAATATCCGAGCAAAACGCCCTTGCGGGTATCAAACACCCGCGAGTAAAACATCAAATACCTGCGTTTGAGCTTCCTGCGTTCTTCCATCGGCTCACCTCCGCGCGCGGTTATGTATAGCATAGCGAATTTTGGGGCGCGCGACAAGGGGCAAACGCCGCGCCAGAGCATTTTGTGCATACGTGTCAATAAGAATCCAGGAAATTGTTAACTTGACTCTGCCGTTGGCATCACTATACTTAGGTGATATCAATTGATTCGTGAGACATCAGCACATCCCCACCGGCGCACAGCGTGTACCCCCGCGCCAACCGGATTATTCCGCCCATCTTACCCCAAGGCGAAAGGCGAATGGCGAATCCCACGACCTCTTTTCCAGCCGATATCTCCACCCCCAAAAAATTTGGGCTCACCGGTGTACAGCGACGCGAAACGCAAAAATTCTTGCAGGCCCTGCTGTACCTCTCCCCTTCACTGATCATCTTTGCCGCCTTTGTGTTCATCCCGCTCATCCGTTCCTTCTGGCTGAGCACCTATCTGACCGACCCAATCGGCCGCCCGGCAAAGTTTGTCGGGTTGTTAATGTACCAGCGGCTGTTCAGCACGCCGGCCTTCATGACCAGCCTGGAACGCTCGTTCCTGTTCGTGCTGTACACCGTGCCGACCACGCTGATCCTCTCGATGGTGCTGGCATTGTTGGGCAACCTGCGCCTCAAACGCATCGATATCTTCCGCATGTGTTTCTCGGTCACCATCGCCATCTCCGGCGCCACCGCTTCGTTGATGTTCCTGTACCTTTACCACCCCACGGTGGGGGTTAACTATCTGCTCGGTCTGCTGGGAATAGACGCCATTCCCTGGCTGGTCAGCGAAAAGACGGCGCTGTTTGCCGTGGCATTGACCACCACCTGGCTGCAAACCGGTCTGAACACGGTCATCCTGCTGGCCGCCATGCAAACCATCCCGGACGAGCTATATGAAAGCGCCATGATCGACGGCGCCAACAGCTGGAACAAGTTCTGGCACATCACCCTGCCGCTGCTGTCTTCCACCCTGTTCTTCCTGCTGGTGGTGGATATCCTGGCCGCCTTCCAGACCTTTACCCCCATCCACGTCATGACCAGCGGCGGGCCGCTGGACTCGACCAACCTGCTGGTCTATTCGATCTACCGCGAGTTTTACTTCAACGGTAAATATGGGTTCGCCGCGGCGCAATCAATCATGTTGTTCTTTATCATGTTGATCCTGACCGTGATCCAGTTTGTCTTTGTCGAACGAAAGGTACACTACGAATGAAACCACCCGCTTCCTTCAAAGGCTCACTGATTACCGTGCTGGAATATCTGGTGCTCATCCTGGCGGCGCTGATCGTCATCTATCCGATCTGGGCGGCGTTCAACATCAGCATGATGGCCGATACCGAGATCGGCGAGTACCCACCGCGCCTGTTCCCCTCCGGCATCCGCATGGAAAACTTCAGCCGCGCCCTGGAACAGGCCCCGCTGGGGCGGTATCTGCTCAACAGCGTGGTGCAATCCTCGCTGGTCATGCTGGGGCAGTTGATCACCGCCAGCCTTGCGGCTTACGCTTTTGCCTTCATCGACTTCAAAGGCCGCAATTTCTTCTTCCTGATCTTCCTTTCCACCCTGATGATCCCCTGGGAAGCCACCATCATCCCCAATTATCTGTTGATCAAACAACTACAGTGGAACGACACCTACCAGGGGCTGGTGATACCATTTATCGCCACCGGCTTTGGCACCTTCCTGTTGCGCCAGTTCTTCTTAAAGATTCCCAAAGAACTGCGCGACGCCGCCACCATCGATGGCTGCGGGCATTTTCGTTTTCTGATGACCATCGTCCTGCCGCTGGCGCGCCCGGCGTTGGGGACGCTGGCGGTATACAGCTTCCTGCAAACCTACAACCAGTACCTGTGGCCGCTGCTGATTACCAACAACCCCAACATGCGCACGGTGCAGATCGGCATCACCCTGCTGCAAGACGAGGAACGTTTGATGATCAACACCGTCATGTCGGGTGTCGTGCTGATTCTGCTGCCGACTCTGTTTCTGTTTGTGGTCAGCAACCGGCAACTCATCCGTGGGTTGACCGCCGGGGCGGTGAAAGGCTAAACAGATTCGCCCGGCGATGAAAACCAAATATTCAGTAAAGGAGCAAGAGAGATGAAGAGAACGCTGTCCGTTGTACTGGCCATGCTGGTGATCTTCAGCATGGTGCTGTCAGCCTGTGCGCCGGCGCCCGCCCCCACCGAGAAACCCGCCGCCGCCGAGCCGACCAAGGCCCCCGAGGCCGCACAACCCACCGCCGCCGCCCCGCAGGCCACCCAACCACCCGCCGCCGCCGAGGCCACCAAAGCCCCCGAGCCCACCAAGGCACCCCCACCCACCTCAACCATCGCTCCCCCCAAGAACGAAAACGCGACCAAGATTTCGTTCTGGCATAGCATGGGCGGCGACATCGGCGGTAAGGCCATCCCGCAGATGTCCAATGATTTCAACGCCTCGCAGGATGGGTGCTACGTGACCCCCATCTACCAGGGTTCATACGATGACGCCCTCAACAAGCTCAAGGCCGGGCTGCAAAGCAACGAGACCCCCGCCGTGATGCAGTTGTACGACATCGGCACCCGCCTGATGGTCGACCTCAAGGTCATCACCCCCATCCAGGACTTCATCGACCAGGAAAAGTTCGACACCAGCGACTTCGAAGCCAACGTGCTGGCCTACTACACGGTAGACGGCAAGCAGGTCTCGATGCCCTTCAACAGCTCGACCCCCATGCTGTACTACAACAAGAAGATGTTCAAAGAAGCCGGCCTGGATCCGGAGAAACCACCGCGCACCTTTGACGAGGTGACGGAATACGCCACCAAACTGACCAAGAAAGACGCCAACGGCAAAGTGCTCGTTTCGGGTATCTCGATCAGCATTTACGGCTGGTTCTTCGAGCAGTTCCTGGCCGTTTCGGGTGGGGTGTACGCCGATAACGCCAATGGCCGCGACGCCCTGGCCACCGCCGCCGCCTTCAACAGCCCCGAAGGGGTGAAGGTCTTTGAGTGGTGGAAGGCAATGAACGACGCCGGCATCATGGGCAATTACGGGCGCAAGAACGCCGACGTACGCACCGCCTTCTACGCCGAGCAAACCGCCATGTTCATCGACTCCACCGCCGTGCTGCGCGGCGCCATCGACACAGTCGGCGACAAGTTCGAGATCGGCACGGCCTTCCTGCCCCGTCCGAACGAAGAAGCCTACAAGACCTCGGGCACAATCATCGGCGGCGGTTCGCTGTGGGTGATCAACAACCGCCCGCCCGAAGAGCAGAAATGCGCCTGGGAATACATCAAATTCGTCTCCAACCCGCAAAGCCAGGCCTACTGGCACACCATGTCGGGCTACTTCCCCATCCGCAAATCGGCCTATGACGAACCCCTGGCTAAAGAATGGCGCGCCAAGTACCCGCAGTTCTCCACCGCAGTGGATCAACTGCACGCTGCGCCCAACAACCGCGTCACCCAGGGCGGTCTGATCGGCGTGTTCCCCACCGCCCGCCAGACGATTGAAGGCGCCATCGAGGAGATGCTGGCCGGCAAGGCCACCCCCAAAGACGCGCTGGACAAAGCTGCCGCCACGGTAACCACCGCCATCGACGAATACAACATCAGTATGGGGCTTAAGTAATTGCCTTACACCCCCCTCTTCCGCTGGAAGAGGGGGGTGTTTTTATGCATGGCGATGCCCGCTGCTTTTGAGCCGGGCACGCAAAGGAACTTACAACGCTTCTTTTTTGCCGCCAAACGACTCTTGTGGTAAACTTGGCCCATTATGGTCGATCTGGACGCAATTGAACTCA
>CAZHTS010000100.1:0-15986 GCA_964535315.1 uncultured Anaerolineaceae bacterium
AACCCGGCGATCACGTACTGGGGCGGTGTTACCGGCACCAGCGTTGATGACAACCACCGTACTCTGAACAATACCGCTTCGATTGTGGCAAATTTCCGCAACGGCCCCGAACCGGCGGCGCCCGGCAACCTGACGGGCTACAGCACGCTGTCTAAAACCATCCAGTTGAACTGGACGGATAACAGCAATGACGAGAGCGGTTTTATTATCGAGCGTTCGCAAACGGGGGTGAGCAGTTGGAGCGCCATTGCCACCACCGCCGCCAACGCCAGCAGTTACGCCGACGGCGCCGGGCTGGCGTGCGACGCCCAGTACAGCTACCGCGTGCGCGCCACCAGCGGCAACGGCCAATCGGCAGCCAGCAACCAGGCCAGCGTCAAGATGCGCTGCACGCCGGCTGCCCCGAGCGGGTTGAGCGCGGCGGCCTCGTTTGTCGATCCCACCATCCGCGTGGCGTTGAACTGGACGGATAACAGTGATAATGAAAGCAATTTCCGCCTGGAGCGCAAAAGCGGCAGCGACGCCTGGGCGACGGTGACCGGCAGCCTGGCGGCCAACAGTACCAGCTACACCGATGCGCTGGCCGAGACGCAGTGCAGCCGGGTGCTGGATTATCGTCTGTACGCCTACAACGTCTTTGGCGATTCGCCGGTCAGCGATACGGCCAGCGTGCTGACGGTCATCTGCCGCCCGTCCGGGCTGGCGGTGACGCAGTATCCGCTCAGCCAGAGCCGGCTGAACGTCGCCTGGCAGGATACCCCGGACGAGAGCGGCTTCCGCCTGGAACGTTCGCCCACCGGCAGCGGCAGTTGGACGCAGATTGCCGCGCCGAAGGCCAACGCCAGCGCCTATATGGACGTGGGCCTGGCGTGTGGCAGCCTCTATTATTACCGCCTGCGGGCGTACGACGCCGGCGACGCCAATCGTGACTCGGGCTACAGCGCCGTTGTTCCGCAACAGACCATTGCCTGCGGCCCGCCGCTCATGCCGGTCGACCCGCTGACGGGATATTCGCTGGGCAAGACCCAGGCCGTATTGCGCTGGCAGAACATCGACGACGAAACCGGCTTTAAGGTCTACCGTTCCCCGCACAATGCCAATACCTGGCAGCAGGTCGGTGAGGTTGGCGCCAACGTCACCCAGTTTGTCGATTCGGGCCTGACGGCAGACACCTGGTACGATTATTACGTTTTGCCGTATAACAGCTATGGCAACGCCGCACAACACAGCAATGTAAGCGCTGTCCACACGCACACGATGCTGTGGTGGGTGCCCAACGCCCGCTGAGCCGTTTTAGATCGAAAGCGCAAACCACACGGTGCTGGCGCGCAACTGGAACCCGGCGGCCCGGGCTGCCGCCAGCATGGCCGCGTTTTCACTGCTGGTGCCCAGGGCGGCGACCTGCATGCCGCGCGCCTTGAGCAGCTGCATGCCCTGCGCCAGCAGCGCCCGCGCCAGGCCGCGCCGTTGGTAGGCGGGGTGGGTCGCCAGTGGGTCGGTGTGCCCGGTGAGGGCGTTTTCCTCGCGATTGATCCAGCACACGCACGAAGCCGCCAGGCTGCCGTCCGGCGCTTCCACCACCAGGTCGATCAGCGGGTCGTAGTCTGCGCCGCTCATCATCGCCTGGCGTTCGGCCACCGTCATGTGTTGCGTGCCGAAGGCGGCGCGGTGCAGCGTTACCCAGGCCTCAATTTCTTGCGGAGCGCGCAGCGGGCGGATGCTGAAGCCCGCCGGCAGCACCGCTTCCGGCAGGGGCTCGTCCAGGCGGCGTTCCAGGCGCAGCGAGCGGACGGCCTGCTGGACGAAGCCGTGCCGTTCGAGCAGGGCAATGCGGGCGGCGTCGCCGGCCGGGCAGGAGGCGTCCAGGGTGGGCATTTCACCCGCCGGGTCGGGCTGCATCTGGCGCAGCTGCGCCGCGCCCCAGGCGACGATCTCGCCCGCCAGTTCGTCGCCGGCCAGCGGGTCGATTTCAAAGATCAGGTTGTTGTAGCCGTCCACCACGGCAAAGGCAAGCGGCTCGTCGCCGGCCGACTGCCACAGGCGGGTGTTGGCCTGGTTGTGCGGCAGGCTGAGCAGTTCTTGCAGGTCGCTTAGGCCGGGATAGTCGTCCATCCGTTCGGGCGGACGGCAGCGGCGCAGCAGGGCGAGCACGTTTTGCAGATCGTGGGGGGCGCGGTAGGCGCGGCTGTGGCAGGCGGGCATGGCAGTCTCCTTATGCTCAAAGCGGGTGGGCCTGGATCAGGTCGTGGATCTGCCAGCCCAGTTCGCCGCTGCTCCAGCTCTGGTTGGACAGGATGACCACGTCCAGATTCCGGGTGGGGTAATAGAACAGACGCCCGCTGACGCCGTCTTCCTCGCCGGTGTGGCCCCAGCGCACGATGCGCCCGTCGCCATCCAGCAGGAAGAGATTGCCGTAGCCGTATTGCCAGCGGTAGCCGCGGGTGTGTTCGGCGCGTTCGTCGACGCGCGGGGTGAGTATGGCCTGGGTGCTGTGGGCCGAGAGCAGCCGCCCGCCGCGCAGCGCCTGGCTAAAGCGTACCAGGTCGGCGGCGCTGGCGGTGGCCCCGCCGTCGGCGGCGGCCTGCGGCGTGGTGGAGTAGATGTTGCGTTTCCAGGCGACGATTTCTCCCGCCTCGTTTTCGACCGGCACATACCCTTCGGCCACGTTGGCGCTGACTTCGTCCAGGGCGACGAAAGCGGCGGTGTCCATGTGGGCGGCGGCGAAGATGTGCTCGCAGACGTAGTCAAAGTAGGGCCGGCCGCTTACCCGTTCGATGAGCAGCCCCAGCAGGATGTAACCGGCGCCGTTGTAATGGTATTGCGCCCCGGGCGCGGCCAGCGGCGTCTTGTGGACGAACAGCGGCAGGTAATCCTGGTTGCTGCGCAGCAGGTAGATGGGCTGCGCCCGGCACAGGGCGGCCCATTCTGTTTCCCAGTCGCCGCTTTCGTCAAACCAGTCGGCGATGCCGGACGTCATACTCAGCAATTGCTCGATGCGCACCTCGGTCGGGATGCAGGTCTCTCGCAGATCGAGGTAGGCGTGGATGGGATCGTCCAGTTTGAGCCGGCCGGCGTCGGCCAGTTGCAGCACGGCGACGGCGGTAAACATCTTGGCGATGGAGGCGATGCGGAAGCGGGTGTCCGGGCGGTTGGGCGCCTGCCAGGGGCGGTTGGCCAGCCCGGCGGCAGCCTCGCACAGCACCTGCTCGCCGCGCTGCACGCGCACCACGCCGCTGAAATCTCTTGCACACAGAATTTGTTCCAGGTGGTCGGTGAAGTTCATACGTTCATTTTAACGTATCCAAAAGAACCATGCCAGAAAAGCCGGCGCCAGTTTCGGGCCGGCAGCGGATCAAAAATTCATCGTTTCTTCGCAATTTCTGCACGCCGTCTGCATACCGGGCGGGTATCCTTTGCAGTGTAGAAACCATGCAGGAGCGTGTACGGATGAGCCAGACAGGTGTATCGTCTCAAACAAGGAATAACTGGTTGCTGGATGCCGCCCTTTTTTTGAGCGCGGCGTTGGCCTCACTTTCGGGGAGCTATTTCCTGTTTTTCCCCTCGGGCGGATACCAGGGTGGGCGGAATCCGGCCTATGGCGTGCGCGTCATCTGGGACGTGCTGCATACCTGGAGCGGGGCCGTCATGATCTTTGTAGCCCTCGTCCACCTGGCGCTGCACTGGAACTGGATGACCGCCATGCTGCGCCGTCTCTACCGTGAATGGAGCGGGCAGTGCGCCTGCATGAACCGGCGCGGCCATCTCAACGTTTTGCTCAATTTTGTCGTGGCATTGGCGTTTGTGGCCAGCGCGGTTTCGGGCGTCTATTTCCTGTTCGCCGCTGGACACGGCGGTGGACGGAATGTGAACGAGACGGTTTTTCTGTTGAGCCGTACGGGCTGGGATATGCTGCATACCTGGTCGAGCGTGATCTGGATTGGCGCTGCCCTCCTGCACGCGGCCATTCACTGGCGCTGGCTGGTGAATGTCGGCCGGCGTTTGTTGTCGCAGCCTGTACGGATTGCCGGCCGCGCCAGGGTTGCCTGAGGCGGGTGGCTAATTTCTGGAAAATGGGAAAGGAAGAAGGACATGTTGAAGAAATGGTTTGCTGTGATCTTGTTGGGCGCTGTGTTGGTCGCTCTGTTGTTTGGCGCCGTGAATCGCACCCTGGCGTCTTCCCAGGCGGCCGGGTATGAGGCCGGTGGGCAGCAGGGCGGGTATGGGCGCGGCGCCGGTCAGGGGTTGGGCCGCTCCGGCCAGCAGGCGGGGACGACGGGAATCGGACCGGCCGCGGCCCATGCGATTGTCCTGGAGCAGCTTCCGCCGGGCGAATTGAACCAGGCCGAAACCGAAGCGCTGCTCTACCTGCGTGAGGAAGAAAAACTGGCACGCGACGTCTACGCTTTTCTGTACCAGCAGTGGGGTACGCCGGTGTTCGCCAATATTCAAGCCAGCGAGCAGGTGCACATGGATGCCATGCTGGGGTTGTTGCAGCGTTACGACCTGAGCGACCCGGCTTCGGCCACGGCCGGCGTGTTCACCAACCCCGACCTGCAGGCGCTATACACGCAGTTGACCGCTCAAGGCAGCCAGTCGTTGACCGAGGCCTACCGGGTGGGGGCGGCGATCGAGGAGATCGACATCCTCGATCTGCAAAAACGCCTGGCCGAAACCGACCAGGAGGATGTGCGCCAGGTGTTTACCAGCCTGATGAACGGCTCGTACAATCACCTCAGCGCTTTCAGCAACAATTACGCTCGCCAGAGCGGTGAGACCTATCAGCCGCAGTATCTCAGCGCCGAACAATACCAGCAGGCGGCCGGCAGTGGGCAGGGGATGGGCGGGAATGGCGGCGCTAACGGTGGGCGCGGACGCGGCGGCCCCGGCCGTCCGTAGGGTGTGGATCGGGTATGGGGTGGGGCGTCCGTTCTGGACGCCCCGCATATTTTATCGGGGGGCGGCAAAGATTTGGCGGAGTTGTTCGGGCAGTGTGCCGGTGTAGGTCAACACCAGCCGCTGCCCGGCGCGAGTGGCGGCCATGTAAATCTTGCGGGTGTTGTCACGGATCGTTGCCACGCGTTCTTCGTCGGAAAGACGCAAGGATTGTTCTTCCTCAAATAGTTCACGTAACCCGACGACGAAGACGATGGGGCTCTCCAGCCCGGCGCCAGCGTTAAGTGTGGTGACGCGAATGTAGTCGCCAGGATAGGTGTCCTTGGGATCCATCACTGCACTTTTGCCTAAACGATATTTGAGGGCCTGGATTAACGCCCGTACTCCCTGGCCGTTGGCGTGCAATAACAACAGGTGCCGGCGAGGGCACCCCTGGCGCACAAACGCGGCGGCCTCGTTTGCCACCCGGCTGATCTCGTCTTGTGGGCTGTCCAGTTGGATGATTTGTGGGAATACACCGTTGGGCATATTGAGCAAATCAGGAAATACCACGTCTTCATCCTTTTCTTCGCCGAGTCGCAGCCGATAAAAAATCGTCGCAAATTCCATGATCTCGCGCGTGGTGCGATAACTGCGCCGTAACTGCTGGGTGCGACCGCGTGCTTCCAGGCCGAGCGATTTCCAGGAAGCCCTCCGTCCGAGGAAACCCTGGGTGGGGTCGGCCACCAGAAACAAATGGGCATTGGGGGGGTGCAATACCTGGCGGATGAGCGCCATCCATAACGGAGCGAAGAATTGGGCTTCGTCGACCAGGACGATGTCATACCAAGGCAATACCAGCTGCTTCTCCTGAACGAAACGCCACAGACGTTGGGGAACATCGCCCCAATCAAGTTCACCGGACTGCGCCAGGGTCTGTTGGTAGGTCTGGATCGCCGTCCACATTCGCCGGCGTTGTTCGGCGTTCAGCCCGAAACCACGGCCGCGCCGGTCGGCGCTCAGGTAAGCTTCTTTACTGAGCGGCAACTGATCTTTGAGCCAATCAATCTCACTGAGTAACATGTGCGCCGTCAGTGCAGTTCCAGAAAGTGTATTTTGCCAGACCTGTTGAGCGATTTGCGTTCGTCGCTGTAGCGGTAGAGGGTCGATCCAGCGGTCGGTTGCCGGCCAGTGGTGGTAACACCACGCATTGAAAGTGCGCCATTCAATGTTGGGCGGCAAATCACCTTCCAGGCGCGCGAAACGCCCTTGCATGTCGTGACAAAGCGGCCGGTTATGGGTAAGCACCAGGAAGCGTTTTTGCGGGTAGAGATGATAAAGCAGGCGCAGGCGGTAGAGCAGGATTAACGTTTTGCCGCTGCCGGCCACGCCGTTGATGATGCTCAGGCGGAAGTCGCCGCCAAGCGCCTGCCCTTCGGATTCGATGTCCGATAAATCGGCCTTGACCGCTGCTTCCTGGTCGTAGTCGAGCAGGTAGTCACTCAACCCGGCTTTCAGTCGGCGAGCGACGGGTGGGCGCACGGTCATTTCCGCCGGCACCACCACCTCAGGGGTAAAACGTTGGCGCATCTTTTCCAGCCAGAGTGTTTCGACCGGTTGGGCTGGGAAGAATTTTTCCCACGTCAGTCTTGTTTCGGACTGGAGCAACTCACGCCCTGCCCATTGCGCTTCGCCCGCCGGGCGTCCTGGTCGGCTGGCCGTCAGCCGTTGGTGGGGAATGTTGGCGAAGACAATCAAGGTCTCGATGTGTATGGCGTCAGGAAGTTGCAGCGATTGCAAAAAGGCGGCCAACACGCTGTTTTCGACGACGCCCAACGCCGGGCGCTCGTCGGCCAGCAGCAGCATCTGCGCGGCGGCGGCCTGGTCGGCAGGGGCAGCGCTGACTTTGACCAGCAGGGCACGTCCATCCTGGCTCAGGATCAAAAAGTCAGGGGCGTTGGGTTGCCAGGGCGCCAGATGGTGCCAGACAAAGAAGCTGTCGGGCAGCGCCTTTAACGCCCGGAAGGTCTTGAGCACCTCTCCCGGCAGGGTCTGCGGCGGCGTTTCAGGCAGGATGTGTGCCATTCCTCAGGATAACTCGCCATCAGGCAGGCTGAGTTGGAAACAACTGTCAAGTAGATCACCCAGCATGGTAAAGGTTTCGGCCAATTCTGGGTCGCTGTGAGCGCCATCCAACATGTGGCGGCTGCCAATCAGGATCAGTTTTGTGCGCGGGCGAGTGACGGCCACATTCAAGCGCTGAGGCTGGAAGAGAAAATCGGCCATTTGTACGGCAAAGGCAGGGCTGGCGGTGGCAAACGAGAGTAGCACCACCTCGCGCTCCTGGCCTTGCATGCGCTCAACCGTATCGACCACGATACGGTTGTAATCACTCTCATTGTCCAGGTTACGGCGCAGTAAGCTGCGAATGAGCCGGCTTTGCGCCCGATAGGGCACCACCACGCCGATTTCATCGGGCGCCAGGCCATGTTGTAAGAGCGCAGCGACCAACGCTACCACCGTTTCGGCTTCTCGGCGGCTGCGCACGGTAGTGTTGCGGTGGCAGAGATCAAGGAATACGGCCGGTGAGGTTGGATCGAGGACAAAATCCCAGGGTGAAGGCGGGCCGCTTAACGCCAGCCGCCGGCGGGCAACTTCGCGGCTGGGTTTTAACTCATTCTGGTAAAAAGTCTGGCTGGGCCACTGGCTGAGCACGTCGTTCAGCCGGTAAGTGATGTTAAGCATCGTTTCATTGCCACGCCCGGCCAGGAAGGCAAAGATAGAGTGTGTACTGGCCTGTTCTTCGGCAAAGGCTGTCACAGGCGGCAATTGTTTTTCATCACCGATGAAGATATATTTGTTACCGACCAGCATCCCCATGATGGCCAGCGGCAACGTGATTTGCGAGGCTTCGTCAAATAGCGCAACATCGAATTCTACATTGGCCAGCCGCTGGGTTTGCAGGGCAAAGGGGGTTGCGCCGATTACATAACCGCCGCTCAGGTCGCCGAAGTGCGATTCATCAAAGGTCTCATAATTGGGGACGAGCAAATCGCCGCTGTGGCGGGCGTCGCCAATTTTGCAGAGTGGGATACTGTCGTCTACCGCCCAGATTTTATTGAGTGCGTTATGAATGGCGCGATGGGTTAGAGCAGTGACCAGTACGCGCCGGCCATCGGCTACCAGCAAGCGAGTCAGATAGGCGAGCATCAACGTTTTGCCGGTACCCGGCGGCCCCTGGATGAGGTGCAGTGTGTCGGTGGCGTAGGCCTGGGCTACGGCTTCAATCTGGCTGTCATTCAGTCCGGTTTCGGATGTTTCCTGTACGGCACGCTCGTAGCGGGCATAATCGAGTTGGGGGGTCAGTGCACCTTGCAAGAGCGGCAGAATGAGCGAACGTCCGCGCAGACTGTCGGCTACGCTGTCCAGGGCGCTCAGGTAATACGGACTGGAATCAAACCAATCCTGATCAATGATCCAGCCTTCCGGTTCTGCGCTCAAGAAGTAGGGGTTGCCGCGGATCAGGCTGGCTTCCAGTTCGGTCTCGTTGTCGAGTTGTAGTTCGATGTGTAGGGCGTTGGGGTCGCACGGATTGCCGCGGTGCAACACGAGCAAATCGCCCTCGCGAAAGCGCGACTCGTTGCTGGCGCAGCGCAGGTTGAGCATGCCTTTGTTAATGCGCGTCACCTTCAACCCTTCGATGGCCCAACCTTTGGCGACCCGTTCGCCCAATGGGCGCGCCCATTGGCGTTCGAGGGCCTGATATTGCCCATCGCTTTCACTGCGCACGAAGTGACGCAGCCGGTTGAGCAGTTCGGCGGTGGCGATCATGGTTTAAGTATAGCAAAAAACTTCTTCCCACCCCGCCGTTTTCTCGTTGTCAATACTTTTCCTCCCGATGTTTTGATGATCTTTTGCATGCTTGAAACCACCCCGCGTTGCGTGGTATTAAGCATCTGCGCAATACCCAATCCAATTTGAGGAGAAGATCCATATGAACGAAAACCAGGCGGGTGTTACCGCCATGGCGACGGCTTTTGCTCGCGCCTATCACGCCACGTACGACAGCGATAAGATCTTTGACGATTTTCTGGCAATGCAGTTTTTCCAGGCGGAAGAGCGGGCTTTCTTTGAAAAAAACATGGCCGGTCTGCTGCCGTTGCTCGACCCCGAACGGGCGGCCTGTGCGCCGCAGCAGTCCGAGGCGTTGGCCCAGGCCATGCAGCAATTGAACGGCCCGATCACCCTCGGCCGCTCGCGCTACACCGAGGACTGCCTGGCCGCCGCTGTGGCGCAGGGCGTGCGCCAGTATGTCATCCTGGGCGCCGGGCTGGATACCTTTGCCTTCCGCTGGCCGCAGTGGGCCGCCCCCTTGCAGGTCTACGAGGTCGATCATCCCGTGACCCAGGGGTTGAAACGCCAGCGCCTGGCCAGGTTGGGCTGGGAGACGCCCGCCCACCTGCACTTCGCCGCCCTCGATTTTTCAAACGGCGATCTGGCGGCCGCCCTGCGCTCCTGCGGTTACGATTTCGCCGCCCCAGGTTTCTTCAGCTGGCTGGGGGTCACCTTCTATCTATCCAAAGAAGTCGTCGCCGCCACGCTGCAGGCCGTCGCCGCCGTCTCGGCGCCGGGAAGCACGCTCGTCTTTGACTATATCGACGGCGACGCCCTGCACCCGCTCAAGGCCGGCCGGCGCATGCGCCTGATGCAATATATCGTCCGCCAGAGCGGCGAGCCGATCAAAACCGGCTTTGCGCCGGACGAACTGGCCGGCCTGCTCGCCTCTCATGGTTTTCGCCTGGTACAAAACCCCGGCCCGGCCGAGATCGAAGCGCTTTATTTCAGCGGGCGCAGCGACGACTATCACGCCGCCGATCACGTGCACTTTGCCCGCTGCGAACGGCGCTGAGCCCCACCCCTGCCTGCCCGTTTACCTCGGACGCATCGCCGCTTTCGTAAAGCCTGGGGAGGTGGTGCAATCTCTTAACACCATCTTAATTCCCTTCGAGGTATAAAGAAACCGATACCGGACGGGAAACACCTCTTCGGGTCAAAACGATTAGCGGTAGTACGCGCGACAGCTTCTGAAGGCTACGCCTCAGGGGTGTGGTTTGTTGCGTCTTGTTATCCAGAAATTGAGGTAAAAAATGCAGGCAGAAGGTAACGTTTTTAAAGATACATCCAATTTCACCATCCCGACCAACTGGCGCACCTGGTTGATCGGCCGCCCGCTGGCGACCGCCGACGCCCCTCACCAGACGATCGGCAAGCTGATCGGTCTGGCGGTGTTTGCCTCGGATGCGCTCTCTTCCACCGCCTACGCCACCCAGGAAATCCTGATCATCCTGGCGCTGGCGGGCTCGATGGCGCTTGGCTACGCCTTTCCGATCTCCATCGCCATCGTGGTGTTGATGGTGATCGTCTCGGTCTCCTACGAACAAACCATTCACGCCTACCCCGGCGGCGGCGGCGCTTATATTGTGGCGCGCGACAATCTGGGCGAACTGCCGGCGCAAACCGCCGGGGCGGCGCTGTTGACCGATTACATCCTGACCGTGGCCGTCTCGATCTCATCGGGCGTGGCGCAGCTGGTCTCGGCTTTCCCCGACTGGTACCCCTACCGGGTGTGGATCGCCGTCGGCATGGTGTTGATCGTCATGGTGATCAATCTGCGCGGCGTGCGTGAATCGGGCGTGGTGTTTGCCATCCCCACCTACTTTTTTGTCATCAGTATGTTCCTCACCGTTGGGTTCGGTTTCATTCGCTATCTGAGCGGTGGACTGGGGCAGGTGCCCAACCCGCCGGAACTGGTGCAAATGGGCGAGGTGGCCGCCATCACCCCCTTCCTCATCCTGCACGCCTTCGCCTCGGGCACGGCGGCCATGACCGGCATCGAGGCCATCTCGAACGGCATCACCGCTTTCAAAGAGCCGCGCAGCCGCAACGCCGGTATCACCCTGGTGTATATGTCCGCTATCCTGGCCTCGCTGTTTTTAGGGATCACCTTCCTTTCGGGAAAGGTGGGCTCCATCCCTTCGGAATATGAGACGGTTATCTCGCAGCTGGTGCGCACCATCTTTGGCGGGCAGGGCTTCGTTTACCTGGCGGTCATCGCCAGCACCTCCATCATCCTGATCATGGCTGCCAACACCGCCTTCGCCGACTTCCCCCGCCTGGGCGCGCTGCACGCCGGCGACGGTTTCCTGCCGCGCCAGATGACCTATCGCGGCAGCCGGCTGGTGTACTCGCGCGGCATCATCGCCCTGGCGGTCATCGCCAGCGGCCTGATCATCCTCTTCCAGGCCAGCGTCACGCGCCTGATGCCGCTGTACGCCATTGGCGTGTTCCTTTCTTTCACCCTGTCGCAGACGGGTATGGCGCGCCGCTGGTGGAAGGCCGGCCATCTCCAGCCGGGGCAGACGGTGCAGGAACCCGGATCGGTGCTTGAATACGACCCCAAATGGATCTTCAAGATGATCATCAATGGCTTTGGCGCGGTGTGCACCGCCACGGTCATGGTCGTTTTTGCCGTTACCAAGTTCAAGGATGGCGCCTGGGTGGTCATCCTCCTTACGCCGCTGTTGGTGAGCATCTTTTTCACCATCCACCACCACTACAAAAATCTCGCCAAACAGCTTTCGCTGCAAAAGTATCCCAGCCGGGCCAGAGTGCGTCATAACCGCGTCATCATGCCGATCAGCGGTGTGCACCAGGGCACCCTGCGGGCGCTGCAATTTGCCCGCACGCTCTCGGACGATATCACCGCCGTGCACATCTCGATCGACCCCCGTGAGGCGGAAAAGGTGCAGCAGAAATGGGAAGTCTGGGGCGACGGCTACCGCCTGGTGGTGTTGAACTCGCCCTATCGCCTGTTCATCGAGCCGCTGCTCGAATACATTGCCCGGCTCGAGGCGATCACGGAGCCCAACGACATCATCACCATCGTGGTACCGCAGTTTGTGCCCAAGAATAGCTGGACGAATTTTCTGCACTCGCGCACTTCGGAAACGCTGCGCAAAGTGCTGCTCAACCGAGATGAGATCGTCATTGTTGAAGTTCCGTACGTTGTGGAATAAAATCAATATGAAATGACGATACCTGTTATCCCAGACCCTGTCCAGCCGCCGGTGCGCGGGACCCTGACCATTTTTCTCGGCTATGCCGCCGGGGTGGGTAAGACCTGCGCCATGCTGGCGGCGGCGCGCCAGCGCCAGGCCGAGGGCAGCGACGTGGTGGTGGCGTGTGTCGCCACCCGTCACCAGCCGCTGCCCGAGGCCCTGCTGGACGGGTTGGAGGCGGTTTGCCCGGCGCGCACGCCGGCTGAGATGGATCTGGATGGCGTGCTGGCGCGGCGGCCGCAGTTAGCGGTGGTCGACGAACTGGCGCACAGCAACCCGCCCGACCGGCGGCACCCCAAACGCAGTCAGGACGTGGCCGAACTGCTGGCGGCCGGCATCGATGTGTATACCACGGTCAACATCCAGGAGTTGGAAAGCCTGAGCGAGCCGGTGTATCAGATCACCGGGCTGCGCACCCACGAAACCGTCTCAGACCGCGTCCTGGATGAGGCCTACGAGATCGAACTGGTCGATCTGCCGACCGATGAGTTGATCCAACGCTTCAAAGAGGGAAAGACCACCCTTCCCGGCCAGCCCGAAAAGGTGGTCGAGGAATTCTTTCGTAAAGGCAACCTGACGGCGCTGCGTGAACTGGCCATGCGCCGGGCCGCCAGCCGGGTGGACGGTCAGATGCGTTCGTACATGGCGGCCGAGGCGATCCACGGTCCCTGGCCGGCGACGGAACGCATCCTGGTGGGGTTGAGCTCGCACCCGTTGGGCGAGCGGTTGGTGCGCGCCGGGCGCAAACTGGCCGACGATCTGGGCGCCGAGTGGTTCGTGCTCTTTGTCGAAACGCCGGGGCACCTGTCCATGCCGGCCGCAAACCGCAGCCGGGTGGAGCATAACCTGGCGCTGGCCGAGAAGCTGGGCGCCCGGGTGTACAAGGTGACGGCGCAATCGGTGGCGGGCGAGATCATTCATTTCTGCCAGAAGCATAACATCACCAAAATTGTGGCCGGCCGGCCGCAGCGTTCACGCTGGCAGGAGGTTTTCCAGCCTTCGGTGGTGGAAGAAATCCTGCGCAAGAGCGGGCGGGTGGACGTGTACGTCATCAACGAAGACCGGCAGACGCTGCAACCCGCCCGGCGGCGCAGCAGCTGGCTGCCCAACCCGCCGCTGCAGCGTTATCCCGCCAGCCTGCTGCTGGTCGGGGCGGCGACGCTCATCAATCTCGCCATCCATCCCTATCTGGCGGCCGAGAACCTGGTGATGATCTACCTGGCGGCGGTGGTCATTGCCGCCGTGTTTCTGGGGCGCGGCCCGTCCATGCTGGCCTCTCTGGTCAGCGTCATGGTGTTCGATTTCTTCCTGGTCGAGCCGCGTTTCAGTTTTGCCGTGCGCGACACGCAGTACCTGATCACCTTTCTGGGTCTGCTGGTGGTGGGGCTGATCATCAGCAATCTGGCCTCGCTGCTGAGCGATCAGGTGGCGGTGCTGCGCAAACGCGAAGCCCAGACCCAGGCCATCAACCGCTTCAGCCAGGATCTGACCGGGGCAATCACCCTGGAACAGGTGCTGGAGATTGCGTTGGAAAATATCGGGGCGGTGTTCAAACGCGGCGCGGTGGTGCTGCTGCCCGACGAGAAGGGCCGGCTGGTGCAAAAGTCTGCGCCGCCCGGCGATACGCTGGGCCCGGCCGAGAATGAAGCCGCCGAATGGGCCTATCGCAACGGCCTGCCGGCCGGGCGGGGCAGCGAGACCCTGCCCCACGTCGAGAACCACTACGTGCCGCTCAAGACCTCGCACGGTGTGGTCGGCGTGTTGGGCATCCGTTTGCAGACTTCCAGCGATTTGCTTTCGCCGGACGAGGCCGCCCTGTTGGGCAGTTTTAGCAATCTTTCGGCGCTGGCCATCGAGCGCGCCAGGTTCGCCGAGGAAGCGCTGCAGGCCGAGTCGCTGCGCACCGTCGAGCGGCTGCAATCGGCGCTGTTGAATTCGATCTCGCATCAACTGCGCACCCCGCTGGCTACCATCACCGGGGTGTTGACCAGCCTGGGCATCGCCGAGCGGGGGCAGCCGGAGCGTTACCAGTTGGACGCCGCCACGCGCTTACAACTGATCGAGAACGCCACCACTCAGGCCGTGCACCTCAACCGCCTGGTGGAAAATTTGCTCGCCATGACCCGTCTGGAAGCCGGGGCGCTCAAGGTGCGCCAGCAGGCCGGCGATTTGCAGGACCTGGTCGGTGCGGTCATCAACCAGATGGGAGAGGTGCTGCAGGGCCGCCCGCTGGACATCGACATCCCGCCTGATTTTCCGGCGGTGTGTATGGACGCGGTGCTCACCGGGCAGGTGCTGGTCAATCTGCTGGAAAACGCCGTCAAGTATTCGCCCGAGGGCAGCGCCATCGCCCTCTCGGCAGCCCAGAAGGGGCAGATGGCGGTCATCGCCGTGCAGGATGGCGGCGCCGGCATCCCCGAAGACGCCCTGGAGCGGGTGTTCGATAAATTTTACCGGGTGGAGAACACCCGCCGGGTGAGCGGCACCGGTTTGGGTCTGTCGATCTGCCGCGGCATCGTCGAGGCGCAGGGCGGCCGCATCTGGGCGCGCAACAATCCGCAGCAGGGCGTCACCGTCACGTTTACGTTACCCATCCAGGCGGCGGAGGAAAGAGAGCAGGGGCAACCATGAAAGAAGGCAGGCTCAAGATTCTGGTGGCCGACGATGAGGAGGCCATCCGGCGTTTTTTGCAGGCTTCGTTGTCTGCTTATCAGCATACCATCCTGGAGGCCGAGACGGGCGAACAGGCGCTGCAGTTGTTGGCCGAGCAGCGCCCTAACCTGCTCATCCTGGATCTGGGGCTGCCGGATCTGGACGGGGTGGATGTGGTGCGCGAGGCGCGCCGTTTCAGCAGCATCCCGATCATCATTCTGTCGGTGCGCAACCGCGAGGAAGACAAGATCGACGCCCTGGATGCCGGGGCGGATGATTATCTGACCAAGCCGTTTGGAGTGGGCGAACTGCTGGCGCGCATCCGCGGCGTGATGCGGCGGGTCAACGACGCCGTTGTGGACGAGACCTTTACCGTGGGCGGTTTGAAGCTGGACCTGGGCCGCAGGCAGGTGACCCTGAACGGCGTCGAGGTGGCGTTGACCCCCACCGAATTTGATCTGCTCAAGATCCTGATGCAGAACACCGGCAAGGTGCTCACCCATCATTTCATCATCGAAAAAATTTGGGGCACACACGTGGGCGACGAGGCGCGCCTGCTGCGGGTCAATATCAGCAACCTGCGCCACAAGATCGAGCCGGACCCCAACCGGCCCAGTTATATCCAGACCGAACTGGGCGTCGGCTATCGCATCCGCGACGAAGGCGGTCGACTATGAAAAGCGCGCAAACCGGAGCGCGGTTTTTGTGAAGCGGTGTACAATAAAGACAGCAAAGCAGTTTTCACCTCAAACAGAAAGGAGCGCTAGAAATGGGAACCAAAGGACGCGAAATCGTTGGCATGGATGTGAATGAACTGTTGGCGATGCTCAATCGAGCCTTCGCCGATGAGTGGCTGGCCTACTACCAGTACTGGCTGGGGGCCAAGGTGGTCAAGGGACCGATGAAGGACGCGGTGGCTTCTGAACTGCTGCTGCACGCCACCGAAGAACTGGCGCACGCCGATATGCTGGCGCTGCGCATCATCCAGTTGGGCGGCACGCCGCTGCTCAATCCTTCGGACTGGTACCAACACACCCATTGCGGTTACGACGCCCCGACAGATGCTTTCGTCAAGGTGATCCTTGAGCAGAACGTCAAGGGCGAACAGTGCGCCATCAGCGTGTATCAGGAACTGTTGCAACAGGTCAAGGACAAGGACCCGGTGACGTATAACATCGTCCTGACCATCCTGCAGCAGGAAGTGGAGCACGAAGAGGATTTGCAGGCGTTGCAAGAGGACATCGAGTCGTTGATCGGCATACATCGCTAGCAACAAGCTAGATAAGCCAGACCAGTCCTCGCAGGTTTCTAAAACCTGCGAGGACTTTTGTATCCCAACCCATT
>CAZHTS010000101.1:0-15551 GCA_964535315.1 uncultured Anaerolineaceae bacterium
TGTTCGGCCAGCCGCAAGGCAATCGCCCGCCCAATGCCGCGCCCCGAACCGGTCACCAGCGCCACCCGCTCCACAAAGGGCAAATCGTGAGCTTCCATCGTTTTCACTCCTCAACCCCATACTCGTATGCGATCGGTTTGAGCAAAGAACGGTCAAAACCTGCCAGTTCCTCAGCGTGCAAATCCTGGATGGCCAGTTCGACCAGGATGGCGTCCCGGCGCAACTGCCCCACCTGCACGCCGCGGCACGTCTCAGGGAATGGGCCCAACCACGCCCGGCTGCGCCGGAGCATCTTTTGCGCTCCCACCAGGTTGCCGCGCGCAATATGGTAATAGGCAACCGCGACCTGCAAGATGCCGCGGTACAGTTCGCGCACCACCCCGCGCTCCTCGCGCCAGGCCAGTTCTAACGCCTCGTGGGCGTCAAAATACTGCCCGGCGTTGAACAGGTCCATGCCCACGATCGCCTGCGGATGCAGCACGCCGCGACAGGCGCAGGCCACTTCTTCCTCCTGCGGTGCAAATGGGATCGTTTCTGGGGGTAACATCACAGCCGCACTCCTTTCAAATCGGAGATATATAGGCGAATTATAGCATAGCCCGGCAACACGCCGCCTGTGCGCCTGCGTTCTGCTTTATAATAGACGGGCAGTTTGCTTCCAGCATCCGCCTCAAAGGAGATCTTATGCACCTGCCAGATAGCGATATTCTGCCCCTCTCGATGCAGCACAACTTCTGGACCTGGTCTGCCCAGGGCCGGGTCAAACCCATTCCGGTCAGCAAAGCCAGCGGCGTTTACTTCTGGGATGTCGACGGCAAACGTTACCTGGATTTCAACTCAATGGTCATGTGCGCCAACATCGGCCACGGCGACGAGCGCGTCATCGAAGCCATCGTGCGCCAGGCCCGCGAACTGCCCTTTGCCGGGCCGGGGATGGCCACCCGCCCGCGCGCCCGCCTGGGCCAGTTGCTCGCCGGCATCACGCCGCCGGGTCTGACCCGCTTCCTGTACACCCTGGGCGGCGCCGACGCCAACGAAAACGCCATCAAACTGGCGCGCGGCTACACCGGTCGTCCCAAAATCCTCACCCGCTATCGCTCGTATCACGGCGCCACCTACGGCGCCATCGCCGCCACCGGCGATCCCCGCCGCGTGGCCTGGGAGCCCACCGTCATGCCCGGCGTGGTGCATTTCCTCGATCCGTATCGCTACCGTTCCACCTTCCACCGCACCAATCCCGACATCGGCGAAGCCGACTTCACCCAGGATTATCTCAACCACCTGGAAGAAATCATCCAATACGAAGGGCCGCAGACGATTGCCGCCATTTTGCTCGAAACGGTCACCGGCACCAACGGTGTGATCATCCCTCCCGCCGGCTATCTGCAGGGCGTGCGCCAGTTGTGCGATCGCTACGGCATTCTGCTCATCGCCGACGAGGTGATGAGCGGCTTTGGCCGCACTGGCAAATGGTTTGCCGTCGAGCATTGGGACGTCATCCCCGATCTGATGACCCTGGCCAAGGGCCTGACCTCTGGCTACGCCCCGCTGGGCGCGGTGGCGATGAAAGAGGAGATTGCCGCCGCTTTTAACGAGCGCACCTACGAAGGCGGGCTGACCTACAACGGGCACCCCATTTCGCTGGCCGCCGCGGCCGCCGTCATCGAGGTCATGCAAGAGGATAAACTGGTCGAACGCGCCGCCCAAACCGGTCAGGTGATGGCCGATATGCTCGCCGAACTGGTCGAACGCCACCCCTCCATCGGCGAGGTGCGCTCGATCGGGCTGTTTGGCATCCTCGAGCTGGTGCGCAACCGCAAAACCCGCCAACCCCTGGCGCCTTTCAACGGCAGCAGCCCCGAAATGACCGCCCTGCGCCAGTATCTGCTCGAACACGGCGTATTCCTTTACACCCACTGGCACACCGTCCTGCTCCTGCCGCCGCTCATCATCACCCCCGAACAGTTGGCCGAAGGGTTTGCCGTCCTGGATCAGGCCCTCGCCATCACCGATCAGGCCGTGCACGAATGAATTGGATGAAGCGATTCTCGCGCCCAAATCTGGCGCTGGCGTTATTTCTGCTCTATCTATTGGGCACCGCCTTGCTATACACCCGCCAGGTACAGGACGTACACGACCCACAACAGGTTGCCCGCGATAGTATCACCCTGTGGGATCAACAGATGCAGCGTCTGCGCCAGGAATTTCCCAACGGCGGTCAGGCCGGCTACGTCGCCGATTGGGATATCCCCGGCGCGGAGTACAACCTGCCCGATCAGGAGACCGAATACATCCTGACGCAATATGCGCTGGCGCCGCTCGTCGTCCGGCGCGGCCTGAGCGACGAGCGGGTCATTGCCAATCTCTCCAAGCGCCAGTACCTGGAAAATCCCATGTTCGCCGATTTCAAGCTGGCGGGTGAATTCTACGCCGGCATGTATCTACTAGAACGCAAATCCAAATGACCAATCTCCTCCTCGCCCTCTACCTGGGTCTCTCCTGGTCGACCGGTATGCTGCTCACCTGCCTGCTCTTGCCCGGCCACTGGCGCAGCGAGCTGCCGCTCAAGGCCCTGTTGGGCGCCTGCGTCGGGCCGGGCGTTTCGGCCGGGCTTTACTTTGTATGGTGCCTGTTTGCCGCCCCCGGTCGGGAGGGTTTCCTGCCGGTCGAACTGATCGTTCTCGCCCTGCTCGTTGTCGCCCTGATCGTCCGGCAGCGTTTTCTCGGGCGCCCGGCCTCACCGCTGTGGCCGCGCCTGCACCGCGACCGCCTGACCCTGCTGTTGTCCGCCGTGGCCCTGTTCGCCTTGCTGCTGGCGCTGTTCAACTTCAGCGCCCTCTATCAGGTGCGCCCGCACGGCCGCTACGACGCCTGGGCCATCTGGAACCTGTCGGCCCGCCTCATCCAGCGCGGCGGCGAGACCTGGACACACAATTTCTCGCCCGCTTTCCTGCACGCCGACTACCCGCTGCTGCTGCCGCTTAACGTGGCGCGCCTGTGGCAGTATCTGCACAGCGAGACCCAGCGCGCCCCCATGGCCCTGGCCGGCCTGTACACCTTTACCTGTGCCGGACTGCTGGTTGCCGGGCTGCGACGCGCCCGCGATCTACGCCAGGCGCTGCTGGCCGGCGCCGTGCTGCTGTGCACCCCCCTGTTCATGGCCTGGGGCACCTCTCAGGAGGCCGACGTGCCCACCGCCTGCTACCTGCTCGCCACGCTCGTTCTGTTTCAACGCGGCGCCGTCAGCGGCTTTGACCCCGGCTCGCTGGCCCTGGCCGGCCTGCTGGCCGGTTTCGCCGCCTGGACCAAGAACGAAGGACTGCTCTTTCTGGCAGGCGCCGGGGGCGGTCTGGCGTTCTATCTCGTCTGGAAGCACAGGAGCCTGCCCCGCCCGCTGCTGTTCTTTGCCTTGGGCGCAGCCCTGCCACTGGCAGAAATCATCTATTTCAAACAGGCCATCGCCCCCGCCAACGACCTGATCAACGCCCACAACCTGGCTACCCTGCTGCAAAAAATCGCCGATCCCCAACGTTACCTGACCATCCTGTCGTACCTGGTCAAATTCCTGGTCTCTTTCGGCGGCTGGCCGATCCCCCTCTTGCTCATCCTGGCCGGCTATCTCCTGCTGATGCGCCCGTACCTTCCCTCTGGCGAGCGTCCCGCCATCCGCCTGATCGCCGCCCTCCTCGCCTTTCAACTGCTAGGCTACCTGGCAATCTACCTGATCACGCCCCATCCCCTGGACTGGCACATCCCCAAATCCTTCGACCGCCTGCTTTTACACCTTTACCCATCTTTCCTCTTCCTCTTCTTCCTCATCGCCCGTTCGCCCGGCCAGCAGAACGGTGACACGGTGTAACCATTTGGCCGTTTCTGCATCTAATCCAACAAAGGTTTTGTAATTGTGATCAAGATCCATCGCCCAACCCTGCGCGGGTTCCCATTCTATCCACTTTTGCTCGCCGTTTACCCGGTGTTATCCCTGTGGGCGGCCAATTTCGAGCAAATTCCTGCCGTTGACGTGTACCGCGCCCTGCTGATTTCCTTCCTCGCCGGGCTGATTCTGTATGGGCTGGCCGGGCTGACCCTGCGCGACCTTTCTCGGGCGGCTCTGCTCAGCGGGCTGACCCTGCTGCTTTTCTTCAGCTACGGTCACCTCTACCCCTGGCTGGAGGGCAAGGCTGTGCTTGGGTTTGTCATCGGGCGTCACCGTTTCCTGGCGCTCGTCTGGCTGGCGTTGTTAGCCGGTGGCGCAATGCTCGTGTTGAAATATGGCAAACACGCTGTAAACCTCAGCCGTATCTTCAACCTGACCGCCCTGGCCCTGACCGTGCTCGTCGCCGGCCAACTGATTTATCTGAAATTCGCTCCCCTGCCAACCCAGGTCAACAGCGCTGCCGCAGCAGACCAGAACGCCGTTCAACTACCGCCCGGCCTCCGCAGCGAAGATTTGCCCGACGTATATTTCATCATCCTCGACGGCTATACCCGCGCCGACGCCCTATCCGAGATGTATGGCTACGACAACCGGGCATTCATTCAACAACTGAACGAGTTGGGGTTTGTCTTGCCACGCTGCGCCCAGAGCAACTATGGCTTTACCGCCCTCTCGGTCACCTCGATTTTCAACATGGACTACTTCGACCCGGCCAGCTACCATCTCGATCCCGACTCGAGCGAGGTTTACTACAAGCTGCTGCGGGAGTATTTGAGCAACAGCGCCGTACGGCGTAACTTTACCCGCCTGGGTTATCGCATGATCGCCTTCGACACCGGGTACGATTGGGCCAACATTTCGGATGCCGATCTGTATATCGGCGAAGACGCCGCAGCCGCCGGCGGTATTAACGCCTTTGAGAATTTGCTGATCGATACCACCGCCCTGCGCCCGTTGAACGAAGCTTTAAACGAGGGAGAACAACCCGCTTCATTCCTTGCCCCGCTCAAGCAGAAACTGGCCGAGGATTTGCGCTCCCCGCAAAAACGCAAGTACGACCTGACCATGCATGCCCTGGATGAAATGGAAAACATTCCCGCCCTGCCGGGCAAAAAGTTCGTCTACCTGCACATCATAGCTCCGCATCGCCCCTTCATCATCGGCCCGGATGGTGAGTTCAGCCCGAGTGAAGACGCCGACCCCGGCTACCCCAATCAGGTCACCTATCTAAACAAGCGCGTCATACCGCTGCTCAAACACATCCTGGACAATACCAAGACGCCGCCGGTCATTATCCTGCAGGGCGATCACGGCTGGGGGCTCGAACCCCAGAACCGGATGAAGATCCTCAACGCCTATTACCTGCCCGCCGGAGGGGCGCAGAAGATCTACCCCGAGATCACCCCGGTCAACACCTTTCGCATCATTTTTGACACGTATTTTGGCACACAATACGGACTGCTCGAAGACAAACGATATTTTTCGCTGGCCGACGCCCCCTATCGTTTCACCTTGCTGCCGGCCAACTGCCCTGAATAAACGAGGCTCGCTCACCATCTGCTGAATTTGTGGAGGAACTACCAATGGAATTCAACCTGTCTGCCAATCTGACACCCGCTTCCGGCGCAGACGCCGGCGCCCCCCAGACGCTCAAAGTGCTCGTGCTCGGCTCGGGCCCGGCCGGGTTGGCTGCCGCCCTGTACGCTGCTCGCGCCGAACTCGCCCCCCTGGTGCTGACCGGCACCGAATTGGGCGGGCAAGCCGCCCTGACCCACACCATCGAGAACTATCCTGGCTTTCCCGAGGGCATCGGCGGGGCGCAGTTGGGCGAACTATTTCAAAAACAGGCCGAACGCTTCGGCGCCCGGGTCGAGTTTGAAACCGCCACGGCCGTCGATCTGTCGCAACGGCCTTATCGCATCCACACTTACGACAAAGAATACCAGACCGATGCCCTGATCATCGCCACCGGCGCCAGCCCCAATCATCTCAACGTGCCCGGCGAAAGCGAACTGACCGGCAAGGGCGTATCTTATTGCGCCACCTGTGACGGCTGGTTCTTCAAAGGCAAGAAAGTGGTCGTCGTGGGCGGCGGGGACAGCGCCCTGGAAGAGGCCCTCTTCCTTACCCGTTTCGCCAGCTCGGTGACCATCGTTCATCGCCGCGACGCCCTGCGCGCCGGCGCCATCCTGCAAAACCGCGCCCGCCAGGAAGCCAAGATCCAGTTTGTATGGAACTCGGTGGTCAGTGAAATTCGCGGCCAGAACGCGGTTGAAGCCGTGCGCCTGCGCAACGTCGTCAGCGGTGAAGAGAGCGACCTGCCCACCGACGGCGTTTTTATCTTCATCGGCCACACCCCCAACACCGCCCTCTTCAAAGGCCAGCTCGATATGGACGCGCGCGGCTATATCCACACCAATGCCCTGATGCACACCAGCCTGCCCGGCGTGTTTGCCGCCGGCGAAGCCGCAGACCCGCACTTTCGCCAGGTCATCACCTCGGCCGGTATGGGGGCCGCCGCCGCCATCCAGGCCACCCATTATCTGGAAAATCTCTAAAACAGTACACAGAGTCACAACTGACGCATAAATCATAAAAGCGGAATGGGAGCTCCATTCCGCTTTTGCGATCATCAGAAATGCTGCTTAAGGCGTCGGCGTTGCTACCGCCTCGGGCGCTGCGCCGCCACCCGTCCAACTAAACACAAACGGCGTGCTGGCTGCCCCGGCCGGGCTCCAGATCGGCTGGCCGTCTTTGGTGGTGCCACTTTGCCGGGCCGTTACCACCCACCAGCGAATGACGTGCGGGGTATTCCCGCCCGGGCGGAAATTGGCCGGCACAATGAATTTCGTGTCGCTGACGTACTCCACCACCTTGCGGCCGGTACCGTCGGTCACATCTTCCACCGTCACCGCGTAAACTTCGCCCTCGCGCAACTCACCAACCGCCGCCCACTGCAACGTGATCGTGTCGCTGCCCGTAAACGAGGTGCCGTCCGCCGGCAAAAGCAGGTTAGGCGCCGGATACGGCGGCGGGAGCGTCGCCGTCGGTGTCGGCCCGGGGGTTGGCAGGCGTTCACACAACGGAATCTTGAGCGTCTGACCGGCAATCACACTTTCGGTCGTCAGGCCGTTCCAGACCTTGATACCGTCCATGCTCACCCGATACGCAGCCGCAATCCCACCCAGCGTATCCCCGGCCTTGACCTCATACTCAACCTTCTCGCAGGCAACTTCCGTCGCCTTTTCCGGGCTGAGCGTGTTGGTCGGCATGGGCGAAGCGGTCGGCGTCGGCTGCGGCACGCGCAGTTTCTGCCCGATCGACAGCGTATCGCACGCCACCGGCAGGTTGTTGAGGACAATGATGCTTTGCGGCGATACCTTGAAGGCGTAGGCAATGGACAGGCAGGTGTCGTTGGCCGCCACGGTATATTCAATATCCGGGAGCGGGGTAAACGTCGGCAGCGGCGTGGACGTCGAGGTCGGCAGCGGCGTTTGCGTCACCGTAGGTGACGGTGAAGGCGTAATCGTCGCCGTCGGGGCAATTTCCACCCCGCTCGAGCGCAACACCGCAAACACAATGGCCATGCCAATCGCCAACACCAGGATCATTAAACCCAGGGCGACCGGCAGGCTGAGGGTAATTTCCGGCATGCGCGGTCCCTGGACGGCTTTGCTGGCATCACTCGAGGTCACCGGCGCAAACGTCCGCCCGCAAACCAGGCAGCGCGTGGCGCTCTCGCTCAAGCGAGTTCCGCAAGTTGGACACACTTTGGTAGAAGTAGGGTTCGTTTCAGGGCTCATAGTTTTTCCAAGACCGGGCATACCCCGGGAAGCTAAGATTATACCATGAAAGGAAGCTCTTTCCTCGCAACCTCAAATCGAGTACACTCAAAGCGATGGATCCGTACAGCCTGTATCTGCACATCCCCTTTTGCCGCCACCGCTGCGGATATTGTGATTTTAACACGTATGCCGGTCAGGAGAGCCTCATTCCGGCTTATGTTGCCGCCTTGCGTCATGAAGCCGAACTGGTCAGCCGCCAGACGCTGCGCGCCGGACGATTGCCGGTACACACCATCTTTTTTGGCGGCGGCACCCCCTCGCTCCTCCCAATCGATCTGCTGGCGGGGGTATTATCCACGCTGCACAACGGTTACGATCTGCAACCCGACCTGGAGGTAACCCTTGAGGCCAACCCCGGCACCCTCAGCGCAGAGGGTCTGGCTGGCCTGCGCCGCATGGGCGTCAATCGTCTCAGCCTGGGCGTGCAATCGGCCCACCCCGACGACCTGCGCCTGCTCCAGCGCCGGCACGATTACCCCGACGTGATCCGCTCCGTCTACCAGGCGCGCCGGGCCGGTTTCGATAACATCAGCCTCGACCTGATCTTCGGCATCCCCGGCCAGTCGCTCGCACGCTGGCAACATACCCTTGAACTGGTGCTTGGTTTACAGGTCGAACATCTTTCGCTCTATGCCCTTACCATTGAAGCAGACACCCCCTTTGGGCGTTGGGCCGGGCGCGGCCTGCTATCGCTGCCCGACGACGACCTGGCCGCCGATATGTACGAATACGCCCGCGATCGTCTATCCACTGCCGGCTACCGGCAATACGAGATTTCCAACTGGGCCCTCCCCGAGCGGCGTTGTCGTCACAACCTGCAATATTGGCGCAATCGCCCTTACCTGGGGTTTGGCGCCGGGGCGCACGGTTACGCCGCCGGTTATCGCCTGGCCAACGTGCCCGGCATCGGCGCTTACATCCAGCAGGTGCACAACGCCACCACCCAGCTTTTTCCCTTCAGCCCGGCCAACACCAGCCGTCTGTCGATCAACCGCCAGGCCGAAATCCAGGAAACCATGATGGTGGGTCTGCGCCTGACCGAAGAGGGCGTCTCGGCCGCCGGTTTTGCTTCCCGCTTTGGGCAATCGCTGGAATCGGTCTATCACGACGAAATCGAGACGCTCCTCCGCCGCGGACTGTTGGAATGGGGGCCAGAACAGCGCCTGCGGCTGACACACCGCGGCTGTTTGCTCGGCAACCGCGTCTTTGCTTATTTCGTCGGCGACGGTGATTAACGAACGATCACCCGCGTACCAAAACCACGCTTTTCGATCTCATCCGGCAGCGCAATCGGCAGCGTCCAACGATAAATCCAGCGCGCTTCTTCGGTGCGCATGTTGACGCAGCCGTGGCTCATCGTCATGCCAAAATTGGTATGCCAGTAAGTGCCGTGCAGCGCCACCCCATCCTTGGCGAAAAAGGTGACCCACGGCACACCGGGCAACACGTATGCCTCGAGATCGTCGGTCAACGTCGCCTCCCCCATATGCTTGGAAGGCATCTTAGACATCACATTGAACTCACCGGTCGGCGTATTGGTCGAAACCTCACCCGGCGGCGCCTCGCGCTGGGGAATTCCTGAGGAAATACGCGTCTTGAGCACCACCTGATCGTTTTCGTAGGCGATCAATTCCTGCTTCGCCAGTGAGACCTCGATGCGCTTCTTCTCCATGGGCACATCCGGCGAAATCGGCGCCATCTCCTCCGGCGGGATCGGGCGGAAATGCTCGGCGCGCGCCAGATATTCCATGTCGCCCAGTTCGTCGCGAATACGATACCAGGCATCCCCATCCGGGCCCTCTTCTACACCCACCAGCCAGTGGGTGCTCTGGTAATACAGGCGATAAACCTGCTGCCACTGGCCCTTGGGCAGTTTCAGGTACGACTGGGTATACGGCACGCTGACTTCTGCCAGGACACCCCGTTCCGACACCTGCGCCAGGACGGGGTTCAACTGCATCTTGACTCGCTGCAAGTGGGCGCTGTGAATATATCCCCCCCACACCCGGTACCATACCGGATTATAGCCGGGGCCATGCTCGGACACTTCTTCATAATAAATATTGATCAGTTCGTCGCGATAGCGCTGGTAAAGAATACGGCTCTCGTCCCACGGCATACTGTGCACGCTGACCGAGCGCGTGCCCACCCGGGCCATCATCCCCACGTCCAGGTCTTGCGAAAACAACCGCTGTGGACGCAGCGCCAGCCCCGCCATCCCCACACCACACAACTTGAGAAAATCGCGGCGCGAAATTTTATCGTTCATGCGCCGAATTATACCCATATAATCCGATTTTTCCCAGCCTCAGGCCGGCCAGCGCAGCATGAAATTATCGCTGCACACGCAGCAATTGCACACCCTGTACCAGCAGGCCCAGTTGTGACAGCGCCAACCAGACGCAAAAAACGGTCAGGGCAATCCCCAGGTTCCGTGAGAAGACCGGCAGCCGCTGGCGGATATCGTCCAGCCACTCCTGTAACTCTTTGAAGTTGGACTGGTAACGCACCACCACCAGGCGCGCCTGATCCAGATTGGCGTCGATCTGATCCAGATTCCCGGACAACGTTTGCAGGTCGTACGCCACCATCTCCAGGTTGCTGGACGTCTTTTCAAGCTGCCCCTGCACTTTGGTAAGCTGATCCGGCAGCCCGGCCAGGCTGAGTGAAATCTCGCTGATACTCACCCCCAGCGGCACATCCGGTTTGTACCGCGCCCCGATCAACGGCAGGGCCGAGATAATCCCCAGTGTGTCGTCGATCAATCGGGCGCTGGTCGCCGCCGAATCGAGCGAGGAGCGCGTCTTATCCACCACCGTCACCAGATCGACGCCCACCAACGTGCCCACATCCTTTACCACCGGCGTGGTGGCGGTAAGCGCCGCCGACACACTCTCGCTGGTTGTTTTCAACTGCACCACGTTATCCTTGGCTTTTTGCAGCGCGTCCGCCACCACCACCAGGCCATCGTTGGTGGTCACCGCCAGATTGTGGATCTTTTCAACCCCTTTGAGCACCCGGTCGGTCAGCGCCGGGCG
This sequence comes from uncultured Anaerolineaceae bacterium, assembly GCA_964535315.1. Classification (GTDB taxonomy): domain Bacteria; phylum Chloroflexota; class Anaerolineae; order Anaerolineales; family Anaerolineaceae; genus CAZHTS01. The sequence continues at coordinate 10,821 of CAZHTS010000101.1, forward strand.
ATATCGCCACGCCCAGACCACCCCGCCGGCGCTCAACAGCAACCCCAATACTGCGGTCAGGATCAACACCACACCCAATCCACGCGCCAGGAACTTCTTCATGCCAGCCTCCGCTCTCGTGCCCAATCAGAATCACGCCCTACGCGCCCGTCGCTGATCACATTTCCAGGATCGCCGGACGATCATACCTGCGCCCATCCACCTCCAGCGCCAATACCGGCCAGCCGGGGATGGCGGTCAGAACTTCGTTTTGCTCTGCGCCGACCAGGATCGTATCCTCAGACTTAACACCGGTAATCGAAGGGTTCCAGGCATACACCTCACCCAGCCGGACGGCATCGGTGGTATCCGGCGTTGCCAACCATTCGCGCGGTTCGTAGCCCGCCGGCCCGCCCTGATGATGCAATTTCCATTCGTCCGCAAACCCCAGCCGGGCATACGCCGCCTGCCCGCTCGCCAGCACGGCATTCAATGCCGCCCCCGGGCGTGTCGCCGCCAGAAAGGCCGCATCCACCTGCGCCACTGCCCCGGCCTTACGCTGCACCTCATCCGGCAGCCGGCCAAAATGTACCAGGCGGGTCAGCGAACAGGATAACCCATGTCGCCTGCCCACCACCACCAGCATGACGTAATGTTCCATCCGCCGGGCGGTCGGCAGGGGATGGCGATAGGCAAAAATGCGTTCGTCGCTGGCAATCAGGTTGACAATTGCCTGGCAGCCGCGCTGGCGCAATTCTGCATCCAGGCGCGCCGCAATCTCAAATTCACTCTGCCCCGGGCGCGCTGCCCGGGCCGCCGCGTCCATGCCGGCGGCGCAATCGCGGGCCAACGACCGAAAGCGTTCCTGCTCTTCTGGCAACAAGATCGCCCGCAAACGCGCCAGATCGGCGCTCAGGTCTTTGGCACCCGCCAGCGGCTGGTCGGCGCCAAACGTTTTTCCGGCGGTCATTGCCGCCAGCTCTGCCGCCGCCTCGTACCACGGGTTGACCCGGAACGTCCAACCCTGCGCCTGCAAACCCTCTTCCCGGATCAAGCGCGGCTCCTCGATCCGGTTGGTAAACAGATAGCGTCCATCACGGTCGATCCACAACGAAGCGATGCCATTACTGGCCGCCGTATTGACGTACAACGACGCCCCACAGGTCGCCCAGGACAGGCTGCTGCTGCGCTGCAACAGCAAACCGTCCAGATGATGTTTGTCTAACAGCGCCAGCAAAAGCGCCTGTTTGTGCTCGAATTCGTTCATACCCACCGTCCTTTCTCATTTCATTTTACCATCGCCGCTTGTAAACCATCTTTGCCGCAAGCCACAAGTTTCTGCCATCGTGCAAGTTTCGGGTAAAATCAATCGTATGAGTCGACTAACCCGCACATCCCTGATGATTGCTTTCTTTTTTGCCGTGGATAAAGGTCTGGCCTTCCTGCGCCAGGTCGTCATCGCTCGCTCCTTCGGTCTTTCGGCCGACCTGGATGCGTTCAACGTTGCCAACAACGTCCCCGATTTGCTCTTCGCCTTGATCTCCGGCGGCGCCCTGGCCAGCGCCTTCATTCCCGTGCTGACCGAAACGCTCACCCAGCAAGGCCGTCCCGCCGCCTGGAACCTTTTTTCGCGCATTGCCAACCTGGCCTTTATCATCACCGCCATCCTGGCGTTGGTGGTCGGTGTGTTGGCCGGCCCACTCATCCGTTGGGAACTGGGCATCGCTCCGGGCTTCAACCGCGACCAACAGGAACTGGTCGCCACTCTGATGCGGCTCAACCTGTTGGCCACCATGATCTTCTCACTCAGCGGGCTGGTCATGGCCAGTTTACAGGCCAACCAGAGCTTTCTCCTGCCGGCTATGGCCCCGGGCCTCTACAATATCGGCCAGATCTTTGGCGCCCTGGTGCTGGCCCCCGAAAAGGGTTACACCCTGGGCGGCGTCACCCTGCCGGCCTTTGGCCTGGGCGTACATGGGCTGGTCTACGGCGTGATCATCGGCGCCCTGTTGCACCTTGGCATTCAGATACCCGGCATGATCCGTTACCAGTTCCGCTGGACGCCGCGCATCGGGCTGCGAGACGCCGCCGTACAGAAAGTGCTGCGCCTGATGGGCCCCCGTTTGTTGACCATGTTCGCCATTCAACTCATCTTCCTGCTGCGCGACAACCTGGCTTCCCGGCTTGAAGCGGGCGCCGTCTCTGCCCTGACCTATGGCTGGATGATCATGCAGGTGCCCGAAACGCTCATCGGCACCGCCGTAGCCATCGTCCTGCTGCCCACCCTGGCCGAACAATTCACCCGCCAGGATTATCAAACCTTTCATGCCACCATCCAGCGCGCCCTGCGCGCCCTGCTCTCCATCAGCCTGCCGTTGGCCGCCGTGCTGGCCTTTGGCCTGCGCCCGTTGCTGGTCTTCGCCTTCCATTTTGATACCGCACAGACCGATCTGCTCTTATGGGTGGCGCGCGGCTACCTGCTGGGCATGACCTCGTACTGTTTGTTGGAGATCGGTTCGCGCTCGTTCTACGCCCAACAGAACACCCTCATCCCATTGCTAACCGCTGTATTCAAGCTTGGCCTGTACGCCCTGTTGGGCATCTCGCTCTATCGCCCATTCGGTGCACCCGGCATCAGCCTGACCGACGCCCTGGCCTTCACCGGTGAAGCCATCCTGCTGCTCACCCTATTGAACCGCCGGCTGGTAGCGCCATTACAAATTGGCGGCACCCTGCTGCGCGCCGTACTGGGCGCCGTGCTGGGCGGCGCCACCGCCGCCCTGACGTTGTGGGGGCTGAGCAACTTTATGCCCGCTTTGTTTGCCAGTCTTGCCGCCCTGTCGTTCGGCAGCCTGGTGGCCATCCTGCCCGGCTGGAAAGAAGCGCGCCTGATCCTGAAACTGTAGCCGGTCGGAAATACGGTATAATACCTCCTATGGAAACTACAAAAATCGAAGACACCTCTCCCATCAAAATCGGGAAACAAAAGAAACCAAAGGGGCCGCGCCGTTGGCCCTGGGTTGTGCTGGGCATTCTGCTCATGTTCGTCATCACTGTCGTCGGTGGTTACCTGGGTTACCAACAGGCGTTGACTGATCGCGCCGCTGAAGCCGAGAAGCAGAAAAAAGTCCTCGCCGCTACTCAGTTTCAACTGGGCATCGCCGATCAAGAAGCCGGCCGGCTTGAACTGGCCCGCCAGCGGTACGAGTATGTAATCAAGCTCGACCCTGTCTTCCCCGGCGCCAGCCAGAAACTGACCGAAGTGATGGTTGCTATGTCGACGGTGAAGATCGACACCCCCACCCCGGTGCCCACCCCCACCGTGCAGCCCACCCAGGACCTGCGCGGCGAGGAAGAACTGTTCAATCAGGCTGTGGCCCTGTTGAACGCGGGGGAATGGCAGACCACTATTGACGTGCTAGATGCCTTACGCCAGCGCAACCTGCAATACCGCGCCGTCGAGGCCGATGGCATTTATTACACCGCCCTGCGCAATCGCGGCGTCGATAAGATCACCAAGAAGGGTAACCTTGAAGGCGGTCTCTACGATCTGGCGTTGGCCGAGCGCTTTGCGCCCCTGGATAAGGAAGCCCAAGGGTATCGCACCTGGGCGCGCCTGTACATCACCGGCGCCGTATATTGGGGCCTGGACTGGCAAAAGGTGATCGAGTACTTTGCTCAGATCTACCCCACCTTCCCCAACATGCGCGATGGTTCCGGCTGGACGGCGATTGATCGCTACCGCATCGCCAACATTCGCTACGCCGACACCCTGCTGGCGCAGGAAAAATGGTGCGAGGCCGACGGCTATTACCAGAACGCCCTGGCCGTGGGTGGTGATGAGGCTTCGATCGCCCCTACTGCCACCAAGGTGCGCAAACTATGTGCTCCGGTCACCAAGACCCCCAAACCGGAGCAAATTGAGCCCACCGTCGATACCGGCGGCGTCACCGAACCGACCAGCGAAAGCGGCGGCGGCACCGTCACCGAGCCAACGGTCGAGCCTACCGTGGATAGCGGCGGCGAAGCACCCACCGCGGCGCCTTAGGACTATGCCGGTCTGGGCCCTGGCGCTTGCCTACTGGCTGCACCTGCTGGCCACCGTCATCTGGATTGGCGGGCAGAGTACATTGGCCTGGCTGGTGATCCCGGCCGCCCGACGTACCCTGCCCGCCGGTTCGTACGAGGTGTTTTTGCGCGCCCTGCAAGAACGTCTGCAGCAGATCGCCTGGTTCAGCCTGGCGCTTTTGGCCGGCAGCGGTATGTTTCAAATGAGCGCCCACCCGGCCTATCACGGCTTCCTCTCCATCGATAGCTCGTGGGCCACGGCCATGCTGCTCAAGCATCTGGCTGTGGGCGCCATGCTCGTCCTGAGCGCCTACCTGACCTGGGGGCTGCTGCCCGCCCTGCAACGTCTGGCGCTGGCCGAGGCGGCCGGCAAAGCGGGCAATCCCCGGCTCCAGGGCACCCTGGCTGTCCGCCAGCAGCGCGCCCTGGTATTGAATCAAATTCTTTCCGCGGTGGTTCTGGCCCTGACCGCCTGGGCGCGCAGTTCCTGAAGCGGGATTGGGAAATTTGCCTGACAAATTCCTCTCAAAATGACCCACCAAAAACTTGACCGATTCATAGGGTCATGATAAAATACTCCTCGTTGATCGCCCCCATCGTCTAGGGGACCAGGACGCAGCCCTTTCAAGGCTAAAACCAGAGTTCGAATCTCTGTGGGGGCACACAACAAAAAGCACCGCAAGG
>CAZHTS010000102.1:0-15061 GCA_964535315.1 uncultured Anaerolineaceae bacterium
ACACCCCGTCACATAACCGAGACTGAGTAAAAGGATAAGGCAAAAAACGATTTTTTTCATGGGTGTCCTGCTCATTCTAACGTTTTCGAAGAAAGGGTGCTTCCGTGGATGACGGAATGATTATGGTATTCTTGCGAAAAAAATCAGCGCGAAAAATGCCCCCTGATCAGAGCCTCTAAAACCCGAAGCGCGCCAGCAGCGCCACGAGCAGCGGCGCAATCACCAGCGCCGGCAGGAAATTGCCCACCCGGATGGGGCGCAGTTCCAACAGGCTGCCAATCGCCATGCCCATCAGAATGACGCCGCCCACGGCGCTCATCTCGGTCATCATCGCCGGCGTCACCACCGTTTGCACCTGCGCCGCCAGCAGGGTGATGCCCCCCTGGTAGAGCAGCACGGCCGGGCCGGAAAACAGCACCCCCACCCCCAGGCTGGAAGCAAACGCCAGCGATCCAAAACCATCCAGCACGGCTTTCACCGCCAGGGTGCTGTAATCCCCTTGTAAGCCATCCTGCACCGCCCCAAGGATCGCCATCGGGCCCACGCAAAACATCACCGCCGTGGTCAAAAAACCGCGCACGAAGCGGTTCTGATCGCCGCCGTGGTTAAAACGACGTTCCAACCAGCCGCCCAGGCGCTGCAAGACCGCCTCGATCTGCCACCATTCGCCCAACAACGCCCCGACCAGAATACTGCCCAGGACGATCAACGCGTTGCGGGTCTGCAAGAACATCTGCACCCCATAGGCCAGGGTAAACAGTCCCAGGCCGGCCACCACCGTCTGGCGCAGACGATCGGGCAGCCGCCCGCCCAACACACAACCCAACGCGCCGCCCACCAGAATGGCGGCGACATTCAGCAGCGTCCCGATCAACTCATTTCCCTTTCGCCAGCGTCGGGCGTGCAAAGCCCGCCACCTGGTTCTCACGCAGTTCAATGACAAAGATCAGCGAGGACAGGCGGTTGAGGTAATGCAGCACCTCGGCGTTGCTAAGATCGCCGCGGCCGGCCAGTTCGGTCACCCGCCGTTCTGCCCGGCGTACCACCGTACGCGCCAGGTCAAAGGCCGCACCGGGCAAAGCATCGCCCGGCACGATAAACCCGGAGGGCACCCCGGCCAGCGCGCTCAAGCGCTCGGTCTGCTCTTCCAACCAGAGCACGTGATCGTGCTCGATAAAGCGAAAAATTTTAGCATTCTCGGGCGTGGCGGCCAGTTCGGCCATCAACCCGTACAGATCACGCTGCAGGCGCAGCACAATCTCGGCCGTTTCGGGCGCCTTACACAGGGCGCGCGCCATCCCCAGGGCGGCGCTGGCCTCGTCCACCGTTCCCAACGCTTCCAGACGCAAATCGTACTTGGGCACCCGTCCCTCGCCCAACAGCCCCGTGGTGCCATCGTCACCGGCGCGGGTAAAAAAAGACGGCATGACAACCTCCCATCGCTCAACGCAAACTGCGATACAAAAACCAGAAAGGCTCGCTCGGGAAAGCAGGCGCCAGGTCGGCTTCCCAAACAAAATCGGCGGCGACAGACAACGCCTCCAGGCGCCTTTCCAATCCTTCCAGGCGCTGCCGGGGCTCTTCAAGCTGCCCCGTCCCCAACTCCGGGCGCAGACATTCCAGCACGGCGCGCCAGCGCACTTTAAAGGCGTACTCCGTGCGGTGACGCCCGCCCTCGCTCGAGACCTCGTGCAGGTAATCCTGCCAGAGTTGCAGCCGGGCGACGAACTCGCGCTGCGCCTTACGCTGCCAGTTGGCCCGCCAGCGTTGGCGCAGCCCCAGAATATTGCGCTCCAGGCCATCCAGGGTTTCCTGTTGGCCGGCGGGCCAGCGCACCGCCCGCAGCCGGCGCAGGCTGAGCAGCACATTACCCACCGTCAAACGCAGCGCCTCACCGCCGCCCCGCGCCGGGGTGGCGGTGCCATATAACTCCGCCGAGAGCAGATAATCGTACAAATCATCTGCGCCAGAACGAAGCAGCAGCCAATCCTGTTCGCCGGCGAACATCAGGCGCTCTTTCAGGGTACAGCGGTAGCCGCCGCCCTGGCGATCAGGAACCACTCGCGCACCGTCGCAAACCGGTCGCTGCTATCGAACAGCGGCCCCATGCGCACGCCCTGAACCTGCTTATCGACCGCGTACGCATAGACCGGATAATACAGCGGTAGGGCCGGGAGTTCGTCGTGGAACAACACCTGGAAATTGCGGTACAACCGCGCCCGCTCGTTCAAATCCAACGCCACCCGCGCCTGCTCCAGGTATTCGCTGGCCATGCGTTGATCCCATTGGGTGTAATTCTGGCCGCCGGTCGCCTGCACCTGATCCCAGAATGGGTACGGGTCGGGGTCGGGTGAACGCGTCAGGTTCAAATCCACCAGCGCCGCCTGATATTCGCGCCCGGCCAGCCGTTCGTTGATCAACAGATCATACGGCACGGCTTCAAGCTGCACCTGCACGCCCAGTTTGGCCCAATCTTTCTGAATGGCTTCGGCCATCAGGCGATGGGTATCATCATCCGGGTGAAGCAGGATAAAACTCAAGGCAACATCGGCCTTCTTGCGCACCGTGTCCGTCTCGCCGCTGAGGACGTAACCGGCTTCCTTGAGGGTCAGGACGGCCTTATCCACGTCGAAGGCGTAGGGTTGGGTACCGTCATAATACGCCCAGGTGCCGGGGAAAATCGGGCCTTCGGCCAGAATCGCCTGACCGTTCAGCAAATGATTGACCAGCCAGCGCCGGTTGAGACCCATCATCAACGCCTTACGCACGTTGATATCCGCCAGGAAAGACACTTCCGGGTTCTTCAGGTTGAAGAGCACCAGCGAAAGCTCCGGCTTACGCCCGGTGTACACCGCCAGATTGGGTTCGGCCAGCACAGGCTGTAAGATATCCGCCGGAACCTGGCCAATCCCCTGCACCGTCCCTTCGCGATAGGCCTGCAGCGCCGACGATCCGTCGGGATAATAACGGAAGGTGATCTGATCGATGTACGGGCGCTTGAAGTGATACTCCTCGTAAGCCGACAACACCACCCCGCTAATCACGTCGTTTTCCACAATGAGATGGTCGAAACGGTACGGCCCGCTGCCGACCGGCTGTAAACCAAACGGCGCATTGACCATCTCGGCCGCCGGAATATCGCCCAGCAGATGGCGGGGTAACACGGCAAACGCCAGATAATCCAGGAAGGGCGCAAACGGCTCGGGCAGGCGGAACTGCAAATTGGTTTCGTCCAGGCTCTTGACCTCGATGTCCTTCCAGAACGTCTGCAAGTCCTCGGGCAGCGGCGAGCCATCCTGCCGGAACAGATCGATGGTAAAAGCCACGTCGTCGCTGGTCAACGGCCTGCCGTCGTGCCATTTGAGATTGGGACGCAGGGCAAAGTTATAGATCGTACCGTCCTGCGAAATCCCCCAGGATTCGGCCAGGTCCGGCACGGGGATGCCGCGCGAATCAAAACGCACCAGGCTGCTAAACAACAGGCGATTGACATCCCGATCGACCGGGTTATAGTAATCTAACAGCGGGTTGAGACGCTGCAAGGAACCGACCAACGCCTCGGTATAGGTGCCGCCCTGAACGGGTTCAGGTGCGTTGGATGTTCCCCCACCCGTGCGCTGCTCCCCCAACAGCAACACACCGACCACCAGGCCGGTCAAAAAGATAATCAACAGTTGCCAACGTAACTTCTTCATAGTTGAAATTTAAAAAGAGCGAACTCCCCAGAGCTGGCGAGTCGCCCTTCAAATGGACTGGAAAGGGCTCCGTAGTATGGATATGGAATGCTTACCTTACCCGCTGATCGCCACCGTGACTACCGTGAGGACGACAAAAACTACGCTCAGCCCCACCGTAACCCAGAATAGCGTCTTCTCAATGCCGCGCCGGGCAGTAAAAACGCCGCCGCTTTCGCCGCCGGTCAAACCGCCAAGACCAACGCCCTTATTCTGTAGAATCACACTGGTGATCAGGGCAATTGAGATTATAATCAAAGCAATATCGAGATATTGTGCCACGCTGTGCCTCCTGAAATTGAACAACAGATCGATTATACCGTTTATTTGACCGAATCGTCAACGCTATGGAAGAACTCATCACCAACTTACACATCCACACCACATATTCCGACGGCCGGGGCAGCCATCAAGACATTGCCCGGGCGGCGTTGAATGCCGGCCTCGATGTCGTCATCGTCACCGATCACAATGTTCTGGTTCAGGGGCTCGACGGCTACCACGGCAGCGGCGAACGCCGCCTGCTGATGCTGGTGGGCGAAGAGATTCACGACCGCACCCGCCAGCCGCAAAAGAACCACCTGCTGGCCATTGGCGCCAATCGCGAACTGTGCACCTTTGCCCCACAGCCGCAGCGTCTGATCGATCAGGTCAACCAGGCGGGCGGCGTTTCTATTCTGGCCCACCCCTACGAAGTGGCGCTGCCGCTGTTCAATGAGGAGGACATCGCCTGGGTAGACTGGCAGGTCAACGGCTTTACCGGCATCGAACTGTGGAATAACCTGAGTGAATTCAAAACGGTGGTGAGCAACCGGCTGCTCCACGCCGCGTTTCACGCCTTCTTCCCGCAATATATCGCCACCGGCCCCATGCCGGCCACACTCAGCAAGTGGGACGAACTGCTGGCCGCCGGCAAACGCGTCACCGCCGTCGGCGGGTCAGACGCCCACGCCCTGCACGTCTCGATGGGCCCCGTCCACCGCACCCTCTACCCGTACGAATTTCACTTTCGCTGCATCAACACCCACCTGTTAACCGAGACCGGCCTGAGCGGCGACCTGGCCGCCGACCGGCGCATGATCCTGGATGCCTTGCGCCAGGGGCACGCCTTCGTGGGGTACGATCTGCCCGCCCCCACCCGCGGTTTTCGCTTTGTGGCCCAGGGCCGGGATCAGATCGCCAGTATGGGCGACGAGATCAACCTGAACGGCGGCATCACCCTGCAAATTCGCCTGCCGGCCAAATGCGAATGCTATCTCTTAAAAGACGGTAAGCCGGTGCGTTCGTGGCGCAACAGCGACGCCGGCACCTACATCGCCAACCAGCCCGGCGTCTATCGCGTGGAATGTTACGTGCACTACCTCGGCCGCCGGCGCGGCTGGATCTACAGCAACCCGATCTACATTCGCGGCTAAACCAGTATGCCTGTTGCCAATAATATCACCCGCTTTTTAGACGGACGCAAGATTGCCTACACGGCCTACGAACTGCCGGCCGAAAAGATCGGCGCGCTCGAGACCGCCCAAATGCTGGGCGTGCCGCCCGAAATCGTCTACAAGACCATCGTGATCGTGCGCGACCACCCCGGCAAACCCATCCTGGCGGTCATCCCCGGCCCGCATGAGGCCGACCTCAAAGCCATTGCCGCCGTGCTGGGCGAGAAAAAGGTCAAAGTCCCCAGCCAGCGCGAGGCCGAACTGCTCACCGGTCTGCAGGCCGGCGGTATCTCGCCGCTGGCGTTGATCAACCGCGGCTTTCAGGTGTTGATCGACCAGGCCGCCCAGGCGCACGACCAGATCCACATCTCGGGCGGTCAGCGCGGGCTCAACATCCGCCTGCCGGTCAAAGCATTGGTCGAGCTGACCCACGCCCGACTGGCAACCATCAGCGCCCCGGCTGTCTAACCCTTGATCACTACCACCGGGCGTAAACGCGCCACCTTGCGCGCAATCCCCGCCCCGCACACCGTCCTGACCACCTCGTCCACGTCCTTATAGGCGCTGGGCGCCTCTTCGGCCAGGCCGGGCAGCGAGCCGGCGCGCACGTGCACCCCGTCGTCCTCCAACTCCTGGCGCAGGCGTTCGCCGCGCACCTCGCGTTTGGCCTGGCTGCGGCTCATCACCCGCCCGGCGCCGTGGCAGCACGACCCCAACGAACGCTGCATGCTCTCGGCCGTGCCCGCCAGCACCCACGAGGCGGTGCCCATGCTGCCCGGCACCAGCACCGGCTGGCCCACACTGTCGTACTCCTCCGGCAGCCCGGCTGCCCCCGGCCCAAACGCCCGTGTGGCGCCTTTGCGGTGGACGCACAACTTCAAGTCTTTCCCCTCCACCCGATGCGTCTCCACCTTACCCATATTGTGGGCAATGTCGTACACCTGGTGGAGCTGCCAGTTGCGCACCTTACCCGCCAGGGCGCGCTCGAACGCCTTGCGCGCCGAATGCGCCAGCACCTGACGGTTGGCGTACGCAAAATTGGCCGCGGCGCGCATGGCCGCCAGGTAATCCTGGCCTTCGGGCGAATCCAGCGGGGCGCACACCAGTTCGCGATCCGGCAGCGCAATCCCGTAGCGCCGCACCGCATCCTGAAACGCCTGGACGTAATCGGTGCAAATCTGGTGCCCCAGGCCGCGCGAGCCGCAGTGGATGAGCAGCGTCAGGCAGCCCTCGTGGATGCCCATCGCCTGCGCCGCCTCGAGATCGTACACCTGCTCGACTACTTCGACCTCGATGAAATGATTGCCCGAACCCAGCGTCCCCAGTTGATCCAGGCCGCGCTTTCTGGCGCGCGAGCTCATCCGCCCGGCGTCTGCCCCCGGCACACAACCGGTTTCTTCGGTGCGGCGCAGGTCATTCTCACTGGCCAGTCCCTGTTTGAGCGCCCAACGCGCCCCCAGGTTACACACCTTTTCCAGTTCGCTTTCACTCAACGTCCAGGCCCCCCTGGAACCCACCCCGCTGGGACATTCCTGCTCCAACGCTGTCGCCAGGGCGTTCAGGTAGGGTTCGGCCTCTTGCAGCGCGATGCCCGAAGCGAGCAGGCGCACCCCGCAATTGATGTCGTAACCGATGCCGCCCGGCGTAATCACCCCTTCCCCATAACGTGTGGCGGCCACACCGCCGATCGGAAAACCGTAGCCCTGGTGCATATCCGGCATGACCAGCACCTGCCCCACCACGCCGGGCAGTGTGGCCGAGTTGATCGCCTGCTCGAGCGAGAGGTCACGGCTGGCCTGCTCCAAAATCTGGCGCGTGCAAAACAAACGCACCGGCACGCGCATGTCCTTGCGATAACCGGCGGGGATTTCCCACTCGTATTCGCTGATTTTATGGATGTCGGTCAGGGGAATGCTCATCGTTTCCTCCGCATTACACATCAAACGTGATGATCGTTTCCACGCCGTCCGCCCCCGAACGGATCAACAGATTGTGGTACGTAACCGCCTTAATCTCCTTGCCAATCGTCGCAACCGCCCGCCCCTGCAAACAGGCGTGCAGCCGTCCGGCGGTGATGTCCAGATCAAAACAATCAAAGGCCAGCCGCTCGTCCTCCAGCAAATAGAGCAGCTCGCTCAAAAAAGCCACCAGCAGCCCTTCATCATCCGCCGCCGTCAGGTCAAAGCTGCGCCGGCAGCCTTCCTCCGGGCGCCATTCCAATTCCATCAGAGCGTACATTCCGCCGGCCGCCTGCGCCAACAATCCCGGCAAATCGGGCGCCCAGACCTGCAAGGCCCAATCGGCAGTGTGAGATAACTCGCGGAAACCACTATCCCTATTTGCAGTCATGTCGGTATAATTATACAATATGAGATCACGACTGGATCAAATCGAAAATCGTTTGCAAACGCTGATCGAAAGCAGCGTGCAATTTTTGCCGTGGGGCACCCCGCAGAACCAGCTGGCGCACCGCCTGGTAGAAGCCATGCAGCACTACATCGAGCCCGAAGACGAGCGCTACCTCGCCCCCGGCCTGTATACCATCTATCTGCACCCCGAAAACCTGGCTTTCTGGCAGGCCCGTCCCGATCTGCTGGACGCCCTGGCGGCGGCGCTCAACACCGCCGCCTGTGAAGCCGGGGTACGCTTCGTGGCGCAGCCCACCCTGCACCTGGCCGTCGACCCCAATCTGCCGCTCGACAGTCTCTACATCCTGTGCACCAGCGGCCAGGACGTACTTGCCGAAACCGCCAATCTGCCCGCGCCGCAGGCGGCTCAGGTGCGGCGCGCTAGCAGCGATGGACTGCCCGTCAACGCCTTTTTGATCATCAATGGCGATCACATCTTCACCCTCGACCAGGTGGTGATCAACATCGGCCGGCGTACCAGCAACCACCTGATCATCGATGACCCGCGCGTCTCGCGCAATCACGCCCAACTGCGCGCCATTCGCGGGCGTTACGTGCTTTTTGATCTCAACTCGACCGGCGGCACCTACGTCAACGGGCAACGCATCGTGCAACAGGCGCTCAAACCGGGCGACGTGATTTCGCTGGCCGGCGTGCCGCTCATCTACGGCGAAGACGCGCCTGCCAGCGGCACCGGCCCGGTTACTTCGCGCACCTCGCCCACTTCCACCACCGGCGACGAACCCCTCACCACCATCCTGCGATGAGCGGCATCCTGGTACTGGCTCTGCGTTTTCTATTGGCCGCCTGCCTGTATGCATTCCTGGGATGGGCGCTGTATACCATCTGGCGCGAGCTAAACGTTCACACCCAGCATCTCGGTTCGCGCAAAGTCCCCGAACTGACCATTACCCTGCTGGATGCCGACAACGAGACCCCCCGGCGCTATATCATCCCCGACATCTTCATCGGCCGCGACCCGGCCTGCGAATGTCCCATCGCACACGAAACCATCTCCGCCCATCACGCCCGTCTGAATTATCATCACAACCAGTGGTGGGTAGAAGACCTGGCCTCGACCAACGGCACGTTTATCAACGACGAACGCGTGCTGACCCCCACCGTGTTAATCTCGGGCGATGAGCTGCGCTGCGGCCAGTTCAATTTACTCATCACCATCCAGCCGGCCCATTGAGTTCAGTCGACCCGCCGCGCCATCGCCAGCAAGGAGGTGCCAAACGGCTGCACCCGGCGGTGCAAAATCGCGCTGCGCTCCAACGAGAGCAGCCACTCCAATACCTCGTTAATCCCCGGCGTGATGCGCAATTCGCTGGCTGCCAGGTGATGCACTTTGACCTCGTGTATCTCGGTCGGGCGTAACAGTGCATTCAACCGCCGGCCGCTCCACACCATGGGGAAGATGCTCACCATGTAGGGCGTCAGATATTCAACCTCAAAACCGGCGTCCAGCAGCCGCTGGCGCAGTTCACCAACATGGTAACGACGCACGTGGTGGCTGGCTTCGTCAAAATAACTCCACAAACCGGGGTCGGCCGGCACGGTCAACAGCAGCACCCCGCCCACCGCCAGCATGCTGCGCAAATCCTGCAAGACACGCACATCTTCGGGCAGATGCTCGAGCACATCAAACAGGCCGATCAGGTCAAACCCGGTGGCAAACGGCGGGTGATGCATATCGCCCTGCACCAGCCCACAGGTCACCCGCTGGCTGGCATACTGCAACCCCTTACGGAATAAATCCATCCCCAACACGTGCGAACGGCCGCACACCGTCTCCAACATGCGCAGCACGTTGCCCGTCCCGCAGCCCACTTCCAGGGCGCGGTAATCCTGTGGCAGACTGTCCACCATCTGCTGTACCAGAGCGGCCAACAGGCGATTGCGGGCGCGAAACCAGAAATGGCGGTCCTCGATCGCAAACAACATTTCAAAATAATCGGGGTCGTAGGTAAAGGTGGATAAGGGCACCCGTGGATTGGCCGTCGTCACAATTTTCTCCTGATGCCGGGCCAGCATAGAAACCCGTGGCCCAGATAGAACTACCTGCCAGAGAGACGTCTGTACGCCCCGGCACGCCCGTAAAGTATACCAGCGTTTCACCAATCTCACAGTTGAAAGCAGACCGGCAAACAAATTTGTTGTACAATCTTATTAATATCCTCCCGTTTCATTCCGCAGGTAGCAGCGGAGGCCAAATGAATACACGCAAAGTATCCGGTTTGCTGTCAGTCATGGTTTTCCTCCTGATTAACCTGAGCCTGTTGGCAGGCTGTTCTGGAGACGAACAGCCCACCGCCAATCAAAAGGTATTGAACGTGGCGATGATCCTGGCCAAAGGCGGGTTGGGGGATCGTTCTTTCAATGACTCGGCGTACACTGGCCTGCAAGAGGCGCAAAAACGATACGGGGTGCGCTTCAAAACAGTTGATTTCTCTAACGAAACGACCAACCTGGAAAACCTGCGCCAGTTTGCCCGCGAAGAATACGATCTGATCATCGGCATCGGCTTTGAGAACGGCCCGTTAATCGAAACGGTGGCCAAAGAATTTTCCAACCGGAAGTTCGCCATCATCGATACAGAAGTGCGGGCGGATAACGTCGCCGCCATCATCTATCGCGAACAGGAGGGCGACTTCTTAATGGGGGTGTTGTCCGCCCGCCTGACCCAGACCCGGAAAGTGGGCTTTATCGGCGGGGTTGACATGGCCATCACCCGCAGGATCGAGAGCGGTTTCAGACAGGGCCTTCGATACCAGAACGACCAGGTCGAAATGGTCTCAGACATCACCGGCACGTTTTCCGACGCCGCGGTTGGCAAGCGCGCCGCCCTAACGCAGTACGCCCAGGGGGTAGACATCATCTACAATGCCGCCGGCAGAACCGGGCTGGGCATCATCGAAGCGGCCAAAGAGACCGGCAAATTGACCGTCGGCACCAGCGGCGAACAGATTTACCTGGCCCCCGATAACGTGGTGGGCAACCGCCGCAAACGCATGGACAGCGCCGTGCTGGCGCTGATTGAAGACGTGCGCGACGCCCGTTTTACCCCCGGCGTGCGCGCCCTGGGACTGAAGGAAAACGGCCTGGCCATCGGCCCGCTCAACGACAGGCTGGTTTCCAAAGAAATCCAGGCCGACCTGGAACGCATCAGACAAGAAATCATTAATGGCACAATTATCGTCAAGGCAGCAGACAATCCATGATTCGTCCATTACAGTTCATCCGGCGTCGGTGGCGCACAAGCCTGTCGCGCAGAGTCTTGCTCTCACAGATCACGGTCTCGTTGTGTTTCCTGCTCCTCTTTGGCTGGCTGGCAGTGGGCATCAGCCAGAAGGCCATCCGCCACGAGGTCAACCAACGCAACGACCAGCTGGCAATGCTGGTCGCCCAGGACATCCGCACCGAGTTCGACGGCATCTGGAATAACATCCGCCTCTTTACGTCCCAGTTACACGCCGCCCCCGAAAAACTTCCGCTGCAGGCGCAGGCCATGCTCGATTTCCGCCGCGTATCGCCGCTCACTTATCGCGCCCTCTATTTGTTTGATCCGCAAGGCCGGCTGCTCATCCATCTGGCCGACCCGCTGGACGAATTACAAAAAATAACCAGCGGCGAACAACTCCTCGGGCGTCCACCTGCCCCACGCATACTCCAGGTCGACGTCGCTTTGCAGGCCGCTCTGTCTGGGATACACTATCTCTCACCGGTCACCATCACCGGCGCCGACCGCGTGCCGGTCGTTTACGCCGCCTTGCGCATTGCCCCCGACCAGCGTTCCAACAGCCAGATTATGGTTGCAGAAATCGATCTGCGCTCCATCTGGCGCCGGGTAGACGAAATCTCCATCGGGCGCAGCGGGCACGCCTACGTCATCTCGCCAGATGGGGTGATCATTGCCCACCCGCGGCGCGAACGTATCGGGCAGCCCGTGGACGCCGCCTTGCACCAGGTATTGGCGGGCTATCAGGGGCATACCACCTACCAGGATGCGCTGAACGGGCAGGTTCTGCTGGCTTCTTACAGCCCGGTCAGCGGCGCCACCGGCTGGGGCGTCATCGTCGAACAGGAGCAGATGGAGGTATTTGCCCCCATCGGCGAAATCTTCTACGCCACTGCCGGCCTGCTCTTGCTGGCCATCCTGCTATCGACGTTGATGACGGCGCTCCTCTCCCAAAGTATCGTGCGCCCGGTTCAAGACCTGGCGCGGATCACCCAGAATATCGCCCGGACGCAGGATCTACGCCAGGACGTGCCGATAGAAGGAGAGGATGAGGTGGCGCAACTGGCCCAGGCCTTTAACGAAATGATCGCCAGTCTGCGCATTTCGCAGACCGCCCTGCAAGAATACTCCGAAAAACTGGAAGAAACGGTTAAACTGCGCACCGCAGAACTGGTCAAGACTCAGAACCAGATGAGCCGCCACGCCAACGAGCTGGAATTCGCTATCCAACAACTCGAATCGTTTTCTTACTCGGTCTCTCACGATCTGCGCTCCCCTCTGCGCGCCATCGACGGCTACGCCCAGATCATGCTCAACGAGTACAACGCCCATCTACCCGACGAGGCCCGGCTGCTGTTACAAAAAATCCGCAGCAACGCCCAGCAAATGGGGCTGTTGATCAACAATCTGGTAGACTTTGCCCGCCTGGGCCGCAAACAGTTGGAAATCCGCCCGGTGGAGCTCAATTTACTCGTCCAGCAAATCATGCAAAAATTGTTGGAGCAAAACACGGAACGCCGGATCGAGGTCAGCATCGCCAACCTGCCTGTCTGGCAGGCCGATGAAGCCATGCTCCAGGAAGCCTTCACCCAGCTGCTCTCCAATGCCATCAAATTTACCCGCACACGGCCAACCGCGCACATCGAGGTAGGCCACCTGCTGGAAGACGGGCAGACGATCTGTTACGTCAAAGACAACGGCGTGGGTTTCGATATGCATTACGCCAACAAACTGTTCCGTGTCTTTCACCAGTTGCATCCAAAGCACGAGTACGAAGGCGTCGGCATCGGCCTGGCCATCGTCCAACGCATCATTCAGAGACACGGCGGCCGGGTGTGGGCCGAGTCAATCCCGGGACAGGGCGCCACGTTTTACCTCACCCTGGACGGCGATTGAACGCCGCCGCCTTTCACCTGAAATCTCAGAACCTGGAGCTGCTTATGCGCCGAACCATTTTTCTGCTGTTATCCGTCCTGTTGATCACCGCCTGTGACCGTCAAACCGCCCCACGGCCTACCGCTACCCCCGCCCCCGGTAAAGAATTGATCTTTACCGATTGGGAAGACGACATGCCCCAGGAAGTGATCGATTCCTTTACCGCCCAGACCGGCATTCAGGTGCAATACATTCCCTACAGCGCGCCCGAAGACGCCCTGGCGGCGCTGCACGCCGGCACGCGCTACGATGTTATGGTGCTGGATAACCGCTACATCCCGGCGCTGATGCGCGAGAACATGCTGGCGCGCATCAACCCGCAAAACATCCCCAATCTCAAAAACATCTCGGCCAACTTCCGCGACATGGTTTACGACCCCGGCAACCGCTACCTGGTGCCGTATAACTGGGGCACCACCGGTTTGATCGTGCGCAACGATCTGACAGAGCAGCCCATTCGCAGGTGGGCCGATCTATGGCAGCTCAAACCGGAGCAAAAGGTCTTCCTGTGGGAAACCTCGATTCGCGAAATGATGGGCATGGCGCTCAAATCGTTGGGCTACTCCATCAACACCGAGGACCCCATTCAACTGGAAGCCGCCCTGCAGCATCTGCTCGCCCTGGGGGAACGCGGCGTTTATCTGGAGGAGGTCGAACCCGATCTGATCAGCAACGCCGGACTGCTGGCCGAAGGGAAGGGTGTGGCAGGCGTCGCCTGGTCCTACGACGCCATCACCGCCCGCGAGATCAATCCCAACGCCGTATACCTCCTGCCGGAAGAAGGCGCTTTGTTGTGGGGTGATAACTTCGTCATCCCGGCTAACAGCCCCAACAAAATCGCCGCCGAAATGTTCATCAACTTCATATTACAGCCCGAAATCAGCGCCAGCATCACCAACACCTACCATTATCCAACGGCCAACGAGCCCGCCCAGCGCTGGGTAGAAGCGGATATCCTCAACGACCCGATCGTCTACCCGCCCAATCGCGACCTGACGCAGGCCGAGATCATCCTGCCGCTCAGCCCGCGCGGTGACCAATTGTACGCCGAAATTTGGGCGCAGCTGCTGATAGAAATCAAAAAATAGTCTGGGGACTAATCCTGCCGATCCTGGCGCAAGCGGGTCGCCAGGGCGCGCAGTTGGCTGAAACTGACCGGCTTGACCAGCACCAGGTCACTCTCGTCGCGCATCGTGTCTGCCAGGATCGAATCGGCGGTAGCCAGGATGATGTGCGTGCCGGCCAGGCGTTCGTCGGTCTTGATGTACTGGAAGATTTTGTCCCCCGACAGGGTGGGCAGATGTAGATCCATGACGACAATTTCGGGGATGAACTGCTGCAGGCAAGCCAGCGCCTCGCCGCCGTCGTACATACAAATCGCATGATACCCGGCCAGTTCCAACGCTCTTTGAAAAATCGCCGAAAGTTCGACGTCATCCTCGATCACGACGGCCAAAGGCTGTGCTGAAGATGCGTTCATCCTCTCGCCTCCTGAGAAATCTCTGTATCCATATCAAGCGGCAGAATCACCGTAAAGGCGCTGCCTTTGCCCACTTCGCTCTCCAGTTCGATCATGCCCCCCATCATGCTGACCAGTTGTTGGGTGATGGAAAGCCCCAGCCCGGTGCCGGCGTGCTGGCGGGTGGGAGAATTATCCAGTTGATGAAACGGCTCAAAAATCAGGTTGTGCGCCTCGGCAGGGATACCCGGCCCGGTATCGCTGACCCGCACCGCCCAATACTCGTCGTCGCGCCGGAGGAAATACATCCCCACCGTGCCGCTGGCGGTAAACTTGACGGCGTTGCCGACCAGATTGATCAACACCTGCTGCAAACGGGCGACATCCCCGCGCAGGCTTTGCGGCAGGGCCGGGTCTACCTCGCCAACCAGGGTCAGGCCCTTTTTCTCGGCCAGCACGTTCATCTGTAAATAGACCTGCTGCGCCAGCTTTTGCGGGGAAAAATCTACCACGTGCAGTTGCAACCGTTGCGTCTCAAGGCGCGCCTGATCGAGCAGATTGCTGACCATCTGACTCAGGTGGTTGGTGCTCTCGATAATCCCGGAAAGCGGGCGGCGCTGCGCTTCATCGATCGGCCCGTAGACCTCATCGCGCAGCATCTCGGCCATCCCCAGAATGACCCCCAGCGGCGTACGCAACTCGTGGCTGACGTTGGCCAGCATACGCGACTTAAACTGACTGTCGCGCAGCGCCTGGTTCCAGGCTTTGAGCAGGTAGTGGTTCTGTTCCTCCAGGCGTACCGCCATCATATTGAAATGTTCGGTCAGGTGCCCGACTTCATCCATCCG
>CAZHTS010000103.1:0-14968 GCA_964535315.1 uncultured Anaerolineaceae bacterium
GCGGAGGGAGAGGGATTCGAACCCCCGGTGGGTTTCCCCACACCTGTTTTCAAGACAGGCGCCATAGGCCGCTCGGCCATCCCTCCGAGGAGAGACTGCTCTCCCTTGCGCCCCCCGATTCTAACACATTCCCGCCGTAGGGACAAGTGCCGCCGCCCAACAATCTTGTCAACCTCAAGCAATTGACGCCGGTCGTTTTCAAGTGTATAGTCAAATCAGATTTTTGCGATAGGGAGTAGTTCCCATGCCCAAAGCCTGTGTTTTGGTAATCGAAGACAACCCCGATAATTTTGAATTGGTGCGTTTCTTGCTCGAGCAGGCCGATTTCGAGGTGCTCGGCGCCGTGGACGGACGCATGGGTCTCGACCTGGCATTACACCGCCACCCCGACATGATCTTGCTGGATATGACCATCCCCGAGATCGACGGCTGGAGCCTGGCCCGCCGGCTCAAGGAAAACCCGGCCACAAGCGGCGTGCGCGTGGTGGCGTTGACCGCCCACACCCTGCCCGGCGACCGCAAGAAGGCGCTGGACGCCGGCTGCGACGGCTATATCTCCAAGCCGCTGGATGTGCCGCGCTTCATCGCCATGATCGAGAGCTACCTTCAGCCCAAAAACTAACTGCCGCTAGCGCCGCTCACGCAGGACGTAGAACCGCATCCCCGCGCCTTTATCCTCGACCAGCGTCGTGGCCGGTTCAAACAGCAGGCGCAGCACCACCCACAGATCACCCACCGCACCGGCGGCGTTGAAACACACCAGCAGCATCACCGCCAGGAACCAGCCCGGCGGGACGACCAGCATCAGCAGCAGTCCCAGCAGGCTGAGCAGCACCAGCGGCGCCAGCCCGACGACGACGTAATGACATTTGGGCAGATACCAGCCGGGAGCGGCGGCGTAGGCAAACCCCGCCCCCAGCCCAAAGCGCGGCCGCTCGCCGGTGAAAATGTAGAAGAACAGGCCGTGGGCGGCTTCGTGCAGCACCAGCATGGCGACCGTCACCGCGATCATTTGAGCGACAAAACCCAGCGCCTCCCCCCCGCCGGAAAACTCGACCGTGGTGAGCTGCTGCATCTCGTTCGGGCGCAGCACATTTAACGCCGCGCCAAACAAAACACCGCTAACCGCCAGGATCACCAGCCCGGCAACGTTCAACAACAACATCAGGCTAACGTTGCGCCCCAGATCGATCTCATAGCCTGGGGCGTATCCGTCCGGGAGGCTACGCGTCGGCTGTAAATCCATCTCAGCCACGGCGTATGCGCAAGAAGTACACGCCCATCCCCAGTCCGCCCAACAGCATCACACCGCCCACGATGGCCAGCAGCGGGCTGCGCTGACCGGGTTGTTTCGGGTCGTTCCCTGGCCCCTGGTCGGTGGCCTTGGAACCAATCTGCACGCCAAAATTAACCTGCGAAACATCGCCGGCCTTGAGCGTCAGGGCATAATTCACATCGGTGGTCGGGTTGTAGCCATCCGGGATGGCGGCGCTGATGTTGTATTCACCCTCGGGCAGCTTGGTGAAACACACCGGCTCGCCGCTGGTGTTGGTGTTGGCCGTCTGCGAAACCTTACCGCTGCGGTCGGTGATGCTGATCACCCCGCCCGGGATGGTGGCCTCGCTCTCTTCCGCCAGGGCGTTGCCGTTGATATCGCCAAACATCTTGGCGCAGATATCGCCGTTGCCCAGGAACGGCGTCGGGCTGGGCAGCATCGAAGTGGGCGTCAGCGTCGGCCCACTTGCCGGGGCCGCGGTGGGCTGCGCCTGTTCGACGACGCCCAACAGCACTTCCTGGCCCTCGCGCAGCATGCACTCTTCCGTTTTGATGTTGTTCAGGGCGCGGAACTGGTCGAGCGACACGTTGGTCTTGAGGGCAATGCCCAGGCAGGTATCGCCGGCCTGAACGATGTAGATGATCCGCCCATCCGCATACGGGGTGGGGGTCTGGTAATAGACCTGCGGCTGGACGCCCGCCGAAGCGGGACGGGCCACATTGGCCAGCAGCAGGAAGATGGCCAAAATACTACAGAGCAGGAGCAGTCTTTTAATCGTATTCATAGCTTCATCCGCAAAAATTATATCATCCTTTATAATACCGTAGTATTCTTGAATCAAACGGGTGCGGGCCTCCTATTGCCCGAAAGGAGTAAAGAGATGCCACTCGACATTATTGTGGGTACGCAATGGGGAGACGAAGGCAAGGGGCGCATCGTAGATTTGCTCGCCGCCCAGGCCGACCTGGTGGCGCGCTTCAACGGCGGAGACAACGCCGGTCATACCGTAACGGTGGGGACACAGACTTTCAAATTACACCTGGTGCCATCCGGCATCATCCATCCCCGCGCTATCGGGGTGATGGGCAACGGCATGGTGATTAACCCGATCACCCTGCTGCAAGAATTGGAAACGCTGCGCGCCGCCGGGGTGAGCGTGGGGCCCGAACGCCTGCGCATCGCCTACGCCGCCCACCTGATCACGCCGGCGCACCGGGCGCTGGACGCCGCCCAGGAGCGGGCGCGCGGCGCCGGACAGATCGGCACCACCGGGCGCGGCATCGGCCCGGCCTACACCGACAAGGCTGCCCGCCTCGGCCTGCGCCTGCAAGACATGCTCGACCCCGACAGCTTCGGCGAGAAAATGAAGGCGCACGTGGCCCAGGTCAACCAGGTGTTGGTGAAGCTGTACGGCGCCGAGGCGTTGGACGCGGCTGCACTGGCCGAGGAATTCTGCGGCTACGCCCACCAGCTTCAACCCTACATCTGCGACACCTCGGCCCTGCTGTACGACGCCCTGCGGGCCGGCCGGCGTGTGCTGGCCGAGGGCGCTCAGGGCTCGCTGCTCGACATCGACCACGGCACCTATCCCTTCGTCACCAGTTCCACCGTCACCGCCCCTGGGGCGCTGGTCGGGCTGGGGCTGGGCATCATGCCGGTCGAGCGGGTGGTGGGCGTCACCAAGACCTTCCAGACCCGCGTGGGCGCCGGCCCCTTCCCCACCGAAGTCTTCGCCGAAACCGCCGAACGCCTGCGCGGCACCGGCGCCAACCCGTGGGACGAATTCGGCACCACCACCGGGCGCGCCCGGCGCGTCGGCTGGCTGGATGTGGTGCTGCTGCGCTACGCACTGCGCCTGAACGGCGTCAGCGAACTGGTCATGACCAAGCTGGACGTGCTCAGCGGGCTGCCCCAGGTGCGCGTCTGCAACGCTTACCGCAGCGCCGGGCAGGAATACCACGACCTGCCGTTGGGGCCGGCCGATCTCTCGCCCTTTACGCCGGTATACGAAGACCTGCCCGGCTGGCAGGCCGACCTGAGCGGGGCGCGCGACTGGCAATCGCTGCCCTCCGAGGCGCAGCGCTACGTGCGCTGTATCAGCGAATTGAGCGGCGTACCGGTCAGCCAGGTCTCAGTCGGGCCCGAACGCCAGCAAATCGTCAGCGTGCCGCAATGAGCGCCATGCTGCGCCTGACCCTGTGCGCCTGCCTGGCGACGCTTGGGTTGAGCGCTTGCAGCCCGGCCATTGCCCCGCTGCCTACCGCCACGGTCACGGTCAGCCCACAACCCAGCGCCACCGTGGTCTGGTTTCCAGCCACCAATACCCCCACCCCACACCCAACGGTGGTGGTGCAGCCGACCGCCGACCAGCGACCGGCGGTGGGGGCGGTGTTGTTTCAGGACGATTTCAGCAACCGCAAACGTTGGGGAACGCAAAACGGCGCTTCGGGCAACATCGCCTACGGCAACGGCAACCTCACCGTGGCGGCCACCGGCGTCAAGACCACGCTCACTTCACTGCGCGCCGAGACGCTGATCACCGATTTCTACCTGGAGATCGAGGTCAGCCCCAGCCTGTGCCGGGGCATCGACTCGTACGGGCTGCTGTTCCGCGCCAACACCATGTTTGACAGCTACCGCCTGGTGGTCTCGTGCCAGGGGCAGCTGCGCCTGGAAAAACTGCGCGCCGGGCAGGTGACCGTCTTACAACCCTGGACGCTCAGCGGCCAGATTCCTCCCGGCGCGCCGCAATCCTTCCGGCTGGGGGTGTGGGCGGTGCGCAACGACCTGCGCCTGTTCGTCAACGACGTGTACGAATTCGGCGTGCGCGATAACAGCTTCCGCACCGGCGGAATGGGCGTTTTTGCCCGCACTTCGAGCGATAGCGCCGTGACCGTCTCGTATTCCAATCTGACAGTCTATACCATCGATCTGGAGCGCGTTCCCCCTACCCCCACCATCACGCCGACGCCGGCGCCCACGGCGCGGCCCAGCGCCACGCCGCGCTGAGACGTTTATTCGGGTTTGCGGTACTTTTTGCCCTCAAAATACTCGACCAGCCCGGCCCACACCAGCAAAAAGGCGGCGCCCTCATCCAGGTTGCCGATAAAGGGCAGGTTGTCCGGCAGGAATTCGAAAACGCCCAGGGTCGGGTTGAGGATATAGAGCAGACCCAGCACCGCCAGGGTGTAAACCGTCCAGGTCGGAAAACCGTGCGCCGAGAGCGGCGTGGTCAGGATACCGGGTTTTAGAACGTTGTCTTCCTTAGAGTAAGGATTCTTAGGGGCCAGACCGCTCTTGGGCTGATCGTCATTCGGCAAATCGTTCATGGCAAGTCTCCTGTAAACATATACGTAAAACGCCGCCGGGCGGCGCGCCGTTCAGGATTCCAGGGCGTAATGGATCGCCGCCTGGGCATGGATGAGGGTGGTGTCAAACTGCGGCACGTCGCTGTCTTCGGGTTTGACCAGCAGCCCGATTTCGGTGCAGCCCAGGATGACCCCTTCGGCGCCACGCGCCACCAGGTCGGCGATGATGCGGCGATAGGCCTGGCGTGATTCGGGGCGGATGATCCCCAGGCACAATTCATGGTAGATCACATCGTGCACCACCTGGCGGTCGGCCTCGTCCGGGATCAACACATCCAGCCCGTGACGCTGCGCCAGCCGGCCGCAGTAAAAATCCCCTTCCATGGTAAAGCGCGTGCCGAGCAAGGCCACCTTGCGCAGCCCGGCTGCCTTGACCGCCTCCGCCGCAGCGTCGGCGATGTGCAGAATAGGGATGTGCAGCTGCGCTTCCATCACGTCGGTCGACTTGTGCATGGTGTTGGTACAGATCACGATAAAATCGGCGCCGCCGGCCTCCAGCCTGCGCCCGGCTGCCACCATCTTCTCGGCGCCTTCGTCCCAGCGCCCCTCGCGTTGCAGCACTTCAAACTCGGCGAAATCGACCGAGTACATCAGGCACTGGGCCGAGTGCAGACCACCCAGCCGGTTTTTCACTTCTTCGTTGAGAATGCGGTAATACTCAATCGAGCTTTCCCAGCTCATCCCGCCGATCAATCCGATGGTTTTCATGTGTTCCTCCGTGTCCATTGTTGTAGTTCTAGAATGTTGCCTTCCGGATCGCGTACGTAGATAAAGGTCAACAGCCCCACCCCCGGCACCTCGGTGTGCACCAACTGGCCGAGATCACTGCCGCCGGCATCCAACACCGCCTGGCGGGCGGCGGGCACATCGTCCACGGCAAAGGCCAGATGCGCCAATCCGGGGCGGTTGACGGCCGGCAGCGGCGCTTCGGCGCACAATTCGTTATAGCAAAAAATCTCCAGAGTGGGGCCGGTCTCGCCGTGCCCGGGCAGGCGCAGATGCATGCCGCGGATGTTGGCCTGCGGCAGCCCGGTGGCGCGGTCGAGCCAGTCGCCGCTCAGGTCGCGCTCGGGCGGCACGGGAATGCAGCCGAACACCTGCTGGTAAAAATTCGCCAGCCGGCGCCAATCGCGGGCGATCAGGTTGGTGTGGGTATAGCGGGCAGAAATGCTCATGCGGTCTCCTTGAGGTGTGCTTCCAGGTCGGCGTTGTGCTCCACGGCTTCGTGCTCGAGGGTGATGGCCCACAGATACCAGCCCACCGTACTGACCAGTTCCGTACCGTTAGCGAGCCGGTCGGTATACGGCGCGGTCTGCTCCAGCAACAGGCTGGAGAAGAGCCGCGGGTCGGTTTGCAAACGATACAGTACCCAGGCGCTGCGGATGGCCATGCCCTGGATGCGTTCCCACGGCCAGGCGGCGTGCCGCTCGGCCTGATAGGCGTTGAAATCGCTCACGTCTTTAAAATCGCGGCGGTTGCCGTCGTCTTCGACGTAACCGCGCAGGCTCATCAATTGCGGGTTGGGCGACCCGGCCAATAACTCGCCGCTGGCCAGGATGCAATAACGATCCCACTCGCCAATATGGCCGACGACCTGGGCCACCGTGCGCCCATCCTGGCTGCGGCGGGCGGCCTGTCCGGCATCGATCGAAGCGACCAGGTCACGATAAGCGTTAAAAACCTGAGTGTGCAATTCGGCCATCCGGGCGCGCCGGCGGCGCGGCGGCAGGACAAAAATGGCGGCAAGACGCTCGTAGAAAACATCCTTTTGCATCACGTTTTCCTTTCGATAGAAGCCGGCGAAGTATTATCAGTGTATCCCGGACGGCCAGGACTGTCAATTGCGTCCAGGTCAAAAGTCTCAGTGGGGCAACTTCCAGACCTGGAGGGCGCCGCTGGCGTACCCGGATAACAGCAAGCGGCCGTCGCCGGAAAAGGTCAGGGTCGAGACCCCGCCGAGCCCACTGTCCAGGCTGGCAAGCCGGCGGGCGGCAGCGACATCCCAGAGCTCGATGCAGCCATCCTCCCGGCCCAACGCCAGGATGTCGCCGCCGGGGTTGAACGCCGCCACGCTCAACGCAGCCGCGGACGGGCCGGCAAAAGCAGCAACCGGCGCAGCGCGGCGCAAGTCGTGGTACGTGCGGCCCACGAGCAGGTGAACCCCGTCTGGGGCAAAGGCCACAACAGGTTCACCGGTAAGCCAGGAACGCACTTCCTTTCCACTGGCAGCATCGATCAGGTATGCACTGTTCGCTGCGCCCGGCCACTGGGTGACGAAGGCAAAATAGCGCCCATCCGGGCTGAACGCCGGTTGAGAATGATCGGAGCGATAGAAACGACTGCGCAGCTCCCAGGTGCGGGTATTCCAGATCATCACTTCACCGCCGGCGTCGCCGCCGGCCAGCCAGTTTCCATCCGGGCTAAACAACAGGTATTCCAGGTAAGGAAAAGCCTGCCAGCGCATTGTCCGTTCGCCGCCGGTGAATTCTTTCACCTGATTGGCACGGGACGTGTCCCAGATGCGCACCTGCCCCCCCGTGTACCCAAAGGCAAACTGGCCGGCAGCCGGGTTGTACGCCACCACATTCGCCACATCCTGCAGGCCGGTCTGTTTGCCGCCCGGAGCCACAAGCACCTGTGCGGGCGGCGCGTTTGTACCCTGCGACCAGAGATGAAAGGAGGTCGCATCACTGCTCAAAATCTGGTCGCCCGGCTGCACAAAGACCGCGGCAGTCACCTTCCCGGCATGATCGCCGCGACGAAGCGCCAGGGTCAGGCGTCCATCCGCCGCCAGGTTCCAAACGACAATCTCTCCCGCGGCGCTGATCGCCGCCAGGCGACGGCCATCTGGACTGAAGCTCAGGCCGCCGGCCGCTCCCGTCTCTTCCGGCAACCATTTCGCTTCGCGTACGTCCCACAGGCGCAGACGGTTGTCTGCGCCCGCCAGGGCCAGGTAACGGCCGTTTGGGCTAAAACGTACCCTGAAGGTATTGGCAATCCCGGTAGATCCTGCGTATTCTTTCCAATCGAATTGAGCGGTGTGAACCAGGCGCGGCGCAAAAGGGTCGGTCACGTCCCACAATTGCAGGACGCCGTGCTGATTCGCAATGGCAATCAGGCGGCCATCGGCGTTCCAATCCACGGCCACGTTCGTCGACTTTGGATCACGAAAGGTATACACAATTTCCCCGCGAACCACATCCCAAATACGGGCGCCGTCTTCCAGTAGAAAACGCCCATCGGGGCTGAGGGCAAAACCGTCCTGGCTGCGTACGCCGAATTTTTGCACTGCTTGCCCGGAAGCAACGTTCCACACCACCAGGCGGCTGCCCGCCTCAGACCGGCACCAGGACAACAGGCTGCGGCCATCCCGGCTGAAGCGCAGGCGTAGGGCGCCGGCATAGGGCTCACCGTTAAGATCGGGCAGGCGCCGGCCGCCGGCCAGATCCCACAGTTGCAGCGTTTCGCCGTTCTCCCACCCCCCGGCAGCCAGCGTCTTCCCGTCCGGGCTAAAGGCCAGTGCATCCATTGCCGTTCCGGTCTGGATGTGTTGCCGTTCTTTGAGCGTGCCAGAGTCATATACGTGCACCCCCAGCGAGCCGGCCACGGCCAGCGTGCGCCCATCCGGCGACCAGGCCAGGTCCGCGGCCGAACCCTGGCCCAGACGGGTGGCGGGGACGAGGCCGGCGGCATTGGCGGCGCGGATGGCGCCCGGCAGGGCAGCCGCCGGAGCAAACGGGGTCAGGACGAGCGCAGCAGGGGCAACGGCCGGCGATGGGGTGACAGACGCCGTGGGAGACGGCAGCGGCGTGAGGGTGGCGCGTGGTGTGCGGGCCAACCCGTATAACCCGCGCACATCCCAACGGGTCAGGGTCTCGCCGCCGGCCGCCAGCACCTGGCCGTCCGGGCTGAAGGCAACGTCCACGGCGGAATAGGGGATGCTCACCAGCGTCTCGCCGCTGGCGGTCGCCGCGACCAGCAAACGGTCGTAGGCGCTGACTGCCAGCAGCGCGCCATCCGGGCTGAACGCCAGCCCACCATCCGCCTGGAGCAGCGCCACCGGCAGTTGAAAACGCAGCCGGCCGCTGGCAAGTTCGCGCACCTCTACCCGCTGTTCGAGCGGGCCGTTGGCCGGCATGCCAATGTCGATCACAACCGCCACCAGCGCACGGTCGGCGCTGACCGCCAGGGGCGAGTGGCTGCTGCCGCTCAAACCAAACGAACGCATTCTGGCGCGTGTGCGGATATCCCAGAACTGGATTTCAGCGTTCTTATTGGCGCCATCGTCATCAATGACGATCAACGCCTCGCCATCCGCGGTAAAGGCGCAGCCGCGCCCGTGCGCCGGGATGGTCTGGATTTCGACGGCGGTGGCCACGTCCCACACGCCAATCTGGCCGAGATAGGCGACGGCCAACCTGCGCCCGTCCGGGCTAAACACCGGCGCAGCGTTGAACTGGTTTCCCCTGGGCTGCAACACGGCCCGCTCGAGCCCGGTTTGCGCCTCGATCACGATCATCTTTTCCTCGTGGAGCGGATAGCCGTACGGATCGCTAACGACGAGCAGCGCGCCATCCGGAGAAGCCGCCACGTGATTGGGCACGCCGCCGGTCACCGCGCGGGTGCGCTTCAACCCGCCCGTCACGGCGTCCCAGGCCTGGACGGATGCGCCGCGATGGCTATAGATCGTCTTCCCGTCTGCGCTCCAGGCAAAAGCAGACCACGTCGCGCCGTAACCGGTGTCAGCCGCCAGCCACTGGCGGTCGGAAAGCCGCAGCAGGCGCAAATCATCGTCCACCAGCACGGCCAGGTGCTCGCTTTGTGGGTCAAAGACATATTTCCCCACCCGCAGCCAGTCTTGCGGGATTGTATACGCCTGAGCGCCGGGGCGATTGTCCTGGAGCGACCGCAGCTTGAGCGTGCCGCTCGTGTCACTGGCGGCCAGCCAGCGCCCATCTGGGCTGACCGCCACCCGCTTGATCCAGCCCTTAAAGCCGGTAAGCATTTGGGTGGAAGCGCCTTGAGCCACATCCCAGAAGTAAATGCGGGCGTCGTGGCCGCCCGAAATCAGCACGCGTCCATCCGGGCTGAAGACCAGTGCGCTCACTGAGGCGTTGTGGCTGCCAAGCTGCAACGGGGCCGCCGTGGGGTGATCGAGATCCCAAACATAGATGCGCGTATCGGTACACCCCACCGCCAGCATGCGCCCATCCGGGCTGAAGGCAGCGGCAGTAAACTGATACCCGCGGTAAGTGTCATACAACGTCGCCGCCAGCTGGCCGGTTTTCAGGTTCCAGAGACGTACGCTGCCGCCGGGTTCCTGGGCCTGCGCCGGGTTGGAAACCAGTTCCACCAGCAAGCCGCCGTCCGGGCTGGCGCCCACCAGCGACGCGTGGCTGCCGGCGTTCAGTTGCAAAGAAGAGAGCAGCCTGACCGCGCCGCTGCGCACATCCCAAAGGCCCGGCCCGCTCTGATCGTCATCCGGATAAAAAAGGAGCGTATCCAGGCCGGCAAGGAATACTTTGTCCCCCGCCACCTGCGGCGGAAACGGAAACGAACGTTTGAGCGCCAGGGTGGTGGGGGCGTGCACATTCACCTGTTGAGTGGTGGCGACAAGCAGTTCGCTGCCATCCTGCCCCCAGGCAAAATCAACAATGGTTCCTTGCCCCACGGCAGGCAAACGGGGCAGCGAAGCGGGCGTCTCGGCCGCGGTCGGGGAAACGGTGACAGTAGAAGCAGGTGTGGGCAAGTTGTACGCCAATGAGGCCGCCTGACAACCGGCCAACCCCATCAGCAAAATAAAGCCAGGAAGCAAGGTTACTCGTCGCGCCATAGAAGTCCTTTTCGCAAAGAGCGTGAGCAGGCATCGTTGATACGCCGCCGCCGGAGAAATGCGGGCTTGAATAACACACCCTATGAACTTTAACGGCTGAAAACGGTAACAGGGGCGTTTTAAAGAGCCTCAGGCCCGGCCGGGGCATCAGGATACGCCCGGCGTCAATCGCTTCTCCCCCCACCCCAACGCCGTCCACGAGCCCAGCACGGCCCCGCCCACAATCAAAAGCATGGCGGCAAAGGAAACCGGCGAGAGCCGGAAATTGCCCAGCACCACCAGCACCAGGGTCGAACTGAGCGGCGTCAGGTAGCTGAGCGCGCCGAGGACGCGCGGGTCGCCGCGTTTCATCGCCGCCCCCCAACACAGGTAGGCCACGGCGCACGGCCCGATGCCGGTCAGGGCCATATACATCCAATCGGCGGCCGAGAGCGCCGGCAGCGCCTGGCCGGCAGGTTGCTGCCAGAAGAAGATCGCCAGGCTCAAAATCCCCGAGCACAGGCAAAAGGCCCCCGTGGCGCCGTCCTGAAAGGGCGGTAAGCGTTTGAGCGCAAGCGAATACACCGCCCAGGTCAATGCGCCGGCGGCGGCCGAGAGATAACCGGGCAGGTACTGGCGCTGTAAATTCAGTGCGCCGCCGGAAAGGATCAACCACGTACCGGCCAGGCCAAGCAAAGCACCCAGCACGTGGTGGGGGCGCAGGCGCGCCCCCGGCACGAACAACGGTGTCAGCAGCACGATCAACAACGGCCAGAGGTAGTTCATCAGGTTGGCTTCGATGACCGGGGCATGTTTAAAGGCGGTGTAATAGAAGAAGAGGTTGCCGAAGATGCCGCCTACCCCCACGGCCAACGTCTTCCAGGGCATGCGCCAGGCGCGCCAGCGCAGCAGGCCAGAAACGCCGGCGATGCTCAGGGTGATGCCCACCTGCAAAAACGGCGGGACGTGGCCGAGATGCGAAATGAGAAACCCGGAAAAACTCCAGATGAGGATGGCGAGCAGCGCCAGCGAGGTTGCAGCCGCGTTCATCCCATTCGCCTTACGCCCCCGCACGAGGACCCTCGATCAGGCGAATGGCGCGTTCGTAGAAGAAATAATCCCAGGCCCAGTTGATCAACACCTGCAGCCGGTTGCGGAAACCGACCAGCTGCATCAGGTGTACCACCAGCCAGACCACCCAGGCGGGGAAACCGGTGAACTGCAACGAACCGAGTTTGACTACCGCCTGGTTGCGCCCGATGGTGGCCATGATGCCGGGATCGTGATAGACAAAGGGCTGCACCGGCTCAGCGCGCAGCAGACGGCGCAGGTTGGCGGCGGCGTGGGCGGCCTGCTGCATCGCCACCGGGGCGATCATCCCCAGCGGTTTACCGTCCTCGCCCTCCAGATAAGCGGCGTCGCCGATGATGAACACCTCGGGGTGACCGGGCGCCTGCAAACCGGGCTCGACGCGCACCCGTCCCAGCCCGGCCTGCGGCAGCCCCAGCCCGTCCACCAGGCGGGCGGCGCGCACCCCGGCAGTCCAAACGACCGTCTCGGCCGGCAGCACCTCGCCACTCTTGAGCGTGACGCGCTGGCCGTCGTAACCGGCCACCGCCGCCCCAAAGTGCACCTCGACGCGTTTGCGCGCCAGCACGTCGGCGGTGGTCTGGCTCAGGGCGGGCGGCATGTGCGCCAGCAGACGGTCGAAGGCTTCCAACAGCACCACACGCACATCGCTGGGGTTGAGCGCCGGGTAATCCTTGTGCAGCAGCATGCGCACCAGTTCGGAAATGGCGCCGGCCGACTCGACCCCGCTGGGGCCGCCGCCAACGATGACAAAGGTCAGCATCGCCCGCCGCCGGTCGGGGTCGTTCTCCTGGCTGGCGCGCTCGAACTGGCCGAGCAGGTGATTGCGGATGCGGGTGGCGTCGCCCAGTTCTTTCAGGCCAAAGCTGTGCTGCGCCAGCGCATCCAGGCCGAAATAGTTGGTCGTACCGCCGACGGCCAGGATGAGATAATCGTACGCCAGGTCGCCGCTGCTGGTGCGCAGGCTGCGCTGCGCCAGATCGACCGCCTCGACCTCGCACATGCGAAAGTCCAGGTTCTTCTGGCGGCGGAAAATGGCGCGCACCGGGTAGGCGATTTCGTCCGGAGCCACGCCGGCGGTAGCCACCTGATACAGTAAGGGCTGGAAGAGATGGTAGTTATTGCGGTCGATCAGCGTGACGCGCACCGGCGCATTGGCCAGCTCGCGGGCGGCGCGCAGGCCGCCAAAGCCGGCGCCGACGATGACAACGTGTGGTCGTGGGTCTTTTTCGGGTTGGGGGTTCATGGTCGTCTCCTGTGGTTCAAACCGATTTTTAATCGGAGTAAATTTGTGATATTTATCACTATTTTACTCTGTTTGCCCGTCCTTTTCAAGGCGCTTCGTGAAACTTTATACAAAGCAAGTGGGCAATTTTTCTCCACTTCCCTGGGAAATATTTCCTTGTCAAAGATTGAAAAGTCCTTAGAATCAAGGTAGATCAACTTTTGGAGGTGCAGGATGTCTCAGGTACATGATTTTACCATCCGTTTTTGGGGCGTGCGGGGCAGTTACCCTACCCCGGGCGCGACGACCGTACGTTACGGCGGCAACACCGCCTGCGTCGAGGTGGCGGTCAACGGGGTGACGATCATCCTGGACTGTGGCACGGGACTGATCGGCATGGGGCGCTCGCTGATCCGGCGCCCACGCCCGCAGGGCACAGCCATTGAGGCCTACATTTTCCTCAGCCACCTGCACCACGACCACACTCAGGGCTTCCCCTTCTTCGCCCCCGGCTTCGTGCCCAGCGCCCACATTCATCTGATGGGCCCCAACTTTGCCGACTCGGATCCACAGTTGACCATGTCGCAGGTCATGCAGCCGCCCTACTTCCCCGTGCGGCTCAACGAACTGACCGCCGACATGGATTACCAGGCGCTGCGCGGCGGCGAGGTGGTGGCGATCAATCCCAACGGCGGGGCGTTCATCTGCCGCCCCGGCGACGCCCTGGCGGCCAACCCCGAACTGGTCAAGGTGCGGGTGATGCGTTCGTACGCCCACCCCGGCGGGGTGATGCACTACCGCATTGAGTGGCGCGAGCGCTCGGTGGTCTACGCCACCGATACCGAAGGCTACGTCAACGGCGACCAGCGTCTGGCGGCCTTTGCCCGCAACACCGACCTGCTGATCCACGACGCCCAGTACACCGACGAGCACTACCTGGGGCTGATGCCCGGCATTGCCATCACCCAGGGCTACGGGCACTCGACGGTCAAGATGGCCTGCCAGATGGCGCTGGCGGCCGAGGTCAAACAACTGGCGCTGTTCCACCACGCCCCCGAATACGGCGACGAGCGGCTGGATCAGGTGGGCGCCGAGGCCCGCCAGGTCTTCCCCAACCTGGTGGTGGCGGCCGAAGGACAGGAGATTCATCTGGATACCAGCGACGTCCCGGCCGAAAACCAGAACGCCGATCTATTGGCCGGGTGACACCCGGCCATAACAGGCATATAATGGAGGTGTGAGATGGTCACGCTCACCGGACGGATGCACATGACAGGTACGACTCGCCCCATGCCAGCGTTAGAGCTGCTCAATACGCTCGACAAGATCCCGCTGTTTGCCGGGCTGACGCCCAAGCAGATCGACTGGCTGCGCGAGAATATGTACGTGCGTGCCTTTCCGGCCGGGGTCGATATTATCACCGCCGGGGCGTCGGGCGAGGTCATCTACATCCTGTTGAGCGGTACGGTGAAGGTTTACGTCCCGCAGCCGGACGGCAGCGATGTGATCGTCAATATTCTCGGGCCGGGCGACACGGTGGGTGAAATGAGCCTGGTGGATCAGCCCATCCGCTCGGCCAGCGTGATCACCCTGGAAGATACGGCGGTGATGTGGATGAACAGCCAGTACTTCCGCGAGGCGCTGCAAACCATGCCGGTGCTGGCGCACAACCTGCTCAAGATCCTCTCCGCCCGGCTGCGCATGTCCACGGCGCAGATCGAATCGCTGGCCTCGCTGGACGTGGAAGGCCGGGTGGCGCGCCAGGTGCTGGCCTTTGCCCGGCGCTACGGCCGCCCCGGGCCGCAGGGCGAGGTGCATATTCCCATCCGCCTGACGCAAGGTGAGATCGCCGAACTGGTGGGGGCCTCACGCAAGCGCGTCAACCAGGCCATGGTGGCGCTGCGCCAGCACGGCTGCCTGAACGTGGACGCCAGCTTTCACATCACCGTGCTGGACATGGCGCAGCTCACCCGCCTGAGCGAAGGGCGGGTGATGGGGGCGTAGCACATCTGGGGCAGGCTCCCTCCCCTGGAAGGGGGAGGGTCGGGGTGAGGGTGAAAGCCCCGTTTATCTGCATGCCAGTCCCCGGGGGAGATTCCCCCCTCACCCAACCTCTCCCCCGGCGGGGGAGAGGGGCCAGATTCAGCGCCCGAGCGAATTCCCTCCGGCGGCCATCGCCCCTCTGCCGTAGGGTGCGG
>CAZHTS010000104.1:0-14874 GCA_964535315.1 uncultured Anaerolineaceae bacterium
CCATTTCGTTTGCCACTTGACAGCGCACTTGCTTTGGTTATAATAATGATCATTATCCTGATAAAAATTGGAGTATTCAGTATGTTTCTGTGCATGTGTCTGAGGCGGGGACTGTAGCCACCGCCTCTCCACCGGAAAAGTTCATTCACGGCCAACGGTAGATGGCGGCAGACTGCACGGCCCCGCAGTAGATTTCGTATTGTGAGGCAGCAGTCTGCTGTTGTTTTAACCGTTGGCCGTCTTTATTTTTATGGAGAAATGACATGAAAATCGCAAACGACGTCACCGAATTGATCGGCAACACCCCGCTGGTACGTTTACAGCGCTTACCGCAGGACAGTGCGGCCGAAGTGGTCGCCAAACTGGAATACATGAACCCGGCGCACAGCGTCAAAGACCGCATCGGGGCGGCCATGATCCAGGCCGCCGAACAGGCCGGGCTGATTAAACCCGACACGATCATCCTCGAACCCACCAGCGGCAACACCGGCATCGCCCTGGCGTGCGTCTGCGCGGCGCGCGGCTATCGCTGCACGCTGGTGATGCCCGAGACGATGAGCAAGGAACGGCGCATGCTGCTGCGCGCCTTTGGCGCCGACCTGATCCTCACCCCCGGCAGCGAAGGCATGGGCGGCGCCATCCGCAAGGCCGAAGAACTGGCGGCCAGCGATCCGCGCTATTTCATCCCACAGCAGTTCAACAACCCGGCCAATCCCGAGATTCACCGGCGCACCACGGCCGAGGAAATCTGGCGCGACACCGACGGCAAGGTGGATATCGTGGTGGCCGGCATCGGCACGGGCGGGACGATCACCGGCATCGGCGAGGTGCTCAAGGCGCGCAAGCCGTCGGTGCGCATGGTGGCGGTCGAGCCGGACGCCTCACCGGTGCTTTCCGGCGGCGCGAAGGGCCCCCACCCCATCCAGGGCATCGGGGCAGGTTTCGTCCCGACCATCCTCAACACCCAAATTTACGACGAGATCGTGCGGGTCAAAGGTGAAGACGCCTTCGCCACCGCCCGGCAGATGGCCACCCGCGAAGGGCTGCTGGTGGGCATTTCGTCGGGGGCGGCCACCTGGGCCGCCTTGCAAGTGGCGGCGCGGCCCGAAAACGCCGGCAAATTGATCGTGGTAATCATCCCCTCGTTTGGCGAACGGTATCTGAGCACGGCGCTGTACGCCGACCTGGCCGAGTAAAGGCAAGGAGGCCGGCATGTTCAAGACTTTTCGCAACGACGTACAGGCGGTATTGAACCGCGACCCGGCGGCGCGCAGCGCATTTGAGATCATCCTGATGTATCCTGGGCTGCACGCCGTCTGGGGCCACCGCCTGGCCCACTGGCTGTGGCGGCGCGGGCTCAAGTTGTTGGCCCGGGCGCTCTCACAACTCGTGCGCTTCTTCACCGGGATCGAGATCCATCCCGGCGCCCAGATCGGGGCGAATTTCTTCATCGATCACGGCATGGGGGTGGTCATCGGCGAGACGGCCGAGATTGGCGAGAACGTGACCCTCTATCACGGGGTAACCCTGGGCGGGGTGAGCCTGGAAAAAGGCAAGCGCCACCCCACCCTGGGCAACAACGTGGTGGTGGGCGCCGGGGCAAAGGTGCTGGGGGCCATCACCATCGGCGACAACAGCCGCATCGGCGCCAACGCCGTGGTGGTCAAGGCGGTGCCGGCCAACTCGGTGGTGGTCGGCGTGCCGGGGCAGGTGGTGGTGCGCAGCAAACCGCGCCCGGCCACCCCCGACCTGGAACATGGTCAGCTGCCCGACACCATTGGCGCCAGCCTGGTGGCGGTAATGGCGCGCCTGGAAAAGCTGGAGGCCGGCCTGCAAGTGCATACCGGCGGGTTATCCGGCTACCGCGACACGACCCAACCTCAGCCCGCCGGGGCGCTGGCGTCCCAGCACCAGCCGGCGCTGCATACCCCCGAGCATGGCCTGTGGCGCGGTGAAGACTTCATGATTTAATCACACGCTGTTATGGAGATGTCCCGAAAGCCGGCCCCATCAGACCATCCCGTTTTGAGCGAACCAGCGGCGCACCATCTCTACCTGGAAGCGAAAACCACCGGTCACCGACTCGATCAGGTCGCGCTGTAAGAGCAGTTGCCAGTGTGATTCAAAATCCTCGGGAAAACGCTGCTGAAAATCGTTGCGTGAGACGCACGTTCCCGTGCCATGCTGCGCCAGCCAGGCCAGCATGGCGGCGCCTTGCGGAGTGATCTGGTTATTTTGCAAATCGGTAAAGAAGAAACTGCCCGACAGCAGCGCACGTTCGACGGCGGCCTCAACGTCGGCATGTTGCACCTGGAAACGAGCGGGCGGCGGCTGATCGTTCTTGACCAGCACCAGTTCATAACACAACAACTGCACCAGATGAGGGTGGCCGCGGGTCAGCGAAAGCACGTGCTGGCTGGCCAACGCATCGTAGCGCAGCAGAAAGCCCGGCACAGGGCGCTCCACCAGTTGCAAAGTCTCGTTGCGATCCAGATAGGTGACCTTGATCACCTGAGTGTTAATCAGATAACTGGCCCAATTGCGGTATTCGGCCAGGGTGTGCGAACCAGACAGCAGCACCTTGAAACCAGAGCGATGCTGGATGAGGTGGCGCAGCAGATTGAGGAAATCAACCGCCTGAAAATGCGAACGCTGTAACAGTTCGGCGAGAGTCTCAAACTCATCCAGGGCCAGCAGGCCGATGCAGTTCTGGTTGAGCAGGGTATCTTCTACTTCATCCAGCCACTCGCTAAAGTACAGGAAGGGACTCTGGCTGATTTTGGTAATGGTCAGGTTGGGCAGGCGCAGGCCGCGTTGGCGGTCGGCAAAGCGGCGCATTTGTTGGGCAATGCCATAGAGCAGTTCGGCGTAGTTATTCAAACCGGCCAGCCCCTGGCAATCGACAAAGAGCGGGATAATGCGCTGCGGTAAAATACGCCCCAGGTTGAGCAGCAATGAAGTCTTGCCCATGCGGCGCTGGCCGTACAACAACAAAGGCGGGCGGCGCGGGTCGAGCACCAGTTGCTCGATCTGCGCCAGGACGTCGGTGCGGCCGACAAAGACCTGCTGGTGTTCGTTGAGCGGCGTACCGCAAATGAACGGATTCTCGATCTCCTGGCGCGACTCGACCAGGCGCGCCATGCTTTCCATGCTCTCGTCCACAATCCGTCGCCAGCACCCGGCAATCGGGGTAAAACGGGCGGCGTAGGTTTCGTTGGTCAGCATCAATTCCCGTTCGAGCGAATTGAGGCGGTCGCGCAGTGGGCTGAGCGCCAGACGGGTGTGATACAGGCTGGTCTGCATCAGGGCAGTTTCCACGTCCTGACTGATCTGGCTGAAAGTGCGCACCAGGGTGCTGATCGGGCCGGAAAGCCCCACCCCAAGCCCCAGGTAACAGGCCTGGCCAAGCGCCGAGAGATTATTACAGGCCTCGAGCTGGCGGCCAATCAGTTCGATCTGCACGGCCTGCACCGCCCAACGCTGGCGGCCGGTGGCCAGCACCTGCATGGCGCGCTGCCCCTCCAACGGGTAGCGTTCCACCAGCAGCAGCAAATACTCGTCCAGGCCAATCCAGGGCAGGTACTGGGTCTCGTCCCAGAAAGCGGCATGCCAGCGCAACAGACTCTGAGGGCGGGGCAGGCGCTGTTTTTCGGCCTGGTAAACCAGGGCGTTCCAGATGACCAGGAACGGATAGGCAACCACCGGCATCCACCAACTGACGGTAAAGGCCAGCAGCAGGGTAAGAACGATGACCGGCGTCAGGTACGACAGCGGCTGATAATCCAGGACGACGTACGGGGCGATGGGCATCCACCCCAACCCGTTGACAATGGCGGCGAACACGGCTCCCCCCCACCCGCCGGCCAGCCGCTCGCCCATGCGCCAGCTGGCCGCCAGGGCGCTGGCGTAAAACACGCCGCCGCTCAGGCCGGCGGCAACAAAAAGGGCGACATCCTGGCGTCCAAATCCCCTCAAACCAATATACCCCAACCCACCCACCAAACCGACGGTAAGCCCAAAATGCACGGCCGGTCGCCAGCGCCAGGTGCGGGTGTAATAAACGACCGCCAGCACCGCCCCCAACACCAGGGTGCTGACCAGCCCCAGGAGGATACTCTCCCACAGCCCGATCCCGGCGGCCACACGGGGCTCATGCCCGTCGCCGATCAATTGACCGGTGGTGATCACGTACGCCACCACCAGCAGCGCAATCAGCAAGGCTGTCGCCGCCAGAAAAGGCCCCATCCGCCGCGAGAAGAAACGCTCTTTGTCCAAACCGGTCAGGCGAACCAGCACATCGCCGGACAACCCGGCGGCAATGGATAGCGGGATGCCGATATGAGAAGTGCTTTCCGGCGGCAAGACCCCCATGCCAATTCCCAACGCCAGGCCATAGATCGCCCCGACCGCCACATTCATCGTGGTTGCCAGAGCCCAGGAGGTGATCAGGGCATAGGTCAACCCGATGGCAACCCCGTTAACCAGATGCTCCCAGGACGAACCGCGCAGCCAATGCACCGCCGCGATCACCAGGGCGCCCCAACAGGGCAGGTAGATGAGCATCTGCACCACCAGCCGGCGCAAACGGGCGTCCCGGTGCTGCACCGGGTTCAGGCCGGCCAGATAAAAATCGGGGCGCAGGGCGGGGTCAATGGTATGCAGGAAACGCCGCCACGCCCCAGGACGGACCATGATCCAGAACAACAACTGCAAACTACCCGGAAAAGCCCGGGCAAATGGAACGGGTGGAGCAAACTCACTCATACGGGTGCCAACAGGTGTCGGTAGGGTTCGATGTTGTGCAGGGCTTCCTGCTTCCAGTTATCGCCATCGCGGCCATCTTCCAGCGCCAGCCAACGCGTCTGACACAAGATTTGCAACAACGCCGGCCAGCAGCGGCTCTGCGCCAGTATCCAATCGACCTCTTCTTCTACAAAGGGCGACGGCGAGCTGGCGACCAACATGCGCGCCTCCTCAGGGGTCAACGGCCCCAACATAAGCATGTGCCCGAAAATGTTCAAAAAGGGTGAGGGCCGGCCGCTCTCGATGGCCAGTTCGGTGGGCGGACGCTGAGAGGCCAGAATAAACCCCAGGCGGCCCTCGGTCAGGTTGGTGCTCAACGAACGCAGCCCCCACCAGAAAGACTGATCCAGTTCGGGGTTATTCAACGCTACCTGCACCTCGTCCATCAGCACCACCACCGGCCCGGTCATATAGTGACAGATGGTATCAATAAACGCGTTGAGGGTGCAATCGGCCGGGACGGGATAATTCAGGCGGCCCAGGATATAACGCAGGAGCCCCGCCTGAGTGCGTACGCGCGGGTCCTGAAAGTCAACGAACACCCAGTGATACAACTGGGCCTGCAACAACCAGTGCGAAAACTGACCGGGGCGCAGTTGAGCCGGGGTGGTATTGGAAATATTTTTGACGTAATGCAGCAGCGAAGTCTTACCGCTGCGCTGCGGGCCAATGATGGCCACATTTTGCAGCGCGGTGCCTTTCAGCGCCGCAAAAATACGGCGCAGTTCACGCTCGCGGCCGAAGAACTGGCGCGGGGTGTGTATCGGCGGCCCGACGATAAACGGGGTAAAGTCGGAGCGCTCTTCTAACAGCGGGGGCGTATGCCCGTTGCCGGGTGGAAAGATGCGCCGGCTGAGAACCTGGGCCTCGGGGTGCTCGGCCCCCTCCAGAAATTGCAGCAGGTGCTCACGGCTGTCCCAGCCATTGCGCAGGGCCACAGCCCGCGCCAGCTCCTCCACGTCGCTCAAACGGGCAGGGATCTGTTCATGATACAACCAGTAGGCCACGGCGCTGCCCCCATCACGTCCCAGTTCGAAACCTAACTCATCATGAATGCTTTGCTTCTTTTTGTTTTCCTTAAAGGCGATCGTATCGATGGCCCTGCGCAGAGCTTCGGCAAATCGCTTGCCTGATCGCGGCATGAACTCCTCCGCCAGAAAAAGAGTAAAAAAAGAGCTTAACTCAAACTTTAGGGAGTATCCCTGAGTTATATTATAGTCATCATTTCAGAATTAATCATCCATTAATTGGTAAAAGCACACAGTTGCTGTACCACGGGATCAGGGGAAGTACAGATGGAACCACCCCGGCTATTTCGATAGCCGGGGTGGTTTCTTAAGTGGGTACAATACAGGCAGGCGAATGTTTATCTGGAGGTGAATCATGAACGTGCGTTTGCTTACCCGCAGCCTAACCGCCATTGTACTGCTGTGCTGTGCCTGCGTCCCGGCGGCGCCGCCGCCGCCCCCAACCGCGACCGCCCCTCGGGCGCCAACCGCCGCTCCCGCCACACCGGCCCCAACCGTAACCGCCACGGTCACTGCCACGGCTACCGCCACGGTCACGGTCACACCCAGCCCCACGCCGGTGCCGCCCGTGCCAGACTTCAGCCATATCATCCTCCTGATTTTTGAGAACCGGGAATTCACTTCAACCATCGGCAACCCGCAAATGCCCAACTTCAACCACCTGGCGCGACAATATACCCTGCTCAGCCAACATTACGCCATCCGCCACCCCAGCCTGCCAAACTATCTGGCGCTGATCGGCGGCGACACCTTCAACGTGCAAAGCAACTGCGAAAACTGCACCGTCGACGCCCCCAGTCTGCCAGACCTGATCGAGGCCAGCGGGCGCAGTTGGAAGACCTACCAGGAAAACATGCCGCAGCCGTGTTTTCCGGGCAGTTCACGCGACTACGCGCAGAAGCACAACCCGTTTGTCTACTTCGACCCCATCCGGCTCGACCAACCGCGCTGCCAGCGCAGTGTGGTGCCGCTGAGCGCCATCGACGCCGACCTGGCACAGGGCCAGTTGCCCAATTTCGTCTTCATCACCCCGGATATCTGCAACTCGGCGCACGACTGCGGCGTGGAGGTGAGCGACCGCTGGCTGGGCGTGTGGATCGAGCGCCTGCTGTCCTATCCGGGCGTGGCGCAAAACGGGCTGATCATCGTCACCTGGGACGAGGGCCAGGGCGAACACACCTGCTGCGGGCTGGAAACCGGCGGCGGGCGCATCGCCACCTTACTGATCTCGCCCCACGCCCGGCGTGGCTTTGAGGACGACACGCCCTACACGCATTATTCGATCCTCAAAACGATCGCCAGCGCCTGGGGATTGCCCGAACTGGGCCACGCCGCCGACGCTCAGACGGCGTTGATCCGCGCCCCGTGGCAGCGTTGAAAACGCCCGGCTAGACCTGGCTGACCGAGACGAAGATCATCGGTTTGCGGTGCGTCTCGCCGTACAGGTAGTCGCGCACGGCCAGTTCCACGTCGCGCTGCAGGCTGCCGTTGGCGCGGTTGGCGGTCTCGACCACCCGCCGGCGGGTCTGTTCCCAGACCGACTGCGCCTCGCTGGACAGGATGAAGCCGCGGCTGACAATCTCCGGCTCGCGGCGCAGTTTGCCGGTCTGCTGATCCAGCGTCAGGTTGACCAGGACGATGCCGTCGCGGGCCAGCGCCTCGCGCTCGCGCATCACCTCAGGGTTGACATCCCCCACACCGCGCCCGTCGACAAAGACGAACGAGGATGGCACGCGCTCGGCCAGCGCCATCTGCCCATCCTTGAACTCGATCACCTGGCCGTTCTGCACCACGGTGATATTCTCGGCGGGCAGGCCCACCTGACCGGCGAGGATGGCGTGCTGTTTGAGCTGGCGCAGCTCGCCGTGAATGGGAATGAAATAGGTCGGGCGCACCAGGTGGATGAGCAATTTCATCTCCTCCTGGCTGGCGTGTCCCGAGACGTGCACCGGGGCGATCGATTCGTAAATCACGTTGGCGCCGCGCTCGAACAGGCGGTTGATCGTACGATAGACGTTCTCTTCGTTGCCCGGGATGGGGTGAGAAGAAAGCACCACCGTATCGCCGGCCTGAATATCGAACAGGCGGTTGGT
The DNA here is from genome assembly GCA_964535315.1 of uncultured Anaerolineaceae bacterium. Taxonomy (GTDB): domain Bacteria; phylum Chloroflexota; class Anaerolineae; order Anaerolineales; family Anaerolineaceae; genus CAZHTS01. The sequence goes on from CAZHTS010000104.1 coordinate 7,925, forward strand.
GCCGGTGGAAAGCCGGCCGAGGATGGAGGTCGGCTCGCCCTGTGAGCCGGTGCACATCAACGCCACCTCGTGATCGTTCATGGTCAACAGTTGCTCGGTGCTGACCAGCAAACTGTCGGGAATCTCCAGATAACCCAGCTTACGCGCCATCTTGACGTTGTCCTGCATACTGGCGCCAACAAAGGCCAGTTTGCGCCCGTGACGTTCGGCGGCGTTGGCCACCTGCTGCATGCGCGAGACCAGCGAGGCAAAGCTGGCAATGATGATACGCCCCTTAGCGGCACGGAAGACCTGTTCCAGGGCAGCATCCACCACCCGCTCAGAAGGCGTCCAGCCCGGACGCTCGGCGTTGGTGGAATCGGACAGCAGGGCCAGCACGCCGCGCTGGGAGAACTCGGCCAGCTTGGCGTAATCGCTCGGCCAGTTGTCCACCGGGGTGTGATCGAACTTGTAGTCGCCGGAATGCACCACCAGCCCGGCGGGCGTTTCGATGCCCAGGCCGACGCCATCCGGGATGGAATGGCAAACATGGAAAAAGTCGACGCGGAAGACGCCAATCTGCACCGTTTCGCCCGCCTGCACGGTGTGCAGTTCAGCTTTATGCAGCATGCCGTTGCGCGCCAGTTTCACTTCCAACAAACCGCGGGTCAGGGCGGTGGCGTAAATCGGCGCCTGGATTTGATCCAGGACGTGATGGATGGCGCCGGTGTGATCTTCGTGGCCGTGGGTGATGATAATGCCACGCACCCGGTCGCGCCGTTCGACCAGGTATTGGAAGTCGGGGATGATGTAATCGATCCCCAGCATATCGTTCTCGGGAAACATCAGACCACTATCGACGACCAGAATATCGTCGCCATACTCATAGGCCATCATATTTTTCCCCACTTCCCCCAGCCCACCCAGGGGGATAATTCGCAACGTTTCACTCATGTAAAAAAACCTCTATCTCCAAAACAGTTAATCGAAACAAAAACCCGGCGGAGACCGGCCGGGGAACAATCGCCTTGATACTACAATTCGATTTAACCTGCGGCCGGCGTACCGGCACAATTTCTGCAATAAGTTAATAAATTCTAACGCAAAGCCGCCGGGTTGTCAAAGCGAGATTTGGACGCAGATGGCTTAAGACAAACAACAGGATAGACAGGATGAACAGGTTGCAGGATAATCTATTTTTTGGTTAAAAGTATCCAGGACGGATGATCCAATGACACGCAAAGCCTTAATGTTCCTGACCCTGTGCGCCGGGCTGGCAGCACTGCCGTCCTGCCGTCCGGCAGCGGTCGCCGCCCCCGCCACCCCTACCGCCAGTCCAACGGCGACGCTGACTGCCACGCCGCCGGCCCCCACCGCGACGCCCGCCCCCTCTCCCACCCTCGCCGCCACGGTGGACGCCCGCACCGCCAGCGCGACGGCCGCCGCCGGCCCGACTGCCCCGGCGCTGCCGGCGGAGCACTACATCCGCAATATTAGCGGACATAAACAATATTTTCCGCTGGGCTGCGAAACGGCGGCGGCGAAAGATTGGGCCAATTATTTTCACAAGGACTTCAACGAATTCGAATTCCAATATAAATTGCCGCTTTCGGACAACCCGGATCTTGGTTTCGTCGGCGATGTCAACTCTCCGTGGGGCCAGGTGCCGCCCTACGGCTATGGCGTACACGCCGGGCCGATTGCAACGATGTTGAACGTCTACGGTGTGCCGGCCCGCGCCTACCGCGGCTACACGCTCGAACTGCTCAAGGCCAAAATCGCTCAGGACAAACCGGTCATCGCCTGGGTGATCGGCAACGTGGTGGGTGGGGTGCCGTATGAATACACCGATTCAAAGGGCAACCAGGTGGTGGTGGCCGCCTACGAGCACGTGATCATCGTCACCGGCTACAACGAGAAGAAGATTCGCTATATGAACAACGGCAGATTCTACGAAGCGCCGCAGGAGGTCTTTGCCAATTCCTGGGGGGTGCTGGGCAATATGGTGGTGGTGGACGAATGATACAATCAAGCTATCTCAGCTTTTCAAGCAAAGGATTGCCATGAGCGACAACTTTATCCCCAACAAGACCGTGCTGATCACCGGCTCAACCGATGGCATCGGCAAACAGACGGCGCTGGAACTGGCCCGCCTGGGGGCGCAGGTGTGGCTGCACGGGCGCGACGCAAATAAGGCCCAGGCGGCGCAGGCCGAAATTGGGTCGAAGAGCGGTAACCCGCCGGCCGGTTTCTTCGTCGCCGACCTGTCATCCCAGGCCGAGGTGCGCCGTCTGGCAGCCGAGGTGCTGGAACGCCTGCCGCAGCTGCACGTGCTGCTCCACAACGCCGGCGTCAACCCCAAAGAACGTATCCTGACCGTCGACGGACTGGAGCTGACCTTTGCCGTCAACCACCTGGCGCCCTTTTTGCTCACCCAACTGCTGCTCGAACGGCTGCGCCAGAGCGCCCCGGCGCGCATCCTCTCGGTTAACTCGGTCGGCCATCTGCGCACGCCGGCGATCAACTGGGACAACCTGCAAGGTGAACAGGTCTACAAGAGCTGGCACGTCTACTGCCTCTCCAAGCTGGGCAACATGCTCTTCACCGTCGAACAGGCCGCACGGCTGGCGGGCAGCGGGGTAACGGTCAACGCCCTGCACCCCGGCGTGATCGATACCAAACTGCTGCGCGAGGGGCTGGGCATCCCCGGCGCTCCGGTGGAAGAAGGGGCGCGCACCAGCGTTTATCTGGCGACCGCCCCCGAAGTGGCCGCCATCAGCGGCAAATATTTCGACGCCTGCCAGGTTGTTGCGCACTCCCCCCTGGCCGACGACGCAGAACTCCGCCGGCGCTTCTGGGACGTCAGCGCCCGGCTGACCGGTTTACAATAAGGAGACCCGATGATGCGACGCAAAGATCGTGAAATTACTGCGACGGAATGTATGCTGGCTGTTTTGGCCGAGGCGCAGGTCTGTCACCTGGCGCTGTCCGACGGCGCACAGCCCTACGTGCTCCCGCTCAGCTTTGGCTACCAGGACGGGGCGCTGTACGTGCACTCGGCGCCGTCTGGGCGCAAACTGGAGATTCTGGCGCACAACCCGCGCGTGTCGTTTGCCGTGGAGAGCGGTGTGGAACTGGTGCGCAAAGAGACCGCCTGCAAATTCAGCATGCGCTACACCAGCGTAATCGGGTTCGGCCGCGCCCGGCTGCTGGACGACCCACAGGAAAAACAGGCCGGGCTGGACGTCATCGTGCGCCACTACGGCGCCGAGCCGGTCGCTTACGGCGCCGAGGCGCTGGAAAAGCTGGCGGTGCTGCGTATCGAAATCGAAGAAATGACCTGCAAGCAGGCTTAAGCCTCGCGGCTGCGGTTGACCAGGTAGATGCCGGCCAAAACGGTCAGCCCGCCCAACCATTGGCCGGGGGCCAGCGCTTCGCCCACCAGGACGATAGCCAGCAGCGCGGTCAGTACGGGTTGAGCGATCATGGTCGGCGAGACGAGCGAAGCGGGCAGATGCCCGAGGGCGTAGCCCACCGAGAAATAGCCGATGATCTGCGAAATGAGCGCCGAGCCGAGAAAGGCCAGGTAGGTCTGCGCGGTGTAACCGGTGAGCGCCTGTCCGGAAATCAGGTTGATGATCAGCAGAAAGAAGGCGCTGCCCAGACACACCAGCCAGACATACACCAGCGTGGCCGTATAACGCCGGCCGCGCTGTGTGGCGAGAAAATAGCTGGCATAGAACAGGCTGGAAAACAGCGCCAGGAAATTACCGCCGCTCAGCGAGGGGTGCAGCAAAAGATCGCTGCCCAGCACCACCGCCGCGCCGGCCAGGGTGAGCGCCAACCCGACCCAAAAGCCGCGGCGCAGCCGCTCGCGCAGCACCCACCAGGAAAACAACGCCACCCACAGCGGGGCCATGTTGTTGAGTAAGGTGGCGTTGGCTACCTGGGTAAAACCCAGCGCGGTGCTCCAGGTGGCGTGATCCAGGGCGGTGAACAGCCCGCTGAGCAGCGGCCACAGCCACAGGCGGCCGCGGGGAAAGACCGGGCGGCGTTGCGCCAGAGATGCCGGCGCCCCCGGCGCCAACGGTGCAAACACCAGTGGAGCAAGCGCCAGAGCGGCAATGGCCATGCGGTAAAACGAAGTCACCGTGCCGGGGGCCTGAGCCCAGCGCACGAAGAGCGCCGAAAAACTGAGCGCCAGGATGCCGGCCAGCAGGGCCAGGTACGGCAGGGCGCGTTGCCAGGAGGTGGAACGAGGGGCAGATGTCGTCATCTCAACCCTCGTGTCCGCGATTGACCAGATAGATGCCGCCCAACACCGCCAGCCCGCCGCCAATTTGCGCCGGGTGTAACCCCTCGCCGAGCAGCGGGATGGCCAGCACGGCCGAGAGCGCCGGCTGCAAGATCATGGTCGGCGCCACCAGCGAGGCAGGCAGATGCCCGAGGGCATAGACCAGTGAAAAATAACCCATCAGTTGGGTCACCAGGGCGGCAGCCAGAAAAACCAGATAGGTGTGGGTGGAATATCCCAGCAGCGGATTGCCCAGCAGACGGTTGGCGATCAACATGGTCACGGCGCCGCTGGTGACCATGATCCACAGGTAAACCAGGACACTGAGATGACGCCGGCCGCGCTGCGTGGCCAGGTAGTAGCCGGCATAAAACAGCCCCGAGGCCAGGGCGATGAAGTCACCCATACCGAGGGTGGGGTGCAGGAAGAAATCACTGGCGACCATCACCGCGGCTCCGAGCAGGGTCACCGCCAGGCCGATCCAGAAGACGCGCCGCGGTCGTTCGCCAAAAAGGAACCAGGCCGCCAGCGCCACCCACAGCGGGGCGGTGTTGCTGATCAGCGTGGCGTTGGCGGCCGAAGTATAGTCCATGGCCGTGGCCCACACCGCCAGGTCGAGCGCCGAGAAGACGCCGCCCAAAATGGGGAAGAAGAGCAGGGAGCGCGTCCATTGGATACGCTGCGGCCGGCCGCGCCACACAAAGAAGGGCAGCAAGATAACAGATGTAATCGCCATACGATAAAAAGCGATGATCGGGCCCGGGGCGCCGGCCCAACGCACGAACATGGGGGACAGGCTCAAGGAAACGACGCCAATCGCCAGAGCCAGATAAGGCAGCAGTTTGTTTGAAAACGGTAATGCGGGTTGGTTATTCAACGGACGATCCAGAAGATGCAGAATAGCGCACAGGCGCAAGGGTGGATTATAAAACAAGAATGGGAAACTGCGCATTGACAATCACCGCCGGATTCGCTACACTATCGTTATCGTTACCGTTATCGATAACGGTGGTTCATCGACCCATAAAAACCCATCCCTTTCTCTAAAGGAGAAACAAAAATGATCGATCTCAAGCAATTTGAAGTCTGGTTTGTTACCGGCAGCCAGCACCTGTACGGGCCCAAAACGCTGGAGCAGGTGGCGGCGCACTCACAGGAGATCGCCGCGGCGCTGAGCGAAAAACTGCCGGTGCGGGTCGTTTTCAAACCGGTGCTGACCACGCCCGAGGCCATCCACGAATTGTGTCTGCAAGCCAACGCTGCCCCCGGCTGCGTCGGCCTGATCACCTGGATGCACACTTTCTCGCCGGCCAAGATGTGGATCGCCGGCCTGACGGCGCTCAAGAAGCCGTTCGTGCATCTGCACACCCAATACAACGCCGAAATTCCGTGGGACGAGATCGACATGAACTTCATGAATCTCAACCAATCTGCCCACGGCGACCGCGAGTTCGGCTTCATCGGCAGCCGGCTGCGTCTGAATCGCAAGGTGGTGGTGGGGCACTGGCAGGACGAAGAAGTACAGGCCAGTCTGAGTGTGTGGGCGCGCACCGCCTGCGCCTGGTACGATATGCAGGGCGCCCGGGTGGCGCGCTTCGGTGACAACATGCGCGACGTGGCGGTGACCGAGGGCGACAAGGTCGAGGCGCAAATCCGCCTGGGCTACAGCGTATACGGGTATGGCATCGGCGACCTGGTGCAGCGGGTGCAGCAGGCGGGCGAAGCCGAGATCGAGCAAACGGTGCAGGCCTATCTCAGCGAATATACCGTCGGCCCGGCGCTGCTGCCCGGCGGCGCACAACACGCCGCACTGCGCGAGGCGGCGCGCATCGAGGTGGGACTGCGCAATTTCCTCAAGGCCGGCAATTTCAAGGCTTTCACCAGCACCTTTGAAGACCTGCACGGTCTGGCACAGTTGCCCGGCCTGGCAGTGCAGCGCCTGATGGCGGACGGCTACGGCTTTGGGGCAGAAGGCGACTGGAAGACTTCGGCGCTGGTGCGCGCCATGAAGGTCATGGCCGCCGGTCTGCCGGGCGGTGTTTCCTTCATGGAAGATTACACCTATCACTTTGGCAAGGATGGGGGAAAGGTGTTAGGGGCGCACATGCTGGAGGTTTGCCCGTCCATCGCCGACGGCAAACCGTCGCTGGAAATGCACCCGCTTTCAATCGGCGGCAAAGACGATCCGGCGCGCCTGGTGTTCGATACACTTCCTGGCCCGGCGGTCAATGCCTCGATCATGGACATGGGCAACCGCTTCCGTCTGCTGGTCAACGAGGTTGAGGTGGTGCCTACCGGCGCGCCTTTGCCAAAGCTGCCCGTGGCGCGGGCCTTGTGGGTTCCCAAACCGGATCTAAAGGCAGCCGCTGCGGCCTGGATCCTGGCGGGTGGGGCGCACCACACCAGCTTCAGCCACGCCGTTACCGCCGTCCATCTACAGGACTTTGCCGACATGGCCGGCATCGAATTCGTACTGATCGGCGCAGATACCAATCTGGCCGAATTCAAGAAAGAACTACGCTGGAACGAGATGTATTACGGCCTGGCAATGAGATAAGCTGACGGAGATGGGCAGGATCAACGATGTAACCAAAATCCTGCCCATCCCGTTCAAGAATTGCCAGCAGCAAACACCTTAACAGGATAGGCAGGATGGACAGGATTAAAGCCAAAACAA
>CAZHTS010000105.1:0-14724 GCA_964535315.1 uncultured Anaerolineaceae bacterium
GGGGGGGGGGGGGGGGGGGGGGGGGGGGGGGGGGGGGGGGGGGGGGGGGGGGAAAGGGGGGGGGAAGGTAGGGGGGGGACGGGGTATAATCGGAGTTATGGGTTGGCGCCGTGTGGTGGGGTTGTGCTTAGGAATGGCATTGTTGGCGGGCTGCGCCGGGCGGGCCGTTCCTGCCACTTTGCCGCCGCTGCCGACCTTGATGCCTTCTCTGCCCCCCCCAGCGTCAGCGTCCGTGTCGACGCCGGCGGCGCTCACGGGCGACCCCCAGTCGGCTGCGGGGGCAACCGCAAGCGCCGCGGTGCTGCCGCGCAGTGTGTATCTGTTTACCGTGGTGTATGATTATGACCGGCGCACTGCCGCGGTTTCGCAGGTCATTCGTTATGTAAACACCAGCGGCGAGCCGTTGAAACGCCTGCTGCTGGTGGTCGAGCCCAACCGGGTGGCGGGGGCGTTTGTCTTGCAGCGTCTGCTGTGGGCGGATGGCAGCCCGGTGAAGGCGTATCGCCTGGAGGGCGCCAGGCTGGAGGTGCCCCTGCTCGAGCCGCTGGCGCCCGGGGCGATGGTCGAAGTGGGGTTGGGCTACGATTTGCTCTTGCCGGAGCGGGCGGCGGCGTTTGGCTTTAGCGGGCGGCAGGCCAATTTTAGCGACTGGTATCCGATGATCCCACCTTATCGGCCGGGCGAGGGCTGGCTGGCGCACGAACCGGCGGCGGCGGGCGAGCACATGGTCTATGATGTCGCCGATTATCAGGTGCGCATCCGTCTGCTGGGAAACGTGGAGAAACTGCTGCTGGCGGCCGGGACGCAGCCGGAAGAAGTGGTGGCGGGGCAGCAGTATCTCTATCGCATGCCGGCGGCGCGCCAGTTTAGCTGGTCGGTGGGGCGAGAGTATACACTGCTGCGTGAGGCGTGGGGCGATTGCACGGTGAACGCCTACGTCTTCCCCGAGCACAGCCGCGCCGGGCAGGACGCCCTGCATACCACCGTCCAGGCGTTGAGCCTGTATAGCGAACTGTACGGCGCTTACCCGCGCAAGAGTATGACGCTGGTCGAGGCCGACTTCCCGGATGGAATGGAGTATGACGGGCTGTATTTCCTGGGAAAAGAGTACTTCTCCACCTATCCGGGCGGGCCGTTGAGTTATCTGATCGCCCTCTCGGCGCACGAAACGGCCCACCAGTGGTGGTTTGCACGTGTGGGCAACGACCAGGCGCGCCAGCCCTGGCTGGACGAGGCGCTGGCGACGTACAGCGAGTATCTGTTTTACCAGCGCTTTTACCCTGGGTGGGAGAGGGACTGGTGGGTCTTCCGCGTGCACGCCTATGAGCCGGAAGGCAAGATCGACGGCGCCATCGACCGCTACAGCGATTATCGCCAGTATGTCAATGCGGTGTATTTGCGCGGAGCGTTGTTTTTGCACGAACTGCGCCAGCAGATGGGCGACGAGTCCTTTCTGGCATTTTTAGGCGAGTATGCCCGCGAGTACGATGGGCGTCAGGCGCAGCCGGCCGATTTTTTTGCACTGCTGCGCCGTTACAACCCGGGGAATCTGGATGTGTTTTTGAGCACTTACTTCGAAAATCCACCTTAAATGAGCAAAAATCTTGCGTTGTGGGCCCAAACGTGTTAAGATCAAGCTGCCGGAGAAATTTTCTTGACGGTGGATGGTGATGTTTCCGGCAGACGAGGAGAGGCCGGTTGGCCCGTGGCGCAGGATGTGACTTTCTCCTTGTTTATAACCAATCAGATTGCAGATTAGCACAGTCGTTGACTGTCTTTTCACATTTTTACACACTTAAGGTTATCGTTTTCAAAACTCATATATGTTTGTCCTGCATACGCATTGGCAACCGCCACAGCGCCCGGTCGATGCGGGCGGTATCTTGTTCTGGGCAGAAAGCTCAGAGGGGGCCGCACCGGAACGACAACGCGGGCGTTTGCCCCGCAAGTTTAAACCCAAAACACATCCCTTTGTACTGAGCGCGGATACGTTGCGCGAATTGATCGGCGCCGGTACGCCCTTGGGCGACGCCCGGGCGACGCAGGCGTTGCTGCGCCTGCCTACCCGGCGGATGATCCCGGTGCCTTCACCAGAGCTGCGTCACGGCTGGGACCTGCCAGAAGAGAATGCCCCGCGCCTGATGCCCTGGGTGGTGCCCGGTCTGTGGCTGCCCGCCAGCAAGGCGTTCAGCGTGCTGGCCAACCTGCCGGCACAGGGCCCCGGTGGGGCCTTTGTCCTGGGCGGCGAAGCGCATTACTGGCGGGTGGTGGGTAACCTGGTGCTGGAAACGCTGGCGGCGCAGAAGCTGGTGCCGGTGTTGGTGCCGGCGAACGGCCGCGGCCAGTTGTATCATGCGCGCTGGATGGCGGTGTTAGACGGCGCGAACGATGCACAACGTCTGGCGCAGTTGGAGGCGGTCATGCCGCCGGTATGCCGGGCAGAACAGGTCGCCGGTAATCACGATAACGGTGAAGATACGTATTCTCCGGCGGCGCTGCTGGATAGTTTCCTCAAGACGATGTGCGACGCCCTGGCGCGTTCGTGGAGCCGGGGTAAGATGCCGCGCTGGGCCCCCGGTGAAGAGAGCCCATTCCAGGGCTGGCTGATGGCGCTGTTCCAGGAAGACCCGACGGTGAAGGCCTCACCGGCCCAGTTGCAGGCGTTGAACAGCAGCCTGCGGGCGTGGATGCGCAACCTGCATGCGGCGGGGGATAAGACCTTCCGCATTGCCTTCCGCCTGGAGGCGCCCGAACAGCAGGTGGACGCCAACGCCCGGGCCTGGACGCTGCATTTCCTGTTGCAGGATCGCATGGATCCCAGTTTGCTGATTGCGGCGGATGAAGTCTGGAATGGCGGTTCCTTGACGCGCCTGGGCCGCCGTTACGATCAGCCGCAGGAAAAGTTGTTGGCCGGGCTGGGGTATGCGGCGCGCCTGTTTCCGCCGCTGCTGCCCAGTTTGCAGACCAGCCGCCCGAACGCCACCGTCATGGACAGCGAGATCGCCTACGGCTTTTTACGCGAGACGGCGCCGCTGTTGGAGCAGGCCGGTTTTGGCGTGCTCGTCCCGCCGTGGTGGAACAAACCGGGGGCGCGGCTGGGGGTGCGCCTGCATCTGCGTCCCAAGCAAGACGTTAAAAATGCGCCGCTCTCGCAGGGCCGGTTGAGCCTGGATAACCTGGTGAGCTATGAATGGGAACTGGCCCTGGGCGGAACAGCCCTGACGCGCCAGGAATTTGAGGCCCTGGCGGCGCTCAAGACCCCGCTGGTGCAGATTCGCGGCCAGTGGGTGCAACTGGACGCCGAGCAGATCGAAGCCGCCATTCAGTTCTGGGAACGCCAGCAGCAGCGCGGCGATCTGAATCTGCTGCAGGCGGCGCAGTTCGGCCTGGGCGGGCAGTCTGATCTGGATGGGCTGCCGGTGGATGAGGTCATCGCCGAGGGCTGGGTGCAGGAATGGTTGGGGCGTCTCTCGCAGCACGAGATGCTAAACGAACTGCCGCAGCCTTCCGGGTTACAGGGCATGCTGCGCCCTTACCAGCGCTACGGTTACTCCTGGCTGGCATTCTTCCGGCGCTGGGGGTTGGGGGCCTGCCTGGCCGACGATATGGGCCTGGGGAAGACGGTACAGGCGCTGGCGCTGTTATTATATGAAAAAGAATCGCAGGGCGAATTGAGCGGCCCGGTACTGCTGGTCTGCCCGACCTCGGTGGTGACCAACTGGGAGCGCGAGGTGCGGCGATTTGCGCCGGGCCTGAAGACCCTGATCCACCAGGGCGCCGGCCGGCTGCGCGGCGAAGAATTCCGCCAGGCGGTGCGCCAGGTTGACCTGGTGTTGAGCAGCTACACCGTCGTGCGCCTGGACGCCGAGAACATTCAGGCCGTGCCCTGGTTTGGCGTAATCCTGGACGAGGCGCAGAATATCAAGAACCCGTCGGCCAAGCAAACCCAGGCGGTGCGTAAATTGAACGCCGGTTTCCGGTTGGCGCTGACCGGTACGCCGGTAGAAAACCGCCTGACCGAACTGTGGTCGATCATGCATTTTCTCAACCCCGGGTACCTCGGTTCGCAGGACCTCTTCCGGCGCAACTACGTCATCCCCATCGAACGTTTTAGCGACGCACAGGCGACGCAAAGCCTGCGCAAGATGGTTTCGCCGTTTATCCTGCGCCGGGTGAAGACCGATCCGCGCGTCATTCAGGATTTGCCGGAAAAGATCGAGATGAAAGAATTCTGCACCCTGACCGAAGAGCAGGCCACACTCTATGAAGCGGTGGTGCGGGATACGATGGGGAAGGTGGCCGACAGCGATGGCATGGCGCGGCGCGGTCTGGTGCTCAGCCTGCTGATGCAGCTAAAACAGATCTGCAATCACCCGGCGCAGTATCTGCACCAGGGCCGCGGCGACGTGGCGGCGGCCGAACAGTTGGGCGGGCGCAGCGATAAGCTGAACCGGCTGGCCGAGATGTTGGAAGAGATTCTGGCGGAGGACGACCGGGTGCTGATCTTTACCCAGTTCGCCGAAATGGGGCACATGCTCAACCAGTATCTACCGCAGGCGTTGGGCTGCCAGACGTTGTTCTTGCACGGCGGGACGCCGGCCAAGATGCGCGATCAGATGATCCGCCGTTTTCAGGAAGAGGAGCAGGGGCCGCCGATCTTTATCCTCTCGCTCAAGGCGGGCGGTACGGGGCTGAACCTGACGCGCGCCCAGCACGTCTTCCATTTTGACCGCTGGTGGAACCCGGCGGTTGAGGATCAGGCCACCGATCGCGCCTTCCGTATCGGACAGCATCGCAACGTACAGGTGCACAAGTTCGTTACGACGGGCACGTTGGAAGAAAAGATCGACGAGATGATCGAGGCCAAGAAGGGGTTGGCCGAGGCGATCATCGGCGGCGGCGAACAATGGTTGACAGAACTGTCAACCGACGCGCTGCGCGACCTGGTTGCGCTGCGCCGGTGAGTGTATGGAGAAATCACAGAGAAAGGCGCGGATGGCACGGTATAACCGCAACGACTACTATTGGGTTTCACGCCCGCGACGGGTGGACGGCGGGATCAAGGCGCGCAGCATCCAGGGCGATTTTGCGCGTAACTGGTGGGCGCGGCGCTGGATCCAGGCGATGGAACGGCTCACGGCGCTGCCACGGTTGCAGCGCGGGCGCAGTTATGCCCGCTCGGGGCAGGTGCTTTCGATTGATGAGATCAAGGGCGGGGTGGTGGCGCGGGTACAGGGTTCGCGCCAGAAGCCGTACAAGGTGGAGATTCGGGTTAAACCGTTGAGCAACCAGCAGTGGGACAAGGTGCTGGATGTGCTGGCGGATCAGGCCCTGTTTGCCGCCAAGCTGCTGGCGGGTGAGATGCCGTCCAATATTGAAGAAGCCTTTGCGGCGGCCGATGTAAGCCTGTTTCCGCTGGTGCACGACGACCTGACGACCGAGTGTTCCTGCCCGGATTGGGCCAACCCGTGTAAACACATCGCCGCCACGTATTACATCCTGGGCGACCGTTTTGACGAGGATCCGTTCCTGTTGTTCCGCATGCGCGGGCGCGACCAGGCGCAACTGCTCGAGGGGTTGCGTCAGCGGCGCGGCGGTGAGGTGACCCCATCCGAGGAAGAAGAAGAGGAAATGGTCGAGGAAAGCCTGGCGCCGCTGGAAGAGCAGACGGAGAACTTCTGGCAGATGGGCGTCTTGCCGCAAGATTTTTCGATCAGCATCCAGGCGCCGGCCATTCCCATGTCGGTTTTGCGGCGATTGGGCGAACCGGATTTTGCCAACCGGGTTTCGCTGTATAACGAATTGCAGCCGGCCTACGAATCGATGTATCAGGCGGCCATGTTGATGGCCTATAGCGATATGGGCGGCGGCGACAACGGCGGCGAGTAGCCGGCGGGGCGGCCGGCCTTTGGGATCGCCGTTTAATTATTGGTGGCGATGAGTTGGACGCGCGCCCCGCTCTCGATGGTTTCGATGTTGATCTGCAACGTTTCGTTGGTCTTTTCGACCGTGCGTTTGAAGCTGGCGATCGTGGCGCCCTCTTTGCTGACGGGCTTGTCGGCGACCGTCCAGCCGTCGCCGGTCAGAGCAGACTGATAATAGGTAAGCACGTCGGCCGGCGGCTGGTTGACGTCAAACGAGACCAGGCCCGGCATGCGTACGAGCTGGGTGGCGTCTTGAGGAATGGGCCACTGGATCTCACAGCCGCTGATCGGCTCGATGGTCTGCGGGGTGATGGCCTTGACCTCGTAGGCAGAGGTCAGTTTTCCGGGGCCGCTCTTGAAGATGGGATCCTCGCCGCTGGCTTCAAACTGGTAGCGCATCAGGGCGTTGCTGTCCTTTGCGATCCATAGATCCAGGTTGACATTGCTCCAGCGGCCCAGTTTTGGGCGAGCGGTGCGGTAGTGTTTGGCGTCTGCGCCGCTGATCATGTCACTGCCAACGGGGGTCAATACCGGGTTAAGCATGGCGGGCGCCAGAATCTGGTCGGGGAGGTAATATCTGGGTTGCAGATTTGAAGCGGTGGGGAACATGAAGCATTCGTTATCGGTGCCGGGACCGCTCAACCAGCTGGTCTTGCCGTCGGTGACCAGGCGCACGTCGCCGGGGTTGCGCGCCGGCTCGACGCCCTCGATGTGCAGGCGGTATTCCTGCAGGGTGCTGTCTTTACGCAGTTCGACGGTGTAGACCCAGTTGAGCGCGCCGGAGAACTGAATGCGGGTGGTCGCCAGATAACCGGGCAGGTTGTTCAGGCTCAGACCGGTGTAACGCAGCGGTTTTTCGGTGGGGGCAGCCGTGCGGGTGGCGGCGGCGGTGGTGGAGACCTGGGGCTGTGCGGCAGGGGCGCCGGTTGGGGTGGGGGCAGCGCTGGTGTTACAGGCGCTGCACAGCAGCGCAAGCAGCAGGATCAGATTTAATACAAAAAATTTTTTCATTCACAGCCTCTTTATTTCTCATACCTCTATTATAGTTTAATCGAAAATGGGTTGCCTGTCTCTTATGTTAACGGATAAGAACAGTGATCGTGGCTCATGTTGGGCGAGCCTGCAAAATTGATAGCCCACCGGGTGGGTTTTTATTGTACAATGATCATAATCCTGTAAAGGCGGTAAATATTGTCTGCCTGTCAGGGTAAGAAGGAGTAGTAATGTATACCAAACGGTTGGCAAGTTTCGTGATTGCACTGATTCTTTTGGTTTCTATGGTGGGGACGGCTGCGGCGCAGATGGGCGATCAGCCTGCGCCAACGCCAGTGACGACGGAGACCGGCGAAGAAGAGAACGTCAATTACAGCCACCCGGTGGTCGTTTTATTGGGTGCCTATTTTGGCGAACAACTGGCGCAGCCTGGGCCTACGGCGACGCCGGGCGGCGAAAGCGGCCTGACCCCGGTCGGTGAACAACTGGCGCTGTATCACGCCGATGGGATGGGGTTTGGCGTGCTGGTCAAACTGTACGCCATGGTGGCCGAGTCGCAGGAAGCCTGCGCCGCGGATGCCGGCAAAGACCCTACCACCTGTGCGCTCAAGATTGAAGACCTGGTGACGCAGTTCAACTCGGGTGTGGGGGTCGGGGCGTTAATGAAGACCTACGGGCGGCCTTCGATGCTGGGCGTGGGACACGTCAAGCAGCAGGTCGATGAAAAGGCCAAGGAAGAGAAGGAAAAGAAGGAAAAGGAAGAGAAGATTAAGGAAGAGAAGGACAAGGAAGACAAAGAGAAAGAGGAAAAGGACAAGAAAGACAAAAAGGAGAAATGAACGCTGCGTCTGGCGTTTTCGTGGTTGTAATTGTCTGTCCTGGAATATGAAAAAGCCTTCCTGGCCCGCCTGGGGCCGGGAAGTTCTTTTTTGGAGAAGTGTTGCAGGTGTTGTTGAGCAAATTTGCAATGAAACTGCAACGAATCTGGCAAAAAAGCGACCTGTTTTGTGCAGCCGTTCGTTTAATTAAATAACCGTGGTGCATTCTTAATGGTTTTACAGGTATAGGAGGTTCCCGTGCACAAAAAGCAAGCAGTCAGTGTGTTGGTAGCGTTGGTCATGCTGTTCTCGTTGGTGGGGACGGCGGCTGCCCAGACCGAGCGGCCCCCGGCGCCGGTGGTGACCGAAGGCGAGGTGGAAGAGGCGATCAATTACGATCACCCGATTGTGCTCCTGCTCGATACGTATTTTGGGCCGATCCTGGAAACGCCGGTGACCGACCCGACGGCCGTCCCGACCGACCCGACCGCTCCGGTGGTCGAACCGGTTGACATCGGCGAGCAGATCGCCACGTATCATGCCGATGGGATGGGCTTTGGCGTGCTGGTTAAGCTGTATGCTATGGTGGCCGAATCGAAGGAAGCCTGCAGCGGCTCGACGGATGCGGCCTGTGCGCTCAAGATTGAAGACCTGGTCACTCAATTCAAATCGGGGACGGGGATTGGCGCCCTGATGAAGACCTATGGCCGGCCTTCGATGATGGGCGTGGGGCATGTCAAGCAGAAGCTGAACGAGAACAAGGAACAGCACGGCCAGGGGAAGCCCGACAAGGACAACGGCAAGAACGGTAATAACGGCAACGGCAATGATAAAGAGGATAAGGAGAACAACGGCAAGGGTAAGAAGTAGAATTTTTTGCCTGTTCCCGAGTTGGGAGGGCAGGTAACCGCCAGAACCGCCTGGTTCGTATGGACCAGGCGGTTCGTTTATTTTTAAGCGGGCTTCAACGGCAGTAGTCGCCGGTGGCGTCGCGCGGCGATTGCACCACCACCTGGCTGAGGTCGATTGTGCGCAGCACCTGCTCGACGGAGCGGATGTTGAAATCGGAGCGTTTCTTAAAGATCCACACCGGGGGGTGATCGTAGACGCTGAAGGCTTCTTCGGCGGCGAGCGGGTTGCGATTGAGCACGGGCAGTTCGGGCTGGCGGTTCCAGGCCACACTTCCACCCACGTCTGAAACCCACAGTGGGCCGAGACGCAGCGGGGCGTGGAACTGCGCCACCAGGTCGAAGCCCAACTGACCGTCAAACAGCGAGCGGTAATACAGCATGGTCATCGGGTACGTTTTGGGGATGCGGCAGGTGGTCCAGATGCCGCGCTGGCTGGGCAGGATGATGTAATCGACCTGGGCCAGGGTATCGAGGTACATGCGCAGTTTGTGCTCGTCGTCGGGCCAGCGCACTTCCAGGGTGGCGCCGCGATAGAGCTGGCCGAAGGGGTCCCAGCCGTCAAAGGGCACCGGCAGGCCCTCGTCCCAACTCTCGTTGGCGACCACGTTGTGTGAGAAGCTGACCGTCTGGCCGTCGAGCGGGGCGACGTGCAGGTAATAGGTGGCGTCGGCGTCGAGCGGCGTGGCTTGAAAACGCCCGCTGGCGGCCGGGCCGGGGAAGATGGCCCCGGCCGCGACCTGTACTTCGGTTGCGGCCACGACCTGCTGGCCCTCAAGATCGCGGCTGACGGCAATGCGCACGCGCCCGTCGCCGGCGGCCACGGCGTGCGGGATGTCGATCTGGTCGAGCGAGGCGGCCTGGAGCGGGCGGAAGGGCTGGACGAAGGGCGTCAGACTGTTGATCTGTAAGAAGTCGGGGGCGGGGATGGGCTGGCGCACTGCTGCGCCGTCCGGCGTCCGCAGGGTGAGGTGGAAGGTGCCGGGGATGTTGGCAAAGATCCAGCGCGTGGCCTGGATGCGGGTATGGTCGCTCTGGTAGACGGCGCGGGTGAAGGCGGCGGCCCAGGCGAGCGTGCCGCCGGTCACCACCAGGATCAGCACGGCCGGCAGGACCTGGCGGCTCAAACGCCCGGCCTGCTGGCGGCGGCGCCAGAATTCCAGCAGCGCCCAGGCGGCCAGCAGACACAGGAAGGGGTAGATCGGCAGGAAGTAGCGGATGGATTTGACCCAGCGGGTGCCCATGAAGAGGAAATAACCGGCGGCCCACACCAGCGGCAGGATGTGGATTTTCCAGTCCTGGCGGGTGCGCGCCAGCCGCCAGGCGGCCCAGATCAGGCCGGCCCAGGCCATCAGTCCGAGCGGCAGGCCCATGCCCCACAGCACCATGTTGACCAGCGGGAAAATAATGGCGGGCCGGTGGGCCCATTGTTCGCCGGGCGGGCCGCCGCCGACGCCGCTGGATTCGCCCTGGGCCACCTTCATGCTTTCCACCCAGTCCGGGTTGGGGCGCAGGGTGAGCAGGGTGGTGTCGCCGCTGGCGGCGCGGAAGCTCATCGGCTGGGTGACGCGGAAAGTGAACAGCGCCACGGCAAAGGCCAGCGCCAGGTACAGGGCGGTAAAGCCAAAGATGGCGGTGAGATCCTGGCGGCGCCTGAGCTTGAGGTCGGCGATGCCGCTGAAGGCGGCGATGAGCAGCATGCCGCCCAACGGCAGCAGGTTGATCTTGGACGACATGGCCATGCCGAAGCTCAGCCCGAACAAGAGGTACCAGCCCAACGCCCAGGCGTCCGGGCGGTAGGCGGCAAAGCGGGCGGGCGAGTCGGGGCGGGCAACGCACGGTCGTTGGGCGATGCGCACGCCGGCGTACATGGCCAGGCAGGTGAAGACCAGGCTGAAGTTATCGACGGTCATGAAGTGCGCCTGCTGGATTTGCATCACCGCCAGGGCGCTCAGGGCGGCGGCCAGCAGGCCGGTTTTGTAGTCGTACAGCCGCCGGCCGATGAGAAAGATCAGCAGCAGGGCGAGGGTGTCGGCGACGGCGGACAGGCGGCGCCCGAACAGGCGCATCTCGTCGTAGCCCGTCTGCCCGGCGATTTCGGCCAGGCCGCGAATGAGGATGATCGGCCATTGGCCCCAGCGCATGCGGTTATCCGGGCCGTTGCCGGCCGGCTCGCCGTTGAGGTCGTATTTGGCGTACGGGCTGATCGGCGACAGGCGGGTGTTGAAGTAGTCGGACAGGTTCTGCGGCATTTGCAACTGGGTGAGCGTGCCGGTCAGGCCGTACTCGTCCGGGTGTAGATTGGTGCCCTGGCTCCAGTTCGTCCAGCGAAAGCGGTAGGAAACGCCCACGGCGATCAGGGCGAGCAGGTAGACGACGAACAGGATGGACGGCAGACTGCGGCGGGTGGAAGGGGGCTGGGTTTCAGGGAGCATATCGGCGCTGTTACCTGTAGGGAAATGGGTTATCCTTGTATTGTACTACTGTGGCGCGGCCACGGCCGCCAGGGCAGCCTGATAAACCTGCATTAAGGGCACGCCGTGCTCGTCGGCCAGGCGGGCGCACACGTCGTATTCCGGGGCGGCCTGAACCACCTGGCCGGCGAGGATCTTGAGCTTGAGCGGGATGTCGCCGTAGGCGGTGGATACGGTCTGGAAGGTGCGTTCGGCCTCGTAGCGCCGCACGGGATGGACGCGCACGCCAAAGGTGCTGGTTTCGCCCAGGATGAGCTGCGCCATGGCGGCTTCGGCGCTGCGCCGGGCGATGACGCCCAGCAGGGTGGCCGGGCGGTTCTTTTTCATGCTGATGGGCGTCAGGTAGACGTCCAGGGCGCCGGCGGCGAACAGATGGCCCATGAGATGACCGAAGACCTGCGGGTTCATGTCGTCGATGTTGGTCTCGAGCACGACGACTTCGTCTTCGAGCGGGGCGGCGCGGCTTTCGCCCAGGATGAGGCGCAGGATGTTGGGCCAGGGCAGGTCGCGCTGGCCGGCGCCCACGCCCACGCCGCCGATGCGCATGGCCGGCTGTTCGAAGCTGGCCAGGGCGCCAAGGATGGCGGCGCCGGTGGGGGTGACCAGTTCAACCGTGGCGTTGGACGGTACGGTGGGGGCCTGGATCAGGCGCAGCACCTCGAGCGTGGCCGGGGCGGGCAGCGGCAGGATGCCGTGCTGCGAGGGGATTTGCCCGCTGCCGAGGGGCAGGGCCGAGGCGTACAGCCGTTCGACGCCCAGGTATTCGAGGCCGATGACGGCGCCGAGGGTATCCACCAGCGAGTCGGTGGCGCCCACTTCGTGAAAGTGGACGTGATCCACGGGCTCGCCGTGCACGCGCCCTTCGGCCTGGGCGAGCAGTTCAAAGATGCGGCCGCCGGCCGCCTTGACCGTTGCGGACAGCTGGCTGGCGGCGATCAGTTCGAGGATGTCGTTCAGGTGGCGGTGATGATGGGGCGCATGCGCCACCTCGACGCGCAGGCTGCGGGCGCGCAGGGCGCCCTTGTGGGTCTCTGCGCTGTGCAGCGTCACACCTTCGGACAGGCCCAACAGATCGATCTGGGCCTGCAAATAGTCGAGCGGCAGGCCGGCGTCGAGCAGGGCGGCCAGGAACATGTCTCCGCTGATGCCGGAGAAGCAGTCACAGTAGGCGATTTTCATGATTTGAGTACCTCGTTCATACTCCCGGAGCGATAACCTTCCAGGTCGATGCAGATATATTGGTAGCCGAGCGCCTTGAGCGCGGCGACGATGGCCTGGCGTTCTTCAACCAGGCGTCCGATTTGTTCGGGGGCGATTTCCAGGCGGGCCATCGGACCGTAGTGGCGGACGCGCACCGGCCGGTAGCCCTGCTGCTGCAGGATAACCTCGGCGGCGGCGATCCTTTCCAGGCCGGCGCGGTCGATGGGCGTTCCGTAGGGAAAGCGGGTGGCCAGGCAGGGTGCGCTGGGGCGATCCCAGACGGGCAGGCCCAGGGCGTGGGCCAGGGTGCGGATCTCGGCCTTGGTCAGGCCGGTTTCGGCCAGTGGGCTGAGCGCCCCCAGTTCGGCCACCGCCCGCCGCCCGGGGCGATAATCGCTTTCGTCGTCGGCGTTGGAGCCTTCCAGCAGGCTGCGCACGCCCCAGGATTGCGCTTCCTGGCGGATGCGCTCCAGGCGGGCGAGCTTGCAGTGGTAGCAGCGCTCGGGCGGGTTGGCGGTGAACTGCGGGTTGAGCAGGTCGTCGTGCGCCAGGACGACGTGGCGAAAGCCGACCTGCTGCGCCAGGGCGCGGGCGGTTTCCAGTTCGCCGGGCGGGTCGACCGGGGAGTGGATGGTGCAGGCGAGCATGCCGTCGCCGGCGGCCAGGTAGGCGGCGGCGGCCAGCAGGCCGCTATCCACGCCGCCCGAGAAGGCCACCGCCAGCGGGGCCAGCGCTTGCAGGCGGGCGAGCAGCCGCGACCATTTTTGCTGTAGGGCCGGGGGCAGTTGTTCAGGCTGGAGGGGCTGCATGGCGGTTGTCTCCCGTGCGGTTGATCAGGCTGGCCAGGTAGCCGGCGCCAAAGCCGTTGTCGATGTTGACGACCGAGACGCCGGTGGCGCAGCTGTTGAGCATGGCCAGCAGGGCGGCCAGGCCGCCAAAGCTGGCGCCGTAACCCACGCTGGTGGGGACGGCGATGACCGGGGCGGCTACCAGCCCGCCGACCACGCTGGCCAGGGCGCCTTCCATGCCGGCGGCGACGATGAGGACGCGCGCCTGCTGCAGGGCGCCGGTCTGGTCGAGCAGGCGGTGCAGGCCGGCCACGCCCACGTCGTAGATGCGCTGCACGGCGTTGCCCATCAATTCGGCGGTCAGGGCGGCCTCTTCGGCCACCGGCAGGTCGGCGGTGCCGCCGGTAACGACCAGGATGCCGGGGGTGGGCGGGGTGGGGGCCGAGCGATCGTAGCGGATCAGGCGCGCCAGCGGGTGATAGACGGCGCCCTCGGGCAGGCTGGGCTGGAGGGTCTGGTAGACCTCGGCCGTCACCCGGGTGGCCAGGACGCGCTCGCTGCGTTGGGCCAGGCGTTGAAAGATTTCGCCGATCTGCTGCGGGGTCTTGCCCTGGGCAAAGATGACCTCGGGGAAGCCGCAGCGCAGGGCGCGGTGATGATCCAGGCGGGCGAAGTCGCCGACGGTTTCGTAAGGCAGGGAGCGCAGCTGCTGCAGGGCGTCGTCGACGCCGGTCTGACCGGTCTGGACGGCGTGCAGCAGCTGGCGGAGTTCGTTTTCTTGCATTTTCTCTCCGGTGTAAGATGAAGTGGAGAGATTATACCCGGTTTGAAGGGGGCGGAGAGGAAGTATCGGGTGCTCAATATGCCATCACCCCGCGCAGTCATTATCGCGGGTAGGATTTTGTAGCCTGTTCCATGGTATTGGTGAGAGCCTATTGAGTTTGCCCGTTGGTTAACGCCACACTGTCACTCCCATATCGACAAGATTAAAGATTGCACCTGGGGTAAAAGTTCCGCAGCCGGGGGTGCGTCCGGCACAAAGGGTAAGAGGTGGGGGTTTTTTAGTATCAGCGGTTCCATCGCCACCTGAAATGGGCCGCGTTCGTTCAACATTTCGCTCATGGAGCGAACAACTGCCTCCATTCGTATATTGATCTGTTCGACCGGCCCTATTACTCGTGTAGAATAATCTAGATCTTCGGAAAAGCGATAGTTCGCGAAATAGAGTTTCTTTAACGCCGTGCCGCCCTTTAACACCAGGTTCTCACCCAGATCATCCACTTGAACAATGGCGGCCAGCAGATAGCTTAAGGCATAGTCCTTTTCAACGATGTACTGTTGACTTTCTTCTTGTGGGCAACTGACCGGATCATCTGGGAGACACCGACCATTTAGGGCCTCGTTAGATTTTCGTTGATTTGCCAGAACGAATCCGTTTTTTTGCTGCGGGGTTGATTGGGATCCAATAGAACGGTTCCGGTAACCGGGAAGTTTTGTAACGGGAGGAGTAAATTTGCGTCCACTCCCATCCTTTCCAGAAGCCACCCCAGGCGCTTAATCACTGTGCCGACATTGTAGCGCACAGCGTAGGTGACGAGCCGGCTTAAATCGAGTTGGGT
>CAZHTS010000106.1:0-14680 GCA_964535315.1 uncultured Anaerolineaceae bacterium
TTCCTTCTAAAGGAAATTATTACGCCGAAAGCACAAGGCGTCAAGCCACAACCGGAAATTGAGGCGGCTATCTCCGGTGTATGGGCGTTCCCCGCAAGCGCGATGCTCTACCCGAGGGGAACCCGTCAGCGCCCCTTTTTTGAGACGGCCCCCCTCACCGGTTTAACTGCGGCGGCTTTATTCCCCCGTTTGTTCGTAGCTGTGATGAATGCCCAGGTCCTTGCTGGCCGTCATCGCTTCCTTCATTTCGTCGATCATCGCCGAGCCCATGCGATATTGGAACGGCCACATGCTGGTCGGGTGGAAGAAGGCCACCCGGTCGCCGTCGGACAGAAGATGCCCCAGGTCGGGTTGCAGCCCGGGCATGGCGCTCAGGTTGCCGTTGATAAAGGTGATGCCGCGCGCTTCGGTGGGCATGTGCAGCCAGGCCAACAGGTCGCGGATGGCGCTGCCCGCCGGAAGGGTGACCTTCAGGTTGGCGAAGCTACCCTGATCGGCGGTCCCGCCGTAACGCGCCAGCCCGCCGTATAACCAGGTGTCGATGCAAATGTCAGTCATAAGATCCGCCTCCTACGGGAGGAAAAATGCCGATGTCGTCGCCGGCGGACAGCGGCCAGTCCAGTTCCTGGACGATGCCGTTGACAAAGGTGATTTTGATCCATTCATCGGGTAGATGCAACTGGGCCACCACCGTGGCCAACGTGCTGCCCTCGGGCAATTCGAGTTCAAAGGGAGTGCCCGGCAGTCCGGTGACCGGGGCGTATTGCGCCAGGGTGGCGAAGAGTTTGACACGTACGCGCATAATAACCTCGATTAAGGACAGCGAACGATGTCTTGCGCCCACAGGCAATCGGCGCACGAAGGGTTCCAGCCCCAGCAGCCCTCGTTATTCTTGCGCAGATCGCAGGTCTCGCGCAGATCGCAATCCGGACAGGAGGGGAAATGGTAGCTGCGCACCGCACTGCGGTAACGCACATAGTCCTCCGACATCCAGATTTCTGCCAGGGGCTGGCGGTTAACGTTGCCAAACGTGTAGCGCTGCACCTGCTTCTGGCAGCCGTCGATGGCAAAGTAGCTGTAATTGTGCGAGAGGGCGTAACACGGCGATACTTCGCCGTCCCACCCGACCACAATGGCCTTGTCCTGGACGAAGCGGCAGCGCCGTTCGGCGCCCCAGTGCATGCGCGGCAGCTCAACGTTGGCCCACATCACCCAGGCGTCGGCGCGCAGCGCCCAGCCCGTGGTCTTGAAAGGCTGCACCGGTTCATAGCCGTACAACGTCTCGGCGCGCATATCCTCGGTGTAGGGCAAGACGTTGCTCACCAGCAGCCGTGAGACGTTCAAACGCGCCGCCAGGCGGGCAAGTTCGTCCAGTTCGGCGGCGTTGCTCTGCATGATGACGAATTCGACCCCCACCGATGGGAATACGGCGTGCATCGCGTGTTTGAGTTCGTTTAATTTCTGAATGTTTTCGATCACCTGCGAGAGCATGGCGCCGCGCACCCCTTCGTACGTCTCGGGCTTGCCGCCGTCGATCGAGATCATCAGGCGGTCGACGCCCAGACGGATGAACTCGGCAGCGATTTCGGGCTTGAGCAACAATCCGTTGCTGCCCACGGTGACCGCCAGGTTGCGCCTGCGCATGGCGGCGATCATATCCACCAGCCGCGGGTGGGTCAATGGCTCGCCAAAGCTGGTGAACACCACCCGCTCCAGGTTGGGCAGGCCATCCAGGCTGGCAGTGATATTCTGAAAGGTGCTCCAGCGCATCGGTTGCAGCGGGTCGCCCCAGGTGTTGCGAATACAGGTACGGCATTCCAGGTTACAGGCGGTGGTGGCCTCGACGTACAGTTTGCGGGCGTCCGGCAGGCGCGGGTGCAGGATCAGGTCGCCTTCGCGTTCATCCAGCCAGAATTCCATTTGCGCCGGCAGGTGACGGCGCTCGAAGAAGTCTTTGGGCAGATCGAGACGATTGTCGGTATTTTGGGTAATTTTCGGCATGATTTATTATACAAAATAAGTTCGTGGCAGGAAAGCTCTCTTCCCTGCCACGAACCACCGATTGTTTAGAGTTCGCCGTATACCGAGTCGAGCGCCTCGTCGGGCACGTCGAACACCTGGTTGTGGGGCGGCAGGGGTTCGGTCTTCATGAACTCGGGGATGCGATCGGCCTGTTTGCCGATCCCGGCCGCCTCGTTGAAGGCCCGCTCGATCTTGAGGATCTTGCCGCCGTAGGCAACCACGTCGGCCGCCGTCCATTGTGTGCCGAGCACGCCGTTGCATTCCTCGACCATGCCCTCAAACCCGCTGGCGATATCGAGGATGGGGAAGGCGATGAACAGGCAGTGGCCGCTGGAGTCGATGAAGGCGGTGGTGGCCTGGAAGGCGCGGCTCAGGGCGGCTTTGCCCTCCGGGCTGAGCGGATCCTGCTTGCCGCTGACGCCCAGGATTTCGGGGCAGATGGTGTAGCCGGCGGTGTGATCGGCGCCCATCGTGGTGGTGGCGTAGGTGATGCCGATGCCCTTGACGGCGCGCGGCTCGTAAGCCGGCATGGCCTGGCCCTTGACGGTCGGGACGCGCGTCACGCCGTAGGCCCGCCCGGTGGTCTCAGCCCCGGCGCCCAGGATGCGGCCCTGCGGAGTGCCTTTACCCATCTCGTGCACCAGGTTAATGGCGCCCTTGCTGTCGCCAAAGGGGATCACCCCGGCTTCCATCGCCACGGCGAGGGTGGCGCCGGTCTCGATGGTATCCAGGCCGTAGTTGTTGCACAACTCGTTGAGCACGGCCACGTCGTCCAGGTTATCAATGCCGCAGTCGGCGCCCAACGACCAGGCCGATTCGTACTCGACGCACGAGGTGATCTCGCTGCCGTCGGCGGCGTGGATGGTGTTGGAGCACTGGATGATACAGCCCGGGCTGCAGGCGTGATTGTACAGTTCTTTGCCGAGGCGTTGTTTATTGGTCTCGAACATGGCCTCACCGGCAATTTTGGCTGCCCCTTCAAAGCGCCCGCTGGAGAAGTTACGGGTGGGCAGGCCGCCGGCCTCGTTGAGGATATTGACCAGCACCGCCGTGCCGTAGGTGTTCAACCCGCCCTTAGGCTTGCTGATGGCATGGGTGCGGATGGCTTCGATCATCTTCTTGCGCCCCTGGTCAAACAGCGGCTGGTCGACGATGGCGACGCCCGGCCCGCCCTGGCGGTTGAGCAGGATGAACTTGACCCGCTTGCTGGCCAACACGGCGCCCAGGCCGCCGCGCCCGGCGTACCGGCTGGCGCGTTTGGCCATATCGTTGAAGACGATGCCCGAATTGCCATAACCGTGTTCGCCGGCCATACCCACGCCGGCGACGGAGATGCGCTCGCCGAATCGTTCGTAAACTTTGGGGAAGACTTCCGGCAGAGGTTTGCCGGTGTATTCGCTGGCGTCAAAGAACTCGATCTTGGGCTTGCCATCGTCCATCGTGATCAGCATACCCCAGTATTTGCTCTTGTCTGCGGGCTGACCTTCCAGGATCAGCGCTTTAATGCCCATCACCGCCAGGTCGGCCGCCCAGGACGAACCGGCGTTGGCTTCCTTAATCCCGCCGGTGAGGGGCGATTTGCCGCCCACCGAGACGCGCGCCGAGGTCGGCGCCGAGGTGCCGGTGACGATACCGGGAGAGAAGACCAGTTTGTTGTTAGGCCCCAGGGGATGGCAGAGGGGGTCCACTTCCTCGGAGATCAGGGTGGAAGTTACGGCGCGCCCGCCCAGTTGGGTGTAGCTTTCGGGTGCTTCCGTTATGGTGTAACTTTGATCCGTCATATTGACACGTACGAACAACATCTTAAGCCTCCTCGCTTTTTTTGAATTTAGAAAAGGTAGTGTACAGATTGGAAAACGCTGACGTACATGGGTTACCGGCCACCTCCTGGGGGAACCTGCATGCTGATCCCCGGCAAACAAAAATGCGCACGAAAGGACACAAAGATCCGCACCGGCAGATCGGGTGTCCTCCTTTGCGCACTGGCGGGCGATGGAAATTGCTTCCCATGCCGTATCGTTCACCTATCCGCGAGGGAGTCAGTGAATCGGAGGGGGTGGGGCAATGTGGGATGAAATCCCTGTGAGGGCAGGCTCCTGCACAGCCAACAGAAACAGGGATTCCGGTTGCGAGGAGCGCCTCCTTTCGTGGCGAGAGCAAAACGGACGGGTAGTTAAAAACAAAATGCGCACGGCAGAACACCACAGGCCCCTGATACAGGCCGGAAGTGTCCTCCTTTGCGCACTGGCGGGCAATGAGAATTGCTCCTCATGCCGTATCGTTCGCTTATCCACGTGGGAATCGGCGAATCGGAGGAAAGTGAGGCGGATAACCACCTTTGTCTTCAATTATAGGGAAGGCAAGCGGGTTTGTCAATTCTTTTGCGCGCATCTTGACAATCCTGCCCGATTTGCGGTAAGATGAATTTGTATTGATATCATAAAAGGCTGTGACGGAGAAAAGTAAGCCGGTTGGAAATGACAGGGAAGTGGGTGCGTAGACTGAGACGCCCACCCAGGAAAGACCGGTTGAAGTTCGCTCCCGAGCCGTTCAGGGGAACGCCCTGCCGGGCCAGTAGTCTGAACCGCATTGCCAGCGTTATCCCGGCAAACCAATCGCCAGAGTCTTTTCAGACCGCGGCCGTTGGGTAGAGTGGGCTGCTCGTGCAGCCAATGAGGGTGGTACCGCGGTCTCCCCGTCCCTGGTCGGGCGGGTTCTTTTTTTTAACAGCGGGCGGCGCCCGTGCGCCGCCCTTCAATCAGCTCTCTTACAGAGGTGTCTATGGTAGACGAGAACAGTATTATGGAACAGATCGCCAGCATCGAACAGGATGCCCTGTCCGCCCTGCATTCCGTGCAGGACGAGACCGGCTTGCAGACCTGGCGCGTCGCTCATCTCGGACGCAGCGCCCCGGTGATGCAGCTCTTCACCAACATCGGGCAGGTGCCCAAAGATCTGCGCCCGCTGGTCGGGCAGCGCGCCAATCAGGCCAAACAGGCCCTGGAAACCGCCCTGTCCACCCACAGCGAAGCGATCAAGCAGGCCACCCTGGCGCGCACCCTCAGCCAGGAACAGGTGGACGTGACCCTGCCGGGGCGCCTCCCGGCGCACGGCCGCCTGCACATCATCACCCAGACCCTGCGCGATATCTATCGCATCTTCGCCGAGATGGGCTTCCAGCTCTATCTCTCGCCGGACGTGGAGTCGGACGAATGCAACTTCGAACTGCTCAACATCCCCGCCCATCACCCGGCGCGCGATATGTGGGATACGTTCTACACCACCGATCCCAGTGTGCTGCTGCGCACCCACACCTCTCCCGGTCAGATTCGCGCCATGCGCCAGTTTGCCCCCGACCCGATCCGCGTCGTCCTGCCGGGCATGTGCTACCGCTTCGAGCAGATCAGCGCCCGCTCGGATATTCAGTTCCACCAGGTCGAATTGCTGGCAGTGGGCAAAAACATCACCTTCGGCGACCTGAAGGGCACGCTGGATGACTTCGCCCGCCGTATGTTCGGCGAGCAGGTGCGCACCCGTTTGCGCCCCTCCTACTTCCCCTTCACCGAGCCGAGCGCCGAAATGGACGTGGAATGTTTCGTGTGCGGCGGCAAGGGCTGCCCGGTCTGCAAGAACGCCGGCTGGCTCGAAATCCTCGGCTGCGGCATGGTTCACCCGTCGGTGCTGCGCAACGGCGGTTACGATCCGCGCGAGTATACCGGTTTCGCCGCCGGTATGGGCCCCGGGCGCATTGCCCTGCTGCGCTATCGCATCGGTGATATCCGCAATTTCTGGGGAAACGATGTGAGGTTTTTGGAACAATTCTAGGTGAGATAGCCAGCCGGGAGATTTTACGAAAACTCTCCGCTCCCATTCTTGCTGCTCTACCTGTAAGGAGCCCTTTATGAAAATACCTTTATCCTGGTTGAAAGATTACGTCGATATCGATCTCTCACTCGAAGACCTGGCGCGCGCCCTGACCATGATCGGCCTCGAAGTAGACGAAGTTCATGTGGTGGGCCTGCCGCTGCCGCAAGACGACCGCCGCGAATTCAAGTTCACCGGCCTGCCCTGGGATCGCGAAAAATTTGTCGTGGCGCAGATCGATGAGGTCATGCCCCACCCCAACGCCGACCGCCTGACCCTGTGCCGGCTCAACGACGGCGTCCAGGAATGGATCGTCCTGACCGGCGCCCCCAACCTTTACCCCTACAAGGGCCAGGGGCTGCTGGCGCGCCCGCTCAAGGTGGCCTACGCCCGCGAAGGCGCCCGCCTGTACGACGGACACCAGCCCGGCTACGAACTCACCACCCTCAAGCGCGCCAAAATCCGCGGCGTCGAATCGTTCTCGATGGTTTGCTCGGAAAAGGAACTGGGCATCAGCGACGAACACGAAGGCGTCATCCTGCTGGATGACGACGCCCCCACCGGCGTGCCGCTGGTGGACTACATGGGCGACGCCGTGTTCGATGTTTCCATCCTGCCCAACATGATCCGCAATGCCTGTGTGGTGGGCGTGGCCCGCGAACTAGCCGCCCTGACCGGCAAAGCGCTGCGCATGCCGCAATGCAGCCGGCCGGCCGATGGCCCCAGTGTGGTCGGCCAGGTTTCCATTGAAATCAGCAACCCTGCCCTCAACCCACGCTTCGTATTGGGGATGATCTGCGGTTCCGAGTCGCGCCCCAGCCCCTACTGGGTGCAGCGCCGCCTGCGCCTGGCGGGGATGCGCCCGATTAACGCCGTGGTGGACGCCACCAACTACGTGATGCTCGAACTGGGTCAGCCGCTGCACGCCTTTGATTACGACGTGCTGGTGCAGCGCGCCGGCGGCAAAGCGCCGGTCATCTCCACCCGCACCGCCCTGCCGGGCGAGCGCCTGACCACCCTGGATGGCGCCGACCGCGCCCTCGATCCCTTCACCGTGCTGGTGTGCGACACGGCCGGTTCGCTCTCGATTGCCGGCGTGATGGGCGGCCAGGAAAGCGAGATCACCGACAGCACCCGCACCATCCTGTTGGAAGGGGCGAGCTGGAACTTCATCAACATCCGCAAGACGGTTTCGTCGCAGCGTCTACAATCCGAGGCCGGCTACCGCTTCTCGCGCGGCATTCACCCCGCCCTGGCGCCGGCCGGCGTACAGCTCTGCCTGGAGCGTATGGCTGCCTGGGGCGGCGGGCAGATTGCCGCCGGGCTGGTGGACGCTTACCCCGCCCCGGTGAACGACCCCACCGTCGCCATCACCCCGGCCGAGGTCACCCGCCTGCTCGGCATTCAACTTTCGGCAGCAGAAATTGCCGATTTGCTCGGCCGGCTCGAGTTCGCCTGCCGGGTCGAAGGGGACGTGGTCTATGCCTCCACGCCGCCGCATCGCATGGACATCGGCGAGGATGTCGTCGGCAAGGCCGACCTGATCGAAGAGATTGCCCGCATGTACGGTTACAACCGCATCCCGGCCACCCGCCTTGCAGACAGCCTGCCGCCGCAGCGCCCCAACCCGTTGGACGCCGAAGAGCGCCTGCGCGACGTGCTCGTCAGCCTCGGGCTGCAAGAGGTCATCACCTATCGCCTGACCACCCCCGAACGCGAGGCCCGTTTGCGCCTGCCCGGCGACGCCCCGGACACCACGCCCTACGTGCGCCTGCAAAATCCGATCACCCCCGAGCGCAGTTCGCTGCGTCACAGTCTGCTGGCTTCGGTGCTCGAGATCCTCGAACGCAACATTCGCCTTTCCGAGCATCTCGCCCTGTTCGAAATCGGACCGATCTTCCTGCCGCAGCCCGGCCAGCAGCTGCCGCTGGAGGCGCTGCGCGTTGCCATCGCCCTCAGCGGGCAGCGCCTGCAGCCGGCCTGGGATCGTCCCGCCAGCGCCAACTTGGATTTCTACGATCTCAAGGGCATCGTGGAGGCTTTGCTCGACGCCCTGCATATCGAAGACGTGCGCTACGTGCCGCTGGCCGCGCCGGGGTTCCATCCCGGCAAGTGCGCCCAATTGCAGCGCGGCGAGCAGGTGTTGGGCGTGTTCGGCGAACTGCACCCGCTGGTCAAGGAACATTACGATTTCGGCGCCGCCCCCGCCCTGGCCGCAGACCTGGACGCCGGCGCTTTGCTGGCAGCCATCCCGACCCGGCGCGAATCCAGCCCGGTGCCCGTCTTCCCACCGGTTCTGGAAGACATCGCCGTGATTGTGGATGAAGACCTGCCCGCCGAAAAGGTGGCGGCGACCATCCGCCAGGGCGGCGGCAAACTGCTGACCGCCATGCGCCTGTTCGACATTTTCCGCGGCGAACAGATCGGCGCCGGCAAGAAGAGCCTGGCCTACCGCCTGATCTACCAGGCCCCCGACCGCACCCTGACCGACAGCGAGGCCGCCCAGGTACGCCAGCGCATCATCCGCCGCCTGGAACAGGAACTCGGCGCAAAATTACGCAGTTGATGGCGTTTAGCGCTTGAATTAACAGGCTGTCCCAAAACTCGAGTTTTGGGACAGCCTCGTTTGATTTATCTTCTCAAAGACCACGCACTGGCTTTGCTTTAGATCATTGAAAGTTAAACTGAGAGGGATCAAACCCACCGGTAGCCCCCAATACCAACCCGGCAATGGCATTAATCGCCGATAAAATCAGGACAATGCCGCCCAACACCAGCCCGGCAATCGCCAGACCCTTGCTGGAAGACTTGAGCCCGAAAAAGCCCAGAATCAGGCTGGCGATTGACATGGGGAAACCACAAATGGGTAATATCCAGGCGCACATACCGAGGATGCCGACGACCAGCGAGGCAATTGCCAGCCCTTTGTGATCGGGCTCGTTCACCGGCGGCGGGGGCGCATAGGAATAGGGCGGGGGATAGGGGTTCTCTGACATGTTGTTCTCCTTTTGCAATGTAAAATGTAAATAGAAGCTATTCGACCGGATCGCCCAGCATGGTCTCGATCTGGTCGAGCACATCCTCGCTCAACTTTTCGGCAGCTTCGGCGGCCATCAGGTTCTCGTCCAACTGCTCCAGGCGCGTGGCGCCGGTGATCACGCTGCTGACCTCCTTGCGCCGCAAGATCCAGCCGATGGCCAGTTGCGCGGTAGTAATACCCAGTTCCTGCGCCAATCGGGTGAGCTGGCGCACAATCGTAACGCGCTCGGGGGTGATCCGGTCGCGAATCCACTGCATATCCGGCAGGCTGGCGCGGCTGCCGCTGGGGATGCCTTCATTGTACTTACCGGACAGGATGCCGAAATACAGCGGGCTCCAGGTGGTCAACCCCAGGCCAAATTCCTTGCACAGCGGGGCCAGCTCCATCTCCACCCGCCTGCGGTGAAACATGTTGTATTGGGGTTGTTCCATGCTCGGCGGCACCAGGTTGAACTGGCGGCAGATGCCATAGGCCTGCGTCACCTGCGAGGCCTCCCATTCGGACGTGCCCCAATACAAAATCTTACCCTGATGGATTAAATCGTCCATCGTCCGGGCAATCTCCTCGATGGGCGAATCCGGGTCGAAGCGATGGCAGAAATACAGGTCGAGGTAATCCGTCCCCAAGCGTTTGAGCGAGGCGTGTACCGACTCAAAGATGTGCTTGCGCGACAGGCCGCGCCCGTTGGGCCCCGGCATGGTCGGCCAGAAAACCTTGCTGGAGATCACCAGCGCCTCGCGCGGCAGGTCGCGAATGCCCAGCCCCATGATGGTTTCGGCCTGCCCGTTGGCGTACATATCGGCGTTGTCAAAAAAGTTGATTCCCTGGTCGTAGGCGGCGTGTAACAGATCGACAGCGTTTTGCTCGTCGACCTGGTTGCCAAACGTGACCCAGGCGCCCAGCGAAATCTCGCTGACCTTTAAACCTGAACGACCTAAGCGGCGGTAATGCATATTTTTCTCCTTCTGTTACAATTCCTCGCCCGAACCGATCCCCAGCGGCTTCCACTTTTGTTCGTCGGCGCGCAGGCGGTGCGCCCCCCCGCCGCGATTGTGCAATTCATCAAAACCTTCGGGTTTAATGAACATCTCGTCGCCGTCCAGCAGCCCGGTAATGCCACGCTGTCCTTCCTCCAATCGCCGTTGCTGGCAATAGGGACAGGTCTTGGGGTCGTGGGGTTTGTAGGCTATCGGCTCCTCGTAGGTGGTGATGTAGCCTTCGTAATTGCGCAGGATGATTTTGTGGTCGGACATGCTGATCAGGTAATTGGGCATCATTGGGATCTTGCCGCCGCCGCCGGGCGCATCCACCACGTAGGTGGGCACGGCGTAGCCCGAGGTGTGGCCGCGCAGCGCTTCGATGATCTCGACCCCTTTGGCCACCGGCGTGCGAAAATGCCCGGCGCCCTCCACCAAATCGCACTGGTATAAATAGTAAGGGCGCACGCGGATGCGCACCAAATCCTGCACCAGCCTGCGTTGGATGTGGGCGCAATCGTTGACGCCCGCCAGCAGCACCGACTGATTGCCGAGCGGGACGCCCGCCCGCGTCAGCCGGTCGCAGGCCTCGGCCAGTTCCAGGCTGATTTCGTTCGGGTGATTGACGTGAATGTTCATCCACAGCGGATGATATTTTTGCAGCATGTCGGTCAGTTCGGCGGTGATGCGCATGGGCATAAACACCGGCACGCGCGAGCCGATGCGGATGATCTCGATGTGAGGGATGGCGCGCAGCCGGCTGAGCAGTTCTTCGAGCAGCTTGGGCGCCAGCGTCAGCGGATCGCCGCCCGAGAGCAGCACATCGCGCACCTGGGGGGTACGCTGTAAATACTCGATCTGCGCCTCGAACTCGCTGCGCGAGAAGGTGGCGCCGGGGTCGCCGACGATGCGTGAGCGCGTACAGTAACGGCAATAGGAAGCGCACTGGGTCGTCACCAGCATCAACACCCGGTCTGGATAACGATGCACCAGCCCTGGGACGGGTGAATGGCGATCCTCGGCCAGCGAATCGGCCATCATGCCGGTAAACGGCATAATCTCATCGGCCTGTGGAATGACCTGCTTGCGGATGGGGTCGTCTGGATCGTCCGGGCGGATCAACGAGACGAAATACGGGGTGATATCGACCCGGAACAATCCCGCCGTGTCCAGGGCGCGCCGTTCGCTGTCGGTGAGCTGCAACACCTTCTCAAAATCTTCAACCGAGTTCAGACGGTGGCTGAGCTGCCAGCGCCAGTCGTTCCATTTCTCATCCGGCACGTCGGCGTAAATCGATGCCCGCCGGGATACAAAAGGCGAAGAGGGCATAACCTGCTCCTTACAAAATCTTTTTGTTCAGTTTACCGCAAAGGCGCCGGGGCGCAAGCGAATACGTCAATTTTTAACGCCGTGGAGGATCATGATCCGTCCGGTAGAAACCGGGCCGAAAACGGGCGCTGATCTGCAAGAACATGACTTTATTGTAAGGAAAACCGGCGAATGGGTCAACTATTGCGCCGGTTCATAGTACTATTAATCCAGGATTGCTTCTGGAGGTGACGGGAGAATGGAAACGTCTGCGCTGCTTGCACAAATCTACGCCCGGCGGTTGCCCGGTCTGGACGCCGGCCCGGATGCGGTCTATCCGTACTACGATGGCCTGTCGTTGCTCAATCTGCCAGCCAGTGTATGTCACTGGCTGGGGGCGCCGCATTTTGGGGCGGCGCCGCCCCTCATTCCCGACCTGCTGAACGCCCTGCCCGGGCCCTACCGGCGCGTCGTACTCTTGCTGGTCGATGGACTGGGCTGGCAGTGGCTGGAACGGTATTGCCGGGGTGAGGACGGCGTGAACGGGGCGCAACCCTGGCGCGGCGGGTTGGCGGAGCGGGTGCAGTTCCCTCTGACCAGCATCTCACCCAGCACCACCTCGGCAGCGCTGACCAGCCTGTGGACCGCCCGACCGCCCGCCGGGCACGGCATCCTGGCCTACGAGGTCTGGTTGAAGGAATTCAGCGCCATCGCCAACATGCTGACCTACAGCGTGGCCTCTTTTAGCGGCGACGTGGGTGGTCTGCGCCGCGCCGGTTTCGACCCGCAGACCTTTCTGGGCGTGCCGGTGTTGGGCGCTCACCTGCTGGCAAACGGCGTCCAGCCGTTTGCCTTCCAACACCTCTCCATCTGTAACTCGCTGCTTTCGCAAATGCTGCTGCCCGGCGTCAACGTCTTGCCGTTTCGCACCCACAGCGACCTGTGGGTCTCGTTACAGCATTGGTTGACCGCGCACGACGAACGGGCTTACGCCTATGTCTACCTGGGTGAACTGGACGATTTGATGCACCGGTTTGGGCCCGAAGATGAGCGCGTCTACCTGGAGTTTGCTCTCTTCAGCCTGATGTTAGAAAAATTTTTATACCAGGCGCGGCGCAACGGCCGGGGCGATACGCTGGTGCTGCTCAGCGCCGATCACGGTCACCTGGCAACGCCGCCGGCGAGCCTGTGCGACCTGCGCCAGCACCCCGAGGCGCTGTCCGACCTGAGCATGCTGCCCAGCGGTGAGAGCCGCCTGCCTTTCCTCTTCGTCCGCCCGGGGCGCGAGCAGCATCTACAGACCTGCCTTGAACGTTTCTGGCCGGGGCGGCTCCGGCTGCTTCCAGCGGCCCAGGTAATGGATGGCGGTCTGATGGGCGCGGCCCCATTTCATCCGGCCTTCTCCGACCGGTTGGGCGATTTCGTGCTGGTCCCGCAGGGCGACGCCCACTGCTGGTGGGCGAACCGTGAGAGTACGCTGCGCGGCCGGCATGGCGGTCTGAGCGCCATCGAAATGATCGTACCTTTGTGCGGGTGGGTTATTTAACCCGCGACCCGCTGCGCATCTTTTTAACGACCCAATAGATAACGAACAGTTGTTTTTTTACATCAGGGTCGTTATACTTATTTATACTCTGGGGGGGCAATCATTGCAGCACACAGAAGTAACATCGTTATCGGTTCTTATCAGGTCAACGGGAGGAAGCTGTGGACAATAAACGTTTTCGTTTTTTGCCGGTTCTGGTAATTGCGGCGCTCGTACTGGCTGCATTCACGCCGGGCCTGGCGTACGCACAGGGCGAACAGCCGCAGGAGCCACCTGCGGTGTCTGAGGGCAGCGAGGCGCCGGACGATGCGCCGCCGGCGGAGCCTTCCGGCGAAGAAACGCCGCCGGTCGAGGAAGCGCCCCCTGTAGAGCAGCCAGCCGTCGAGCCGCCGCTTGAAGAGCAGCCGACGGAGGAAGCGCCGCTGAACGATGGGGTGGAGACCCTGAACGAAGAGGGCGCCGTGCTGGTGGACGGCAACGGACAACCTGTGCCGCTGGCCAGCGAACTGGCGGCCGAGGCGCTGGCCGGAACGGACGTGTATTTTAGTTGTGGCACAGATGACCAGGATGGCACCAATGATAATAAATGCCATTACGGCAGCATCGGGGATGCGATCAACGATTTTGCCGACCGCTCCGGCACGGGCAATATTTTCATCGGCAGCGGGCAGTTTGATGAAGATGTCGAGGCTCTGAATATTGGCAACCTGACCGGGTTTGAGGGACAGGGCAGCGCTTCGACCCAAATCAATGGCAGGCTGACCGCAACCAGCCTGATCAACTTCCTGTTACAGGGTTTCACCGTCTATGGCGATGCCCGGGTTTACACCGACGGGGATCTTAGCGTGCAGGATGTGCACGTCACCGCCGGGCAGGGGGAGACAGACGGCTCGGGCGCCCTCGTTGCGGGCGCTTTCGGTTCCGTGTACATGGACGACGTCCAGGTGACCGAGGGCGCCGGAGCGGTCGTCTGCGGCGGCACCAATAACTGCCTGGGGATCACAGATTCCACTCCAGGCGCCGAGCGTGAGACGTCTGAAGAGCCTGGAATTGTGATTAAGAACAGCACTTTCAGCCAGAACAACGCCGGCGCCGTGTCGATGTTGATTCCCGGCGGTCTGGCGGTGCAGGCTTTTGGAAATGTCACCCTCGACAACGTCACAATGCAAAATAACGAGGGCGGCGGCCTCTTTGTCATGAGTTATGGCAGTGAGGTACAGTTATCCGATGTAACCTCCACCGGCAACGGTTGGGGGATGATGGGCAGTAACGTGATCATGACGTTCAGCGTTTCTCCGGATGCTCAGGCGGACACCAGTTCTATTTTGCCGGGCGGTTTCCTTACCATCAGCGACAGCACTTTTTCTCACAACAGCGGCGGGATTGGGCTGCTGGCGGTCGCCGGGCAGGGAATTTCTATCACAGACAGTCATTTTGATTACAACTATTTACTGGCGACATCGCCGCTAGACAGCAGCTCTTCGGAGATGGCAGTAGGTCTGGTCGCGGCTGCGCCGTTCATCACATTGAACGGTGTGACGGCCAATCATAATGGCGGCGTCGGCGCGGCGCTTGGCTCCGATGGCATGCCCTTAGACAGCGCGGCGCAGACGGGCGAGATTTCACTCGCCACGGTCTGGATCAAGGACAGCACGTTCAACTCGAATGCACTCGTAGGGTTGTTGATCGAGTCCGAGGGATCGGTGGCCTTTGAAAATTCGCGGGCCTGCTGGAATGGCGTAGCGAACTATAGTGGGCCGGCGCCGGTTCTGGGTGGTTTGGGATCCTGCCCGCAGGATGAAGAGGGAGGGAATCCCCCGCCGCAGTGGTTGGGGGTCGGCCCGCAGATCGTCAACGTGTTCTTCGGCGGTGGGTCGGGGCCGTTCAACCTGGATCGCACCCGCGACCTGATCTACAAGTTGT
>CAZHTS010000107.1:0-14595 GCA_964535315.1 uncultured Anaerolineaceae bacterium
GCAAAAAGGTCGGCGAAGCGGCTTCCAAACTGCTGACCGACAGCGGCTGGTTGAAAGACTCGGCCAAGAAGGTGGGTGTGTTGTCGGTGGAAGTGCAGACGCTCTCGGTGTGCAACGACCGCACGGACAACGAGAAGGCGGCGATCAAGGCTGCCGGTGTGACCGATGCGCAGATCTTCCCGGTGCCCTACACGGGTGAGGCGCTGTCCTCGCAGGATGCGGCCGGCCCGGTCATCACCGCCCATCCCGAAGTCACCAACTGGGTCGTGTTCGGCTGCAACGACGAAGGTGTGTTGGGCACGTTGAACGCCCTGGCTACCGCCGGCGTGAAGGCTGACGATGTCATCGGCGTGGGCCTGGGCGCTTACGAAGCCTGCAAGCCGTGGGCTGCCGGACAGGCGAGCGGTTTCAAGGCCGGCCTGTTCATCTCGGGCCTGGATGTCGGCAAGACGGCCGCCACGGTGCTCAACGACGCCGTGGTCAACGGCAAAACCCCGCCGGCCAGCTCCTATGCCCCCACGTTCATCGTCGACGCCAGCAACTACAAGACCGTGATGGATCCGATCTCACTGGCGAACTGTTCGAAATAATAATCTCCTTTCTTCCCCCCGGGAGGTCGGGTTTCCCGGCCTCCCGGCCCTTGCCTGGAGAGTGTCTGTCATGACCCTAACTGCAACTGCTCCTCCCGATGCACCCGCCCCCAACGCACTGCCCGGAACGCTTGAAATTCGTAACGTGAGCAAGGCGTTCCCCAACGTCCAGGCGCTCACCGACGTCTCGCTGGACATTCGCCCGGGTGAGATTCTGGCGTTTATGGGTGAAAACGGCGCCGGAAAGTCGACCCTGCTCAAGATCATCAACGGCGATTACCAGCCGGACAGCGGCACGCTGACTATGGACGGACAGCGCCTGCTGTTCCCCAATCCGCTCGCCGCACACAAGGCCGGGGTGCGCGTCATCTACCAGGAGCCCGAGATTATCCCGGGCGTCAACGTCGCCGAGAATATCTGGGTCGGCGAACTGCCCAAACGGTTTGGTTTTTTACAGCGGCGCCAGCTCAACGAGCAGGTACAGCGCAGCCTGGCGGAATACGGGTTTGCCAACGTGCTGCCGATGAATCTGCTGGGCGACGAACTTTCTTCAGCCCAACGCCAGATTGTAGAGATCATGCGCGCCCTCAAATCCGGCGTGCGCGTGCTGGCGCTGGACGAGCCGACCTCGTCGCTTTCGGACGAGGAGGTCGAGCGGCTGTTCACCCTGGTGCGCCGCCTGCGTGATGAAGGGGTGGCGATCATTTACGTGTCGCACCGCATTAAAGAGATTCTGCGCCTGTGTGACCGGGTGGCCATCCTGCGCGACGGGCGGCTGATCGCCGTGCGCCCGGCGGCCGAATTGACCGACGCCGATATCGTACGCCTGATGGTGGGGCGTGAACTTTCCGATGTGTTCCAGCGCCGGGCGGCCGCCACCGATCGCGAAGTCCTGCGTGTCGAAAAACTGAACAGCAACTGGCATCACAACATCGATTTTCACATCAACGCCGGCGAGGTGGTAGGGTTTGCCGGGCTGGTGGGGGCGGGGCGTACGGAACTGGCGAAGGTGATTTTCGGCGATTTGCCGAAGAACAGCGGGCGGGTGGTGCTCGACGGCCGGGAAGTGAAAATCCGGCGCCCGGACGACGCCATCGCCAGGGGCATTGGTTTTGCCCCCGAGGATCGCAAGCGCGAGGGGCTGGTTTTGGTGCGCAGCGTGCTTGAGAATGCCTCGATCGCCATTTTGAAGCGGCTCAGCCGTTTCCACTTTGTGCGCAGCCGGTTGGAGCGCAGCGTGGTGGCCGGTTTCGTCGAGAAATTGCAGGTGCGCACGCCCTCGTTGTACCAGGATGTGGGCAAGCTGTCGGGCGGCAACCAGCAGAAAGTCGTTCTGGCGCGCTGGCTGGCAGCCAAACCAAAGATTTTGATCCTGGATGAGCCGACGCGCGGTATCGATGTCGGCGCAAAGGCGGAGATTTACCGCCTGATCGATGATCTGGCCAATCAGGGCCTGGGGATCATGTTGATCAGTTCCGAACTGCCCGAGATTCTGGGGCTCTCGGATCGTATTTATGTCATGCAGAACGGCCGCATTACCGGAGAACTTACCGGGGCGAACGCTACCGAAGAAGCGGTTCTCGGTCTCGCCATGGCCGATCATCTGTCGACGGCCCCGGCCGGGGCGGTGACAGCCTCTCAGGAGTGTACTTCAGTATGAGCAACGAAATCATTTCTCAATCGATTGACCAACCCAAAACTCCAGCGAGGCGTGATGGCACCCTGCGAAAAGTGCTCGGCTTCATCGGCGCCGATAACCTCTCGCTGCTTTTTGCGCTCATTGTCATCGTCCTGTTGATCACGGTGGTGAGCAGTTGGTTTGGGCTGAGCGGCGGCGAGCGCTTCTTCTCCTGGCAGAACCTGATGAACAGCCTGGCGCAGGCGATTGTCATCGTTGGGCTGCTCGCCATCGGCGAGACGGTGGTGATTATCGCCGGCGCGCTGGATATTTCCGTCGGCTCGGTTGCATCGATCGGCTCGGTGGTATCGGCTTCGGTGCTGGTGGGCGTCGGCACGGTGGGCGCGCTCGGCATTTTGCCCACCGGCAGCGTGTGGATCGCCGTGTTGGCCGGGATTGCGGCAGGGATGATCGCCGGGGTAATCAACGGCTGGATTGTCACCGCTTTGCGCGTCAACCCGACCATTGCCACGCTCGGTACGCTGGCAGCCTTTGCCGGTTTTGCCTTCCTGCTGGCGCCGGATGGTAAGCCGATTGGCGTGCTCACCCAACCGGACTTCGCCTGGCTGGCGCAGGGGCGCTTTTTGACCGGTCTGCCCATCCCGCCGATGGGTGGGGCCAAATGGACGGGGATCCCGATTTTGACCGTCATCCTGGTGTTGGTGGCCGTGCTGGTGCACATCATCATGCGCTACACCGATTTTGGCCGGGCCATTTACGCCATCGGCGGCAACGCCACCGCTGCCCGCCTGGCGGGTATCAATATCTCACGGGTGCGGGTGCTCATGTACGTGTTATCGGGCGGTATCGCCGGGCTGGCGGGTGTGCTGCTCACGGCGCGCACCACCTCGGGCAACCCGATCAACGGCACCGGGCTCGAGTTACAGGCGATTACCGCCGTGTTCCTGGGTGGGGCGGCTACCGCCGGCGGTAAGGGTACGGTCTTTGGCACTTTCCTGGCCGTCATCCTGGTGGGTGTGTTGAACAACGGCATGAACCTGCTGGGTTTCAATACGTTTACCCAGCGCGTGGCGCTCGGTTTGCTGTTGGTCGCGGCCGTGGCCATCTCACAGTGGCGCCAGGCGCGCGCCGAACGAGCCCGCACGCGGGCGTAGTCTTATGGAAAACCACGGCGCATTCCATGCGGGTCGGTAATGCACGTTCGTGTGTTTCTTATTGGTGGAAACCAGGCCGCCCCGCTTCCGGGGCGGCCTGGTTTAGAATAGACTCTGGATCCGATCATTCTTTTTGATGCCCTGGGAGGTGAACCATGAAGTCTCGAGAGCGTGTTTTGATGGCCCTGAACCACGAAGAACCCGACCGCTGCCCGATGCAGATTTCGTTTACGCCGGAATTTGCCAGCCGCCTGTCGAAAGACATGCAGCTGGGGGGCGATAAACTGCACAACCCGCACGGCGGCGGCAACACCTATGAGTTGGAGCGTACCCTGGGAGAAGACCTGCTGTTGACCTCGGTCGGCTGGGCCAATTCGTATTACCAGGACGCCGAGAACTACGTTGACGAATGGGGCATTGGCTGGCGTTCGACGCAGTACACCACGCCGTTTGGTGCGGGGCGCTATACCGAGATCAGCCACAATCCCCTGGCGGAGGATGAGGCCATCGCCGGGTACCGGGCGCCCGACCCCGAGCGGCCCGAGTTGTACGAGGAAGCGGACTGGGTGCTGCGCACCTTTAAGGATGAATACTGGATTGTGGGTGTGACCGTCACCACCATCTTCGAGACCGCCTGGGCGCTGCGCGGTTTCGAACGCCTGCTGTCGGATTTTGCGCTCAACCCGGAGATTGCCGAGCAACTGCTGGATATCCCCTACCGCTATCATCTGGCGGCGGCCAAACGGTTGACGCGTATGGGGGTGGACATGATCTGGACCGGCGACGATGTGGGCGCTCAGAACGCCATGCTGCTCTCGCCCAAGATGTGGCGGCGTTTCTTGAAGCCGCGCATGGCGAACTTCATCGCCGAACTGAAGGCGATCAATCCGCAGGTCAAGGTGGCCTACCATTCAGACGGGGTGATTTACCCGATCATCCCCGACCTGATCGAGATTGGGCTGGACGTGCTCAACCCGGTGCAACCCGCCAGCATGGACCCCGTACGGCTCAAGCAGGAATACGGCGACAAACTGTGCTTCTGGGGCTCGATCGACCAGCAGTACACCCTGCCCTTTGGCTCGCCGGCTGAGGTCGAGGCTGAGGTGTTGACCCGCCTGAAAACGCTGGGTAAAGGCGGCGGGTTGATCCTGGGGCCGACGCACCACGTTCAGTTGGACACCCCGCTGGAGAATTTCTGGGCGATGACGCGCACCATCCGGGACACGCCTTACGCCAGCCTGTAGCCAGTGCGGGGGCGCGACGTAAAAGGAACGATACGAAAAGGGTGATGGAACCCCACAGGATATGAAAGGGGAGGTGGTGGATGGATATTTTTGAGACGGACTGGCAGGGATTTGCTGCGGTTGTACTGGAAAGTGCGGTGATGCGAGTGGTCATGCTGCCGGAGTTGGGGGCGAAGATCGTTTCGCTGTTGGATAAGGTGCACGGCTACGAATGGCTCGTCCCGCCCATGCGTCCGCTGCGGGCGCTGGCTTATGGCGCCGATTTTGTTTCGCAGGACATGAGCGGCTGGGATGAGATGCTGCCGACGATTGTGACCTGTGTCCACGCCGGCGCGCAATTACCCGATCACGGTGAGGTGTGGAGCCTGCCGTGGCGGGTAGAAGACCTGGCCGGTCGGGCGACGCTGGTGGTGGATGGGGTGGCGCTGCCCTACCGCCTGGAACGCTCGGCGGCGCTGGTGGCGGAAGATTGCCTGGAACTGGCCTATACGTTGACGAACACGGGTACGGCGGCTTTCCCGTATCTATGGGCGGCGCATCCGCAGTTTAACGCCGGCGAACACACCCGCATCGTTCTGCCGCCCGAGGCGCGCCAGGTGGTGAACGTTATCGACGGCGACCCGCTGTGGGGGCGGGCCGGTGAAATGTACGCCTGGCCGCAGGCGGCGGCGTTGGACGGGCAGACCTGGGCGCTCGACCGGGTGCGCCCGGTGGAAGCGCGCGCCTGCCGTAAGTTCTACCTGCCGCCCGGGCAGCCCATCGCCGCCGCGACGCTGGTGGATGCAGGCCCAGGCTGCGAACTGCGTTTGAGCTGGTCGCCCGCGGATTTGCCCTATTTCGGGCTGTGGGTAGACGAGGGCGCTTACAATGCCCGGGCGGCGGTGGCCTTTGAGCCGTGCAGCGCCTATTACGACAGCCTGGAGCGGGCGGTCGCCGGAGGCCGGGCGCCTGTCCTGGCGCCGGGCGCGCTGCGGCGCTGGGCGGTGCGGGTACAACTGGGCGCGTCAGAGGGCGGCTAACGTCCAGTCTTCGTGGGGTTTATTGAATTGCACCGAATAACCCGGACGGGCACGCAGCGCCTGGGGCAGTTCGGCCAGGTAGGCGGGCGGCAGGCCGGGTGAGTAATACACCGCACCGCGGAATAATTGTCCCTCGTCGTTTAGCAGCCCGGCCTGCCGCGCCTCGGCGACGATGTCCTGGTAATCTGTCCACAGGTAGACGCCGATGGTGACCCATACCCCCAACGGGATGTCGTACTCGTCCAACACATCCAGCGTCTCGGCGATCGTTTCGGGTGTTTCGCCCGGCGCGCCGAGCATGAGCGAGGCGCCGAAGGGCAGTCGTGAACGGCCGAGCGTTTCGAGGGCGGCGCGCACCTGGCGAACGGTATAGCCGCGGCGCATGCGGGTCAGCATAGAGTCGCAGGCCGATTCGATCGATAGATTGGCGTAGAAACAACCCGAGTCGGCCATCAGGTTGCAAAAGTCGGGCGTGATCCCCACCGGCCTGAGGTCGCCCGTGCCCCATTCAAAATCGGTGTGGGCGGCAATCATCGCCCGGCATAGGGCCGCGGCGTGAGCGGGCGGGGCGTTGAAATTGTTGTCGACGAACAGGATGCGTTTGCCGCCGGTGTGACGCAGGACGTGTTCGGCCTCGGTCAGCACGCGCTGCGCCGATTTCAGGCGGTAGTGTTTGCCCTCCAGCTTGCTATACGGGCAGTACAGACAGTCGAAGGCGCAGCCGCGACGGGTGAAGATGGCCGGCAACACTTTTTGCCCGGTGTAGCGGGCAAAGTCGAGCAGGTCGTAGGCCGGCAGGGGGGTGGCGTCCAGGTTGGCGACCGGCT
This sequence comes from uncultured Anaerolineaceae bacterium, assembly GCA_964535315.1. Classification (GTDB taxonomy): domain Bacteria; phylum Chloroflexota; class Anaerolineae; order Anaerolineales; family Anaerolineaceae; genus CAZHTS01. Next base: position 6,474 of record CAZHTS010000107.1, read on the forward strand.
GTGGGTCGCTGTGCTGGTAGCGCCCGTCGCGATACACGACGCAGCCGGGAATGGCGCTTACGTCTTCGCCCTTCGCCCAGGATTGCAGGAAGCGCGGAAAAGCCTCCTCGCCCTCGCCGCGGATGCCGTATTCTACCCCCAGGTATTCCAGCCAGTGGCGGGCGTAATAATTGAAGCCCGGGCCGCCCAGCACAATCAGGGCGCGGCTGTGCTGTTGGACGACATCCACCAGTTGCTTGACCTGTGGGCGCAGGTCGATGTGGCGGGTGCCCAGTGGGGCGTTGGCGTCCAGCACGTCGCCGAACACCAGGCGGATCGAGACGCCGACCACGTCCGGTCGGAACTCACCCAACCGGGCGGTCAGTTCGCCCGGTGGGTCGGCGGCGAACAGGCGCTCGAACACGGCGACCTCGTGACCGGCGGCGCGCAGCGCCCCGGCCACGTAGGCCAGCCCGGTAGGGGAGGCGGGCAGGGAATGGGTGGAGATGAGCAAAATTTTCATACGTGGATGTCCGGGTTGGTCTGGCGTAATCGTTCGTCGTCTTTTTTGCCGTGGTGGATGGCTTTTTGCGGGCACCAGGCGTAGCAGCCGAAACACTGGTCGCAGCGGTGCTGCCAGACCGGCTTTCCGGCCTGCATGAGAATATTATCCACCGGACAGACTTTTAAGCAAACCCGGCAGCCGTCACAATTTTTGTCGATCCAGAAGTTTTTGTCCTGTTTGTGGATCATCAGACTGGACAGGGCGTTGATCAGGCCGGTGTAGAGCAGGCGGTCGGCGAGCGAGCCGCGTTCGAGGGCGGCAGGGGCGCCGTGCTCGACGGTGGCGGCGATTTGCTCCAGCAGGGCGGGCCAGTCGCCGGTCATACCCTGTAAAATGCGTACGTCCACCAGGTGGCCGGAGGCGAGGGTGGCGTGGCAGGCCTTGAGCGCCCGTTCGACCTGGGTGAGTGTTGCGCACGGCATGCCGCCGTTGAGCGCCACGGCGAAGTAGTAGCGTTCGGGCCGGCCGGTCGCCACTTTTTGCAGAAAGCCCGGCAGGTGCGCCGGAACGCCAAAATTGATGACCGGGAAGACGAACCCGACCCGCGGTGCGGCGCGCTCGCTTTCGTCGTCGATGAGGCTGTTAAACGGGGAGAGGATGGTATCTCCCAGGCGGGCGGCGATATCCTCGGCGGCTTTTTGCGAGTTGCCCCGCCCGCTGAAATAGTAAAGAACGGTTTGCATGGTACGATCTCCAACTGTTTTGTGCCGGGGTTGACGAAACGCCGGCGATGTTGTATACTCAAAATAGAACAGTATACTATCGGTATACTGTATACTGATAGTATACCACCGTCGGAGCCCTTGTCAAGCGGAAGGAGCCGGATTGTATGCAAAAAGCGCCAGAACGAGAGACAGAGCGAGAGGCCCGCAGCGCAGAGATCGTTGCTGTGGCGGAGAGGCTTTTTAATCAGAACGGCTTCGAGCGCACCTCGATGGACGAGGTAGCGGCTGAAGCGCATCTGACCAAGCGCACGCTGTACAAGTATTTCTTCAGCAAGGAAGACCTGTACTTCACCGTGGTGCTCAAGGGGCTCAGGCTGTTGATGGGATATATCGATGCGTCCACGTCGCAGGGGCGCAGCGGCCTGGAGCGCTTACAGCGGGCGGGTGAGGCCTATCAGCGTTTTTACCGCGAGAACCCGGAAGTCTTCCGCCAGATCAATTACAGCCAGTTCGTCAAGAGCCCGGGGGAGAAAAGCGCCAGTTATGGCGAAATTGCCCGCCTGGGAGCGGGGATGTTTGAGAATTTTGTACGTTTCATCGAAGAAGGCAAGGCGGATGGCAGCATTCGCCCGGACGTCGAGGGGTTGAAAGGAGTGATCGCGCTGTTTTTCTTGCTGACCGGTTTCTTTTTCAGGCTGTCCGAGGCCGGAGAGGGTTACGCCCGGCGCTACGGCATTGATCTGGACGATCTGAGCGCCCATGCGATCCAGATGTTGATGGGCGCCATCCGCAGCGGCGGAGGTCACTCCCCGGAAAACAACGTCTGAGTTTTTGTTGCCTCAGCCGGTTTTCTTGCCGTAGTAATCGAGAAACGCCATGCGGTATCTCTGGCCCGCATCCCATAGGTCGACAATGCGTTTCTCTTTGCGCAGCAGCTCAAATAGCGAGAAGAACGCATCGCCTTCGTCGTCGGCGAAGTAGGTGTGCAGGGTCGGGTGCTCGTCTTCGTTTTGCAAGAAACTGCCGGGTTCGACTTCCTCGCCCCGCCCGTATTCTTCATCGTCAACGGACAGAAAATTGAGGAAGCATAGCCCACCCGGGCTCAGCACGCGGTGTATTTCGGCGATGGCGCAGGCGATGCCGGCGCGGTTCAGGTGGAAGATGGTATTGAAGGAATAAACGAAACTGAGCGAGCCGTCTGCAAAAGGGATCTGGCGCATGTCACCTGATTGGATCTGCAGGTCGATGCCGCGTTCTTCTTCGTAGCGCCGGGCCATTTGCCGACGTTCGGCAGAGATTTCCAGACCGCAGGTCTGGTAGCCGTGCTGCTGAAAGAGCACCAGCGGCGGCCGGGCGCCGCCGGCGCCGCAATCGAGGACGGTTTTGGGCAGTGGGCTCTGGTTGCAGTACCACAGGAATGTGTAGAGTGGGGCGGCGCGCAGGATTTCGTTCATGAGAACCTCTTGTGGAGTTAAAGAATTGCACAGGACAAAATTGTATCGCCAGGGGCGAAAATTATAGCGACTGGCAGTTAAATGGGGCCGCTTTGTGGGCAGCCCCTTCTTTACAATCTGCGCGCCGGGCGCGTACGTTTTGGTCTAGAAGGCGTTATCGGTTTTCCACACCTTCCAGACCTTGCCGGCCAGATCTGGTCCGGGTTTCAGGGTGGGTTTTCCAGGCTGCCAGCCTGCCGGGGTAACTTCACCGGTGGCGCGTACATGCTGGAACGCCTTTACCTGGCGGATCAACTCGGCCACATTGCGGCCGACCTCGGGCGTCATCACTTCCATCGAGCGAATGACGAAATCGGGATCGATCAGGAAGCGGCCGCGGATGTCTACCCCGGCTTCCTCATCGTATACGCCGTATACACTGCCAACCCGCCCGCCGGCGTCGGATAAGAGTGGAAACGGAACGCCGCCCTCCACCATTTTGGATAATTCTTCTTCCTGCCAGATCTTGTGCGAGAAACGGCTATCGGTGCTGATGGCAAAGACTTCGACCCCCAGGGTCTGCAACTCGTTATATTTGACGGCAACTGCCGACAGTTCGGTCGGTCAGACAAAGGTGAAATCGCCTGGGTAGAAGCACACGACGATCCATTTGCCTTTGTAGTCCGACAGTTTGATATTCTTGAACCCACCCTCGAAAAAGGCGCTGAGCTCAAAATCGGGAGCGGGTTTTCCAACACGTGCCTGAAGCATGGGCACCTCCTTTTTAATAACAGGCAAACTGGCTGTGGGATCTGGTGGGACGGAGAGGATCGGTCCCTGAGATGGTTTTACACATCCGTCAACTTTTTCGGGCATAAACACCTCCTTTGTGGAATTACCCGGTGCGGAAACAATCAGGGATGTTTGCGCTGCTGGTACCAGCCAGTTTTCTCGACCTCGAAGACGTCAAACTCGGGGATGTAGGGCTTGATGTCCAGCAGCGGAGTTCCATCCAGCATATCAGCGCCTATAAAGTGTAGCACATTTTCCCGGCGTTCGATCAAGCGGACGATCGACAGGCCCAACGGGTTGGGACGGACGGGGTAGCGCGTGGCAAACAGCCCATGAAGCCGGTCGTCCAGAAAGGGCTGCACTTTGAGCGATTGCAGTGGGCCGGCGTGATGGAAGCCATACAGCAGGTAGAGATGCGAGAAACGTTCGACGCCGTCCAGACCTTCCAGGTATTCGGGGTAGACCTCCACGCTGCCAGGAACGGCCGAGCGGGCCGACTGGATGGGCGTGGTGGATGCTTCCTGAAAGGGGGTGTGGATGACGCCGATAGCTTTCAGGACGATTTCCATGCGTTTGCATCTCCTCTGGTCAGTGTGAGCAGGCGCACTCCTTTGACCTGTGGGAAAATAGCGCCTTGCTGGATGGTTTGTGAGGCGCTCTCTTCGTCCACGACACGCGCTCCTGAGAGGAACGAGACGCCGGCTTCAAAAAAGAGCGGTGACAGTGGGGTGGATGGTCCCAGGATCATCACCAGCGCCGAGGGCCGGCATAAGGATAACAGCCCTTCCAGGGTGTGATTGATCAGTGCCGTGCCAGTGATGGCGACCACGTCGGCCTGGGGGATTAATTCCGGAGCGCGTTCCTCCAAAAAGTCGCCTGGGGCGGGGCGTTTTTCGATCACCCAGCAGTTACGGGCGATGGTTTTCATCCGTTCGACGAAGGGAAAGTGCCCCACAATGGCCAGGTTACGGCCAGGACAGTGTTGGGCGATGACTTCGGCGGCGTTGACCGGCCGGATGCTGCTCTGGTCTATTTCTAACAGTGAGTTCAGCGCGGCTACGCCAATGCTGGCCTCCAGCGAGTTGTCAGAGAGCGCCCAGCGTGCCAGATCCTGAGCGCTTTTCTGGTGCAGGCAGCCAACATCGGATAGTTGCGCGTGCCCGTGTGCCTCCTGGTTGATCATCGTAGAACTCAGGCCGCCATAACGGCTGCACACCATCGTCCAGTGTATGCCGACGAGCACTTTGCGCACCGGTACGGGGGTTGTAGGGAGCGTGGCTAACAATTTTTCTAGCAGGTTCATGACCTCGCCTTTCTGGGGCAGCGTTCAGTGCAGCAGTTCGGTGTGGTCGATCAGCTTGCCGTCGATGAACGCCTGGGCGGCGTCGTCGATATCGCTCAGATCGGTGACCACCGGCTGGATGTTCAGGCGGCGCATGCTTTCGTAGGCGCCCATGCCCATCCCGCCGCACAGGATGGCCTTGCAGTCGGCGATGGTTTCGGCCATGCTGACGTGTTTGTTGTGTGAAGAGGCGTCCAGACCGTGGTCGGGGCCGTGGTGGTGTTCTTCGCCGTGCGCCTCGGCGCTGAAGTGGTTGTGGCCCAGTTTGTTGCGTAGTTCGCGCTGGGTGATCTTGCCCTCTTCGATGGTCAGGACCATATAATAGGCGGCGCGGCCAAAATGCTGGCTGATTGTCTTTCCGTCGTCGGTGATGACTGCAATTTTCATGCTAAGCTCCTTTTTCATATACGCAAGTGAGAAATGCCGCCCGCCGGGTTCTTCCCGCTCGTCGGACGGATAGAGGACGAGTAAGATTTGAGCGATGGTCTTGCCGCGGTTATCCCAACAGTGAGGCAGGTGCGCCTCGAAGAGCAGGCTGTCGCCGGGGCCGAGCAGGAACTCTTCTTCCTGAACGTAATAATGAACGGCGCCGCTCAGGCAGTAGACGAATTCGTGCCCGGTGTGCACGATCATCTGTTCGCCGCTGCCCGCGCCGGGTTGCAGCGTTACGGCAAATGGCTGCACGACGTTGCCGGCCAGGTCTTTGCCCAGGTTTTGCATCTGTGTGCGGCCGAAGATGGCCTGAGGGCGGTCGCCGGCCGGGGTAAAAACGATGCGTTTTTCGCTGGGCTCGGATTCAAAGAAGGCCGTGATGGGGATTTCCAATGCCAGCGCCAGTTGCTGCAACGTGCTGACCGAGGGCGAGGTCTTGCCGTTCTCGATCAGGCTGAGCGTGTTGACGTTCAGCCCACTGCGTTCAGCCAGCGCCCGCAGCGAGAGGCTCTTCCGGCTGCGCAGCTCGCGCAGTTTGCGCCCTACCAGTGTAATGGGGTCGTTTGGCCTGGTTTCAAAGGAATGCATGTTTTTCTTCCTGATCGTTTGATAGCAACATTTTTATTATACCAAAATTATAGTACATAAATCGGTTTTTTCAAGTTTTTGTACTAAAATATTTTATTCGATGCGGAAGGCGACATTGATTTGTGTGGTATGGATGGGTTTGTTTGCATGTATAATGAGGGGCGACGTATCATCTACATTCTTCAACGGTTGTACAGAATACCATGGGCGACGACGACAACATTTCTGCTGCCGATACATCCGAATCGTTTGAGCAAATCCTTTCCAACGCTTTTGAACTCGAGGACAAGAAGCAGTATAAAAAGGCGATCCGGGCCTATCGCCAGTATCTGGCGTTTGACCGGGGCAACCCCCGGGCGTACGCCCACCTGGCCGAATGTTTGCGCCTGACCGGGGCGCTGAGCGAGGCGCTGGCGATGGCCTCGCGGGCGCTGGAACTGGATGCGGAGTATAGCTGGGCCTATACCAGCCGGGGGGCCATCTACCAGGGCCGCGGCGAATATGAACTGGCCTTGCTTGATTTTCGCAAAGCGATGACGTATACCCCCGGCGATGTCTGGTTGTTGGATCGCACTGGCGAAACGCTGTGCTCCTTAAATCGTTTCGAGGAAGCCATCCCATTTTTCAATCAATCGGTTGGTCTGAACCCGGATAATGCCTGGAGCCTGGCGCACCGCGGTCTGGCGTTGATGGAGACCGGTCGTTACGATGACAGCCTGTTGGATCTCGATCAGGCCATCCTGTTGGAGCCCGATTATGCCTGGGCTCAATATTGCAAGGGACTATGGTACGCCTTACAGGATCAAACCGAGGCGGCGTTGGAGGCATTCCGCCTGACGCTGGAGATGGCGCCCAGTTTTTTGGGGGTGCACAAGGATCGCGGTTTCCTCTACCTGACGCTGCGCGAGTACGAACGGGCGCTGGCGGATTTTGACCCTCTGCTGCCCGTCTGGGAAGATCAGGGCTGGCTGCATGCCGCCCGCGGCGAGGCGTTGGCCGGTTTGGGCCAGCGCCAGGCGGCTTTGCAGGCCTACCAGCGCGCCGTGCGGCTGGGAGAGAAGACCTGCCGGGTATACACCGAGATCGGTATCCTGTATCAGGGGGCCGGCGAGCTTGTTCAGGCGGTCAAGGCTTTTGACCGTGCGATCCGCGCCAACCCGGCCTACGTGGAAGCCTGGGCCAACCGTGCTGCGGTCTATCGCCAGTTAGGCAAATATAAAAAAGCGCTGGAAGGTTTGAACCGGGCGATGGCGCTGAGCGCCCAGCCGGGCGCGTGGCTCTATGCGGTGCGCGGCGAGGTTTACCGCTCGTTGGGGCAGCGCGAGCGGGCGCTGGTCGATTTCAATGCGGCATTGGAACTCGAGCCGGATTATGTCTGGGCGCTTTCGCATCGCGGCTACCTCAACACGGAAATGGGCTGCCACACCCAGGCCGAGCAGGATTACAGTGCGGCACTGGCAGTCGATCCAACCGATACCTGGACGTTGTACCAGCGTGGCAGTCTGTACCAGCTGCAAAAACGTTACGATCTGGCCGCCAGAGAGTTTGCGGCGGCGTTGGCGGTCGACGCCCGTTATGTTCACGCCGCCAAAGGGCTGGCGGAGGTCTATGTCGCACAGGGCCAGGCGCAGAAGGGCATCGATTTGTTTAAGTCCCTGTTGCATCAAGATGCTGATGACCAACAAATCTGGGAGATGCTGGCGACGCTGTACGAGGAACTGTGGCGCTTGCCGGAGGCGTTGGATTGTTTTTCGTCCGTGTTGAAACTGGACGGTGACGCCAGTTGGGCCCTGCGGCGGCGGGCGGTGGTGAAGAAGAACCTGTTACGACCGCTGGAGGCCCTGGAAGACATCAACCGTTGTATTGTATTGAACCCGCAGGATGCCGACGCCTACGCGTACCGTGGCATGATTTACCGCAACCTGCGCCGTTACGATTGGGCGCTGGCCGAATACGATTTCTCTTTAAAGCTGAACCCGGCGCAGGGCTGGGTGTTTGCCAATCGCGGTTACGCCCACTTCCTCAACAAGAACTCTACCCAGGCCCTGGTCGATTACCGGCGGGCGCTGGCGTTGGGTTATCGGAACGGCTGGATCTGGCGCCGCCTGGGAGATTGTTACCTGCGCCTGAATGACGCTGCGGAGGCATTACGCTGGTATCAGCTTTCTTTGCAGAATGACGAGCCGGAAGAGGCGGATTATCTGGGGTGCGCCCTGGCGTATGGATTGCTCGGTGATGAGCCGGCCAGCCAGAAAAGCGCCGCCCGGGCGATTGAGATCGCCACGCAAAAGGTGGGTCGCCCCGGTTGGGACGTGCGCAGCGAGGT
>CAZHTS010000108.1:0-14309 GCA_964535315.1 uncultured Anaerolineaceae bacterium
ATCATCACCCCCACCACCAAGGGCGGCCCCACCGGTCACGACGAGCGCCTGACCTGCGCTGAAGTGGTTGCGCAGGGCTGGCTGGACGCCGCCACCTGGGAGCAGGTGCAGGCAACCGCCCTGGCGCTGTTTGCCCGCGGCCAACAGGTCGCCGCCCGGGCCGGCCTGATCCTGGTGGACACCAAATACGAATTTGGCCGCGCCCCCGATGGGCGGGTCATCCTGATCGACGAAGTGCACACCCCCGACTCCTCGCGTTTCTGGAAAGCCGACAGCTACGCCGCACATTTCGCCGCCGGCGAGGAACCCGAAAACTTCGACAAAGAATTCGTCCGCCTGGCTTACGCCGGCCAGGGCTACCGCGGTGAGGGCCAGCCGCCGGAGATGCCCGCCGGGCTGTGGTTGGCGGCCAGCCAGCGTTACATCCAGATCTACGAACTGCTCACCGGGCAGGAGTTCATCCCCGGCGCCTATCCGCTGGCGCCGCGCCTGAGCGAGAACTTGAAGAAGGCCGGTGTCTTATGAGCGAAGCGTTGATCATCATCCTGATGGGCTCGCGCGCCGACGAGGCGCATTGCCGCAAGATTGCCGAGGCTGCCGCCGGGCTGGGGCTGGAAACCGTCCTGCGGGTGGGTTCGGCGCACAAGACCCCCGAACACGTCCTGGACATTCTGCGCCAGTACGAGGCCTGCGGCCGGGCGCACGTCTACATCACCGTCGCCGGGCGCAGCAACGCCCTCTCGGGCTTTGTGGACGCCGGCGTGCAGGCGCCGGTCATCGCCTGCCCACCGCCCGCCGAAACGTTTGCCGGTGCGGACATCTATTCTTCGCTGCGCATGCCGTCGGGCGTCGCCCCGGCGCTGGTGCTCGAGCCGGCCAACGCGGCGCTGTTGGCCGCCAAGATGCTGGCCTTAGCCGACCCGGCGTTGGCGCAGCGCGTGGCGGCCTATCAGACTGCCCAGGCGACAAAGGTGGTGGCGGATGACGCCGCGCTGCACGCCGCCTGACGGCTGGCCGGACGACGACCACCCCCAGGAGGAATGCGGCGTGCTCGGCATTTACGCCCCGCACGAGGAGGTGGCGCGCCTGGCCTTCTTTGGGCTGTACGCCCTGCAGCACCGCGGCCAGGAAGCCGCCGGCATCGCCGTTTCGGACGGGCGTACCATCAACATTCACAAAGACGTCGGGCTGGTCTCGCAGGTGTTCAAGCCCGAATCGCTGGCGCGCCTGCGGGGCGATTTTGCTCTGGGGCACGTACGTTACTCGACCACCGGTTCCTCATCGCTGCGCAATGCCCAGCCCTTCCAGATCGATACCCAATATGGCCCGATCGCGGTGGCGCACAACGGCAACCTGGTCAACACCGCCGAACTGCGCTCGGCCCTGCTGCGCAGCGGCGTCGGGCTGTCTTCGACCTCCGACAGCGAGGTCATCACCATGATGCTGGCCGGGGCCGAGGGCCGTGACTGGTTCGAACGCATCCAGGCCGTTATGCCCAAATGGGTGGGCGCCTACTCACTGGGCATCCTCACCCACGACCAGTTGTTTGCGGTGCGCGACCCGTGGGGCTTTCGCCCGTTGAGCATCGGGGTACTGCCCGGCGGCGGGCACGCTGTGGCCTCCGAAAGCGGGGCGCTGCGCACCCTGGGCTGCGCCGCCATCCGCGAGGTGCGTCCCGGCGAAATCATCGCCCTGTCCAACACTGCCTTCAGCGTCCACCAGGCGCTGCCGCCGGCAGCCGAGACGGCGCTGTGCACCTTCGAGCACATATACTTCTCGCGCCCCGACAGCGTGTGGGACGGGCGCAGCGTACACCAGGTGCGCCAGCGCCTGGGCAGCCAGCTGGCCTGCGAGGCGCCGGCGGCCGCCGATGTGGTCGTGCCCGTCCCCGACTCGGCCATCCCCGCCGCCATCGGTTACGCCAACCAGTCGGGCATCCCTTTCAACGACGGTTTCATCAAAAACCGTTACATCGGGCGCACCTTCATCGAACCCACCGACTCGCTGCGCAAACAGGGCATTGCCCTGAAATTCAACGCCATCAACGAAAATGTGCTTGACAAACGCGTCGTCCTGATTGATGATAGCATTGTACGCGGCAACACCACCGGCCCGCTGGTGCGGCTGCTGCGCGAGGCCGGGGCGCGCCAGGTGCACCTGCGCATCACCTGCCCCCCGATCCGTCACCCCTGTTACATGGGGGTGGACATGGGCACCTACGAAGAATTGATCGCCCACCAGATGAGCATCGCCGAGATCTGCACCCAGGTGGGCGCCGATTCGCTTGAATATCTGTCGCTGCCAGGGATGATGAAGGCCATCGGCCGCCAGCAGGGCTATTGCAATGCCTGTTTTAACGGCGTCTATCCGATTGCAGTCAACACCCACATCGCCAAAACCGGTTTTGAACCATCCGACGGAACAAAAAAGTGAAAGAAATGAACGTATTGATTATCGGTTCGGGGGGACGTGAACACGCTCTGGCGTGGAAGATTGCCCAATCGCCGCGTCTCAAACACCTGTACGTGGCGCCGGGCAACCCCGGCACGGCCAAATTGGGCAGCAACGTGGCCATTAACCCCAAGGAAATCGAACGGTTGGTACAGTTCGCCCGCAACCGGGCGATTGACCTGGTCGTCGTCGGCCCCGAGAACGCCCTGGAAGCCGGGTTGAGCGATGCCCTAGCAGCAGTGGGGATCCCCTGCTTTGGCCCGCGCCGGGCAGCGGCGCGCATCGAGTCTTCCAAGGCTTTTTCCAAGCAATTCATGGCGCAATACGGCATCCCCACCCCGCGCTTCATCGTCTGCGACGACCCGGCCCAGGCGCGCCAGCACCTGGAAAGCATCGATTACCCGGTGGTGATCAAGGCCTCCGGGCTGGCTGCCGGCAAAGGGGTCATCCTGCCCGGCACGCTGGAAGAAGCCCTCCAGGCCGTGGACGAACTGATGATCCACCGCATCTACGGCGCCGCCGGCGAGCAGGTGATTATCGAAGAGCGCCTGGAAGGCGAGGAAGTCTCGCTGCTGGCCTTTTGCGACGGGCACACCGTCGTCCCCATGCCGCCTGCACAGGACCACAAACGCCTGCTGGAAGGCGACCAGGGGCCCAACACCGGCGGCATGGGCGCCTACGCCCCGGCGCCGGTCGCCGGGCCGGAGCTGGTCGAACAGGTGGTGCGCACCGTTTTCCAACCGGCGCTCGCCGGGTTGAACACCGAGGGCCTGTCGTATGTTGGCGTGTTATACGCCGGCCTGATCCTGACCGGGCGTGGGCCCTCCGTGCTCGAGTTCAACGCCCGCTTTGGCGACCCCGAGACCCAGGCCATCTTGCCGCTGCTCGAAAGCGACCTGTTGGAAGTATGCCAGGCGTGCGTCGAGGGCCGGCTGCACGAGATCGAGGTGCGCTGGAAGCCACAATCGGCGGCGTGTGTGGTGTTGACCGCTTCAGGCTACCCGCACGCCCCGCAGAGCGGGCAGCCCATTCACGGCGCCGACCGCTCGCTCACCGGCGGGGCGGTCTTTCACGCCGGTACCCACCAGGAGGGTGGAAAACTGCTCACCGCCGGCGGGCGGGTGCTGGGGGTCACCTGCTGGGACGATACCCTGTCCGGCGCTCTGGAGGCGGTCTACCAGGCGGTCGAGGGGATTCAGTTCGAAGGTATGTTTTACCGTAAAGACGTCGGGCGGCGAGCTCTGCAACGTCCGACCTCGGCGTACGCCGGTGCGGGGGTCAATATCGATGCCGGCAACCGCGCCGTGGCGCTGATGAGCGCGGCGGTGCGTTCCACCTACACCCCGCACGTCCTGGCCGGTATCGGTTCGTTTGGCGGGCTGTTCGATGCCGCCGCCCTGTGCGCCCTGCGCCAGCCGGTGCTGGTCGCTTCGACCGACGGGGTGGGCACCAAGGTCAAACTGGCCGCCCAACTCGAGCGCTACGATGGCATCGGCGAAGACATCGTCAACCATTGCATCGACGATATCCTCGTTCAGGGCGCCCGGCCGCTCTTCTTCCTGGATTATTTCGCCAGCGCCCGGCTCGACCCCGAACGGGCGGCGCAGGTGGTGAGCGGCATGGCGCGCGCCTGCTGCGCCGCCGGCATTCCGCTTCTGGGCGGCGAGACGGCCGAAATGCCCGGCGTTTACCAGCCGGACGAATTCGATGTGGCCGGCACGATCGTCGGGCGGGTCGAACGTGAACATATCCTGCCGCGCTCCGACCTGCAAACCGGCGACGTGTTGATTGGTTTTCGTTCCAGCGGCCCGCACACCAACGGCTATTCGCTGATTCGTAAAATCTTCGCCGGCGAGGATTTCAACCAGCCCATGCCGGCGCTGGGCGGCACCCTGGCCGATGCGCTGCTTGCCCCGCACCGTTCTTATCTCAACCTGTTGATCGATCTGATCGAGGCCCCCGATGCGCCGGTCAAGGCCCTGGCGCACCTGACCGGCGGCGGCTTTATCGAAAACATCCCGCGTATCCTGCCGCGCCATCTCTCGGCCCTCATTCAGCGGGATCGCTGGCCCGTTCCGCCGCTCTATGGCCTTATCCAACTGCGCGGCCGGGTGTCTGAGGAGGAGATGTATCGCGTCTTCAACATGGGCATTGGCATGATCGCCGTGGTCGCTCCACACCAGGTGGAGCGGGTGCAGCAGGCGGTCGGCGAACAGAGCTGGGTGGTGGGCGAACTGGTCGCCGGCGAGGGCGAGGTGGTGCTGGTATGAACCCGGACGTTCCTCGCCTGGTGGTGTTGATCTCCGGCAGCGGCTCTAACCTGCAGGCCATCCTGGATGCCTGCCGCAGCGGCGACCTGGCCGCCGGGGTGGTGGCCGTCTTTTCCAACAAGCGCGAGGCCTACGGCCTGGAACGCGCCCGCACCGCCGGCGTCCCGGCCATCGCCGTTGCAAAGCTCAAAGAGACCGGCCGCCTGGAGTACGATGAACTGCTGGCCGGGCAGGTCGCCGCCTACCGCCCCGATTGGGTGGTGCTGGCCGGTTGGCTGCGCATCCTCTCGATGAATTTTCTTAAACGCTTCCCCGGCCGGGTGGTCAACCTGCACCCGGCCCTGCCGGGCACTTACCCCGGTCTCAACGCCATCGAACGCGCCTACGAGGCTTTCCAGCGCGGCGAGATCGATCATACCGGCGTGATGGTACACCTGGTGCCCGATGAAGGCGTGGACGCCGGCCCGGTGCTGGGCCAGGTCGATGTTCCCATCCATCCCGGCGACAGCCTGGAAGAACTGGAAACGCGCATCCACGCCGCCGAACACCGCTTATATGTGGACGTGCTCAAACGACTGGTACAGGGATAACCATCCCGGCCGGTTTTCTTCGCTCAACCGCAATGGAGGTTTACACATGCCAAAAGCGTTGTTATCCGTATATGATAAGACCGGCCTGCTCGACTTCGCCGGGGGCCTGGTGAAACTGGGCTGGGAACTGCTCGCTTCGGGCGGTACCGCCCGGTTGTTGAATGAAAACGGGCTGCCCGTTACCGAGGTGGCCGACTATACCGGTTCGCCCGAAATCCTGGGCGGGCGGGTGAAGACGCTGCACCCCGCCATTCACGGCGGGCTGTTGGCCCGCCCGACCGAGGCCGACCGCCAGGAACTGGCCCGCCAGGGCTGGGATTTCATCGACCTGGTGGCCGTCAACCTCTACCCCTTCGAGGCCACCGTTGCCCGCCCGCAGGTCACCCTGGACGAAGCCATCGAAAACATCGACATCGGCGGGGTGACCCTCATCCGCGCCGCCGCCAAGAACCACGCCCGCGTGACGCTGGTGTGCGACCCGCACGATTACCCCGCCGTGCTGGATGGGCTGTGCGCCGGCGGCCTGTCTGGCGAGCAGCGCCGCGCCCTGGCGGTGAAAGGCTTCGCCGCCACCAGCCACTACGACGCCGCCATCACCGCCTACCTGAGCGGGCAGGAGGCGCAGCCGTTTACCTTTTACCCCATTCAAAAATTGCGCTACGGTGAAAACCCGCATCAGTCCGCCGTATTGTATGGCTATCAGCCTGGGGCAGGGCCGTTAGGCGGGCAGGTTTTGCAGGGCAAAGAGCTCTCGTACAACAACCTGCTCGATCTAGACGCCGCCTGGCGCGCCGCGGTCAGTTTTGACCGTCCCAGCGTCGCCATCGTCAAGCACCTCTCGCCCTGCGGCATCGCCACGGCCGGCGCCCTGGTAGACGCCTACCGCGCCGCCCTGGACAGCGACCCGGTTTCCGCTTACGGTGGGGTGGTGGCGGCCAACCGGCCCATCGACGCCGCCAGCGCCGCCGCCATCGCCGGGTTGTTCGTGGAGTGCGTCATTGCGCCGGGCTTTGAGCCCGAAGCCCTGGAAACGTTTGCCAAAAAGAAGAACCTGCGGCTGGTCAGCATGCCCGATACGGTCGTCAGCCCCGATTTCGAGCTGCGTTCCATCACCCGCGGCGTTCTGCGCCAGTCGGTCGACTTTGGCGACCCGCCGGAAAGCGCGTGGAAGGTCGCCAGCCGGCGCCAGCCCACTCCCGACGAGTGGATCGCCCTGCGCTTCGCCTGGAAAGCCTGCCAGCACGTCAAGTCCAACGCCATCGTCTTTGCCCGCGGCGAAGCCACGGTTGGCATCGGCGGCGGACAGCCCAACCGGGTGGATTGTGTGCGCATCGCCGCCCAACGCGCCGGGCAGAAGGCGCAGGGGGCGGTTATGGCCTCAGACGCCTTCTTCCCCTTCCCCGACTCGGTCGAAGAAGCCGCCCGGGCCGGCATCACGGCCATCGTCCATCCCGGCGGCTCGATCCGCGACGCCGAATCGATCGAACTGGCCGACCGGCGGGGTATGGCGATGGTTTTAAGCGGCGTGCGCCACTTCCGTCATTGATTCCTACGGCAATCTTCAAAATTCCGGTACAATTAGGTAACTCGAGAAATCAGAAAGGAGAGTTGCCATGCCGGCGTACGAAGAATTGCTCAAACGCTTCCCTGCCGAGGCCCAGGAAATCATCGACGTGATCTGGAGCACGCTGCCCGAGAGCGAGCGTGGCAACTTTCTGGCGCTGCTCGCCAGCCTGCCCGCCGATCAGAGTATGGTGCGCCTGCTGCTCAAGATGTCGGCGGTGCAGATCAAGACCACCCTCGGGCACAAACGCAAGGTTGCCATCGTCGGCCCGGCCAACGTGGGCAAGTCGACGCTCTACAACCAGTTCGTCGCCAGCAAGACGGAGCGCGCCGAAGTCAGCCCGCTGCCCGGCACCACCCGCATCAACCAGGAGGCCGACACCGGGCTGTTTAGCATGATCGACACCCCCGGCGCCGACTCGGTCGGCGACCTGGGCGAAACCGAACGGCAGCAGGCGCTCGACGCCGCCCGCCAGGCCGACTTCCTGATCATCCTGTTCGACGCCATCCAGGGCGTCAAACAGACCGAGCAGCAGTTGTTTGAAGAATTATCCGGGTTGAACAAACCCTACATCGTGGCGCTCAACAAAACCGACCTGATCGGCAAACAGGATTTGCGCGGTGTGATCGAGCGCTGCGCCGTCAACCTGCATCTGAAACCCGAGCAGATCATCGCCATCGCCGCCAAAGACGGTAAAAACGTCTCGGACGTGCTGATGGCAATCGTCATGGTCGATCCCGGCATGGTGGTGGCGCTGGGGCAGGCCCTGCCGCAATACCGCTGGCAGCTTGCCTGGCGTTCAATCGTCAGCGCCGCCACCATCTCGGCCGCCATCGCCCTGGCGCCCCTGCCAATCCTCGACTTTGGGCCGCTGCTCGCCACCCAATCGTTGATGGTGCTGGGCATTGCCCGCATCTACAATTACAAGATCACCCTGGGCCGCGCCCGCGAACTGGTTGCCACCTTTGGGCTGGGCTTTCTCGGCCGCACGTTATTCCAGCAGTTGAGCAAATTGATCGGCGTCCCCGGCTGGCTGCTCTCGGCCGCCATCGCCGCATCCATCACCGTCGTTATGGGCTACGCCGCCGTCGTCTGGTTCAACAAGGGCGAGCGGCTGTCGTCTGAGGCGATGAAACGCCTGACCCAGACGCTGACGCAGACCCTGCTCGATTCGCTGCGCAGCCTGGGTAAAGGCAAACCCGGCCGCAAGACGTTACAGGATCGTATTGCCGAGACGCTGGAAAACTCGCCGATGGCCGAAAACCCCACCCTGCTGGAGCAGGCCGCCCAGAACCCCGGCGCCCCATTCGAACCCGCCGCCGGGGCCGCCCCTACGGAGAAATCATCATGACCCAACCCCAATGGCTGGTTTGGGCCCAGCGCTTGCAGGCCCTGGCCCAAAACGGTCTGACCTATACCACCAACCCTTTTGACGCCGAGCGTTATCGCAGCATTCAGGAAATTGCCGCCGAGATTCTAGCCACCTACACCGAAACCGACCTGACGGTGGTGCGCGAACTGCTCCAGGGGGAATGCGGCTACGCCACCCCCAAGCTGGACGCCCGCGGCGTGGTCTTCCAGCAGGGCAAGATCTTACTGGTTAAAGAACTGGCCGACGGCGGTTGGACGCTGCCGGGCGGCTGGATCGATATCAACGAGCCTCCCAGCCAGGCGGTGGAACGCGAGGTGTTCGAGGAGAGCGGTTACCGGGTACGTTGCAGCAAGCTGCTGGCGGTCTACGACCGCAACCTGCACGGTCACCCGCCGCATCCTTTCCACATTTACAAACTGTTCTTCCGTTGCGAATTGAACGGCGGCAGCGCCGCCGACAGCATTGAGACCAGCGGCGCCAATTTCTACGCCCTGGATGAGATTCCCCCGCTTTCGATCGCCCGCACCTCGCCGGATGAACTGCAACGTATGTTTGCCCATGACCAACATCCGGAATGGCCGACCGACTTCGATTGAAACCCAGCATGCACAAAACCCTTGCCCTATGGCTGCTGGTCGCCGTGCTGACGGCCTGCCAGCCCATTGCCCCCACGCCGCAACGCCCCAGCCCCTCCCCCGTCGCGCAGACCGTCGCCGCACCGCTTGAGACGGCCACCGCGCCGGCCCCCACCGCCACCCCACCGGCGCACCTGCAAATCGACGCGCAACAATTGCAGGGCGTCAAAATCCGCTTCTGGCACCCTTACAGCGGCGACGCCCGGCGCGTGGTGGAACAACTGGTGGATGAGTTCAACCAGAGCAATGAGTGGGGGGCGCACGTCATCGGCGTCGCCACCGGCGGCAGCGGCATGCTTTTCGAACGCATCCTGCAACCACTGCCCGACGACCTGCCGCCCCAACTGGTGCTGGCCCCGCTCGACCACGCCCTCGCCTGGCAGCAGGCCGGGCGTGAGATCGTCAACGTGGAAGAATACATCCATTCCCCCGAATGGGGGTTGAGCCCGGGCGAGTTGGACGACATCCCGCCCGCCCTCTGGCAGCAGGACGCCGTCAACGGTCAGCGCCCGGGCATAGCCGCCCAGCGCCAACCTCACCTGCTGTTCTACAATCAAAGCTGGGCCCAGGAACTGGGTTTTGACCATGCCCCCGCCACGCCGCTGGAATTCAAACAACAGGCCTGCGCCGCCGCCAAAGCGCTCAAACTGGACACCGACGTTGCCAACGACGGCCTCGGCGGTTGGATTTTTGACAACGAACCGCTGACCGTGTTGAGCTGGCTGTTGGCCTTCGGCGCCGATCCGTTTCCGGACGGCGCGGATGGCAGTTATCAGTTCGCCGGCCCGCCCGCCAACGAAGCGTTGACCTATCTACGCAGCATGCTTGACCAGAACTGCGCCTGGCTGGCGCGCCAGCCGCTGCCCTACGATTATTTTGCCCGCCGCGAGGCTTTGTTTTACAGCGGCACGCTGGCCGATCTGAAAAGCCAGCAGCGCGCCATGCAGCGCCAACAATCCGGCGACGCATGGACGGTGCTAGCGTTCCCCGGCCGCGACCGTGAGCCCATTGTGCTGGTCGATGACCTGGATTACATTCTCTTCAAGGCTCAGCCCGGCGAACAACTGGTATCCTGGCTGTTCCTGCGCTGGATGCTTCACCCGGCGCGCCAGGCGCGCCTGAGCGAAGCCACGGGCGCTTATCCACCCGGCACGACCAGCCTGGACAGCCTGTCTGGCTACCGGCAAAAATACCCGCAGTGGGAAGCAGCCCTGGCCTGGCGCGAAATCGCCCACAGCCAGCCGCGCCTGGCAAGCTGGCGCCAGGTGCGCCAGCTGCTGCAAGACGCCGCCTGGCAGGCGCGCCAGCCCAACACGCCGGTCGAGCAAATCCCCGATATCCTGCGCCAGCTCGACGCCGCCATTCCGGAGATTCTCAGCCACAAACCATAGCTCACCATTCAACAGGAGGGAAAATATGACCGAGATCACCACTACCCGCAGGCCTTCATTGGCGTTGCGCGCCATCCTGGCCGTTTTGCTGACCGTTGGCTTTTATGGCCTGGCTTTGTCCATCGCCGGCGTGCTGCTCTTCCTGGTGTATGCCGAGGTGGTCTACGCCCATCGCATCAACGTTAGAGTGACCCTGGTGTTGCTATTCGTCGCCGGGACGATCCTGTGGTCCATCCTCCCGCGTATCGAGCGCTTTCATCCGCCCGGACCGCGCCTGCAGCGCGAGCAACACCCCAAACTGTTTGCCCTGATCGAAACAGTGGCGCGCCAGACCGGGCAGGCCATGCCGGCCGAAGTTTATCTGTTGGCAGATGTAAACGCCTTCGTCGCTCAGTACGGCGGCTTCCTTGGGCTCGGCAGCCGGCGCGTCATGGGGATTGGACTGCCGCTGCTGCAAATCTTAGACCAGGGCCAGATCAAGGCCGTCCTGGCGCACGAGTTTGGCCATTTATACGGCGGCGACACCCGCCTGGGGCCGTGGATCTACCAGACGCGCGCCGCCATGATCCGTACGGTCGGCAACCTGGGCAACTCTATCCTGCAATGGCCGTTCCGCAAATATACCGAACTGTTCCTGCGCATCACTCAGGCCATTTCACGCCGCCAGGAACTGGTGGCAGACGAATTATCCGTGCAGGTGGCCGGCACGCAGGCTGCCATCGATTGTCTGAATCGCATCAACCGCGTGGCGCCGGCTTTTAACGCCTATTGGGAACAAGAGATTGTCCCGGTTCTCGATTATGGCTGCCTGCCGCAGCTGACCAACGGCTTCAGTCACTTTATGCAGGTAGAAGAGATTGCCCGGGCCATGGACAGAAGCCAGGAGGAGGCGCTCAAGGTTCAGAAGGCTGAAACGTACGCCAGCCATCCCGCTCCCAGCGAGCGCATGGCAGCCATCCGCGCCCTGCCATACGCTCCACAGCCGCAAGATCCGCGTCCGGCGCTGGATTTGCTCGACAGCAACCTGGCAGAAACCGAAAAACGCCTGTTGAGTGTCCTGTATGGGGCCGAGAATATCAACAAACTCACCCCGGTCAGCTGGCAAGAGGTTGGGACGAGCGTCTATGTCCAGATGTGGCAGGACTCGCTGCAACCTTACGCCGCCGCACTGAACGGCTTTACCCCGGAATCGCTGCCCAATAACCTGAGCATTACGCCGGCCTTTAAAAAGCTCTTGAAGGAAAACGTCCAGGGCCCGCCCAACCAGGGGCCTGTTCCGGAGGATGTTTACAGGCAAATCGCGGCGATGCTGTTAGGGCGCGCCCTGGGGTTGTGCCTGGTGCGCGCCGGTTGGGAGATCGAGGCGCTCCCCGGCGAGCCGGTGCGGCTGTCTCATCAGGGGCACAGCCTGCACAACGACCTGATCCCCAGGCAGTTGACCAAAGGGGAACTGAGCGCCGAGGATTGGGTGCGGCGCTGTGAGGAAATGGGCATTTGCGGGTTGCGGCTGGCCCTTTAGGCGTACCACAGGCTGAGCGCCAGCAGCACCTGACCGGCGTAATAGCAGGTCAGGTTTGCAGCGCGCAGCGCCCGGATTGTACGGCGCTGAAACTTATACAACGCCAGCAGGGCATCCGAGAGGAAAAACAGCCCGCCACCCACCGGCACCAGCCAGCGCCCCGCCCCGCTAAAGCCGCCCAGGTAGAGCGTTGAAAGCGCCTTGCTGAGCATCAGGGCGATGATCACCAGGTAAACCAACACCGGGCGGGCCATGCGCCCCAGGTCCATGTCCAGAAAGCGATAAGCGACAAGCGCTCCGGCCACCAGGGCAACGAACAGATAAATATCCTTGCCGTTCAGACCGCACACCTGCACCAGCGCTACCGTATACAGCACGTGTCCGGTCAAAAAGAACACCAGCCCGATTAAAAACGGGCGGCGTTGATCCTGCCAGACCAACGCCAGGTCGCCCAGCAGGGAAAAAAGCAGCCCGGCCAGCATCCAGAAGCCATACGGCGAGGTATGCCCCGACGCCAGGGCGAGCACACCGATCGTTACAAAGCTCAGGCTGCACACCAGCTTGAGCGCAAAGATACGCCGGCGCTGGCGGCGATACTCGGCGACCAGAAAAAACGGCAGAGTCAGCAACAATACGGCAATCGGTGCGGCTACCAGTTGAACCATCAGACCTCCCTGACAGGCTGCATAGAAATGAGAACGCTTGTCGGCGCCCTCATTCTACCCTATAATGACCGTGAATTACCACTAACCCCGGACAGAGCCTGTCATGCCCCCTACCCAGGATCAGATCGTCCAGTTCTTGCGCGATCCACAGCGCAGTTACCTCGAACTGCGCTATTCACGCTACCGCACCCACGCCTTTGACCGCCACCTGCACGACAGCTACGCAATCGGGGTGGTCAAACAGGGGCGCACGCGTTTCTTTCACCACAACCAGGATGAGATCGTCCAGGGCGGCGAAATCACCCTGCTTAACCCGGGGGAAGTACACGCCTGCAACCCCCAGCCGGGTTCAGTGCTGGCTTATTATATGCTGTACGTAGACCCCGTCTTCTTGGGGGAACTGGCGGCAGAACTGTCCGGCGTCCCATCCGGTTCGCCGCATTTTCATACCGTGGTGGTGCACGATACGCTGCTGCACGCCGGTCTGCTGGCGTTGTGTGCGGCGTTGTTGTCCGGCGAAACCGGCCTGGAGGTGGAGACGCGCCTGTACGAGGCGTTCTCGACCTTACTGCTGCGATATAGCGACGCCCATCACCGGCCGTCGCCGCCGGGCGGCGCCCTGGAGAAGATCGTCCAGGGTGAACAGTATTTGAACGAGCGCCTGGCGCACAATATTTCGCTCGACGAACTGGCTGCCGGCAGCGGGCTGAGCCCCTATCATTTTTTGCGCCTCTTCCGCCAGCAATACGGCGTTCCGCCGCACGCCTACCAGTTGCAACAGCGCATCAACCAGGCAAAGCGTATGCTGGCTGCCGGGCATAGCATCGCCCAGACGGCGCTGGAGGTGGGCTTTGCCGATCAGAGCCACTTTACCCGCAAGTTTAAGGCGCTGGTGGGGGCCACGCCGCGCCAGTATCAGCGCGCCAGCCGTTCAGCGTAACAATCCGATTCCGCCGGTCAGCGAATTAACCTGCCGGTCGGGGCCGTAGATGGCGAGACCCAGGTATTGCAGGTCGCCGGCAGGGGTACCCTCCATCCGGGAGCGGTAATCATCATAATGTTTGCTCTGCTGGGCCACGTCGCAAAAGTCGACGAAAAACAAATCGCTCGTATCCCTGTGCAGCAGGCGCTGGCGCAGGCTGCGGATACACTCGCCGTCCCCCTTGAGAATCATCACCGGCAGGCGGGTGATGCCGGGGTGTGGGGTTTGATCGCCATCCAGGACATCCTCGCCGATCAATTCTTCAACGCGGTTGCTGACGCTCATCGCCAGCACGGCGGCGGTATTGGCGATCAGGCCCAGCGGAAGGGTATGGTCGATGACCATGACACATTTCATAAGAACGCTCCTCAATCTCGTTTTGGGTCATCATACCCTCCTGGCGGTCAAATTTATAGAAAGATATTGCGCCGTACGGGTGTAACACCAGTTTGTTTGCAAGGCCGGCGGCGCCGGCCTCAAAAAGGCTTTCTTTGCGCCCCTGCGTCTTTGCGTTAAGCCTTTTGCCGGCTGAGGCAAAGGCTCGTCCTTCGACGCTGCCTTTGCCTCTCTGCCTGTACGGGCCAGGTTCACCCCATCTGTTCCAACGAGATCAAACCCGAACCACTTTTCGTTGGGAAGAATGGGGGTTCTTGTGCCAGACTGAGACTGTGAGACAGCCGTTGATAGTCTTTGAGGTCAATCGACGGGGTTTGGGTTAGGCATTTGTGGATAGTTCCACATCCAACCTGCCTGAGTCATTTGTTGTTGCATCCAGTTGTTTAATCGTTTCCTGATAGCAACTTCCCCCATTTCGTTGGAACAGATGGGCTCAGACCCGCCCGGATGGGGCCGTGCGCTGCCGGCGGGTTG
>CAZHTS010000109.1:0-14179 GCA_964535315.1 uncultured Anaerolineaceae bacterium
CGCCGTGGGCGTCGCCAGCCCCATGGCGCACGGGCAGGCAATGACCAGCACCGCCGCCATGACAATCAACGCCCGGGTGAAAACGGTGACGTCTGCCTTTCTGCGCCGTTACATCCGCAAGACGGCCAGAAACACCACCGGCGTCACCCCACTCTTCCTCGGCTTCCTGACCGTACTCATTCCCTGCGGCGTGACGCACCGTGGCCCTGGGCGCCGCCGACCCGCTGGCCGGCGCAGCGTTGATGTTTGCCTTCACGCTGGGCACCAGCCCGCTGTTTTTTGCCGTGACCTACTTCACCACCCAACTGAGCGCCCGGCTGGAAAAATACTCCCTGCGTTTCGTGGCCGTGGTGGTGCTGATTTTGGGACTGGTCACCATCGACAGCGGCCTCAACCTGGCCGGCTCGCCCGTCTCATTCAGCCGGGCGGCGCGCCTGTTCTTCCCACAGAACGTCGCCGGCGCTCAGGCCAATGAAACGGCCAGTTTTGCCACCGCCCCTGGCCCCCAGGCGCCCGCCAACGCCGAAGCGGACAACGTCATCACCGTAACGGTTAAGAATAACGGCTACCAACCCGACGTGGTGCATGCCAGGGCCGGAGCACCGCTCAGGCTCAAACTGGTCGCCCAGGGCGTGTATTCATGCTCGCAGGCCTTCGTCATCCCTGCCCTGGACGTACAGATGAACCTGAAGTCGACCGGCGTGGCCTGGGTCGACATCCCGCCGCAGGCCAAAGACACCGTCATGCCCTTCTCCTGCTCGATGGGCATGTTCACCGGCGACATCATCTTCGACCTGTGAGCCGCCCATGACCACCCGCCTGCAACTGAACATCGCCGGGATGGAATGCCCCAACTGCGCCCTGCGGTTGGAAAGCCTGGAAGACCGCCTGCCCGGCGTATACTCGGCTGAGGCCGGCTATCACAAAGCCCGGTTGCCGGTAACGATCGACGAGAGCCGCCTGGACGAAGCCCATCTGTGCGCCGGGATCGAACGGCTGGGCTATCAGGTTACCGGTGTGAAAAAGACCTGACCCCGGCCGGGCAGCCCGGCGGCATTCACACAAAACCGGGGGGTTGTCAAAATAGCGCCTTGCTTATAAAATCGCTATGTTCGTCAACCTATCCCCTGGAGAACCCCCTGTGAAACTCTTCGTCCCTGGCCGGATTTGCCTGCTTGGAGAGCACTCGGATTGGGCCGGCGGAAACCGCCGCCTGAACGCCGATATCGAAAAAGGCTATGCGATCATTTGCGGTACCAATCAGGGCATCTATGCCGAAGTGGAGCCGCACCCCACCTCGCTGGTGCTGTCCTCCACCACATCGGATGGCAAGCCGCTGGGGCCGTACGAAATCCCTATGGAGCCCCAGGCGCTGCTCAGGGAAGCCCAGCAGGGCGGCTTCTGGAGCTACATTGCCGGCGTCGCCTATCAGGCGCTCACTAATTACCACGTGCGCGGCATGACACTCAAGAATTATCACACCGACCTGCCGATCAAGAAAGGCCTGTCGTCGAGCGCCGCCATCTGCGTCCTGGCCGCCCGCGCCTTTAACCGCCTGTACGACCTCAAACTGACCGTACGCGGCGAGATGGAACTGGCCTACCAGGGCGAGATCACCACCCCCTCGCGCTGCGGGCGTCTCGACCAGGGCTGCGCCTTTGGCGACCGCCCGGTGTTGATGGTCTTCGACGGCGACCGGCTCGAAACCACCGAGCTGCACCTCGACCACGAACTGCACTTCGTCATCGTCGACCTGCAGGCGCAAAAGGACACGCTCGAGATCCTCAACCGCCTCAACCGTTGTTACCCGGTGGCCGAGAACGACATGGAACGCAACCTGCAGCGCCTGCTCGGGCCGATCAACAAAGACATCGTCCTGTGGGCGGTCGACGCCATTAAACAGGCCGACGCCCCGCGCCTGGGAGAATTGATGCTCCAGGCCCAGGACTATTTCGACCGCTACGCCACCCCGGTCTGCCCCGAGCAACTGACCGCCCCCGAACTGCACCGCGTGCTCAACGAGCCCAGCCTGCGCCCGCACGCTTACGGCGGCAAGGGCGTCGGCTCGCAGGGCGACGGCACCGCCCAATTCCTGGCGCGCTCCGGCGAAGATCAGCAGGCGCTGGTCGACCTGATCGAGAGCAAGCTGGGGCTCTCCTGCCTCAAGCTGACCCTGCACGCCGGGCCCAAGGTGCGCAAGGCGGTCATCCCCGCCGCCGGTTTCGGCACGCGCCTCTTCCCCGCCAGCAAGGCGACCAAGAAAGAACTGTTCCCGATCATCGACCGCGACGGCATCGCCAAACCGGCCATCCTCCTCATCGTCGAGGAAGCGCTGGCAGCCGGCGTCGAAGAAGTGATCATCATCGTCCAGCAGGACGACCTGCACGACTTCCAGTCCTTCTTCCACGAGCAGATTTCGATCGAGAATTACAACAAGCTCTCGCCGCAGTTCCAGGAATACTCACGCCGCCTGCTGGACATCGGCCGGCGGGTCAAGTTCGTCATCCAGCAAACACAGGAAGGCTTCGGTCACGCCGTCTACTGCGCCCGCCAGGAAGTCGGCAACGAGCCGTTCCTGCTGATGCTGGGCGATCACATCTACCGCTCGGACAGCGACATGTCCTGCGCCCAACAGCTCGTCCAGGCGCACCAGCGCAGCCACGTCAGCGTGGTTGGGCTGCGGCGCACGCCGGAAGCCAAGATCGCCAACTTCGGCACGGTTACCGGCTGCTGGCTGGAAGACGGGCGGCGGCTTAACATCACCGAGTTCGCCGAAAAACCGACCATCGAGTACGCCCGCAACAATCTGCTCATCCCCGGTATGCCCGGCGATGAATACCTGACCGTCTTCGGCCAGTACATCCTCACCCCCGAAATCTTCGACTTCCTCGAGGAGGCCATTCACAACAATCTGCGCGAGCGCGGCGAATTTCAACTGACCAGCGCCCTGGATCGTCTGCGCCGGGCGCAGGGCTTCCACGGGCTGATCATCAACGGTCAGCGCTACGACATCGGCCTGCCGGACTACTACCTGGAGACGCTACAGACCTATCGCCACGGCGAGGGCAACGGCAACGGTTCGGGCGAGATTCACCTCAGCCCGTCCACCTCTTGCGGCCCGAGATAACGCCACTGGCCGGGTTGTAACCCGCTCAAGGTCACGTGCCCGATCGCCACACGCACGATGCGCAGCGTGGGGTATCCCACCGCGGCCGTCATGTGGCGAATCTGGCGTTTGCGCCCCTCGTGCAGCACAATACGCAGCCAGCAGGTGGCGGCGTGCGGCGTTACCGGCTTACGCCGCTCGGGCAGTTCGGGCGGCGGGATCACCAGCGCCTGGCAGCGGCGGGTGCGCTCGCCGTGGATCACCACCCCCTGTTCCAACTGGCGCAGCGCGGCGGCGTTCACCTGCCCCTCCACCTGCACCAGATACGTTTTGGGTAGATGGTGGCGTGGGTCGGTCAGGCGATGGATCAGCGCCCCGTCGTCGCTGAGCAGCAGCAGCCCCTCGCTGTCGTAATCCAGCCGCCCGGCGGCGTACACCCCCGGCACGTCAATATAGCCTGCCAGCGTCTCACGCCCCTCGGGGTCGGTAAAACACGAGAGCACGCCGTACGGCTTGTAAAACGCCAGGTAACGCAGCGCCGCCATGCGCTACCCCCGTCCCAACACCAGCCCAGACGCCTTATGTACGCGCACCCCGCCCTGGGCCGCAATCTGCGCCGTGATGCGCGCCCGCAGCGGCGCCTCCCATTCGGGCTGTCCGTCGCTCAGGCTGGACATCGAAAGGACGTAATCCAGCAGCGGCTGGCTCTCGGTCACCCACAGGGCGTCTTCATAATGACGCACTTCCACCGCGTCAAAGGCCGGCGCCAGGTTTTGGGCGGCGTTCTCCAACGAGAAGTTGGCCGTAGTCAACGGCGGGCGAAAGCCGGGCGCCACCGTACGGATCAGGTCGTACAGTTCACCCATGTGCCCGCGTCCGTTGGTTGCCGCTGCCAGCAGCCCACCGGCAGCCAACACCCGGCGTAGTTCGGCCGCCGCCCGGCCCACGTCCGGGACGTGATAGAGCATGTGGTTGGCGATTACCCGCTCAAAACGCTGCGCCGGGCAGGGCAGCGCCTGGACGTCGCCGCAGCCAAAGGCAAAGCGCCGGTCGCCGGCCAGGGCGCGCCGCGCCTGCTGCACCATCCCCGGTGAAAGATCCAGCAGCGTCACGTGGATGTCAGATGGTAAACGTTTGAGGTTCTCCACCCACAGGTTGCCCGGCCCACAACCCACCTCCAGCACCCGCATGCCCGGTCTGAGATCGAGGGCGTCCATCACCCACGGCATCCAGCCATACGGGTTGGTGCTGTAACGCTGGTGTAGAGTCTGCCGCGCCGCCAGATGATCCGGCTGGCGATATTGGTCGTTACGTAAAAAGTCTTGATCTGTGTTTCGGTTCATACCGAAATTGTACCCCACATCGCCGGGCCATGCGCCAGATGGCATCGTTAATAAATTCCTATAGATTTAGCCCGGCATAATATGATATAAATTATGCAAATTAACATCAACCTGGGAGAAGAACATTCCATGTACAAGACCGTTTTCAGCCTGCTCGTCACCGCCTTTTTACTCAGCGCCTGCGCCTTGCCCGGCAGTGGGCCAACGCCGACTACCACCCCCGACGCCAATACCGTCGCCACCGAGGTCAGTTTCCTGCTTGCCATGACCCCTGCCTCTCCCACCCCGCCGCCGCCCCAGGCAGCCGCCGCCACCGCACCGGGCGCAACCCCGACCGTTACGCCCACCGCCACCGCCCTCGCCTCGCCCACCCCGCTGACCTCCGCCACCCCCACCGCCAACCCCAACGACCCCAAGGGCGGCAAGGATCCCACCTGGAAAGACGAGTTCAGCAACAGCGGCAAGAGCTGGGGGCTGTACACCAACGATAGCACCTCGATCACCGGCCAGAAGGGCAAACTGGTGCTGAGTTCACTGACCACCAACGGCTGGCACGGCTGGACGCTGACCTCACGCAAACCACAGAACTTCTACATGGAAGGCACCTTCCGCACCGTCTCCTGCGCCGGCGGCGACCTGTACGGGCTGGTCGTCCGCGCCCCAGATTACGGCAGCGGGCAGGGCTATTACTTCGGCGTGACCTGCGACGGCCGTTTCAGCTTCGCCCGTTGGGATGGCAACGGCCTGGTCACCATCTACGACCTGACCGCCCACCCGGCCATCCTGCCCGGCGCCAACCAGACCAACCGCCTGGGCATCCTGGCCAGCGGCGACAGTTTCAAACTGTACGCCAACGACGCCTTGATGCAAGACGTACCCGATAGCATCCTGCAAAAGGGCGGGCACATCGGCGCCTTCATCGCCGGTTATAGCGCCGGTTTCACCGTCGAACTCAGCAAAATCGCCTATTGGGACAAGTAAGCAGATAGAGGAACAACATGGTCGCTTCACCCACCTCCATGCGCGTTAACGCCGTGCAAATCGCCCGGCAAAAACTGCTCGAACAGCCGGTCTATATCGACACCGAGACCACCGGCATCGAACGCAGCGACGAGATCGTCGAAATCGCCATCATCGACCACAGCGGCAAGACCCTGCTCGATTCGCTGGTGCGCCCCACCCGCCCCATCCCGCCCGGTGCCAGCCGCGTACACGGCATCAGCGATGAGATGGTGCAAAAAGCGCCCACCTGGCCGGTGCTGTGGCCCACCATCCGCAGCCTGCTGGTCGGCCATGTGGTGGCCACCTACAACGCCGATTTTGATCTGCGCCTGATGCAGCAGACCCACGCCCGCTATCGCCTGCCGTGGAAAGAAAATTTCAACATGTTCTGCATCATGAAGCTGTACGCCAGCTACCGCGGCGAGTGGGACGCCAACCGGCGCTCCTATCGCTGGCACACGCTGGACAACGCCGGCAAACAATGCGGCATTGCCCTACCCAACAGCCACCGGGCGATGGCAGACACCTTGTTGGCCAGAGCCTTGCTGGAATTCATGGCGCGAACGGAGATACCCGGATGAACGAGATTCCTTCTTCAGAGATCACCCCCGAGCATGTATACCTGAGCCGGCGCCAATTTCTGACCCGCGGCGGTCTGCTGGTTGCCGGGGCGGCGCTGCTGGCAGCCTGCGGCGGCCGCACGCCGCAGAGCGCAACTGGCGGCCCAACCCCGGCCGCCGCCGGGCAAAACGATGAGTTGGGCGACCCGCTGACGTCTTACCCGTACGTTACCGGCTACAACAACTTTTACGAATTCAGCTTCGAAAAAGAGACCGTGGCCTCGCTCTCGCAAGGCCTGGTCACCTCACCCTGGCAGGTGCAGGTGGGTGGGCTGGTGCGCAACCCCAAGACTTACGACGTTGACGACCTGCGCAAACGCTTCGGCCAGCAGGAGCGCATCTACCGCCTGCGCTGCGTGGAAGCCTGGTCGATGGTCATCCCCTGGCTGGGCTTTCCGCTCAAAGAACTGCTGGCCGAGGTCGAGCCGCAATCCGAGGCGCGCTACGTACGCTTCGAAAGCCTGTACGATCCGCAGCAGATGCCCGGGCAAAAAAGCGACTGGTACCGCTGGCCGTACGTCGAAGGGCTGCGCATGGATGAGGCGCTCAACGACCTGACCCTGCTGGCCAGCGGGTTGTACGGCAAAGACCTGCTGCCTCAGAACGGCGCGCCGCTGCGCCTGGTGGCGCCGTGGAAATACGGCTTCAAGAGCATCAAATCGATCGTCAAGATCGACCTGGTGGCCGAAATGCCCACCTCGCTGTGGATGGCGGCCGCCCCGAACGAGTATGGTTTCTACGCCAACGTCAACCCGGACGTTTCGCACCCGCGCTGGTCGCAGGCCAGCGAACGGCGCATTGGCGTAAACGGCCGCCGCCCGACGCTCAAGTTCAACGGCTACGAGCAGCAGGTGAGCGGGTTGTACACCGGTATGGACTTACAGGCCAATTACTGATATGCCGCGCTTGAACCGCTTCCAGGCGCTCGTGCACCTGCTCTCGCTCTATCCGCTCTTGCGCCTGGCATGGGACGCCTGGCAGGGCAACCTGACCGCCAACCCCATCCAGGCGGCCACCCAGCGCAGCGGACAGGCTGCCATCCTGTGGCTGTTGTTCTCGCTGGCCTGCACCCCGTTGAGTACGTTGGGCTTTAGCCCGGCGGCGCAGGTGCGCCGGGCGCTGGGGTTGTATGCCTTCTTCTATGCCTGCCTGCATTTCTTCATCTTCGCCGTGTTAGATTACGCTCTGGACGTGCGCCTGTTGTGGCTGGATCTGGCCGACAAGCGCTACATCCTGGTCGGGCTGGCCGGGCTGCTCGGTCTGCTGCCGCTGGCGTTAACCTCGACCCGCGCCTGGATGAAACGCCTGGGGCCGCGCTGGAAGAAACTGCACCGCCTGGCCTACCTGTGCGGTCTGCTGGCGGTGATCCATTATCTGTGGGTGGTCAAGAGCGACATCCGCCAGCCGCTGTTATACGGCGCCGTCTTGCTCGTGCTCCTGGCGCTGCGCCTGCCGCCGCTGCGCGTCCGTCTCGCCGCCTTGCGCCCACCCTGGCTGCAAGCGTTCAACCGCTTTCTCACCCGCCCGGCCGGCAAAGCATCCTGAAGCGGCCTGCTGCTCCATTACACCTCCCTTCGCCGCCCAACCCCGTCCGTGTTCACTATAAGGAGATAGATCATGAAAAAAGTGATATCGCGTCGTGAAGCGCTGCGCTGGATGGCATTGACAGCCGCCGCCACCCTCGTCGCCTGTAGCACCAAAGACCGCCCCGCTACCCAGACCCCCAACCCCACGGCAACCCGCCCACCGGCCGGCGGGCAGACGGGAAATCAGGCCGCCCCCACCTCGCAGCCGTCCGAACCGGCTTCAGATCAGGCCTACCTGTCCGTGGCGCGTGGCGGCGACCCGGCAGCCATCACCGAAACCGCACTGCGGGCGTTGGGCGGGATCGAACGCTTTGTCAAGAACGGCTACGATGTGATCATCAAACCCAACATTTGTACGGATTACTATCCTTTCGAATACGGCGCGACGACCAACCCCATCGTCGTGGCCACCCTGGTGCGTCTGGCCCTGAGGGCCGGCGCCAAACGCGTCCGGGTGATGGATTCGCCCTTTGGCGGAACGGCCGAAAGCGCCTACGCCAAGAGCGGGATTGCCGACGCGGTGCAGGCTGCGGGCGGAGAAATGGAATTGATGAACCCCAACAAGTTCCGCATGACCCCCATCCCCGAAGGAAAATCCATCACCGAATGGGAAATCTACCAGGACGTGCTGAACTGTGACCTGTTGATCGACGTGCCGACGGCCAAAGATCATGGGCTGGCAAAAATCACGGTCGGCAGCAAGAACCTGCTGGGGGTCATCCTGCGGCGTTCCGCCATTCACGCCGGCATGGCCGAACGCATCCCGGATCTGGTCAGCATCGTCCGGCCCGGCCTGACGGTGGTCGACGCCGTGCGCACGTTGATGCGTCATGGCCCAACGGGCGGAAACCTGGATGACGTCAAAATCAACAACACCGTCATTGCCAGCCACGATATCGTGGCGGCCGACTCATACGCCGCCGGGCTGTTTGAACTGACCGGCGCCGACATCCCCTATATTGCCGCCGCGGCGCAGCGTGGGCTGGGCAAGATGGACTTGAACGGCCTGAAGATCGCAGAAGTCAGCCTGTAGGATGAAAACTTTGTCCGCCAGACACATCCGCTGGATACGGCGCACGGTTCAAATCCTGGCGCTGTTATTCTTTCTCTATTTGTTTGTTTTCGCCACCTTCATGAACCCCCGGCCCGGGTTGGCGGAAATCTTTTACCGCTTCGATCCCCTGGTCGCATTGACCGCCATGCTCGCCGGACGGGTCGTGCTGACCGGGCTGGCATTGTCAGGGATCACCCTGGTCGTCACGCTCTTGTTCGGGCGGGTATGGTGTGGCTGGATTTGCCCGCTGGGCACCACCCTCGACATCCTGAAACCCCGGCGGCGTTCCCCCAAAGACACGCCCAGGCCGCCCGGCGAGAAATGGCGGAGAATCAAATATCTGTTGTTGCTCTTCCTGTTGGCGGCTGCCCTGTTTGGCAATCAGAGCCTGCTTTTTCTCGACCCCATCACCATCCTGACCCGCACGATGTCCAACGCCATCTGGCCTGCGCTGAGCGCCGGCGTGTACGCCGTGGAAAATTTTCTGTACCAGTTCGACGCCCTGTGGGGAACGCTGGACGCCATCCATCAGGCGGTCCTCTACCCCCTCTTTCGAGACCTGCGCCCTGTCTATCCCCTGGCGGTGCCGCTGTTTTTATTCTTTGCGGGCATCGTGGCGCTGAACTGGTGGGCCGAGCGTTTCTGGTGCCGTTATCTCTGTCCACTGGGCGGTCTGCTGGGACTGCTCTCGCGCTTTGCCTTCTTCCGCCGCGTGGTTAACCAGGAGTGCACCGCCTGTGCGGCATGCAGCCGCCGCTGTCCAACCGGCACAATCGATCCGGCCCGCGATTTTGCCAGCGACCCGGCAGAATGCACCCTTTGTTATCGCTGCGCCGCATCCTGCCCAAAAGGCAGCGCCGCCTTTCGATGGCAGCTGCCACACTGGCAGCCCGCAGCCGGCCAGCCCTACGATCCATCACGCCGGGAGGCATTGAAAACACTGGGCCTGGCCGCCGCCTGGGTGGCGTTGGCGCAAGTCGAACCGGTTGAAAAACGGCCTCCCGCCGACCTGATCCGCCCGCCGGGGGCCAACCGGGTCGATTTCGAAGGGCTGTGTATTCGCTGCAACGAGTGCGTGCGGGTCTGCCCGACCCAGGGTCTCCAGGCCAGTTTCTTAGAGGGCGGCTGGCGCAACGTGCTCACCCCCTGTCTGGATGCCCGCATTGGCTATTGCAGTTACAATTGTGCGGCCTGCGGCCAGGTTTGCCCCACCGGCGCCATTCCACTCCTGTCATTGGAGGAAAAACGCCGCACCCCAATTGGCCTCGCCCGTGTCGACCGCACCCGCTGCCTGCCCTGGGCCTACAATATTGATTGCATCGTTTGCGAAGAAGCCTGCCCAATCGCCGATAAGGCCATCAGACTGGAAGTCGTCGAGGTGGTGAACGGCCAGGGAAATATGGTCGCCATCCAACGCCCGTACGTGGTGAAGGAAATGTGCATCGGCTGCGGCATGTGTGAATTCCAGTGCCCGATGGGCGGGAGCGCCGCCATCCACGTGTTCACCTATACCGAAGCCGGCGGGTACTTCGGCGGTTCAAGTGCGGCGACCTCCGCACAACAAGGCGCGTGACCATTGTCGGAATAGAAAGGAGCTCTGTATGATGGAAAATAAAAACACCTCCTGGCTTCACACCCATACCGTTCTACGAAAGGCGAGGCGCGTCATGTTAATTATCACTTCTATCCTGTTGGCCTGCATCCTCATCCTGTTGGGCGTGCTGCTGGCCTGGAGCCCGGGAAAACCCGCGCCCATCGTCGGCGAAGACGGAAAACCGCTGGCGGGCAGCCTTTCGGAAAAGATCCACGTCAACATCAACGGCGTGGAACAGGGAATGTTTATCCGCAGCAAAGACCCAACAAAGCCGGTGCTGCTCTACCTGCACGGCGGACCGGCCATGCCCACCTATTTCCTCAACCAGACCTACCCGACGGGGCTCGAAGAAGACTTCACCGTGTGCTGGTGGGAACAGCGCGGCGCCGGGCTGTCCTTCAGCGCCGACATCCCGCCGGAAACCATGACGGTGGAGCAAATGATCTCCGACACCCTGGCGGTGACAGATTACCTGCGCACCCGCTTCGGCAAAGAAAAAATCTACCTGATGGGGCATTCGTGGGGCAGTTTTATTGGCATCCAGGCTGCGGCGCGGGCCCCACAACTGTATTACGCCTACATCGGCGTGGCGCAGTTAACCAATCAACTCAAATCCGAGAACCTGGCCTACGAATACATGTTGAAGCAGTCTAAAGAGACCGGCAACACGGAGCTGGTGCAAAAACTCGAAGCCGCGCCCCCCACCCTGACCGCCCCACTGCCAGACGCCTACATGGCGCTCCGTGACGAAGCCATGCACACACTCGGCGTCGGCACCACCCACGACATGCGGTCGGTCATCAGCGGCGTTTTTCTGGCCGTGTGGCAGAACCCTGAATACACCCTGGGTGAAAAAGTGAACATCTGGCGCGGCAAATGGTCTCCCGCTTCCAAAGCCCTGTGGAACCAGATGCTGGCCACCGATATCAGCGCCAGAATACCGCAGCTTGAGATCCCCGTTTACTTCCTGCACGGCCAATACGATTACACCGTTGCTTACCCTGAAACGAAATCCTATTTCGAACAACTCCGGGCGCCGCGAAAAGGGTTCTACACGTTTGCACACTCCGCCCACAGCCCCATCTTTGAAGAGGCCGAAAAAACGCGGCTCATTCTGCGCCAGGACGTGCTGGCAGGGACGAACACGCTCGCCGACGTAAGGTGATGTGAAAGCTGGCAGTCGAGGCATGACTGCCAGCGGGCGGCGCAAAACGAGAAAACATCAACGAAAGATGGGCGTCCAGAAAGCATATCGATGCGTCTGGGCGGTCAATTCATTTTCGGCCAGCGGCGTGGGCGAGCCATAAGCGTTAAATGGCAAGGTGCGATAGTGATATAGGGTGTCGGGAGTTAACCCTTGATCGAGGAAGCAGGTCGCGTTCGCACCCGTAGAACCCGCCAGCGACCAATCGACGCCGTCAAGCGAGCGATACACGTTGAAACCGGTTTCGTCCTCGATGTCGTTCCAACAAATCCGGATACCGGTTCGCCCAACGCGAGAAGCCATTAATGGAGCAATGCTCATCTGCGGCGGGGCGCAAGACCCGGTCAGGGCGGTGCCGGCGCCGACATCATCAACCAGGCTGTAACCCGAGTCATACACCGGCGCAGCCGAATCGTAGGCCTGCAAGCGATAATAATAACGTGTGCCACACGCCAACCCCTGGTCGGCAAAACTGACGGTTCCCGCTGCCAGGCTGGCAACCGGCGTCCAGACGGCCTTGTCCAACGAACGCTCCAGGCGGAATCCGCTTTCATCCGGACTGGCGTCCGTCCAGGAAACGTTCAGCTTGCTTTGGCTGAGGGCGTGTGGAATGACGACCTTCACCTCACCGGGGCGGCACAACACCGTACGGGCACTGGCGGTATTGCTGGCGAACGAATCCCCCAAAGCATTATAGG
Source organism: uncultured Anaerolineaceae bacterium (assembly GCA_964535315.1). Lineage (GTDB taxonomy): Bacteria > Chloroflexota > Anaerolineae > Anaerolineales > Anaerolineaceae > CAZHTS01. The sequence goes on from CAZHTS010000109.1 coordinate 12,208, forward strand.
CGATGACGCGATAGTCAAACGTTCTGCTGCATCCACTTTCGCCAAGCACATCCTGATAATGCACGCTGTTGGCCGCCACTGTATCGCTCACCACGCTCCACGCCTCGCTGGCGGTCTTCCGTTCCACACGGAAGCCGCCTTCGTCACTGCTGCGATCCGTCCAATCCAGATCGATCAAAATGGTGGGATCCAAAAACGAGAAGGCGGTCTGCAACCCGGCGGGGGCGTCGGGGGCGCACACAGATGAACTGACCGTGGCAATATTGCTGGGCGCCGAGTTTCCATTGGCGCTTAACGCCGTGACACGGTAATCGTAATCTGTCAGGCACACCACATTCTCGTCAGAATAACCGGTTACGTTGGGCTGTGTGGTAGAAAGCTGCTCCCACTGGTTGAGGCCGGCTGGGGAGCGTTCGATGAAAAAACCCGCTTCAAGGTCGCTGGCATCGTTCCAGGCAAGCCTGACTTCCTTGTAAACTGTGCCGCCGCTTGCCGTCAACCCTGGCGTAGGTGGCTCTGCGCCATTGCGGAAATTGGCCACCACGGTGCGGCTCTCATTGAACGTACGGTGATTATCGTCGTTAACCGTACCGATGGGACCGCCTTTGTAAAGCAGGGTGGGATGAGAAAAATAGTTAATCTGGGTGCAATTATATCCACTTACCTCATCGCAGTGGTTTCCATAGGCCATAATGGTATAAACGAGCGTATCCAGATTTTGGTAACCATACGAATATGGATAGAGACCGGGGCCGTGCCCAAGCTCGCGTTCGTGCGCGCCGCCCATGTTATGCCCCAGTTCGTGGGATAACATATTTGCCTCCAGACAAAAACTGTCAACGACATTGTAACCGTAGGGAGCAAAGGCCGCGCCGTTTGCATTGTGGCCTAATATGGCGCTGATGCCACAGTAGACATACTCTTTTCCTACGAGCAGAGTAACGAGATCGGCGTTGTAGGTATCGCGCAACACACCCACCTCATCCATGACGCCATCATTTAAAGTCCTGAGCTTTTTTAAGATGGCAGCGATATCCCCTTTGTCATCTTCCTTATAGTTGATTTGCTGCGCGTGCACCAGGCGAATCTGCTGGTTGATCTCACTGTTGCGGTATGCCTGATTGGCCAGCGCCACGGATTGATTAATGGCGGCCTGCGTAGCAGCCTCTCCGCCCAGCCTCGTGACCGTGTCGGGGGTATAGATGATCATAACATCGATCAACGACCCATCGTCGGCAACCGCGCCGCCTGCCTGAGCGTTGACCGCCACCTGCGCTTCGTCGTCTGGAGCGGGTGATGGAGGCGTTATCTCCAAATCGGGCGGATAACCACCGGCGTTGAGTTGGCGGATGCGATATGTCCCGCCAGGATCGTACTGCACCCGATAGATGGCGTCGTATAGATTGATGTGAGCCGAGATCACCCCATCCTGCACGGACAGGTAAACCTCACTTTGTGGCTCGCCCTCCAGGTGCCCGCTCAAAATGTAACCGCCAGTGATGCTTGGGGTAACGGCGGTGAATTGCGCCAGATAGCGAGCGTCCGAAAACAGTAAAAGCGTCAGACGGGTATCCTGCGTTTGCCCGGCAACCAGGGCCGCCCGCACCGCCTCTACTGCCGCTAGCTTGACGCCGGTGGTGCGCGCCCGCAACGTGGTCGCATCGACCTGCCCCTGAGCGGTCACTTCGTCGCCGTAGACATCCTCAAACAACTCAGGCGGGAAAGACGACTGCGCCTGCGCCCGCTCCTGTCCGCCGGGTAAGGCAAACCCCATTCCCAATATCAAAAAAATCAACAGTGAGACATGCATATATTTTTTCATCGCTCGCCTATCGTAATGCAAAAAGGATTTATAAATTATATACTAGCGACAAAACAATCATCTCAATTCAAATCACCCAAACCCGGCAGACCATGCTTTTTGCGAAGTCAGGTATACTTATCAGCAAAGCACAATAACCTGTTGTCGATT
>CAZHTS010000110.1:0-13998 GCA_964535315.1 uncultured Anaerolineaceae bacterium
GAGGTGCGCGCCTGGACGACCCGGCGCAGCGCCACCGCCCCCGAGGCCGCCGGCGAGATCCACACCGACCTGCAAAAAGGCTTTATCCGCGCCGAGGTGGTGGCCTACGACGACCTGATGGCATTGGGCGGGATGAACGAAGCCAAGGCCAAAGGCAAATTACGTCTGGAAGGCAAGGAATACCTGGTCAAGGACGGCGACATCCTCAACATCCGCTTTGCAGTTTAGGACGGCGCCCCATCTGACGTCTGCTCTCCGGCTCCCGCACTCTCCTGGGGAGCCGGTTGTGTTTGCGCCGCGCCCATAAATTCGCGGGCGGTGGCCTCACCCGGCTGGCTGATGCCCTCGCGGCGCAGCACGCGCCAGAAGGTCAGCGCCAGGATTTTGATATCCAGCCCGAGCGACCAGTGATCGACGTACCACACGTCCAGGCGGAACTTATCCTCCCAGGTCAGGGCGTTGCGCCCGTTGATCTGCGCCCAACCGGTCATACCGGGCAGCACGTCGTGACGGCGGGCCTGCTCGGGGGTATAGCGATCCAGATAAGCGACCAGCAGGGGGCGCGGCCCGACCAGGCTCATCTCGCCGCGCAGCACATTGAACAGTTCGGGCAGTTCGTCCAGGCTGGCAGCGCGCAGGAAACGCCCCAGGCGGGTGAGCCGCTGGGCATCCGGCAGCGGGCGGCCCCGGGCGTCTACGGCGTTGCGCATCGAACGGAATTTGTACAGGGTGAAGATACGCCCGCCCAACCCGGGGCGCGGCTGGCGAAAGAAAACCGGCGCCCCCAGCGCCAGGCGCACCACCAGCGCCAGCAGCAGCAGCAGCGGGGAAATAAGGATCAGCCCCGGCAGAGTCAGGGCAAGATCAAACACACGTTTCTGCCAGGGAACCGGCGGAAGCGAAGCAGGCATAGCCTGATTGTATCACGGCGTCCGGGCGCTGCGGAGCATGATATAATGATGAAAATCCACCTGCGGAGTACGACTATGGGTCTGTTGAAAGTTTCAATCGAATATTGCGCAGTCTGACACTACACCGAGCGCGCTGCCGGTCTGGCAGCCGACCTGTTGGAACGTTTCGAGACGGAAATCGAGACGCTAACGCTCATCCCTTCGGATGGCGGGCGCTACGAGGTGACCGTCAACGGCAAGCTGATTTACTCAAAAGAGGCCACGGGCCGGCACGCCGACCCGGGCGAAGTGGTAAAACTGTTTCAAGCTTATTTGCAGGAAGGAAAGCAATGAAAAAAGGTCGTGTCTTCTCCGGCGCCCGCCCCACGGGCCGCCAACACCTGGGCAACTATCTGGGCGCCATCCGCAATTACGTGGCGTTGCAGGACGAATACGATTGCGTTTACTGCATCGTCGACCTGCACGCACTGACCACGTTGGAAACCACCGAGGACCTCAAGCTGAATTCGTACGAAATGGCGCTCGACTGGTTGGCGGCAGGCATCCGGCCGGAGGAATCGATCGTTTTCATCCAGTCGCACGTCCCCCAGGTGACCGAACTGCACACCATTCTCTCGATGGTGACGCCGTTGGGCAAGTTGACCGATCTACCCACGTTTAAAGAAAAAGTGCGCGACCAGCCGCACAACATCAACTACGGGCTGGTGGGCTACCCGGTGTTGATGGCCGCCGACATCGCCCTGTACAAGGCCGACGCCGTGCCGGTGGGCGTGGATCAGGCGCCGCATCTGGAGTTCACCCGCGAGGTGGTGCGTTCGTTCAACTATCGCTTCAACACCAAGGCGCTGGTCGAACCGCAGATGAAGGTGACCGAGGTGCCCAAGGTGATTGGCATCGACGGCCAGCAGAAGATGGGCAAGAGCCTGAACAACCACATCGAGATCGCCGCCACGCCGGAAGAGACGCAGAAGCGGGTAATGACGATGGTCACCGACCCGCAGCGCCTGCGCCGCAGCGACCCGGGCGACCCGGACGTGTGCAACGTGTTCAGCATGCACAAAATCTTCTCCAGCGCCGGCGAAGTGGCCAACATCAACACCGAATGCCGCAAAGCGGGCATCGGCTGTGTGGACTGCAAGCGCCTGCTGGCGCAAAACATGAACGCCCACCTGGAGCCCTTCCGCGCCCGCCGGGCAGAAATTGCCGCCAACCCGGATACCGTCTGGGACATCCTGCACGACGGCGCCGTCCGGGCGCGGGTCATCGCCGAAGCGACGATGTGCGAGGTGCGCGCCGCCGTCGGCATGGCGCCCAAACGAGACTGATCGACATGCGGGCGGTCTTACAGCGGGTAACGCACGGCAGGGTGCGCGTCGATGGGCGCACGGTGGCCGAAATTGATCTGGGCATGGTCATCCTGCTGGGCATTGGCCCGCAGGACGACGAAGAAAAAGCGCGCCAGCTGACGCGTAAGATCGCCCTGCTGCGCATCTTTGAAGACGAACAGGGCAAGATCAACCGCTCGTTGTTGGATGTAGGCGGGGCGGCCATCGTCGTCTCGCAGTTCACCCTTTACGCCGACACGCGCAAGGGCAACCGGCCATCGTTCACCGATGCAGCGCCGCCCGACCTGGCGCGCCCGCTGGTCGACCGTTTTGCGGCGCTGCTCGCCGAACAGGGCGTGCCGACCCAGACCGGCGAGTTCGGGGCGCACATGCAGGTCTCAATCGAAAACGATGGCCCGGTGACCATCTGGCTGGAAAGTTAGCGTTCGACGCCGCCGCGCCATAAGACGGCGTCGAACTGCACGGCCACCGCACCGGCGGCGCGCAGCGCCCGGGCGCCGTCCAGCGAATACACGCCGCCGCTGGCGATCAGCGGCAGGCCATGATTCTGCGCCTGGCGCACGGCAGCCAGCGCCAGCGGGAAGATCGCCGGCCCATACAACCGGCCGGCAGTTGGCGTTTTACTGTGCAGCGGCAGGGCGCCGCGCGGCGCCCCCAGGCTGATGGCGCTGACGCCCAGCGGTAGCAAATCATCCAGCCAGGCCTCACCGGCGGCGGTAAGGGCCGCATTGACCACCAGCGGCAGTTCGCCCAGGGCGGCCAGGATCAACTCGGTGCGCAGCGCCGGCCCGGCGTGCGGCGGCAGCCCCAGTTCAATCGCCGCCACGCCTTCCTGGTCTTCCAGCGTGTGCACCATGCGGGCGGCATCTTCAGGCCGGTCGGCCAGCAGGTGCACCCACACCGGCAGGTCGCTGCGCGCCCAGCGCGGCGCATAACGGCGCAGCACTTCGTTCAGGCCAGGATTGGGCAGGCCGCTGTGCAGCAAAAAGCCGCCGGCATACGGCGCCAGGCAGCGCCCGTGGGCGGGGGTGCGCGCCGTCAGGCTGACGGGGTTGGTGACAAAAGCGCCCGGCGCTTCGTCCAATGGCCAGCGTTCGGGGGGCGCAAAACCCAGCGTGCCGGCAGCGTTGAGCCAGGGGGCGCGCAGTTCCAGGTCGGGAACGCCGTTCATTCTTCCCTCAAAACAGACCAATCGAACACCGGGCCGTCCTTGCAGGCCAGCTGCCAGCCCGCGGCAGTGCGCACGGCGCACACACCGCACTCGGCCGGCCCGCCGCACAGGATGGGGGTGCGCAGCAAAGCCTGCGCCGGGCAGGCCAGACGCTGTTCGCGCCCCAGCCCCAGCGCCCGGCGCACAGCCGGCAGTGCCGCGTATGCCAGATCGAGCGCCAGGTAATCGGCCCAACCCTGCAACTCATCCAACGCCTCCAGCGGCAGCACCTCAACCGCCGCCGGCAGCCCGGCGGGTAAAAAGGGGGTATAGAGCGCCACGGCGGCGCGCTGCGCCAGCGCCTGAGTGAGTAAGGGCATCAACCGCCAGGGGCCGCATTGCCAGGCCACACAGGCCACCCGCCCGGCAGTGGGCGGCAGGCGAAAACCACTGCCCAGCGGGGCGCGCCCCTGTAAGACCGTGCCGACCGTCCAGGCAGGCGGCAGCGGCGGCGCCAGCCACAACCGTTCCGCCTGCGGCGCACCCGCCGGGAACAAGGGCGTCGCCAGCGGCTCGTCACTGCCGGCGGCAAAACCCAACAGGTATTGGCCGGGTTGCAGCGCCGGCGCCGGCCAGGAGACGCACACCAGCACGCCATCTTGCTCCAGGCGCAGTTCGAGAACGTTCAGGGAATAACACGTCATTTCCGGTATATCACCTGCGTTGCGGCGATGTGGTCGTGCAGCGCCCGGTGCGTCTTACTGAAGGCCGCCATCAGGAAGCCGATCATCAATATTGCCGCCGAGATATACTTGCCAAAACATCGCCCGCTGGCACGCCAGAAACCAATGCGGCCGCCATCGCTGCCGGTCACTACAATTCCCAGCGCCCGTTTGCCGGGGGTGGCCATGTGCTCCGAACTCTCATAACCGGCCGAATACAACCAGGGAAAAACGATCAAACTGGCAAACAACAACAACGGCCCATAACCGGGGTCGCGGAAGGTGGCGTCCCACGCCCGGCCGAAGACGTACCCCCACAGGCCCAGCCCGGCCGCACAAAGCAGGGCGTCGATCAATTGGGCGCCCACCCGCCGCCAGAAACTGGCGGGGCGCCATACGGATGGCATCGGATGGATATCTGTCATTCCGGCCTCCTGTCGTTAGCGGATGTTTTCTTTCACTTTCATTATACCGGAATCTCGTCGTTTGCATCGCGGCGCCCCAAGCTTTGCTATAATTGAGCCCGGAGGGAAACATGCAAGCACCACGCCTGATCGAGGGCCCGCCCTTGCTGCTGGCCGGAATGAGCTTTTTTGGCGATCCGTTCCGTATGAGTGGGGATTGGAGCGAGGAAAACGAGATTGGCCGCCTGTGGCAGCGTTTCGGCGCCTATTTGCAGGCGCACCCCGATTGCCTGGAACTGGCCAGCGAGGCCGGGGTATCGTACGAGGTTCACCTCCAACACGAGGCCACACCGCGCACCGGCGAGGTGGATGTCTTTGCCGGGCTGCCCGTTACGCCCGCCGTCCTGGAGCGCCTGCCCGTGGAATTGTTGCTGCGGCGTCTGCCGGCCTGCCGTTACGCCGTATTCACCCTGTGCGGCGCCGAAATCACCGCCGACTGGCCGCAGCAGATTTACGAGCAGTGGCTGCCCGGCTCCGGGTTTGTGGAGGCCTACCCTTATCACGCCCAGCGCTACGATGGGCGCTTCAAAGGGCTGCAGGATATCGAACACTCGCTCATCGAAGTGTACGTCCCCATACGCTGAGGCGCGGGTGTCGGTCGAGGCAATCTCCCAGGCGGTCGAGTATATCGAACGCCGCTTGTGTGAAGCGGTGACGGTGGCCGAGGTGGCCCGCCAGAGCGGGTTCTCGCTTTACCACTTCTGCCGTATGTTTAATCAGGTGGCGCATCTGCCGCCCTATGAATACTTATTACGCCGGCGGCTGGCCGAGGCCGGGCGCGAGTTGGCGCTCACCCCCCGCACCATTACCGCCGTGGCCTTCGATTACCAGTTTAATAATGTAGAGACCTTTGGCCGGGCATTTAAGCGCGTTTTTGGCGTGCTGCCCAATCAATGGCGCCGCACCCCGCTCCTGGACGAACGTCACCTGATGCCGGCCTTCAGCCATGCCTACCTGCAGCACATCAACCGTCCGGGCGGCCTGTGCCCGGCGCTGGTCGAGCGGGCGGAGGTGCGCCTGAGCGGGCTGGCGACGCCGCTGGCGGACGAGCAGGCCGCCCTCGACCTGTGGGGCGCGCTGGCGGGACAGTTTCCGCCGCAGGGCTGGCCGTGTGGTGTGGTGCTCTACCCGTTTGCCGCCCGGCGCTTTTACCTGGCCGCCTGGCAAGGAGAGACGCCGGCCGGCGCCCCCTGGGTTGCTTACACCCTCCCGGCCGGGCGTTACGCCCGCTTTGTACATGCCGGCGCCCGCGCCGGCCTGGCGCTCACCCGCCAGTACATCTATCACACCTGGCTGCCGCGCAACGGGCGGCAGGCCGCCAGGCCATTCGAACTGGAAACCTACCCCGCCTGGCCGGACGTCGCCAGCCGGGTGGAAGTGCTCATTCCCATCCTTTGATCCCGGAGGTTTGCAATGAAATTATTGGCGCTGGAACGAGAACTGCCCGACGCCACCGCCGCACAGTTCCAACTGCATCTGAAAGACGAGGCGGCCCACGTGTGGGAGCTTTATCAGGCCGGTGTATTGCGCGAACTGTATTTCCGCCCCGACCAGCACACCGCCGTGTTGGTGCTGGAATGTGAGAGCGTGGCTGCCGCCGAACAACTGCTGGCCGGGTTTCCGCTGGTGCAGGCCGGCCTGATCTGCTTCGACGTCGTCCCGCTGGCGCCCTATACCGGGTTTGCCCGCCTGTTTGCGCCGGGGATCGCCTGAAACACAGGATGCCCCTGTCCAGGAGCCTGCAAAGATTTGCGGGCCTCAAAACCTTCTAATATCGTTCTTATATTGGAACGGCTATCGCCGCCCGGGTTCCATGCTATAATCACTCCCCAGAAAGGTGAACCATGTTTCAAAAACTGACCCGTCTTCTGGTGGGTGATCCCCACAAACGCGAAATCCAAAAACTCCTGCCGCTGGTTGAGCAGATTAATCAACTTGAAAAAACCTACGAGGGCCTCAGCGACGATGCCTTACGCGCTCGCACGGCAGAGTTCCGCCGGCAACTGCAAGACGGTAAGACGCTGGACGACCTGCTGCCCGAGGCCTTTGCCGCCGTGCGTGAGGCCAGCAAGCGTACCATCGGGCTGCGCCATTACGACGTCCAGCTCATCGGCGGCATGGCTCTCCACCAGTGCAAGATCGCCGAGATGCGCACCGGTGAAGGGAAAACCCTGGTCGCCACGCTGCCGCTCTACCTCAACGCCCTGGCCGGCCGCGGCGCACACCTGGTGACGGTCAACGATTACCTCGCCCGGCGTGATGCGCGCTGGATGGCGCCCATCTACAACGCCCTGGGCATGAGCGTGGGCGTGCTGCAAATGGCCAGCCGCACCGAAAATGGGCGCAAGGCCTTTCTGGTCGATCTGGAGAAGAAATCTTCCATCGAGGATCAAAACCAGCTTGTGCTGGTGCCGCGCGCCGAGGCATATCGCGCCGACATCACCTACGGCACCAACAGCGAATTCGGTTTCGATTATTTGCGCGACAACCTGACCATGCGTCTCGAAGAACGCTCGCAGCGCGGTCATTACTATGCCATCGTCGACGAGGTCGACAATATCCTCATCGACGAGGCGCGCACGCCGCTGATCATCTCCGGCCCGGCCGGCGAAGACCTGGAGTGGTACCCGCGCATGGCGCAGATCGTGCGCCAGTTGCAGGAAGAGGACTACGAGATCAGCGAACGCGACCACAGCGTCAGCCTGACCGAAACCGGGCTGGGGCGGGTGGAAGAATTGCTCGAAATGTCGTTGGGCGACCCCGACCAGCCCGAAGAGTTGACGCCCGAGCAGGCGCGGGTGATGGGCTATCTGGAACAGGCGCTGCGCGCCCAGTTCCTCTTTAAGCGCAACAAGGATTACCTGGTTCAGACCGGCAAGGTGGTCATCGTCGACGAGTTCACCGGGCGGTTGATGCCCGGGCGGCGCTGGTCGGACGGGCTGCACCAGGCGGTGGAGGCCAAAGAAGGCGTGCGGGTGGAACCCGAAAACGTCACCTACGCCACCATCACCCTGCAAAACTACTTCCGCATGTACGAGAAACTCTCCGGCATGACCGGTACGGCGCTGACCGAGGCGGAAGAATTTTACAAGATCTACAAGCTGGACGTACTGCCCATCACCACCAACCTGGAATACCGCGCCATGGGCGAGAAGGCCTCGCTGGTGGAAGTGAAATCGCAGGACGTCCAGGGGTACGCTGTGTCGTACTACGCCCTGCAGGGCGACGCCGAACGCAAGCCGGTTTACTGGCGCCGCCAGGACTTCCCCGACGTCGTCTACCAGAGCGAAGAAGCCAAACTGCGCGCCATCACCCGCGAGATCGTCGCATTGCACGTCAAGGGCCGCCCGCTGTTGGTTGGCACCACCTCGGTCGAGCACTCCGAGCGTCTCGCCGACCGGCTGCAGGCCGAGCCGCTGCGCCGCCTGATGCAAACCTTGCTGTTGCGCCAGGCGTGGCTGCGCAAGAACAACCGCAACGACGACGAGCGCGCCATCCCCGAATTACAGTTCCTCAACAAACCGATCACCGATCTGGATGTAGCCGAAATGCGCCCGCTGGCGCGCACGCTGGAACTATCGATGAACCCCGAAGACGACGCCAACCTGCCGGTGCTGTTAGAGATGTTGGCGTTGGGCCAGGAGGATGCATCGCGCCTGGTGCGCGTCCTCCAGGGCGGCGTGCCCATCCGGGTATTGAATGCCCGCAAACATGACGAAGAGTCGCAGATCATCGCCGGCGCCGGCGCATTTGGAGCGGTGACCATCGCCACCAACATGGCCGGGCGCGGCGTCGACATCAAGCTCGGCGGTGAACTGCCCGAAACCGTGCTGGCCGACACCAGCCGCGTGCTCGAGCGCTGCGGCCAGGACCCGTACAGCATGAATTACGAACAGCGTTACGAGGCCCTGCGCCAGATTGCGCCCGAAGAATATAGCATTTACGAAGAAGCGGTCAACGCCTTCATCACCTACATGGAAAACATGCACAAGGTGCGCCAGTTGGGCGGCTTACACGTCGTCGGTTCCGAGCGCCACGAGGCCCGCCGCATCGACAACCAGCTGCGCGGCCGCGCCGCCCGCCAGGGCGACCCCGGTTCTTCACGCTTTTATCTTTCCTTGCAGGATGAATTGATGCGCATGTTTGGCGGCGCCCAGGTCGAGGGGCTGCTCAAGCGGGTAAACATCGATGAGAGCCTGCCGATCGAAAGCGGCATGGTTGGGCGGCTGGTGGAACAATCGCAGGGGCGTGTGGAAGGCGCCAATTTTGACGTCCGCAAGCACCTGCTCGAATACGACGACGTGCTCAACAGCCAGCGCAAACGCATCTACTCGCAGCGCGACCGCGTCTTCACCAAACAGGATCTGAGTGAAGACGTCCTGGAAATGCTGCACGCCGAACTGGTCGGGCGTATCCCCAAGGCGTTGCAAGACGAAGAAGGGCCGTGGAAGCTGATGGCTTACCTCGACCAGGTGCAGCCGCCCATTCTCGGAGTGGACACCTATTACCCCTCGTTTACCTACCGCCTGCTGTTTGATGAGATCCGGCGCAGCATCCCCCCGACCGACAATCACACCTCGGGATTGCGAGCTGCACTGCTGAGTGTGGCCGGGCGGGCGCTCAAAGCCGAACAGACGCATATTCTGCGCGCCACGCGCGAGGCCTTGGATCGTTTCGGCGAAACGCTCGATGAGCAGCGCCAGGAACGCCTGGAGGCGCTGGACAATTTCCTGGATGGCATCAAGGACCAGGTGGAAGAGAGCGGCCCGCGCCGCCCGTCCGAACTGGTGGAGGAACTGGCGGGGCTGGTGCGCATCCCGCAGCTGCGCCTTTCGCCGGATATGCAGCGCCAGCTGGTCGAAGCCACCCCGGCGGTGCGTAACACCCTGCGCCAGGCGGTGAGCGATTACCTGCTGGTGGTCGCCACCCATCGTATGATCGGCTGGTTGGAGCGACGCCTGGACGAAGAGATGGGCGTACGCGCCAGCCAGTTCCAGGGCATGAGTTGGGGCGAGATCAGCACCCAGCTGCTCCACCGGCTGGAAGCCATGCTCGACCAGCGCATGGAGAAACTGGTCGGCAGCGGCGGACAGATTCTGCGCGATCTGGACCCGGTGCTCGACCGTCTGGAAGACCCGCTGGACGAGGATGAGTGGATCCGCCTGCTGGAAATCACCCGCTACGGCACGCGCCTGGCGTTCGACCGCCGTTCGCACCGCCAGGTACAGCAGCGTGTGGTGCGCATGAATTACACCTACCTGGTGGCGCAGCTTCTGGAAGGGATGTCGGATCAGGCAATCACCGGCCAGGTGCTCACCCACCTGGAAGGCGCCGTCGAGGCGCTGCAACTGGTGATCGGGCAGAGCGAGTGCAGCCGCCAGCTGCAACCGGGTGACTCGATCGACCATCTGGATGATTTTCTCAAAGGATATTTACGCCAGGAACTCGAGCCGCAGAGCTTTAACGCCCTGGTCGAGCGCCCCTTCGATCAGTTGGGCGACGAAGATCAGGAAACGATCTTCAGTCTGGTGGGCAAACGCATCCTCAACGAGATTTACCGCCACATCCTGTTGAGCGTCATTTCCGATTCGTGGGTCGATTATCTGACCCAGGTGGAAGCGCTGCGGGTCTCGATTGGTCTCGAAGCCTACGCCCAGCGTGACCCGTTGGTACAGTACAAGGGCCGCGCCAGCGAGATGTTCCAGGAATTGCTTTCCGAGATTCGCGCCGGTGTGATCGGACGGATGTATACCTACCGGCCGCGCCTGGCGGTACCGGCAGACGCCACGACTGCCGCCGCCCAGCCGGCTCAGGAGACGATCGTTGAGGTGAAACCTGCCGGCGAGGAAAAGAAGCGCAAGCGTCATCGCCGCTGATTGCAGGTTGAGTTTGCGAAAATGTTGGACAACTACCCTTGACAAAACTCGGGTAGGGTTGTCAAGATTCTGATTCACCTTTATAATCAGTTCTATCCTTTTCATTGGAGTACAGAATCGTATGGATCAAAACGACGCCCAACTCGAGCAGGGGGCCATGCCCGAGAACAATCAGGTTGAAAACCACGACATGGCCTCTCTTCTGGCCGAAGAAGGTCCGGGTATTGATTTCCCCCAGCAGGGTGAAATCCGTAACGGCATGGTTGCCAGTATTAGCCCGAACCAGATTCTGGTCAGCGTGGGAACCAAGTCGGAAGGTGTAATCAGCGGTAAGGAATTGGAACAAATTCCTCCGGCTGAATTGGCTGCCTTGGCCGTGGGTCAGGAAATTCCGGTGTATGTGCTCAACCCGGAAGACCAGAACGGTAACCTGGTTTTGTCCTACGTGCGGGCGCGTGAAGAAGTAAGCTGGCAGCAGGCCGAAACCATGATCGGTTCCAAGGAAGCCTATCATAGCACGATCATTGGCTACAACAAAGGCGGCCTGATCGTCCCGTTGGGTGGGCTGCGCGGTTTTGTGCCCGCCTCTCAAATCAGCCTGTCGCGACGCGCCGGTATGAGTGGCGAAACCCCCGATCAGCGCTGGAGCAAGATGATCGGTCAGGAAATCGACGTGGTCGTGATCGAAGTCGATCGCGAACGCCGCCGCCTGATCCTTTCGGAACGCGCTGCCAGCACCGAGACGCGCGAATCGCTCAAGGAACGCGTCATTGATGAGCTGCAGGAAGGCGAAATTCGCACCGGGCGTGTCACCAGCCTGGCCGATTTCGGCGCCTTCGTCAACATCAGCGGCGCTGACGGTCTGGTGCACCTCTCCGAAATTTCCTGGGACCGCATCCAGCATCCCAGCGAGGTGCTCAAGGTCGGGCAGGAAGTCAAGGTCAAGATCATCAGCATCGATCGCGACAAGAAGCGCATCGGTCTGTCGATCCGCCAGCTGTTGGAAGACCCCTGGGCGCGCCAGGCCAGCCAGTACCAGGTCGGCCAGCTCGTGCAGGGCACCATCACCCGCCTGACCAAGTTCGGCGCTTTCGCTCGCCTGGAAGGCGACCTGGAAGGCCTGATCCACATTTCCGAGATCAGCGAAAAGCGCATCGAGCACCCCAAAGAGGTGCTGCGCGAAGGTGATGTGGTCACGCTGCGTGTGATCAAGATCGACCCCGAGAACCACCGCGTGGGCCTCAGCCTGCGCCGGGTCGAGTCGATGGCCTACGCCGACATGGACTGGCAATCGTTGGAAGGTGGTCTGGTGGAAGGCTCCGACGAAAACCAGCCGGCCGCCTGATAACATTCAAGATCGAAAAGAGCGCACCGGTGGGTGCGCTCTTTTTACAAGGAGCGCCAATGCCTTTCATTATCGATGCCCACGAAGATCTGGCCTACAATCACTTCGTCCACCGGCGCGATATCCTGCGTTCGGCGGCCGAGATGCGCCAGTTGGAAGCCGGCACCCCCGTGCCTGACCGTACCGGACAGACCCTGCTGGGTTGGCCCGATTATCAGCGCGGACAGGTGGCGATGGTGTTCAGCACGTTGTTCGTCGCCCCGCGCCGCTACGCCGGCGCATGGGAGAGCGAGTTCGCTTTTGCCACGCAGGCCGAGTCGTACCGGCAGATGCGCAATCAGTTGGATTATTATCTGCGCCTGTGTGAGGAACACCCCGATAAGTTCCGCCTGGTGACCGGCCAGAAATCGCTGGCCGCTGTGTTACAGCCCTGGGAACAGACGCCCGCCAGCTACCCGCAAACCACCCACCCGGTCGGGATGTTGGTGCTGATGGAAGGCGCCGAGGGCGTGCGCGACGCCGGCGAGTTGGAAGAATGGTGGCAGGCCGGGGTGCGTATCATCGGCCCGGTGTGGGCCGGCACGCGCCTGTGCGGCGGCACGATTGAACCCGGGGCGTTTAGCGCCGAAGGGCTCGAAATGCTCTCGGCCATGGCCGGGCTGGGTTTCATCCTGGATATCAGCCACATGTCCGACGAGTCGGCTCTGACCGCCCTGGATCGTTACGAAGGGCCGATCATCGCCAGCCACGCCAACGCCCGCGCCCTGCACAAAGATACGCAGAACCAGCGTCACCTGACGGATGTCGCCATGCGCCGCCTGTTTGAACGCGGCGGGGTGATGGGGGTGATCCCCTATAACCGCTTCATCAATTTGCAGTGGACGCTGGAGGACGGCCGGCACACGCTGACCCTCGATCACCTGATCGCCCACATCGATCATGCCTGCCAGATCGCCGGGGACGCCCGGCACGTGGCCCTGGGCACCGACTTTGACGGCGGTTACGGCTGGCCGGCGGTCCCCGAAGAATTGGATACCATCGCCGACATGCAAAAGCTGGCGCCGCGTCTGCTGGCGCGTGGCTATCAGCCGGAGGATGTCGCCGCCATCCTGGGTGGTAACTGGCGCCGGGTGTTGGAGCAACATTTGCCCATCCAATGAGCGACCCCGTTCAAAGCACCGCTCCCGTTCGTCCCAGTGCCGCCGACCTGGCGCCCAGTCTGCCGTACGGCTATTCGCGCCGGCGGGTGCGCTGGGGGTTGGCCATCACTTTGATCGGCTTTGTATTGCTGTTGATCGGTATTCGTCCGAGCCTGTTTGGTCTGGATCGCAGCCCGATCATCGGCGTGGTTCAAATTTCTGTGTTTTTGCTGGGGCTGGGATTGATGTGTATCGGCGGCTACATCTGTATGATGGCGCTGTGGAAGGGCCAGCCGATCAGCATCACCGCCGATATCGGCCTGCGTTTAATTTGCACCGGCTACGTGATCGCCGTGTTTGCCGGCATGGCCGATATCTTTGGCTTCGGCAGCCATCCGTTCCCACAGACCCCCTACTTTGGACCCTTGCAGGCCCTGGGTGTAGAAATTGGCCAGGGCCTGATCGCCGTCGGTTTTCTGATGCTGCTGCCGTATAACAAGCTCTTTCAGCCGACGCCGCACCGCCGGCGCTGATTCCTTTGCGACGCGGTATTTTCCAATAATGCCGGCGGGCTGTCCGAAAAGCGGACAGCCCGCTCTTCATCCTACCTATCCTGTTTAAGCAATCTACCGGGGCGGTACAGCGCCAGCAGATCGCTCAAACAGGGTGGGCAGGATCTACAGGGTGAAAAGCGGGGTGGGGTGCTTCCGGGTTATCGGCCGGCGACGCCGGTGTCTCAAGCCACAAAGCTTTTCTTTGCGTCTTTGCGTTAAGCCTTTTGGCCGGCCGAAGAAAAGCCCTGCCCCGCCCGGGGAGGCGTGGTAGATACGCGGCGGCGGCGATGGAGGATGGGCGCGGCAATGTGTGGGTGTCTGCCGTAGGGTGCGGAGCTTGCCCTCCACGACCGCCGGCCAGCCTGACGGCAACCCACAGCTTAAACAGGATGGGCAGGATATGCAGGATGCAGAACGGATTGGGGCGTTTCCTGATTAACGACCGGCGACGCCGATGTCTCAAGCCACAAAGCTTTTCTTTGCGTCTTTGC
>CAZHTS010000111.1:0-13919 GCA_964535315.1 uncultured Anaerolineaceae bacterium
TTGCTGTAGCTGGCGGGCAAAACCAGCGCTGCAAATATGGGTGGCCGATTATTCGCCCGTGAGAGCGGGGTGTTGTTTTCCGACCGGGCGCAGGTCTAGGCGCGTGGAAGGGCTGCGCGGGAATGATGTGAAACCCATTTCATCCCGGCGGCTTTTGGGATAGTCTGGCGGAAAGTAAAGTGATATATAATTGCATATCGATGGATTCACAAAGAAACGCCTGGCGATTGTCTGGCCTCGTGTTTCAAGGAACTCAAACGCAGATGGGGTAATAGGTCTCACCTATCATGACGACACTCGAAACCCTCAAACCAAACTGTCAGGTTAAAGGCATTTTGCCAAACGACACCGTCACCATCCTTAGCGTACAATGGCATGGTTCGGACGTGATTGAGGTTTCTTATCGTGAGACGAACGGAAATTTGGGCAGCGAACTGATTTTTCGTGATCGGCAAGCCGATTTAGAAGTGACCGCCCCCGGCACCGCCTGGGCGTTTGACGCCGACCCTGAAATGTTCCGGCTGGTCTCTGAGGCTTATCGCATTCGCATGGCTTATTTGTTCGATCCCTGGCTGGCGATCCATCTTTCGCAGGTTGATCCTCTTCCCCACCAGATTACCGCCGTGTATGGGGAAATGCTGCCGCGCCAACCGCTACGTTTTCTGTTGGCCGATGACCCTGGGGCCGGCAAAACGATCATGACCGGGTTGTTCATCAAAGAATTGCTTTTGCGCGGTGATTTGCAGCGCTGTTTGATCGTCAGCCCCGGAAACTTAACCGAGCAGTGGCAGGATGAGCTCTGGCAAAAATTTCAGCTTCCCTTTGATTTGCTCACCAATGACAAAATCGAAGCGGCCCGCTCCGGGAATGCACTGGCCGAAACGCCGCTGGCGATTGCCCGCCTGGACAAACTCAGCCGGGATGAAGAGCTTCAGGCGCGCCTGGCCCAATCGGATTGGGATCTAATCGTCGTTGATGAAGCACATAAAATGTCGGCTTCTGTATTTGGCGGAGAAATCAAGTATACAAAGCGATATAAACTGGGGCAGCTTCTGGCGACCCGTACCCGCCACCTGCTTTTGTTGACCGCCACTCCGCACAATGGCAAAGAGGAGGATTTCCAGCTTTTCATGGGATTGTTGGACCCTGACCGGTTTGAAGGCAAGTATCGGGAAGGGGTCCACAACGTGGATGCATCTGACCTGATGCGCCGGCTGGTCAAGGAGCAACTTCTCAAATTCGATGGCACCCCGCTGTTTCCAGAGCGTAGGGCCTATACCGTCAATTACGAGCTTTCGGATCTGGAAGCGGCGTTGTATGAGGCCGTTACCAAATACGTTTCCGAAGAGTTCAACCGCGCCGATCATCTTGAAGCAGACCGGCGGGGGACGGTGGGGTTTGCTCTGACCATTTTGCAGCGCCGGCTGGCTTCCAGCCCTGAGGCCATCTACCAATCATTACATCGCCGGCGGCAGCGATTGGAAAGCCGCCTGCGCGAGGAACGCATCCTTAAACGCGGCAGTGAAACGAAAGCGGATTTTTTGGCAAACCTGCCCCGCCTGGATGCGGAAGAGGTCGAAGACCTCGATGACGCTCCGGAAGGAGAGCAAGAGCAGGAAGGAGAACAACTCATCGACCTGGCGACGGCCGCCCGCACCATTCACGAACTGGAGATTGAAATCGCGGAATTACGCCGCCTGGAACAGATGGCCGATCGCGTTCGCCGTTCGGGCAGCGATCGTAAATGGCAGGAGCTCTCCCGCATTCTTCAAGAGAACGATGAGATGTTCGACGGGAATGGCCAGCGCAGAAAGCTGGTGATTTTTACCGAACACCGCGATACGCTCAATTATCTGGCCGAGAAAACCCGCATTTTATTGGGACGATCCGAGGCTGTGGTCACGATTCACGGGGGCATGCTGCGCGATGACCGCCGCAGCGTTCAAACTGCATTTGTTCAGGATAAAGATGTTCTGGTGTTGGTGGCAACCGATGCAGCCGGCGAAGGGATCAACCTGCAGCGGGCGCATTTAATGGTCAATTACGATCTTCCCTGGAACCCTGCCCGCCTCGAACAGCGTTTTGGCCGTATTCACCGCATCGGCCAGACCGAGGTGTGCCATCTGTGGAACCTGGTGGCGGATGAAACCCGTGAGGGCGACGTCTACGCCCGCCTGCTCAACAAGATCGAGGAACAGCGCCGGGCGCTTGGAGATGGGGTCTTTGATATCCTGGGGAAATTGTTCCGCGAAACCAGCCTGCGTGAGCTGCTCATGGAAGCGATCCGCTATGGCGACCGGCCGGAAGTCCGCGACCGCTTAAATCAGGCGGTTGATAATCTGGTCGATCGAAGGCGCTGCCAGGATCTACTTGAAGACCGGGCGCTGGCGCGGGATGTACTGGATGTCGGTCAGGTACAGCGCATCCGCCAGGACTTCGAGCGTGCCCAGGCTCGCCGCCTGCAACCCCATTTTATCGAGTCTTTTTTCAAGGCCGCTTTTGAACACCTGGGGGGAACGATCCACAAACGCGAGGGCAAACGCTATGAAATTACGCACGTGCCCTCCGTCCTCCGTAATCGAAGTTTTAATATCGGCCGGGGTACGCTGTTGAGCCGTTACGAGCGGGTGACGTTTTATAAAGAAGAAATCACCCTTTCGGGCAAGCCTTTGGCCGAGTTCCTGTGTCCGGGGCACCCGTTGATGGATGCGGTGATCGATCTTGTGTTGGAGCGCTACCGGGCCTTGCTGCGTCAGGGAGCGATTCTGGTGGATGCTACGGACATGGGCGAAGACCCACGCTTGCTGTTCTATTTGGAAGAATCGATCCAGGACGGAAGAAGCGACCCTCAACCTGGCGGCTTAGGGCGCGCCGGGGAATCTGGGCAGAGAAGGATCATTGCGCGCCAGATGCAATTTGTCGAAATGGATGCACAGGGCAGCGCTTCCCCGGCCGGCCCTGCGCCTTTCCTGGATTACACGCCGTTGCCGGCAGACCTCCGTCCGCTGGTTGTTTCCATTCTCGAAGAAGACTGGCTAAAAAGCAGCGCGGGCGACGGCGCTGCTGCCGGGGGGCTGGAGAATCATGCGCGCGCCTATGCGGTCCAGAACCTGGCGCCGCGTATGTTTGCGGAAACAAAGCAACGCCGCGAAGAAAGCGTCTCGCGCACTCTGGCGGCGGTTAAGGATCGCTTGACCAAGGAAATCAGCTATTGGGATCACCGCGCCCAGGATTTAAAGGCCCAGGAACAAGCCGGCAGGGTTAACGCCAGGTTGAACTCTGAAATGGCGCAGCGCCGCGCCGACGACTTGCAGGCCCGCCTGCAACGCCGGGTGGCAGAATTGGAACAGGAGCGGCGCCTATCTGCCCAGCCGCCGCTGGTGCTGGGTGCGGCGTTGATCCTGCCGGCCGGATTAATTGCCCGCTTGCAGGGGCAGGCGGCCCCGGTGCCCGCCCTGTTTGCGAGGCAAAAGAAAGCCGTCGAAGCGGCGGCCATGCAGGCCGTCATCGCAAAAGAGCGCAGCCTGGGTTACTTACCGGTGGACGTGCATCGTGAAAACCTGGGCTGGGATATTGAGTCGGCCATTCCGGGCAGCGGTAAACTTCGTTTTATCGAGGTCAAAGGCCGGATCGAGGGCGCAGAAACGGTTACGGTGAGCAAGAATGAGATTCTGGCCGGATTGAATAAACCGGATGACTTCATTCTTGCCGTTGTGGAAGTGGGCTTTGAAGCGGAAACTGCGAGTGCAAAAGGCTTACATTACATCAAACATCCTTTTCGCCGCGAGCCGGATTTCGCAGCGACGAGTGTGAATTACTCTTTAAGTGAATTGTTAAATTCAAAAGGGGAAAAATCTAAATGAAAATCTCTTCCATTTCCATTCATAATTTCAAAAGTATCAAGGATCTCTATTTAATTGTGTTTGATTGGATGGTTTTGCTTGGGCCAAACAATCATGGGAAATCAAACATTCTGACCGCTGTTGAATTTCTCCTTTCTTCTTCAGCTAAAGTTGATATTGGCGATTTCTTTGCATTTCGAAACCAAGATGAAAATGATTTGTGGGTAGAGGCTGTTTTTGTCGATCTTACAGAGCAAGAACAAAGAACCTTCATTAAATATCTTCGAAGTGACAATTCAATTAAAATCCGGAGGTTTGCCAAAATTTCAACGGGTGAATCGGTTGAAACTGGATATCGTGGGTACATTGAAGAACCGATTGTGTGGTGGTTGAAAAGTACTGCATTTGAACGTTTGAACTCTCGGGAAAAAGTCGAAGGAGAAGCGGGTGAATTTCCGGAGCTGTCGATTCTATTGGAACGAGGCGGACGTATAACTAGGCAACAAGTAGAAGAATTTCAGAGAGATTATATTCAGAAGCATCGAGAGAAAATCTCTTTTAGTGAATATATAGATGAGAATCCATTATTGGGAGCGAAAAATGTTGCCAGTGGCGTATTACCAGACATTTATATAGTTCCTGCAGTCCGCGATTTAGGTGACGAAACAAAAATAAAAACCACTACATTATTTGGTCGATTATTATCTAGAACGCTTCAAGCGATGACAGAGACTGATGAAAGGTTCGTAGACCTTCAGAACCGGCTAGGACGATTGATCCGTGAGCTTAATGCAAGAGAATCATCCGCTACTCCCTCTTCTCTCGCTAGGTTGGAAAGCGATATTTCAAGCGAACTCCGCGCTTGGGGTGTAAATGTCACAATTCAGGTGGAACCGCCTGAAATTGAAAAAATATTTGAACTTGGCACACAACTAAATCTTGACGATGGACATGTTACCATTGCCGAAAAGAAAGGGCATGGATTACAACGCGCAGTCATTTTTGCATTGTTAAGGACATGGGCAAAGGCTTTACGCAGTGCATCAGAAGTTAGCTCATCATCCCCAAGGCATTCGTCGGAATCGATTATCTTCATTATTGAAGAGCCGGAATTATTTCTCCATCCTCACGCCCAAAGACAACTGGCCAAAGATCTGCAAGATATTTCTTCAAAGCCAGGTAATCAGGTTTTTGTATGCAGCCACTCAACCCAATTTGTGAATTTGGATAAATATAAGTCGATCGCAATTGTTTCTAAGACTAATCCACAACTTGGCACAGTAGTTAGGCAATGTAACGACGAGCTATTTGAAGGTGAAGAAATTGAAGACAAGAAAAAACGTTTTCACATGGCTTTCTGGATAAATCCTGATCGTGGGGAGCTTTTCTTCGCAAGAAAAGTGGTTTTAGTTGAGGGTGAGACAGAACATGCAATTCTACCGTTTTTAGCATCAAAAATGGGATGTTACGACCCAAGCGTCTCAATTGTAGATTGCGGTAGTAAGCACAATTTACCCCTGTATATCAGTATCCTTCAGGCTTTTAAAATCTTTTATGTGGTAATTCATGATGAAGATCCGTTACCTGATCCAATACCATCAGATTGGGACGAGGACAAGCGTAGAGAAAAACGAAGAACCTATGATTTGAACTCTGAAATTTCTAGTCTGGTGGATCCTTCTTTGGGTAGAGTATTCGTTCTTTCCCCTGATTTTGAAGGTTCATCTTGTGTTTCGAAAACTCAAGGAAAGAAAATGGGAAAAGCCATCGCTGCCTTAGAGCATTTTTCTCAATCGTCAGTGGAGGAAATTTGTGATCCACTGAAAAAAATTGTTCAAAATGTTTATTGTTAATGTCTTTTGAGAGACAGATTGACTGCCAGATAGAATGATGGGATAAACACCAATGAGAAAGATTCAAGAATTACAATATCAAAATGTAGAGAGATTTATGGATTCCCTTGGAGCCTATGATAGAGGAGACACAAAACGTGTCTTAACTCGATTTTTAAACTTCTATCTAATAGAATTATCTGAGATGGATTTCTTTAATTGTATTTTTTTATCGACAACGATTACAAAAATAATCACTCCAAATGGGCAAAGCAGAAATCTTAAAGCAGTTGCTGGAAGAGCATTATCAATCCTAGGTACACAGGAAGGTCGCCTTGGTCCTAATTGGAATATCAATGATATCTATCAAATGTCATGTCAAATGATAATTGAGGATCATCACACCATTCCCCCCATTGTTTTACGCGATACAACTCCTAATGAACGTGAAGCGAATGCATTTAAGTACATCCATGACGGATGTCATCGATCATTGGGTTATGCAATGTTGTTGTTACAAGGAAGACTAGCTTATTCCCCTGTAAGTGCCTATCTGGCGACGCATGAATCTATTTAGCGAGGAATTATATGCTCTATCGTAAAAAGCTCATCGAAGTCTCGCTTCCATTGGAAGCGATTAATAAAGAATCGGCCAGGGAAAAATCTATCCGTCATGGGCATCCCAGCACTCTACATCTGTGGTGGGCGCGCCGGCCCCTGGCTGCCTGCCGGGCGGTGTTATGGTCTTCCCTTGTAGATGATCCTTCTGAATATATGCCGGACGAAGAATCCGCCAACCGCGAACGCGAACGCTTGTTTGCCATTCTCGAAGAACTGGTCAAATGGGAAAACATCAATAATGAAACGGTGCTGGATGCCGCAAAATTAGAGATTGCCCGTAGCGTGGCCCGTGAGTTGGGTTGTGAAGTGCCAATCGGAAAACAGGCAATTAACGAATTTTTGGCAACCAAGGCTCCCCCGGTGCTGGATCCCTTTGCTGGTGGCGGCTCGATCCCTCTTGAAGCTCAACGCCTGGGGCTGCGCGCCTATGCCAGCGACCTGAACCCGGTTGCTGTGCTGATAAACAAGGCCCTGATCGAAATCCCGCCTAAGTTTGCCAATATGCCGCCGGTGCACCCGCCGGAAGATGGAACCTCAAAGGACGCAAAGAGCGCGAAGGGGAAGAAAGGCAAGGCGGCGCAAGACGGTCTGTGGGCGCGCGAGTGGAAAGGCGCGGAAGGGCTGGCCGAGGATGTGCGTTACTACGGCAAGTGGATGCGCGACGAGGCCGAAAAGCGCATCGGTCACCTTTACCCCAAGGTGAAAATCACTGCCGAAATGCTCGCCGACCGTGAGGACTTGCGCCATCAGGGGTTAAAAGCGGGCGATGAACTGACCGTGATCGCCTGGCTGTGGGCGCGTACAGTAAAGTGCCCCAATCCGGCTTGTGGATGTCAGATGCCGCTGGTGCGATCATTTGCACTATCAACAAGGAAGGGAAAACGATCCTGGATAGAGCCTATCATTAAGCAAGGTTATGATGGAAAGGTTGTTACTTTCAAGGTAAAGACTGGTGATGAACCGGGTTCGCCAGAAGGAACCGTTAATCGCAATGGGGCAAGATGTATCGCATGTGGAACTCCGGTTCCACTTGACTATATACGAGATAGAGGTAAATCTGGATTAATTTCTGCTCAAATTACAGCAATTGTCGCAGAGGGTGAAAAAGGCAGGATTTACTTAACCCCATCTATAAATGATGAAGCTATTGCCCAATCTACAAATCCAGGATGGGAACCTGAAACCGAATTACCAGATAAAGCACTAGGTTTTCGTGTTCAGTTATATGGAATGACTAAACACAAAAGTCTATTCACCAAACGTCAATTATCTGCTCTTTCAGTATTTAGTACTCTGATCGCAGAAATTCGATCTCGCGTTTTAGGAGAAGTTCAAGAGGAACTCACTGATTGCGATTCAGGATATGCTGATGCTATTGCAACGTATCTAGCTTTGGCTGTTGACCGACTAGCTATGTCCGGAAACAACTTGGTAAGATGGAATCCTGTTGGTGAAAAAGCACAACATGCTTTTGGCAGACAAGCTTTGCCAATGATTTGGGATTTTGCAGAGCCTAATTTTTTTGCTGATGCAACAGGTAGTATCAATGCAGCAGTGGAACTTGTTGCTGCCCCACTTTCATTATTGGGATTTGGGATAGGTAATGTAGTTCAAGATGACGCTGCCAAATTAACAAATCATGATAGAAATGGTTCGATTATTGCTACTGACCCCCCTTATTATGATAACATCGGATATGGGGATTTGTCTGACTTTTTCTATGTCTGGCTACGCCATTCATTACTCAATATTTACCCAAGTTTGTTTACTACTATGTTGGTTCCAAAGACTTCCGAGCTTGTAGCCACTCCGTACCGTTTTGACGGAGACAAACAAAAAGCGGAAGATTTTTTTGAGAAAGGTTTAAGTTTAGCGTTTGAGCATTTTTATACCCTTTCAACTTCTTGCATCCCAGTCACTGTTTTTTATGCTTTCAAACAATCAGAAGTGGATAATGATCTCAATGTTGAAGATGGCGATCTGGCTACCAATGCAGTTTCTACTGGTTGGGAAACTATGCTTGCAAGTTTACTATCAAGCGGATTTCAAATCAGTGGTACATGGCCTATGCATACAGAGATGAAGACTCGGCAGGTAGCAATGGGAACAAACGCTCTTGCATCATCTATAGTTCTTGTCTGCCGTCCGCGTCCTGAAGACGCCCCTACCACTACCCGACGCGAATTCCTCTCTGCTCTCAAGCGCCGTCTACCCTCTGCTCTGCATCAACTTCAATTAGGAAACATTGCACCAGTGGATCTGGCTCAAGCTGCAATTGGACCCGGTATGGCAATTTTCTCGCGTTACAAAGCCGTGCTTGAAGCAGATGGCTCATCCATGCGCGTGCGCGCAGCTCTGGCGCTGATCAATCAGGCGTTAGATGAATACCTGGCTGAGCAGGAAGGCGAGTATGACACTGATACCCGCTGGGCACTGGCCTGGTTTGAACAATATGGTCATGAACAGGGCCCTTATGGCGTAGCTGAAATGCTTTCAAAGGCAAAGAATACCAGCGTGGAAGGATTATCGCATGCCGGCTTCCTCGAAGCACGCGCCGGCAAGGTTCGCCTTTTAAAGCGGGATGAACTGGGGGCGGATTGGGATCCGGGCAAGGATAAACGGTTGACAGTCTGGGAAGCCACCCAATACCTGATTCGGGCCCTGGATCAAGACGGCGAAAAGGGGGCGGGGGCGCTGCTGAGCAAACTG
This sequence comes from uncultured Anaerolineaceae bacterium, assembly GCA_964535315.1. Lineage (GTDB taxonomy): Bacteria > Chloroflexota > Anaerolineae > Anaerolineales > Anaerolineaceae > CAZHTS01. Next base: position 9,005 of record CAZHTS010000111.1, read on the forward strand.
GGTTCCTCCGGCGAAACGGCCCGCGATCTGGCGTACCGCTTATATACTTTGTGCGAACGGAAAGGCTGGGCGCAAGAGGCGCTGGCTTATAATATGCTGGTGGTGGCCTGGCCGAGGATTAAAGAACAATCGGGACAAGGCCCCAAGCAAGCGAGTTTGTTGTAAGCCCCATGGGAGATTTATGATGAACGTGTTGCCGATCAATCTGGATCAACTAATAAACTCTCAGGCGATCGAGTCCGTACGGCGTGAATTCAAGAAGGGCTGGTCTGAACCCACGCTGGAACAAACCATCCATACCATTTGTGCGTACGCCAACGATTTTTTTAATCTCAACGGCGGTTACGTCATTATCGGCGTCGAAGAACAGGCGGGTAAGCCGGCGCTGCCCCCCGCCGGTTTAGAAGGGGTCAATATTGAGGAAATCCAACAGGAGATCCGCGGGCAGTGCAATCGCATCGATCCTGCTTACCAGCCAATCCTTTCTCCCGAGGTGTTCCAGGGGAAAAACATTCTCGTAATATGGGCGCCCGCCGGTGATGCGCGGCCTTACCAGGCGCCGCTGAAAAAGAATGGACAGGAGAGACTCTATTATGTCCGCCAGGGCAGTGAAACGGTTCAGGCCAAAGGGGAGCTATTAAACCAATTGATCCAGCTCACCGCCAGAACCCCCTTTGACGATCGCCGGAACCTTTCTGCGCCTGTTGAAACCATTTCTCCTACGTTGGTGCGGCATTTTCTGTCCAATATTAAAAGCGATCTGATCTCTCCGGCGGCGAACATTTCAGACCTTGAGCTCTATCACAAGCTCCGGCTGACGGTTCCCATTAACGGCCACGAGGTTTCGAGGAATGTTGCGCTGTTATTCTTTGTGAATGATCCGGAGCAATTTTTCCCTGGGGCGCGCGTGGAGGTCGTCCAATTTGGGAGTGGCTCCGGCGGCGATTTAATAGAGGAGAAAGTTTTTCGCGGGCCGATCGACGTGCAGATCAGTCAGACGCTGGACTATTTAAATTCGTTGAGCACCACGCTCATTCGAAAAATGCCTGACCGGGCCGAAGTAAGCCGCACGGTTGCATTCCCGTACGAAGCAATGGAAGAGGCGCTGGTCAACGCGCTGTATCATCGCAGTTATGAAAATACGCCTGAGCCCGTCAAAGTTTATCTGTATCCGGACCGGATGGAAATCATCAGCTATCCGGGCCCCGTCCCAGGGATCGACCCCAAACATCTGCAACCCGGCGGTTCAGTGCCCCCGGTGCCCAATCGAAATCGCAGGATCGGCGAATTCTTGAAGGATCTGCGTCTGGCGGAAGGCCGGGGTACCGGCATCCCCAAAATCCGGCGCAAGATGGACGAGAACGGCTCGCCCGAACCGATATTCGAGTTTGATGAAGGGCGCAGCTATTTTCGCGCCATCTTGCCGGCGCACCCGCAGTATATTCTTATCCAGGCGTTACGCGAGAGCGCCCACCTGTGGGCAACGGGGAACCGCCAGCGTGCAATACAGAATCTTGAGACCGCCGTGCAGCGCGCGCCTCATTCAGGGGCCCTGGCGGCGCAACTGCTTGAATATCATGCGTCTTTAGGCGAAACAAACAAGGCGCGCGAGTTGTTTCGCCAGGTTGAGGCCGATCAGGAAATCAAAGACCGCTATCTTGCCTACATCTCGTGGGCCAGAGTCTTGCTGGATCAGGATTTACAGGACGAGGCACGCGGCGTTCTAAAACGAGCGCCTTCCCCTATTGAAAGTGATAACGTCATCGAACTGGCCTTGTTGCATAAACGGGCAAACCGGTATCAACAGGCCCATCGTCTGTTCGAGGATAATTTTGACGTCATCAAAGACGATCCTAAGGCTGTGCACGAATATGCACAAACGAAAATGCGGATTGCCAGTGACAGTGGACAGGGCGCGGCGCGGACGCGGTTGAACCGTGAGGCAGGCGAGTTGCTGCGGCGGGCGATACAACTTTCCGATGACCCCACGCGCCTGGCCTGGTGTTGGAACCATCTGGCGCAAGTATTAGCCTGGTTGAATGCCCCCACCGGGGAAATCGAAAATGCTTACCAAAGAGCAATTCAATTGCTCCCCGGCGAACGTCGCTTTGTTCAATATTATCAAGAATGGAAAAAGAGGGTGCAGCGCTAGGAACAGCCGTTTTACCTTGATGCAGATGAGACAAGGAGCAATTTATGTCGGTCAGTAATATCGAACGAATTGGCAAGGGACTTCAACTTCTCCGTTCGGGGCTTGCGCCGTATATCCAGCGCGAGTTGAAGAGCATCTACAAAGAACGCTGGTGGGTCAGCGGCGTGGAAACGATTCTCGAGAATGCAGTGGGCCGCGAAGCCCTGACCGGCGCGGGCGCTCCTGAAGAGCGGTTTGAAAGGCTGGATGTCCAGGCGTTGCTGGTGGTTCTATGGGAAAACTGGAACGCCGTTTTTAAAACCGAATTAGGCCACAGCGGGCGCAGTTATGTCAGCGAACTGCGCGAGGTGCGCAATCATTGGGCGCATCAACAGCCGTTTAACGCCGAGGATACTTTCCGGGCTTTGGACACCATGAGCCGTCTGGTAGAAATGGTCGGCGGTCAGGGCCTGGGCGAAATCCAGGAACTCAGCCGCGAGATGCTGCGCCAGCGGTTTGAAGCAGAGACAAAACGCGAGCTCAAAAAATCTACGACCGTTCTTTCTACCGGCGTTAGCCAGGGGTTGAAACCCTGGCGAGAAATCGCCACCCCGCATCAGGATGTCGCCTCGGGGCGCTATAAAATGGCCGAGTTCGCCGCCGATTTGTTCCAGGTGATCACCGGAAAAGCGGAAGCCGAATACCGCGAACCGGGGGAGTTCTTCCGGCGCACCTACCTGACAGAAGGTTTGAGCCGGCTTCTTTCACAGGCGTGGGCCAGGCTGGCTTCTGCGGGCGGGGATCCGATCGTGGAACTGCAAACCAATTTCGGCGGCGGTAAGACGCACTCTATGCTGGCGCTATTTCACCTGTTTGGCGGGCAGATCAAACCGCAGGAGGTCCCCGGTCTGGAGAGCCTGGTGCCCGCCCGGTTGAAGGGCGGCGAAGTTGATTTGCCCGTTGCCTGCCGGGCGGTTTTGGTGGGGACGCAACTCAGCCCGGCGGAGGTGAGAACCAAGCCGGATGGCATTCAAATTCACACGCTCTGGGGCGAAATGGCCTGGCAAATCGGCAAGGCGGCCGGCAAAGCTGGCGAGGCCTACGCCCTGGTATCGGAAGAAGATCGTAGAGGCGTCAGCCCTGGTTCCGAGAAGTTGGCGAAATTGTTCGATCAATTTGGCCCGGTGTTGGTGTTGATCGATGAGTGGGTCGCCTACGCCCGCCAGCTTTACGGGAAGGACGACCTCCCGGGCGGGTCTTTCGACGCGAACATGACCTTTGCCCAGGCGTTGACCGAGGCGGCCAAGGCTGTACCGGACGCGATGGTGGTGGCAGCCATCCCTCAGTCGGATATTGAGATCGGCGGCGAGGGGGGCAAGGCTGCGCTGGAAAGAATCCGCAACGTTTTTGGGCGCGTAGAGGCGGTCTGGAAACCGGCTTCGGCCCCGGAGAGCTTTGAAATCGTCCGGCGGCGATTGTTTCAACCGCTTGGCGACTATGCGGCGCGGGATGCTGTTTGCCGCGCCTTTGCCGAGATGTATCAGGCGAACCGGGCAGAGTTCCCTTCTGAATGCCGTGAGGCGGATTATGAAAACCGTATCGTTTCTGCGTATCCCATCCATCCCGAATTGTTTGACCGGCTGTATGAAGACTGGTCCACGCTGGAACGTTTCCAGCGCACGCGCGGCGTTTTGCGCATGATGGCCGCCATCGTGCACGAGCTTTGGGAACGGCAGGATGGATCGCTGATGATCATGCCCGGCTCTGTGCCAATGGATACCACAGACGTACGTTTTGAAGTGACCCGTTATTTGCCGGAAGGTTGGGGGGCGGTGGTTGACAAGGACATCGACGGTTCTCTCAGCCGTCCTCTGGCGATTGATCGTGATAACCCCAACCTGGGGCGTTATTCGGCCTGCCGGCGCGTGTCGCGCACGATCTTTGTAGGCAGCGCTCCTTCGGCGGGGGCGCAAAAAGTTCACGGCATCGAGGAGGTGCGCATCAAGCTCGGCTGCGTTCAACCGGGCGAATCTACGGCAGTTTTTGGAGATGCGTTACGGCGGCTTTCGGAGGAGTTGACCTATCTGTATTCCGATTCGACCCGTTACTGGTTTGACACCCGTCCAACCATCACGCGTATTGCTTCCGATCGAGCTGCACAGTACGAGCGCAAACCGGAAATCGTCGAGGATGAGATTGTCCGGCGCGTTCGGGAGATGGTGCGCCGCGATCGTGGAGATTTTGCCGGCGTGCATGCAATTCCGGGTAGCAGCGCAGACGTACCGGATGAGACGTGCTGCCGGCTGGTGATCCTGGGCCCGTTGAGCGCCCACCGTGCTCGCAGCGAAGAAAGCAAGGCGTTGAGCGCTGCTCGTGAAATTTTGGAACGTCGCGGCAGCAGTCCGCGCCTGTATCGCAATATGCTCGTCTTCCTGGCCGCCGATGCAGAACGCTTAACCGAACTTGAGCAGGCGGTACGAAACTGGTTGGCGTGGACGTCCATCCAGCAGGATGAGGAGCAGCTCAACCTGGATTCTTCACAGAAACGCCAAGTGGATAAGCAGGTTCAGAACAACGAAGATACGATCAATGCCCGCCTCCTGGAAACATTCTGCCACTTGATCGTCCCTACGCAAGAAGGGACGAATCCGGTCGAGTGGTCTGTCAGCCGTTTGCAGGGCGGTGATAATCTGGTGACGCGCGCATCCAAGAAGTTAAAGAATGAACAGCAACTGATCACAGAATGGTCGCCGGCGCTCTTAAGAATGGAATTGGACCGCTGGT
>CAZHTS010000112.1:0-13897 GCA_964535315.1 uncultured Anaerolineaceae bacterium
GTGGGCGCGGAGGGGCTCGAACCCACGAACCTCACGGATGTGAACCGTGCGCTCTAACCAACTGAGCTACGCGCCCGTAACGAGGCATATTATAGCAGAGCATGCCCGGTTTGGCAAGGTGTCAATTTTTCCCGGGCAGGCGTCACTTTTTCCGGGTGCGTTTTTTGTTGGAGAGAATGCCGGCCGGGCGGCGGCATTTCGGGTATAATTACCTGTCGGCTGTATGCCGTTCACAGGTATTTTTGTATAATCGAGGTCTTCATTCGCATGGAAATTGGCACCGTTCAATCCGTAGATATCGATCACCAGATGCGCACCGCTTATCTGGATTATGCCATGAGTGTTATCGTGGCGCGCGCTTTGCCCGATGCACGCGATGGCCTCAAACCGGTTCACCGCCGTATCCTGTACGCCATGCAAGATATGGGCATCCGCTCCAATACTTCTTATAAAAAGTCGGCCCGTATCGTTGGCGAGGTGCTGGGCAAGTATCATCCCCACGGCGATATGGCGGTGTATGACGCCATGGCGCGCATGGCGCAGGATTTTTCGATGCGCTATATGCTCGTGGATGGGCAGGGGAATTTCGGTTCGGTGGACGGCGATGCTCCGGCGGCAATGCGCTATACCGAGGCGCGCCTCAACGCCGCAGCCGAGGAGATTCTGGCCGATATCGATAAGGATACGGTCGATTTCGCCGATAATTTCGACGGCTCGCTGCAGGAGCCGATCGTGCTGCCCGCCCGGCTGCCCAATCTGCTGCTCAACGGCTCGTCAGGTATTGCCGTGGGCATGGCCACCAATATTCCGCCGCATAATCTGCGCGAGTTGGGGGCCGCCATTCATTATCTGATTGAAAATTACGAGCGCATCGACGATATTACCGTAGATGATCTGATGAATTATGTGCCCGGCCCGGATTTCCCGACCGGTGGAATGATCGTGGGGCGTGAGGGCATTCGCCAGGCGTATACCACCGGCCGCGGCCGGCTGGTGCTGCGCGGTGTGGCGCACATCGAGGAGATGCGCGGTGGGCGGCATGCCATCATCGTTACCGAGATTCCGTATCAGGTGAATAAGGCCTCGCTGATCGAACGCATCGCCGACCTGGTGCGCGAGGGCAAACTGGACGCCATCAGCGATCTGCGCGACGAGTCCGACCGGCGCGGCATGAGCATCGTGATCGAACTGCGCCGCGGGGCGCAGCCGCGCCAGGTGCTCAATCAACTCTACAAATATACGGCCCTGCAATCGACCTTCGGCGTGCATTTGCTGGCCCTGGTAGAAGGCGAACCGCGCGTACTTTCGCTGCGCCGCGCTTTGCAAATTTATATCGAGCATCGCCAGCAGGTGATTACCCGCCGTTCACAGTTCGAACTGGATAAGGCCCGCAGCCGTGCCCACATATTGGATGGTCTGCTGATCGCTCTGGCCAACCTGGACGATGTGATTCAGACCATCCGCCAGGCGCCGGATGTAGACACGGCTAAGGAGCGTCTGGTCAGCCGCTTCCGCCTGAGCCAGGTTCAGGCGCAGGCCATCCTGGATATGCAACTGCGCCGCCTGGCAGCCCTGGAACGGCAGAAGATCGAGGACGAGCATCGCCTGGTGCTGGAGCGGATTACGTATCTTGAGGACCTGCTGGCGCACCCCAAGAAGATTCTGACGGTCATCGATGAAGACCTCAAGGAAATGGTCGAGAAGTACGGCGATGAACGCCGCACGCGCATTGCCGCCGACGCCAAGGAAGAATTCGATGAGGAAGACCTGGTGGCCGACCAGCCGGTGTTGATCACCATCACGCAGCGCGGCTATATCAAACGTGTGGCGATCAACCTGTACCGCACCCAGGCGCGCGGGGGACGCGGGGCGAGCGGGCAGGCGGTCAAGGACGAGGATGAGGTGTTGATGATCATCCCGGCCCGTACGCTCAACGCCGTGCTGTTCTTCTCGGATCGCGGCAAGGTCTATTCCGAAAAGGTGTACCAGATCCCGGACGCCGGGCGTTCGGATCGGGGCATCCCGATTGTCAATGTGCTTTCGTTGGAACCGGGCGAGAATATCACCGCCGCGGTGGCCGTGCCCGACTTCGAGCAGGCGGCCTACTGTACCATGGCGACCGCCGCCGGGCGGGTGAAACGGGTGGTGCTGTCGGAATTTGCCAGCGTGCGGCCTTCGGGGTTGATTGCCATCGGCCTGGATGCCGGCGATCATTTGGGGTGGGTGCGCCTGACGAGCGGCAAGGATGACGTGGTGCTGGTGACGGCCAACGGGCACGCCCTGCGCATGAGCGAGGGCGAAATTCGCCCGATGGGACGCCCGGCAGGCGGCGTAACCGGTATCTCGCTGCGCGACGGCGACCGGGTGACGTCTATGGAAGTGGTCGAGCCGGACGGGGATTTGCTGGTGGTGACGGCGCACGGCTTTGGTAAGCGTACGCCGCTGAGCGATTACCCCGCCAAGGGCCGCGCCACGGGGGGGGTGGCGACCATCGATCAAAAGAGCCTGCCTAAGACCGGGGTGATTGTGGCGGCGCGCGTGGTGCAGGAGGCCGACGAGGTGACCATCATTTCGTCCGGCGGGGTGGCGCTGCGCCAGAAGGTCAAAGGCATCAGCCGCAGCGGCCGTGCGACGCGCGGCGTGCGCCTGATGGGATTGGCCGCGGAAGATACGCTGGCTTCGCTGGCGCGCCTGTCGGCAGCCAGCATTCAGCCCGACCTGGCCGCTGGCGATAATGGTTCCAACGGGGCGGCCGGCAAGTAACGGTCTGTAGATTAAAACGACGACCGCCGATGTGCATCTCCCACCGGGATACCCGCAACGGGTTTCGGGTGAGCGCTGCACAGCGGCGGTTGTTTTATAACAGGCGGATATTAAAGGAAGGGCAGGTAGATCTTATTGAAGGCGATCAAGGTGAGACAACCCAGCACGCATACCATCAAGAAGAGCATGACGGCGATGACGAAGCGTTGCGGCGGGGTCATTCCCAGGAAGGGTTCGCGTTGGGCGCGGCGATCGACCACCACCTCCTGTTCTTCGGTGGGTTGGGGTTCTTCTTCATAGGTTGAGCCTGTGTTGCGCAGGTCGTCTAACATGCAAACCTCCCGGGGGTTGTTATTCTGCCAGCCGCAGGTGGACGTCGCCCACCACGACACTGTGTTCTTCTCCGTTGGCCAGGCGCAGGCGCAGGTTGCCCTGGCGATCCAGGCCCAGCACCACGCCGGTTAACGGCGGTTGTTCGTTTTCTTCGATTCTCACCCATTCGCCCCGATAGGCCAGATACTGTTCCCAGGCCTGGAAGAAATCTTCGCCGTTCAGGCGCGGGCGCCAGGCAAATAGCGTGTACAGCACCTCGGCCAGGAGTTCCTGCCGTTCGATCGGGTGGCCCAGTTCATCCTGGATGCTGGTGGCCGGGTAAAGCGTCTCATTGACCGGCGGTACGGCACTGGATGCAATATTGATGCCTACGCCGATGACCACGGCCTGGAGTTTATCGCCCAGCCAGGCGGATTCGACCAGGATGCCGCACAATTTGCGGCGCGCCACCAGCACGTCGTTGGGCCATTTGATCTGGGCGTCGAGATGGTAGACCTTATCCAATATCTGGGTCAGCGCCAGGGCGGCCAGCGGTGAGAAACGGCCGGTGCACTGGCTTTCCCCGGCGGTGGGGCGCAGAATCAGGCTGAACGCCAGGGCGGCGCCGGGTGGAGTGAGCCAGCGTCGCCCGCTTGCACGGCCGCGCCCGGCGGTTTGCGTATCGGCGATCACCAGGGCGCCATCTGGAGCGCCGGCCTCACACCATTGCAGGGCGAGATCGTTGGTCGACCCGGCGCTTGGTAGATACCGCAACGCAGGAATGGGCAGGCCGGCCAGATAACGCGGTAAGCTTTCAGCATCCATATCCCTATTTTACCGCAATTCACAAAAAGCACATTGTAGGGTGAAGGCCCAACCTGAAATCAATAAAAAATCCCCGTTGTTGTCAACGGGGATGGGGTAAGAAAGCGGATGAAGTTTATTTGGTGACGACCTTGATCGTCTTGGGCCGGGCCTCTTCGGCCTTGGGCACTCGCAGGACGAGCACGCCGTTCTTCAGATCGGCTTCGGCTTTGCTGGCATCCAGCGCATCCGGCAGGTTGAGCACCCGGTAGAATTTGCCGCTGGGCCGTTCGCGCAGCAGGTAAGAGGCGTTTTCTTCGTGCTCCGACTTGATTTCGCCCTGGATGCTGACGGTCTCGTTGACGATCTGGATGTTGAGATCTTCGGGCTGGACACCGGGCAGCAAGGCGGTGATCACAAAGGATTCGGCTTCGGCCTTGATGTCCACCGGGAAGGTGACTTCGCTTTCGCTCACCGGCCAGTCGCCGTCCATGAAGCGATCCATCATGCGCTGGCGCATGTAACGAGCTAAGGGGGAACTGATGTAGAGTGTCATTTTTTATCTCCTATCTCTGATCTGAGGTTGTGTGTTTGTTTATCTTGCATAAGGATAGCGCGGCTATATTGGAGGAATGCTAACGAAATATTGGCGTTTTGTTAGAATTGGCGGTTTTGTGGTATGATCTTGGCAATTGGAGAATGTATGGACGATAAAATTACAATTATTGAAGGTCCGCCGCCGGCGTTTGAAACGATCGAAGACGGTTGGGCATTAGGGTTGAACGAAGGACCATTGGTGTACGACCTGGCGCTGACCCGGTTGCGTACTTTCAATGGGGCCGCGCTGGTCGAGCGCTGTCACCGTACCTGGAACAACGGCTCGACCATGTATCTTTATTACCGTAACGATTTAGGTCTGGAAGAACATGCCCCAATTATGGCGGCGCGTAATGTGGAAACCAACGACGGTCACGTATTGTTGTTGTGGGTGCGTCGCAAACCCGAAGAATCGGAAGCCGAGATGGGTTTTGGCGACGATGATGAAGACGAATACGGAGATGAGGCATGACCTTTGATCTGGATGCCGTTCGCGCTCGTTTTCCGGCGCTGCACCTGCCGTATATCTTTCTGGATAACCCGGGCGGCACACAGGTCGCTGATACCTGCTTGCAGCGTATCCGCCAATACCTGATTGAGAGTAACGCCAATCATGGCGGTTCGTTTGCGACCAGCCGCGCCTCGGATGCGCTGGTGGAAGAGGCGCACGCCGCCATGGCCGATTTTCTCAACGCCGGCCGGCCGGAGGAGATCGTTTTTGGGGCCAACATGACTACGTTGACCTTCGCCATGAGCCGGGCCATCGGGCGTACGTTGCAGCCGGACGACACGCTGGTGGTGACGCAGCTGGATCACGACGCCAACATTTCTCCCTGGATGCAGTTGGCCGAGGATCGCGGCTGCAAACTGCGCTGGGTGCCTTTCCATGCGGAGACCTGCACGCTGGATATGGATGCGCTGCGGGCGGCGCTGGAAGAGAAGCCGCGCCTGGTGGCGGTCGGTTATGCTTCGAACGCAGTGGGGACGATCAACCCTATCGCCGAGATCGTCGACCTGGCGCACCAGGCCGGGGCGTTGGTGTATGTGGACGCCGTCCAGTATGCGCCCCACGGCCCGATTGACGTGCGCAAGCTGGGCTGCGATTTTCTGGTTTGCTCGGCGTATAAGTTTTTTGGCCCGCACATCGGGGCGCTGTACGGGCGCTACGAGTTGTTGGAAAACCTGCGCGCCTATAAGGTACGGCCTGCGCCGGCAAACCCGCCGGGCAAATTTGAGACCGGTACGGGCTGTTTTGAAAATATGGCGGGCCTGTTGGGGGCGTTGGAACACCTGGCCTGGGTCGGTGAGACACACGGCGCCGATTTTGAAGAAGCGCTGGCCGGCGCTTATACCGGGCGCCGCCTGACCTTCAAGAAGGCCATGCACGCCATTCAGCGCTACGAGCTCGAATTGAGTGGGGCGCTGTTGGCGACCTTGCAGGCGCAGCCGGGCGTACATCTTTATGGCCTGACCTCGCACGCCGGGTTGGCGCAGCGCGTGCCGACCTTCTCGTTTACCCGTCCGGACGCCTCACCGCAGCAATTGGCGGCATACCTGGGCCGTAAGAACATCAATGTGTGGGATGGGAATTTCTACGCCCTGGCAGTGACCCAACGCCTGGGGTTGGAAGACCGTGGGGGGCTGCTGCGGGTGGGCGCGGCGCACTACAATACGTTGGAAGAGGTGCAGCGCCTGGGTGAGGCGCTGGCAAACTACCGTTAAAAGCGATAAATGCCAGGGTGAGGGGGGCACCCAGACATTTATCTATGCCTATAATAGCAAACAATGCGCCCCCCGGCAAGAGGGGGCGCATTGCATTTGCGTTGCAATTTCAGGCCGGCAGGGCCTGGCCCTTGAACTGGCTTTGATACAGATGGTAATAGGTGCCACGCCGCGCCAGCAGTTCGGCGTGCCGGCCGCTCTCGACGATCTCACCGTCGATGATGACCAGGATGGCGTCTGCTTCGCGGATGGTGCTCAGGCGATGGGCGATGACGAAACTGGTGCGCCCCTGCATCAGGCGCAGCAGCGCTTCCTGGATCTGCTTTTCGGTGCGGGTGTCGACGCTGCTGGTGGCCTCATCCAGCACCAGGATGCCGGGATCGGCCAGCACGGCGCGGGCGATGGCGAGCAACTGGCGCTGACCCTGGCTCAGGTTAGCGGCGCCTTCGCTCAGCAGGGTGTGATATCCCTGCGGCAGGGCCTGGATGAAATGATCGGCGTTGGCCAACCGGGCGGCGGCGATGACTTCTTCGTCGCCGGCCGTCAGGCGGCCGTAGCGGATGTTTTCCATGACCGAGGTGGAGAACAGGAAGGTGTCTTGCAGCACCACCCCCAACTGGCGTCGCAGACCGGCGCGGCGGAGGGTGCGGATGTCCTGCCCGTCGATGCGGATGACGCCTTGCTCGAGCTCGTAGAAACGCGACAGCAGGTTGATGAGGGTCGTTTTGCCGGCCCCGGTGGGGCCAACCAGAGCGATCATCTGGCCGGGGTGGGCGCGCAGGCTGACATTTTTGAGCACGGTGGCGCCGGCCTGGTAACCAAAGGTGACGTTCTCAAATACAACCTCGCCCTGAATGTTTTCCAACGCCAGCGCCTGCGGTTCGTCGGGCGGTTCGGGCAGTTCATCCAGGGTATCGAAGAAGCGTTCCGCCCCGGCCAGGGCGGATTGGATGGTGTTGATCAGGTTGGCCAGCTGGCTGAGCGGACGGGTGAACTGCTGCGCATAGTTGAGGAAGGCGGCGATAACACCCACCGACACCCAGCCATGCAAGGCCATCCAGCCGCCGGTGCCGGCGATGATGGCATAGCCCAGGTTGTTGATGAAGTTGGTTACCGGCGCAATCACCAGCGAGAAGGTCTGGGCGCGGGCGGCGGCGCTTTGCAGCCGGCGGTTGATCTGTTCGAATTCTGCCACGGCGGCCTGATTGCGACAGCAGGCAATCACCACCCGTTCACCGGTCACATTTTCTTCGATCAGCCCGTTCAACTGGCCGAGCGCTTCCTGCTGCTGGCGAAAACCGGTCAGGGTGCGCCTGGAAATTTCGCGGGTGACGAACGCCATCAGCGGCAGGATCACCAGGCTGACCAGGCCAAGCTGCCAGTTGATGACCAGCATCATCACCGCCGTGCCGGCCAGGGTCAGGAGGCTGGCGATGAACTGCGCCAGGCTTTCTGCCAGCACCCCGCTGACGTTTTCGATGTCGTTGGTCAGGCGGCTCATCAGATCGCCGTGGGTGCGCTGGTCAAAGAAGCGCAGCGGCAGGTTTTGCAGGTGGGCGAACAGGCTGGTGCGCATCTGGTGCACGGTGCGCTGGGCCACGGCAGCCATCAGGTAGATTTGCAGCCACATCATCAGGGTTGAGACGACATACAACGCAAGCATGACCAGCACAAGCTGCGCCAAACCGGGAATGTTGCCGGTCAGGATGTATTCGTCGATTGCTTTGCCCATCAGATAAGGGCCCAACAGGCCGGTTACAATGCCGACGATCACCAGCGCGCTGGAACTGAGCAGGCCATTGCGTTGTTGTTTGAGATAGCCCCACAGCCGGCGAAGCGTTTCGCCCGGTTTGTGGGCCCGGGCCATACCGGGCTGCAGGCCGGGGCCGCCCGGGCCGGGGCGTGGGCCGAAAGGCAGGCTGGGGGCGGGGGAATTGTTTTTCATGCCGGTTTCTCCAATGCCGCCGGCTCAAACAGCGGTGTGAGGCGTGGCGCGGGGGTGTCGCCTAACTGCGAGGAAAAGATTTCACGATAAATCGGGCTGCTGGCCATCAGTTCGGCGTGGGTGCCCTGAGCGACCAGGCGGCCATCTTCGAGCACCAGGATCTGGTCGGCGGTCAATACGGTGCTGATGCGCTGGGCGATGACAATACTGGTGCGCCCGGCCATGATGCCGGCCAGAGCGGCCTGGATGCGGCTTTCGGTCTCGGCGTCGACGGCGCTGGTGCTGTCATCCAGGATCAGCACCGCCGGTTTGATCAGCAGCGTGCGGGCGATGGCGATGCGTTGTTTTTGGCCGCCCGAGAGATTAACGCCGCGCTGGCCGAGTTGGGTGTCGTATCCCTGCGGCAGATGCCGGATGAATTCGTGCGCCTGGGCTGCCCTGGCGGCGGCGATCACTTCCTCGTCGCTGGCCTGCGGGCGACCGTACCGGATGTTGTCGCGAATCGAACCGGAGAACAGCACCACGTCTTGCAGGGCGATGCCGATGTGCTGGCGCAGGGCGTTTTGTTTGTAGCGGCGTATGTCGATGCCGTCCAGGGTGATGCGTCCGGCGGTGGGGTCGTAGAAGCGCGGGATGAGGTGCACCAGGGTGGATTTGCCCGAACCGGTGGCGCCCAACACCGCCACCACTTTCCCCGGCTCGGCGCGGAAACTGATGTCGTGCAAGACGGCATGTTCCTCGCCGTCGTAACTGAAGGTTACGTGTTCAAAGCACACCAGACCGCGCGGGGCGGGTATCTCCAGGGCAGACGGTTCGTCCTGAATGGCGGGGACGCTGTCCAACACCTCGCCGATGCGGTCGGTGGAAGCCTGCGCCCGCGATACCTGTACCAGCATCATGGCGACCATCAACAGTGAGTTCAGCGCCCGCAGCAGATAGTTAATGAAAGCAATCAACTGCCCGGCCTGCAACGACCCGGCGACGACCTGCAGGCCGCCGAACCACACGGCGCCGACCAATCCCAGGTTCATCGCCAGCATCATGACCGGCATGATCACCGCCATCCACTGCATGGCCTGGATGGTCTGGTCGCGCAGTTCGTCGTTGGCGCGGTTGAAACGGTTCTCTTCGTAACCGGCGCGTACGAAGGCTTTGACGACCCGTACACCGGCCAGGTATTCTTGCAGGATGGTATTGAGCCGGTCGAGCCGCTTTTGCACGGCGCTGAAGAGCGGGTAGGCGCGGCGGGAGACCAGCACCAGGGCAATAATGACAAACGGCATCAATATCGCCAGCAGCAAGGCCAGGCGCGGGCTGGTAATTACCGCCATGATCAGACTGCCGACGACCATCAGCGGGGCGCGCACCATGATGCGCAGCATGACCAGCACCAACTGCCCGACCTGGGTCACGTCGTTGGTCAGGCGGGTGACGAGCTGACCGGTGTCCAGTTCGTCCAGGTTTTCAAAGGAGAGCGATTGTACCTTGCGAAACAGGGCGCTGCGCAGGTCGGCGCTGTAGGCCTGTGAGACATGAACCGAAACGGCGGTGTTGCCAATGCCGCCCACGGCGCCGATGAAGGCCAGCGCGATCATCCACAACCCGGTACGCAGCACAACGGGCATGTCCAGGTTGGCAATGCCGACGTCGACGATGGTTTCGAGCAGACGGGGCTGCATCAGGTCCATGATTACCTCGACCAGCATCAGCAGCGGGGCGAGGATCACCAGTTTCCAGTATGGCCGCAAATAGGCGGCAAGCTTTTTTAATGAACGCATTCAATCCTCGAGGCTTTTTCGTCTTGCAGAGGGTGTAATGGATTTGGGCAATATCTGCCAGCCGGGGGAAAGGCGCAAATGACGTGGTTGCTGAAGGGGACGGCGTGCGCACGCAGCAGCCCGTCCCCTGCGTTGGCGCATTTGGGTACCGGTATTAGCCGGATAATTAAAAGGCGATTCATTGCACCTGTCAAGAAGGTTTTTTGCAACTGTGCTATACTCACAAAGAGATAATAATGAACGAATCCTGGCGGCCTCAATATCGTATTACCCCGCAACTGGCGCGCTGGCTCATGGAAATTGAAGCCGCACGTACGGTGATGGCGCACACGCCTTTATCTCCGGCGGCAGAAGCAGAGCTGCGCCAACGGATGCGAATCCGCGCCACCCATTATTCTACGCAGATCGAGGGGAACCGGCTTACGCTGGAACAGGCCGAACGGGTCATTCAATCCAGAAATATTGCTATCCACGGACGTGAACGAGATGTTCGCGAGGTGCGGAATTATTGGAGCGCTCTGGTACGCGTTGAAGAATGGGCTGCTCAGGGGCAGATGCTGACGGAGGATCTGGTACGCCGTTTACATGCACTGGTAGAGTACGGGCCACGTTCAAAGGCGACCTCGTATCGAGATGGACAGAATGTTATCCGCGATACAACCAGCGGAGGGATCGTTTATCTGCCACCTGAGGCGAGCGATGTGCCGGGATTAATGACCGGCCTGGTTAAATGGGTCAACCAGGCCGAGAAAGAAAAAATACCGGTGCCACTGATTGCTGGCCTGACCCACTATCAGTTTGTTACCATTCATCCCTATTACGATGGTAACGGACGAACGGCTCGTCTGCTGGCGACTTTTATCCTTCACCGCAACGGCTATGGGTTAAATGGGTTCTTCTCATTGGAAGAATATCATGCCCGTGACCTGGCTGGTTACTATGATGCCTTGACCGTTCACCCGCATCATAATTATTATGAGGGGCGGGCGGAGGCGGACCTTACCTCATGGTTGACTTATTTTACCGGTTTGCTGGCCGAGGTGTTCGGTGCAGCAAAAGATGAGGCGTTAAGGTTGAAGGAAGCCCCTTATGAAGCGGAACCGGAGATTTTGAGGCGTCTGGATCATCGCGCCCGGGTTGTGTTGGGTTTATTTGCGGCTGAACGAGTAATAACAACTCCTCAGATAGCCAGAGCGCTGGGGCTTTCAGATCGTATGGCGCGTAATCTGATCCAGGGGTGGTTGCAACAGGGTTGGCTGGTGATTGTCGATGACTCCCGGCGTAACCGCTCCTACGAGTTATCGGCAACTTATCGGCAATTCATCGGCAATTCATCGGCAATAAACTGACGGAAAGGACGCTATCCATTGGAGACCATTGCACCCGTCATTCGTTATGCTACGGCAGCGGACGCTGAATTGTTGGCCGGGCTGGGCGCCCGGACGTTTTTCGATTCTTTTGCCGCAGAGAACACGCCGGAAAACATGAGCGCTTATCTGGCGTCTGCGTTTGGGCCGGAGCGCCAGGCGGCGGAAATTGCCGATCCGGCGACCATTTTCTTGATTGCCGAGATCGCCGGGACGGCGGCGGGTTATGCGCGCCTGAAGATGGGAGCGGCGCCGGCGTGCATCAACGGCGAACGTCCGGTCGAGATCGTACGGTTTTATGCCTGTAAGGAGTGGATCGGGCGCGGTGTTGGCCCGGCGCTGATGCAGGCCTGCCTGGATGAGGCAGCCCGGCGCGGCTGTGACTATCTGTGGCTGGATGTGTGGGAACAAAATCCGCGGGCGATCGCCTTTTATCGCAAATGGGGCTTTGTCGAGGCAGGGACACAGACATTTCAACTGGGAGATGACCTGCAGCGCGATCTGCTCATGCAGCGCCCCGCGCCGATGTGACCGCTTACCAGCGCGCCTGATGTTCCTCGGCCCAGCCGGCAACGTCAGCGATGGGGTAGGCGCGCCCATCGGCGGCGGTGATCGTCCCCGAGAATTTGCCGATCATCTGATGCACTTCGGAACGCAGGATGTACAGATCGGTGCGCGCCACCCGCTCGAAGAATGGCGTGAAAGTCAGATCCACCTGGTTGGAGAAGGCCGTCTTCAGCCGCCAGGGTTTCATGAATTGCTGCGGGTCGTATTCAAAGATCACGTCTTCGCACAGGCGTTCCAGGCGACCGGCGATCAACAGCGCATTTTCGCTGGTGCCCGACCCGTCTGTCCAGCCGGCGCCCAGGTTGGCGCCGACGTAATGCGGACCGACCCGGGTGGAAAACGAAGACCAGTTCCAGAAGGAGTGGTATTTCCAGATGCCGCGCCCAAAATCCAGGCAGCCAAAGTCACGCTGCGGTTCCAATGTCAGCGTTTTGGAAGCAAGGCGGAGCGTTCCGCTTGCCGGCAGGCAGTTTTGTTTGGAGGTAAAGTGATAGCGGTCTGCACTCCAGGGGATGACTACATTTAGCGATTCCAGACCGTTGGGCCGTTCCAGGTGCAGTTGGGCATCCAGTCTGGCGCCGTTAAAGTCCGGGCTGTGCACTTCGATCTCAACCTGTGGGCCCTGATCGATAAAGGTGAGGGTCATGTCTTTGTGCTGAAATTCGATGCACCCCGTCACCGTTTCAGGCAGCCGGCAGCCTTTGCCAAGGGGCGTCATTACCGTTTTTTCGATGAACTGGCGCGTGTTGAAATCCAGGTAGTAGGCAAACGCCAGGCCCATGTAGTCGATGTTGGAAAGGGTCACCGAGAACAGAAAATCTGGCCCGACCACACACCAGTAATTCCAACGTTTTTTGCGCAGCCAGGAGCCGCGCAGGTTGGAGACCTGTACCGGCTGGCGCGACCAGCCGACACAGGCCGGGTTGAGCCGGCCATCCGCCAGGCTGGTTGGGATAGGGGAGGATGGAGAAAGTTCGCGTTCGTCGTAGCGCTGATAGGATGGGGTCATCTTGTCTCCCGATTCTTTTTATTGTGCTGTGGGCGGGTGTAAGTACCGTTTTCATAACGGATTTCATTTTCATTGTAGCAGTTCTGGCGAAAATGGTACAATTATTTTCAGGTCGTGATCCGCAGGCGGTCGGTCAGGGGAGGTCTTTTGCGGCGGAACGAATGGAGGAAACGATGTTTGAGGTTCCCGAATATATCACTCTGGCAAAACAAATGGACGCCACAATCAAGGGCAAGGTCATCCAGCATGGCAGCCTGGGGAACTCACCCCACAAGTTTGTCTGGTACAACCAGACACACGAGGCGTTTACCGGATTAACCACCGGCAAGACGGTCGGGACGGCAACGGTTAAAGGACGCTGGTTGCTGCTGGCGCTGGAGCCTGGCTATGTGCTGGTGCTGGGCGAGTGCGGCGGCAAGGTGTTGTATCATCCGGCCGGGACGCGGCGTCTGCCGGATAAATACCACCTCTGGCTGACCTTTCAGGATGGTTCGGTATTGACGGTCACGACGCAAATGTGGGGGGCGATGGAGTTATATCCTGCCGGACAGGAACAGGAGCGGCAGTATATCCAGGGGATGCGGGTCACGCCGGTTGAGCCGGCTTTTACCTATGACTATTTTTCGGAGTTGATCGATGTGTTGTTGCAGGGCGAGAAACGCAGCGCCAAGAGCCTGCTGACGCAAGATCAATTGATCCCCGGGCTAGGGAATGCGATTGCCCAGGATATTCTGTTTCGCGCTCGCCTGCACCCACGCCGGGCGTTATCTGAACTGAGTGGCGGGCAACGCCGCGATCTATATCAGGCGATTGTGGATACGGTTAACGAAGTGATTGCCAAAGGAGGGCGCAACGACGAGACCGATCTGTTCAACCAGGCGGGGCAGTATGTACGGATCATGGATAGCAACGCTGCCGGTAAACCCTGCCCGGAATGCGGTACGGTGGTGCAAAAAATGCAATACCTGGGCGGGGCGTGCTATTTTTGCCCGCAGTGCCAGGTCTGACGTAATCAGATCTGGCAAAAACTCCT
>CAZHTS010000113.1:0-13557 GCA_964535315.1 uncultured Anaerolineaceae bacterium
GTGATAACCATTCAGCCCATAGAGCATCAGGTTGATTTTTGCCATCTGCACACAGCTCCGGTCGATGTCCTGACCGTAGAACTGCACCAGCCCGTAGTCCAGCGCCCAACGCGGGCAGCGGCTGGCGGCGGCCAGGAGCATGACGCCCGAGCCGCAGCAGCAGTCGCAGACGGTGACCGGCTCGACGTGCGGCAGTGCAGCCGGCAGCACCCGGCCGAAGAACCACGCTTCGGCCTCTTGTGCGTTCTGACAGGCCAGCCCGGCCAGGGTGAGCGCCTGGGCCAGCGGGTCTCTGGCAATGGCGGCTTTGATGCGCTCGTGGATCTGCGCCTCAATCCCCTGCATGCTCATCTCGGCCATTGCCTCGGCGATGGCGTAGGGGGTGAAGAACTGGCCGGAGTGCTTGTTGGGCATGCCGAAATCCATGTAAACTGTTCCCAGGGTGTCTTGCCATGTGAACAGACTGTCGAGCAGAATACCGAAGGCGGCGCTGAACTCCGTCCAACACCAGGGCTGTGGATAGTGGCTGCGCAGCCGGCTCCACAACGCCTGGGTCTCCGGGGTGTCGGTCAGGGGCAGGCTCTGCCGGGCCGAGCGCAAGTGGGCCGGCAGCGCTTCCAGTGCAGCCTGCGCCAGATCCAACCAGTCGTCGAAGATTTGCGACGGGCTGTGTCCACTGGCGGTGATTCGCTCCAGATGCTTGATGATGTCGGCGGTGTGACGGTTCATGGCGGGTCTTCCTTTGAGGTGAGATGTACTTACCGTCTTAACCGGCTGGCGCGGGAAAAGTTCGGGGGCGCAGCCGTAAGGACTGCGCCCCCACAGGGGAGGAAGATGGCATGGATTAGTGGGTGAGCGGGTCGCTGCGCTCCAGCCGGGCGCCGTCGTTTTGCCAGCGCTCGAGTAGTCCCCGGCGCTGGAGGATGGGGACGATGCGGATGCGGGCGTCCTCGATGGACGTGGCCCACACGCTGACCAGGGGATGACCGGTGCGGTCGAGGGCCAGCCAGGTGTGCAGCGCCGGCCGGCCCCGGAAAGGATTGTGGTTCATGAGTGCTCCTTGTACGGTTAGTGAGGAAGCTGGCCTTTGAGCGGCCAGGTGGTGTTTCCTCTACTCTATTAACCGGCGCCGGAGTCTTTTGTTTGGAGGCAATTTGCCGGTGGATGCAAGCAGCGAAATTGAGGGCGGGTGGGGCCTGAGGTGAACGTGGTTTCGGGTATAATGACCTTGCTTCTGGCCAGCGTGGTGTCTGGCCCGGTTAGTGCAAACGCCCCGGCGAAAGCTGGGGCGTTTGGCTACAGAGTGTCAAAAGCATTGCCGCGCTGACAAAGACCAGCGCCGGCTGGCATTTTCTCCCTAAAACGCCCCAGGCAAGTGGGGGCGTTTTAGGGAAAGATGGGCGCCGGCGTTTAGCCGAGCATCATGGGCATGATCAGGTGACGGTAGCCCTCCGTCTCAACCGGGGTGACGATGGCCGGCGAGTGCGGGTTGCACAGACGCAGGGTGGCCCGCTCGCCGCATACGTCCACGGCCTGGCGCAGGTAGGCGGCGTTGAAGGCGATCTCGAACGGCTGGCCCTCGGGCAGCCCGTCGATCTCGGCCGGCGCCTCGTCGCAGCCGGCGCCGATGTCGTCGGATGTGCCGCTGATGGTGATCTTGCCCGGTGAGAGCAGCAGGTGGGCCGAGCCGCTGCCGCTGGACGAGACGATCTCGACCCGGCGCAGGGCGGTGGACAGACTGTGGGCGTCCAGGGTGGCCTGGATGGGCAGCTCGGCGGGGATGATCTTGCTCACGTCCGGGAAGCGCCCCTCGATCAGGCGCAGGCACATGCGGGTGGCGCAGCCGGTTACGTAGCCGTAGCCGTTCCGAAAGCCGATTTGCACGTTCTCGCCTTGAGCCAGGGCGGCCATGCGCTTGAACTCGCCGGCCGGCGCCAGCGCCTCAAATTCGGCCTCCAGCGGCAGGCAGGCCAGCGCCAGGCGGAAGCCGTCCGAGGCCTCGGCCTTCAACTGACCGTTGCCGGCGAGCAGATGCACACCCTGCAACACCGGGCGAGCCTCTTCGCGTGAGGCAAAGGGCGCCACCTGGCGGGCGATCTGGGCCAGCAAGGCGGCGGGCAGGGTGGCGGTGGGCAGATCGGCGGGGAAGTCCATGGGTGGGAACTCGTTGGCCGGCAGGGTGTGCAGCGTCCAACTGGCGCCGGCGCAGGCGATGTCCAGCCGGCTGCCGGATAGAGCAAGGGCCACGTCGGCGTCGGGCAGGGTGGCGACGATGTCGGCCAGGGCCGAAGCGCGCACGCAGACGGCGCCGGGAACCTCGACCGAGACGGCGGTCTCGGTAACGATGCCGATCTCCAGGTTGGTGGCGGAGAGAGACAGCCGGCCGTCCGGGCCGGCTTGCAGCAGGACGTGGCTCAGCACGGGCAGGGTGGCTTTGCCGGCGACGGCGGGCAGTACGGCAGCCAGGCTGCTCTGGAACGACTTCTTGGGGGCGGTGAATTTCATGGTTCAGGTGTCCTTTCGGGGATGAGATGGGCTGGTTTTTGGCCAGGTTACCTTCTTAACCGGATTGGGACACGAGGGTTCAGGACGAATCCGGCAAGAATTGGCGTCTGTTGAGAACTGGTGTATCTACCAATAGGGTGTAAAATTAAAACGCTGTGCTGCTCAGTGGAGGTTTTGGATCGAGCAGGATGAGGATGCGTTTCGCCGGTTATTTTCGCGGCAATCGAAAGGATCGTTTACGGTTGTCGACGTAAGCCCACTTACCGAACAGGGGATAGCATGAACGTTTTTGACCTTCGCAGTTCTCTCATTCAAGATTATTCTTCTTACATCTCCAGTTTCATCCGCATACGCGATGCCAGGATCAAAGATTATGTCGATCAGAGTATCGCCCAGGGTTTGCTATGGCCGGATCCATTGATCCAGCTCAACCCTACTTTTGAGCCTGGCAATTGGATCGATACGCTGGTCGATGAAGGGCTGCTCAACAAGGAATGCAAGCGGATATTCCGGCGCAAGAAAGAGGCGGATGACTTCGGTCAACCTTTGCGCTTGCACAAACATCAGGAAGACGCTATCCGCACGGCCCGAGAAGGACACAATTACGTATTGACCACCGGCACCGGCTCGGGCAAAAGCCTGGCGTATATCATCCCCATCGTTGACTTTGTGTTGCGCAACGGAAGCGGCAAGGGAATTCAGGCGATCATCGTTTACCCCATGAATGCCCTGGCAAACAGCCAGTGGGGCGAACTGGAGAAATTTCTGAAATTCGGTTATCCGGATGGAAAAGGCCCGGTCAGCTTCGAGCGCTATACCGGCCAGGAAAGCGTACAGGAGAAGACCCGGATCATGTCCAACCCGCCGGACATCCTGTTAACCAATTACGTCATGCTGGAACTGATTTTGACCCGGCTCAAAGAACGTGAGACGCTGGTCAACGCCGCGCAGGGTTTGCGTTTCCTGGTGCTGGACGAGTTGCACACGTACCGCGGGCGGCAAGGGGCGGATGTGTCGATGCTCGTCCGCCGTGTACGAGAAGCATTACACGCCAATCATTTACAGTGTGTGGGCACCTCGGCGACGTTGGCCGGCGCAGGCAGCCTGGATCAGCAGCGGATTGAGGTCGCCAGAGTTGCCTCGGTGCTGTTTGGAGACCGGGTACAGCCCGGCCATGTTATTGGAGAGACGTTACGCCGCGCCACGGTTGAGAACGTGCTCACCGACGCGGAGTTTATTGGCCGACTCAAAACGAGTATTCAGCAGCTGGACTTACCCAACAGCTTTGACGAATTCATTCGTCATCCGCTGGCAAGTTGGGTTGAAAGTTGGCTGGGCCTGACCAGAGACAAAGAGAGCGGGCGCCTGGTGCGCACCCACCCCAAGAGTCTAACCGGTGAGGATGGCGCCGGCCGGGAACTCAGCCGCCTGACCGGTTTACCCGAAGGTGAATGCGTCCGGGCGTTGCAGGCGATCCTGTTGAGAGGGTATGCAATTGGCAACCCGGAGACCAATTTCCCCGCTTTCGCTTTCCGGCTACACCAGTTTATCAGCCGTGGGGATACGGTCTACGCGTCGGTAGAGACCGAAAAGGATCGATATGTTACCGTGTACGGCCAGAAGTTCGTCCCCGGCGAACGCGACAAAGTGTTGCTCCCCCTGGCTTTTTGCCGCGAGTGCGGGCAGGAATTTTATGTCGTCTGGCGGATGAGAGACCGGCAGGGTGAGGCTGAGGTTTTCTTGCCGCGCGAGCTCAGCGAAACTCACGACCTGGATGGCGGCGAACCCGGTTTTCTGTATTTGAGCCAGGAGAACCCCTGGCCGGCAAACAGTTATGACGCTATCGACCGGCTCCCAGATGATTGGGTCGAAGAGAATAACGGCGAACTGGTCATCAAAAAGAGCCAGCGCAAGAATTTGCCTGAAGCGATGCAGATAGGGCTGGATGGAAGAAAGACAGAGAACGGCCAGTATGCTGCTTACCTGCGAGCGCCGTTCCGCTTTTGCCCGCATTGCGGCGTGTCTTATGGGGCCCGCCAGTCCTCTGACTTTGCCAAACTGACCGAGCTTAGCTCGGGCGGGCGCTCTACCGATACGACTATCCTCAGCATGTCGCTGATCCGGCGTTTGCGGAGCGACGAGGCGTTGCTGCCCAAGGCAAGGAAACTGCTCAGCTTTACCGATAACCGCCAGGATGCGTCGCTTCAGGCGGGGCATTTTAACGATTTTGTGGATATTGCTTTGCTTCGCTCGGCGCTCTATCGAGCGGTCAAGCTGAGCGAACAAAACGGGGTTTCGCACGATGTCTTAACGATGAAGGTTTTCCAGGCGCTGGATCTGCCGGCAGTGTATTACGCCAGCGACCCGGAAGTCCGTTTTGCCCAAAAAGCCGAGACCGACCGTGCCCTTCGGGAAGTATTGGGCTACCGCATTTATCGCGACCTTAAGCGTGGCTGGCGTATCACTTCTCCGAACCTGGAACAGTGCGGCCTGCTCAAAATCGAATATGCTTCCCTGGATGAATTGTGTGCGACAGAAGACATCTGGCAAAACACACACCAGGCGCTTGCTGCGGCCACGCCGGCAACCAGGGAACGCGTTGCCAGGGTGCTGCTGGATTATATGCGCCGTGAACTGGCCATCAAGGTGAGCTACCTGGACGCAACGACCCAGGAAAGCCTGCGCCAGTTGAGCAGCCAGCGGCTCATTGCTCCCTGGGCCATGGATGAAAACGAAAGCCTGGAGCATTCGTCGGTATTGTTCCCCCGGCGAAAACTGGGCGATCAGGAGGAATACGGCGGCAACCTGTATCTCTCTCCCAGGGGAGGATATGGTCAATACTTGCGGCGCAACACCACTTTCCCGGAGTATCACGATCGCCTCTCCCTGACCGATACCGAAGACATCATCGGGCAGATACTCAACGGCCTGCGCATTGCCGGCCTGGTGGAACGGGTGGTCGATGAAAAAGACGACGTCGGCGGCAAGCCGGGGTACCAGTTACTGGCCTCAGGCATGATCTGGAAGGTTGGCGATGGCACCCAGGCTTTCCATGACCCGATCCGGGTGCCAAGAATGCCCGAGGGCGGCGGCAGAACGAACGACTTCTTTGTGGCGTTTTACCGGACGGTGGAAAAGACGGTGCTGGGGATTGAGGCGCGCGAACATACCGCCCAGGTGCCTGCCGAGCAGCGTGAGGCGCGAGAAGAGCGCTTTCGCGCCGGCGTTTTGCCGATCCTTTTCTGCTCGCCCACGATGGAACTGGGGGTGGACATCTCCGAGTTGAACGCCGTCAACCTGCGCAACGTGCCGCCTACGCCGGCCAATTACGCCCAACGCAGCGGACGCGCCGGCAGAAGTGGGCAGCCGGCGTTGGTGTTTACTTATTGCACCATCGGCAGCCCACACGACCAGTACTATTTCAAGCGCCCGGGGTTGATGGTTTCCGGGGCGGTTACCCCGCCGCGCATCGATCTGACCAACGAGGACCTGGTGCGCAGCCACGTTCAGGCCATCTGGCTGGCCGAATCAGGCCTGGATTTGCGAGAATCGTTAAGAGACCTGTTGGATCTCAACGCCCCCAACCAGCCCTGTCTCGATTCTGTGCGCGACGCTCTAAATTCGCAGACCTGCCGCGCCAGGGCAAAATTGAAGGCGCAGGCAGCGTTGAGCGATGCCGAGAACGAGTTAAAGCAAACGGATTGGTGGAATGAAAACTGGTTGAGCAACGTGTTGTCCCAACTCGATCTGGAGTTCAACCGGGCCTGCCAGCGCTGGCGCAATTTGTATCAGGCGGCCATGAACCAGTTGGAGGTACAGCATCGCATCATTAAGGACGCCAGCCGGTCTGCTCAAGACAAACGCCTGGCGGAGCGTTTGTACCAGGAGGCCAAGAGCCAACTCGAACTGTTGACCGAGGCGGAGAATATCATCCAATCCGATTTCTACTCCTATCGCTATTTTGCCAGTGAAGGCTTCCTGCCCGGATACAGCTTCCCGCGCTTGCCGCTTTCGGCGTATATCCCTGCCCGGCGTATCCGTAACCAGAACGACGAATTTCTGTCGCGCCCGCGTTTCCTGGCCATTTCTGAGTTCGGCCCGCGCTCGATCATCTACCACGAAGGTTCGCGGTACATCATTAACAAGGTTAACCTGCCGGTTTCCGAAACGGGTGAAGGTCTTACCATGACCCGCGCCAAACAATGCCCGGTTTGCGGGTATCTCCACCCGGTTACCTCAGGGGATGGTCTGGATCGCTGCGAACGTTGCGGCTCGCTGTTGGAAATGCCGCTGAACAACCTTTTCCGTTTGCAAAATGTGTCGACCAAACGCCGGGATCGTATTTCCTCGGATGAGGAAGAGCGCTTGCGCCAGGGATATGAATTACGTACGGCCATCCGCTTTGCCGATCACGGCGGGGTCATTTCCGCTCGTACCTGTGAGATTCACGCTTGCCCACAAGACGGGGCCGGCGAGGGCGAATTGATCGGGCGGCTAACTTATGGCCATGCGGCGACGTTGTGGCGCATCAATCTGGGGTGGCGCAGGCGTTCTAATCCGCAGCAATACGGGTTTATCCTCGACACCGAGCGAGGGTATTGGGCGCGTAAAGACGACGATCAAACGGCTCAGGAGCTGGATGATCCGATGTCGCCGCGCACAATGCGGGTCGTTCCCTTTGTCGAGGATCACAAGAACTGTTTGCTTTTCGAGCCGGCAGACGCTCTGGAGTTGGAGCAGATGGCGTCTTTACAGGCGGCCTTGAAGAACGCCATTCAAGTGGAATACCAGTTGGAAGACAGCGAACTGGCGGCGGAACCCCTGCCGGACGGTAACCAACGGCGATTTATTCTTTTCTACGAGGCGGCGGAGGGCGGGGCGGGCGTTTTGCGCCGCCTGGTCGACGACCCTGGGGCTTTTGCCCGGGTGGCCGGCCAGGCCCTGCGGCTGTGTCACTTCGACCCGCAGAGCGGTGAAGACCTGCGGCATGCCCCCAACGCCAAAGAAGACTGCGAGGCGGCCTGTTACGATTGCCTGATGAGCTATTACAACCAGATGGATCATCGTCTGCTGGATCGTCAGACGATCAAGAGCTTCCTCATGCAGTGTAGCCAGAGCACTTCGACCTCATCGCCCCAATCTGTTTCACGGGCCGAACATTACCGGCGGTTGCTGAATCTTTGCCAGTCTGACCTGGAACGTGAATGGCTGGCGTTCATCGAAGGCGGCAATTATCGCCTGCCCAGCCATGCGCAATATCTTTTGCAAGACTGTCACACCTGCCCGGATTTCTTTTACGAGCAGGAACACGTGGCGATCTATGTCGATGGCCCGCACCATCTGTACCCCGAACGTAAGCAGCGCGACCGGATTCAGCAGGACTGTATGGAAGACAGCGGTTATACCGTTCTCCGCTTTGGATTTTCGGAGGATTGGAAATCTACCCTCCAGAAATATGTGAGCATCTTTGGGACTGGAGCAGGGTGAAGTGACAAAACCTACGGCTTTTGGCGGGATTGTTATTAATAAAGAAGGGCGGGTGTTGCTGCGAGAACCCAAGGATCACAAGGGTGGCTATTTTTGGACATTCCCGAAGACCAGGGCCGAAGTTCGCGAAACGCCAGAAGAAGCGGCTTTGCGCGCTGTGCGGCAGAAGGGCGGCGTCGAGGCCGAGATCAGAACGGCGTTGGCAGGGACACACCCCGGCGAGACGACGGACAACGTTTATTTTTTGATGTCGCCGCTGGCGCAATCGGATGAACATGAAAGCGGCGTGGCGGGAATCGTCTGGGTGGACCGGTACGAAGCCAAAGGTTTAATCGGTAAAACGCTCTCGGAAATCGGTCAGAAGCGTGACCTGGAGGTTCTGCAGCTTGCCTTTGAGTTATTTGACCATCTGCAAAGCGTTGAGCGGATGGATTTGTGGGATTACTACCGGATTGAAAAAGAAGTGTTGAGCTGCGCCGCGCTAAGATTCGACGGGTATAAGTATGAGCAGGAAACCGGCTTCGATTGGGATAAAGCCTGCGAGGTCTTCTTCCAAACCGGCGAACTGCCGAAATCAAAAATGGAGCAAATGGCTTTGTTCTATATGTTGCAGCGTTTCCTGTTTAAATGGGGTGGCGAGATGTTGTCCCATGAGGATCCGCACTGGAAATTATTCAGAACGCTGTTCCTTTCTGTTTGCACTGCTTACGCTCCACCGTACTATCGGGTGACTTTTACCGACGCATACGATAGGTGGCCGCGAGACTTTTTCCCCCGTTTGAAAGAATATAAGGCGATCGTTGATTTGATCCATAGAAATACGCACTACCACGCTCCCGATGAAGGCGGCCCGCAATGACTTTTTCTGTCGGTTCTTTGGTTAAGGCACGTGGGCGTGAATGGGTCGTTTTGCCCGATTCGACTGCCGAATTGCTCGTCCTGCGCCCACTGGGTGGGTCGGACGATGAGATTGCCGGCATTTACGTCCCCCTCGAGCCGGTTTCCCCGGCCACCTTTGATCTACCAGACCCGACCCAGGTGGGCGATTATCGCTCCGCGCGCCTGCTGCGCGACGCCGTACGGCTCGGTTTTCGCTCCAGCGCCGGCCCGTTTCGTTCTTTTGCCCGGCTCGGCTTTGAGCCGCGCCCTTACCAGTTGGTGCCGTTGTTGATGGCGCTCAAATTGGATCCGGTGCGGTTGCTGGTTGCAGATGATGTCGGCATCGGCAAGACGATTGAGGCCGGGCTGATTGCTCGCGAACTGCTCGATCGCGGTGAAATTGGACGCCTGGCGGTGCTCTGTCCGCCGCCCCTGGCCGAACAGTGGCAGACTGAGCTGCGCGATAAGTTTCACATCGAGGCGGAGTTGGTGCTGCCCTCCACGGCTGCCAGGCTGGAGCGAGATGTCAACCTGGGTGAATCGCTTTTCGAGCGGCACCCCTTTGTGATCGTTTCGATGGACTATATCAAAAGCGATCGCCGGCGTGAAGAATTTCGGCGCGCCTGCCCCGAGTTCGTGATCGTAGATGAAGCCCATACCTGCGCCCACGGTGTAGAAAGGGGCAGCAGGCACCAGCGCTTTGAACTGGTCAGCGGCCTGGCCGAGAACCCCGATCGGCACATCATTCTGGTGACGGCCACACCTCACAGCGGAAAGGAAGAAGCTTTTCGTTCACTGCTCACGTTTCTGAATCGGGACTTTGAAAATCTCCCGGACGATTTGCGCGGCGAGACCAATTTGCGTTATCGCAAACGCCTGGCGCAGCACTTCATCCAACGACGCCGGGGGGATATTCAAAATTATCTTCAATCCGAAACGCCTTTCCCCAAACGGGAAGACTGCGAAGATACGTATAAACTGAGCCCGGATTATAAGCGGCTGTTTGAACGGGTGCTGGAGTATGCTCGTGAATCGGTGTTGGACGCGAGCGGCGGACAGTTCCATCAACGCGTGCGCTGGTGGTCGGCGCTGGCGTTGCTGCGTTCACTGGCGTCCAGCCCGGCGGCGGCGGCGGAGACACTGCGCAATCGCGCTGCGCCGGCAGATGCAGAGACAGTCGACGAAGCGGATGAAATTGGCCGGCGTACCATTCTGGATATGATGATCGATGAATCGGCCGAAGGGGTGGATGTGACCCCGGGTTCAGACCCGGAGGGAGAGGAAGACGAAACCCGGCGTAACCGCCGCCGGTTATTGGAGATGGCGCGGATCGCAGACGGGCTGCTGGGTGAGGGCGATGAAAAGCTCAAAAAGGCGGTGGACCTGGTCAAAGGGCTGTTGAACGAAGGTTATCACCCGATTGTATTCTGCCGCTTTATTCCCACCGCAGTGTATGTGGCCGCAGAATTGCGCAAACGACTGCCCAAAGATGTCGAAGTGGCGGCGGTAACCGGTTTGCTGCCTCCGCCCGAGCGAGTGGCGCGCGTACAACAGGTTGCAGCGGCGCCAAGACGGGTTTTGGTGGCAACCGACTGTCTCTCGGAAGGCATCAATCTGCAAGAACATTTCAACGCAGTGCTCCACTACGACCTATCCTGGAACCCGACCCGTCACGAACAGCGTGAAGGGCGCGTGGATCGCTACGGACAGCCCAGTAAGACCGTGCGGGTGCTTACCTATTATGGCGTGGATAATCAAATTGACGGTGTGGTGTTGGATGTGCTGCTCCGCAAACACCGCACCATCCGTTCTTCACTGGGTATTTCTGTGCCCGTACCGGTAAACACCGAGCAAGTGGTGGAGGCAATTTTTGAGGGCCTGCTGCTCAAATCAAAACCGAGCGCGTTACAGGGGTATCTACCGGGCTTTGATGAGTTTATCCAGCCTCAAAAAGAGGAACTATATAACCAATGGGAAGCCGCCTCAGAACGGGAAAAACGCTCGCGCACGTTGTTTGCCCAGGAAACCATCCAGGTAGGTGAAGTTGCGAAGGAGTTGCACGCGGTGCAGGCTGCGATTGGCTCGGGGGTGGATGTGGCTGATTTCACCCGGCGGTCACTGGCAGCGTTTGGCGCACAGGTGACCGGCAACGATCCACAAGAAGTAAATTTAAGTGAGGCATCGGCGGCGCTGAAGGATATCCTGGGGCAGTCTTCTGGCCTGGCGAAACTCTGCCTCCGGTTTTGCCAGCCGGTTCAGAAAGGCGAGCGTTATATCCAGCGCACCCACCCATTTGTGGAAACGCTGGCCAATCACGTTCTGGAGACGGCGCTGGATCCACTGGCGGGGGATGCGGAGCGTTACCCGGCCGCCAGGCGCTGTGGCGCCATTCGCACGCGAGCGGTATCCAGGCGCACCACCTTGTTGTTGGTGCGTTTCCGCTATCACATTATCCAGGTGCAAAATAAGGAAGAGCGTCCCTTGCTGGCCGAAGATTGCCGGCTGCTGGCTTTTGCCGGCAGTCCGCAGAGCGCAGCCTGGCTGGACGAGCCTGAAGCGGAAAACTTGCTTTCTGCCCAGCCAGATGGCAATATCGCCGTTGAGCAGGCTTCCGATTTCATTGGCCGGGTAATCGAAGGGTTTGACCTCTTGCGACCGTATCTGGATCGGGCGGCGGTGCAGCGCGGCGAGGAACTGTTGGAAGCGCATCAAAGGGTGCGCCGGGCGTCCAGGGCGCGTAACGTTAGCTACCGGGTGGAGCCGCAGCTCCCGCCGGATGTGTTGGGGATTTATGTTTTCTTGCCAGGTTGATAAGGAGGGTCGGTGATGGATAAACTGCTTGAAACGTTTATATACATGTTGAATCCCAAGGAAGAAGAGATTCAACAATTGCGCAAAGTGATTTCGAGGTTCCCTGCTCTGCAAGACATTCTTGGAGAAATGACACGGGAATTAAACACTCCTCCAAGAATTGCCTTGCTTGGGAAGGCCGGGGCAGGTAAGTCATCTACCATCAATGCTTTATTCAATCCCCACCCTTTACTTGACGTAGGAGTTGTTCGCCCTGTCACAATGGTACCAACCGAAGTTACGGTGCCGTTGGGTGGTAGGCGAGGGGCGATTGCAATCATTGATGGTCCAGGCGTAGGCGCCACTAAACGAATAGACAACGAGATTCGACCTATGTACGAAAAATTACTCCCCGACTGTGATCTGATTTTGTGGATCATCAAAGCTGATGACCGAGCTTTGAAGGCTGACCAGGAGTTTATAGAAGAAGTTGTCCCTGATGCGTTGAAAAAACGCCTGGTTGTTGGCATCAGTCAGGTCGACAAGATCTGTCCCGGAGATTGGCAAATGTACTATAACTTGCCATCAGAAGAGCAAGAGAAGTACATAAGTGAAAAAAAGGATTATGTATGGGAAGTACTTAATGAGATTCATGTTCGCCCATTGGAAGTTGTTCCTTATTCGGCGCTTTATGGGTATCGGTTGGTTGCGCTTGCAAAAGTTATGTTAGCAACCTGTGCAAAAACCAGGGGCTGGGTTCTAAGGCAAAAGATGAAGCCAAATATCTACCAGTCCCCTGCCAAATCAGAACCCCAGCGTAGCATCCGCGAATAGGGGGCGACTATGTTTAAAGATCCAGAAGCCGAATCTCCAATGGAAAAGCCCGATGCACAGCAAGAATATTACCAGAAAAAACTTGAGGAAGAATTTGCTCAGGTGAATCTTGATTTAAAAGCGATGGTGAAACTTGGGAGGGATTCGCTACGCTCTTATCTT
Organism: uncultured Anaerolineaceae bacterium; assembly: GCA_964535315.1. Lineage (GTDB taxonomy): Bacteria > Chloroflexota > Anaerolineae > Anaerolineales > Anaerolineaceae > CAZHTS01. Next base: position 12,658 of record CAZHTS010000113.1, read on the forward strand.
GAGCTACAGTTGCAAAAATTGGGTGGGCAAATAGAGGAATACATCCAGATAATTTTAAATGTACTCGGCCCATTATTTGACGATGCCGACGACGCCGAAGATGCCGGCACTGATAATAACCCAACAAAGGGAAATGACCGGCATGAGAACCAGTAAGGAACTCGTTCAATTCAGAATTGGTTTAATGGGGAGTTTATTGGTAACGGCTATTGCCGTCATCATTCAATTACTGGGTATTGAATTGTTAGACCAATTCCTTGTTGCCGCGGTTAACCTGTTTGCTGTCGCTATCCCTCTGATAAGTCTTGACGCATATCTGTTGATTTCGGAGTTTTTGGTCGGCAGACAAGTCAGGAGTACTGCAAGAAGGTTGTTTCGATTCGTTGCCGTGGTTCTCTTTTTTGCGGCGTTGGTGTGTCTGTTTTTTCATTTTTCTGCGATCGCCGGTGTTTTGTTTTCCGGGATGATCTTGGTGAGCATATTGCTGTACATTCTGTTGTATAGGGCCTGGTTGATAGAAGCGAAGGAGTGAGCTCTCGTATATAAAATGGTCGCTGACATTCGGGTGGAGCCGCAGCTCCCGCCGGATGTGTTGGGGATTTATGTTTTCTTGCCGGCTAAGGCGGAGAGCGTTTGAACCGCTAAGGCGCTAAGGACGCTAAGAGGGTAAGGGATAGTGCAAGGGACGTTTAAGGCGGAGAGCGTTTGAACCGCTAAGGCGCTAAGGACGCTAAGAGGGTAAGGGATAGTGCAAGGGACGTTTAAGGCGGAGAGCGTTTGAACCGCTAAGGCGCTAAGGACGCTAAGAGGGTAAAGGGTAGTGCAAGGGATAATGTGAGGGATGTTGTGAGGATGGATATTGAGGAGATCGGTAAACAGATTGTGGATGCGGCGCTCAAG
>CAZHTS010000114.1:0-13365 GCA_964535315.1 uncultured Anaerolineaceae bacterium
GCCCTCGCCCTCGAGGGCGAGGGAGTCGGAGAGGGGCAGCGGGGCGAAATTTTCCGGGTGTGCAACCGATTCGCCCCCGCCAGCGTATATATGAAGTGAATCTGCCGCCAGCCAAAAACCGGCAAACAAACAGTATAATAGTACCATGTGAATTTCCCCTTAGCCGGTATTGGAGTTGCTTATGATTAAAAATCCCTTTTTCAACCGCCAACGGATCACCGACCCGGCTTTCTTCGTTGGCCGTCAGATCGAAATCGAAACCCTGTACAGCACCATGGTCACCCACCAGTGTCGTTCGCTGATCGGCGAACGCAAGATGGGCAAATCGTCGCTGTTAACTTACATCGCCCAGGCTGATACCATGCGCCAGCACGGCCTGGACCCCGAGCGACATCTGATCCTGTACTTCGATCTGGAAGGGATGGCTTCGGCGGCGTTGGCCGATTTCTGGATCGAGGTGCTGGACGCTCTGGCCATGCGCCTGCCCGAAGGAGACCTGCGCCAGATGGTGCAGCGCCTGGCGGATGGCGAAGACGTGCGTTTCATGGCGGTGCGCCGCCTGCTGCGGCGGGTGCGCGACGCCGGCTATGAATTGATCCTGTGCCTGGATGAATTCGAGTCGCTGGCGCGCAACCCGCGCTTTGAGCCCGATTTTTACGGCGAACTGCGCAGCCTGGCGGGCGAACTGGGGCTGGTGTACATCACCGCTTCCAAACGCAGCCTGTACGAACTGACCTACGAACATTCCGATACCCTGTCCTCGCCCTTCTTTAACATCTTCTCGGAAATTCCGCTCACCACGCTCACCGACGCCGACGCCGACGCACTGCTGGCGCGCATCTCGGCTTACGGCGGCGGGCAGGCGCTGTGCCCCGAAGAAATTCAGTTCGGGCGCAGCCTGGCCGGCAACCACCCCTTCTTCCTGCAAATTGCCGGTTCGCACCTGTGCGCCACCCCCGGACGCGGCCAGCCGCGCCTGCCCGAGGGCTACCGCGACGTACGCAAACGCTTCCTGGCCGAGGCCGAAGATCACTACCGCTATCTGTGGGCGCAGCTCTCTCCCACCGAGCAATTCGCCCTGTCGCACCTCTCGCAGGCCTCCGAGCCGGTCATCCGCATTCTGCGCATCAAAAGCCTGATCGAAGAAAAAGATGAAAAGCCCGCCCCGTTCAGCGAGACGTTCGGCGAATTTCTCAAACGCCAGCGCGGCGACGCCGAAACCTCGGCGCCCGTCAGCGTACCGCCGCCGCCGTCCCGGTCGACGCCGGTCGTCACCGGGCCGTTGGGCAGAACCAAGAGCGACATGATCGGGCGTATGCTGGGCAGCTATCGCGTGGTTTGCCCGCTGGGCCAGGGGGGCATGGCCGAGGTATTCAAGGGTTACCACCCGGCCCTCGACCGCTATGTGGCGCTCAAAATCCTGGCGCCGCGCTTTGCCGCCGATCCGGAATTTTACGAGCGTTTTCAGCGCGAGGCGTCGGCCGTGGCGCGCCTGAACCACCCGAATATCGTGCAGGTATTTGACTTCGGCTCGATCGAAGATATCACCTACATGGTCATGGAATACGTTGCCGGCACCACCCTCAAGGAGCGTATCCGCAGCCTGCGCGAACACAACGAACGGATCGCCTACCCCGAAATCCTGGCCATCACGCGCAACATTGCCCAGGCGTTGGATCATGCCCACCTGCACGGTATGGTACACCGCGACGTCAAACCGGCCAACATTCTGTTGCGCATGGGTGAAAACCGTGACGCCGCCAGCCAACCCTCCGACAGCACCCTGTTGCTCGACAATTACGCCGTCCTGACCGATTTCGGCGTGGTCAAGATGCTGCGCGGGGTCAAATTCACCGCCACGGGCATCACCATGGGCACCCCCGATTACATGTCGCCCGAGCAGGCGCGCGGCGATGACGTGGATCAGGCCAGCGACATCTACTCGCTGGGCGTGGTGGTGTACGAAATGCTGGTTGGACAGCTGCCGTTCTCGGCCGACACGCCCCTGGCAGTGCTGCTCAAACACATGACCGACACGCCGCCCCTGCCGCGCAGCCTGGCGCCACACCTGCCCGCGCCGGTGGACACGGTTTTTGAACGCGTGTTATCCAAAGAGCCCGGAGAGCGTTACGCCACCGCCAGTGAATTCTGTGCGGCTCTGGAGTCCATTTTATGATTAAGAAAAGCCTGGTCATGGGCATACTCGTTGGCATGGTGCTGACCGTGCTGCTCCTGTATCCCACCTATTCCTTACTGGTTGTGCGCATGGCCAACACGGCCGGCATTCCGCTTCAGACCATCAGCAGCGAGCTGCGCCTGGGGGTGGTGCAGGTGTCCGTTTCTCTGCTGGTAACGCTGGCCTGCACCTCGCTCTTCACCCTCACCGTCCTCGCCCTCGGCCCGGCTGCTGTGCTGCGCTCGGGGGCGTACGATCTGCGCCCCGGCGCCATTTCCGGCGGGGTGGCAGGGGCTTCGGCCGGCGTGACGATCTACATCATGCTGCTCTGCCCCACCAACGCCATCCTCGCCGCTCGTTCGATCTTTCAATACAATCACCTGTATCGTTCCATCCAGACCTACCCGGAAACGATGGTGGTTGAGTTTGCCCGCGCCGTACTGCTGGACAGCCTTACCTACATCCTCATCACCGTACTGGCCCTGATTGTCGTCGGGGCGCTCGAAGGCGCCCTGACCGGTTGGCTATTGCGCTCGCGCAATCCGGAGCAAAAGCAGCTCACCCTGCTGGATATTCTCCCCACCCGCCGCGATCATCGCCGCTGGTACCGCTTCTCCGAAGACGTGTTCCTCTCGGGCCTGACGGTTGGGGTGCTGGTGGGCATCTTGCTGCTGCTCACCAACATCTGGAAGACCGCCTATTTGCAGGCCGACACCCCCGAGGGGGCGCTGTTGATGTCCACCCTGCAGCAGGCGCTGGCCGGAACGCACCTGGACAACATCCTGCAAAAATCGGCGTTTTCGTTCCTGACCCCCTTCGTCTTTCTGGCAACCGGCCTGGCCGGTCTGGTGGCGGCCATTCTGCCCAAAGACCCACCCAAACGCTTTCACTCGCGCGTTCAGGCGGCCATCATCGCCGGAACGACGGTGGGCATTGTCATGTCGATCTTAATCATCGCCAGCGAGCAATTCTCGGTGGCGCTCTTCCCACAGACGCTGCCGCTGCAAACCGGCAGTGGGCCGGCGGCTTTTAGCGCCGCCGACCTGGAAATGCTGGCGCGCCCGCCGGTGCGCGTCCTGATCATGTATCTGCTGCCGCTGCCGACGTTATTGTTTATCACCCTGGCCTGCACGCTGATCGGCGCAGTGGAGGGTGTGGTGTATGGCGCCATCCTGATGGCTTTCCAGATACGCCCGGTCGACCGCGCCTATCGTATCCTGCGCGAGACGGTGCGCCACCCCGATCTGACCCTGCCGCGCCTGTATCATGTCTTTCAGGCCGATTGCGCCGCCTCGCAAACGCTGGCGCACCTCTATTTTTATTGGGGCGCCATGCCCGACCGTTCACAGATGGTGGCCGCTTACCACACCCTGGCGACCGCCCCAGAACGCACCCCTGAGGCGCTGCAAACCATCACCACCATCCTGGACGCCCATCCGGATTGGAAGATGCGCGCCGAAATCAGCGCCCTGCACCGCATCTTCTCTCTGGGGTTGGCGGCGCGCACCCTATCGCAGGTTGCCGCCATCCACCCCATGCCCGAGACGCAGACTTCCTCGCTGCCCTCCACCCTGGCGCGCATCGGCGAGCACCTCACCCGCATCCTCAGCGAGTTGAAAAAGGTGGAACGGGTGGACGACCTGAGCGCCAAGATCATCTTTCTCAATAACTCGCTGGAAAACCTGCGCATGGCGCGCCTGTTTTGCGAGATGGGCGAACGCGCCAGCGGCTGCCAGAGCCCTTACCCTGAACTGGGCGTGCTGCGCCGCCTGCTCGACCAGTGGGAAGCCACGGTGCTCTCCTCGATTAAAGACTTACAGGGCAGCGCCGATTTGAGCGCTCAGTTGGTTACCCGCCGTTTCACCTACGAAACGCGCCTCAACCTGACCATTGCCATCCGCAATCAGGGGTTGAACGTGGCCGAGGCGGTGCGCATTCTGGTCAGCGGGCAACCCGGCGAATACGAAGTGGTTGAAGCCAAAATTCCCGCCATCGAGATTCTTGCCCCGCAGGAGCAGTGCGAGGTGACCTTTACCATCAAGCCGCTGGTCAAGGCGCCCATGCGCATCGAATGGCAGGTGTTGTTCCGCGACACGCTCAACCCCGAGCGCGCCCTGGAGTTTGCCGATCAGATCGAATTCCTGGAAGAGGAAAAGCCCTTCCAGCGCATCTTCCCCATCCCCTATGTTACCGGCACTCCCTTGCAAAGCGGGCAGTTATTCGTCGGCCGCCAGGATGTGTTCACTTTTGTGCACGAACAACTGCTGGGCGCCTATCAGAACAACGTCATCGTGCTGCACGGACAGCGGCGCACCGGCAAGAGTTCGATCCTCTACCAGCTCAACACCGTCATGGCCGATACGCACTACTGCATCTTGATCGACATGCAGGGCAAGGCGGCGCGGGGCGAGGCGGATTTCCTGTACTCGATTGCCGACGACATCGCCTACGCCCTCGAGAACCACGGCATCCAGATCGATCTGCCCGAACGCAAGGATTTCGAGGAATCCCCCGAGTTCTTCTTCCGCAACCGCTTCCTGCGCGGCGTGACCGCTCATCTGGGCGACAAGAACCTGCTGTTGATGTTCGACGAGTTCGAGGAACTGCAAAAGCGGGTGGAAGACGGCAAACTGGGCGCGGATATCTTCCCCTATTTACGCAACCTGATGCAGCACGAAACCCGCGTCGATTTTGTCTTTGCGGGAACGCACAAACTGGAAGAACTGGCGGCCGAATACTGGTCGATCCTGTTTAACATCGCCGCCTACAAACGCATCACCTTCCTTTCCAAAGAAGAGGTCACCCGGCTGATGACTCAACCGGTGCAGCCCTACGGGCTGGAATACGATCCGCTGGTCGTCGAGCGCGTCTATCAGGTTGCCGCCGGGCATCCCTATTTCACCCAGGTGGTCTGTCATGAAATGGTGGTGTATCACAACGAAACGCAGCGCAGTTACCTGACCGTCACCTGCCTGGACGCGGTGCTGGATCGGATCATCGAACGCGGCGAAGCGCACTTCAAGTATATCTGGGCCGAGTCGGCCACCCACCAGCGCCTGATTCTGCTGGCGCTGGCCGAACTGCTCGAGATCAAGGACAGCGTGACGATCGAAGATATTGCCGCCCAACTGGAAAAACGCGGCCGCCCGCTGTCGGGCGAGGAACTGGCGCAGGCCGCCAGCGAGCTGGAAGCGCGCGACATCCTTTCGCGCGCCGGGCCGCGCAGCAATCTGTACCGCTTCAGCGTCGACCTGATCCGCCGGTGGATTTACGCCACCCGCCCATCCTACGCCAAGGTGCTTTAAACCGGGCGTCAATCGGGCAGGGTCACCTCGCACAATCCCTTGGCGATCTCGCAGCGGCCGACCTCGACCTCGTTCCACAACACGCGGAAGTGTGTGCTGCCCGGCTGTGCCGGCCAGAAGAGATAACCGCTGTCTTTACGCGGCTGGTGCAGCACCAGGATGCGCCCGACGCATTCCACCGGCAGCAATTCCTGTTTGGCCTGCAGGATGCGCATCACCATGCAATACCCCGGGCGCAGCTTGGGATAGATATCGCCCCACACCCGGCCTTCGAAACGGTCGATGGGCGCGTCGCTGGCATCCAGGCGCTCGATGGACAACGGAAAGATCGGCCATTCCTGCTTGGAACGGTTGTACAGGTAGAAAGCGCCGTCGTCGTAATACAGGATCAGCAAATTACCGCGATCCGGCGGGGTGGTGGGCAGGGCCTGATCGGGGGTGGCGGTCAGTTCGCCGCGCTCAAGCACCACCGCCGTGGCCTCATCCGGCGTGGCGGAACGTGCGGCGGCCGGCGGCGCCAGGGTGGCCCCGGCAATGGCGGTTGCCGCCGGCGTCCTGGTTGCGGCGGCTGGCGGCGTCTCGTTCATGACGACCGCCGTGGGCTGGACGGGGGAGGAACGCAAAAAGTTGAACCCGCCGCCCCACCAGGCCAGCAGCAGAAAAGCAGCCAGCAGCAACGGTAAGGCCACAAACGCCGCCAGCCAGCCATACCCTTTTTTGCGTTGGCCCATGTGGGTGGTGGACGCCCCAGGTGTTCCCAGTGGGTGCTGCGGATGCTGGTGGACGTACTCTTTGACCGCTGCGGCCACATCCAGATGGGAGAGGGTGCGTTCTGGGGCGCCCGTCCCGGCCGGCGGCGGCGGCAGAGCAATCAGCCCGGCCGGCGACTGCGCCCGGCCCGACAGGGCGTCTTCCAGCGCATCGATCAGTTCGGTACCGGTCTGGTAACGCTCCAACGGGGATTTGCTCAGCGCCTTGACCAGCACTTCCTCGACCGCCGGGTTGAGCGCCGGATTGACCTGGCGCGGCGAAGGCGGCGCCTGGGTCAGGTGCTGCAATGCCAGCGACATGGGCGAAGGGTCGTCAAACGGCACCGCCCCGGTTAACATCTCATACAACATAACGCCTAAAGCGTATAAATCCGACTGGGGCACCGCCTGCGCCGAACTGCGCGCCTGCTCGGGGGCCACATAGTGCGGGCTGCCAAACACCTGGCCCAGCGTGCCCTGGGTGATATTGACCGCCAGGCCGAAATCGGTCAGCACCACCCGGCCATCGTCCGAGAGCATCACGTTGGAAGGCTTGACGTCACGGTGAATGACGTTGTGGCGATGGGCGTAATCCAGAGCGGAGGCCACACAGTGTCCGATTCGCACCACATCGGCGTGCGGCAACAACTCACCGGCGTGGCGGTAGCGGTCCAGCAGTGCGCGCAGATCCGGCCCGCGGATGTACTCCATGGCAAAGTAATACAACCCGGCCTCGTCGCCGGCGTAATAAATTTGCACGATATTCTCGTGCCGCCAGCCGGCTATGGTGCGCGCCTCGTTGATAAAACGCCGCGCCAACGTGGGGTCGTCCTGGTAGCGGGCGTCGAACACCTTGACCGCCACCGGACGTTGCAGCTTCACGTCCCAGCCGTAATATACGCTCGCCATCCCACCGCGGCCCAATAACCGCTCAAGACGATAAATAGCCAGTTGGCGACCGATGAAAGCATCCTGGGCTGCCATACGCTCCTCTATTCTACAATGCCGCTTCCCGGCTGACGATGGCGATTTGCTGCAACTCACGCAGATAAGCGTTCAGTCCGCGGGCGTAAGCCTCCAGGTAATCCTGGGTGATGCGATTGGCCAGATCCAGGCGGCCTAGCGCCTGCAGACTGGCGACGTGAGGACGAAAGTCTCGCAGCGAGATGTGCATACAGCCGCTCGAGTCGGTGATCACACCCCACGAGAAGATCTTTTTATCGTTATCGTCCTTGGCGCTGATGAAACGCTGCAAGGTACTGCCCGGCGCCACCGCCCCCACGTTTGAAAACACCTCGCGCCCTTTCATCAAGTCGTTGAGCAGTTCAACCCGGTCGGGTACCTGATCCAACAGGCGTTGCAGTGGGGCCGGCAGGTGCGCCAGCAATTTGACGCTGCCGACGCTGAAACTTTCGCCGCTGGCGGCGATCTGTTTGGCCTTGTTCATCACCTCGCCGAAGCCGGCCAGTGTGCTCAGATACACGCGGCGCAAATCGTGAAAATTGTGGAAGGCCACCTCACGCTCATCCACACCGGCCGCCTGGTAAACGGCCAGCGCCGCCAGTGTACGGGTGTGCAACTGGAGCAAATCCAATTCGGCCAGCGGCACCTCAAACGTCATCGGGTACAGCCGCTGGCGCGGCTCTCCCTGGCTGGCGTCGACCGGGATGAGGACGGCCGGCATGCTGCGGGTAACTTCCTCCAGCGCCCGCAGCGCCTGGACAGACGCCTCGCGTTCCTCGGGTGTGGCGTTCAGGGCTTCCATGTCTTCCAGCAGGCGGGCGTCGGGCCGGTATGTCACGGCGTGAATGGCGCGGTAGAGCACCAGCAGATCGTTGACCGTCAGGTTGAGCAGATCGCTGCGCTTTTTGAAGACCTTGCGCACCTGGGCAAACAGCTTCAGATCGACGGTGGATGTCTCGGCCCCGGCCTCAGGGGTAACCTGCAACGCCTGGCGAATGCGCTCGGACTCGGCCGGCCTGAACTTGAACTTGATCGCTGCCGGGCAGGCGGCGGCCGGCTGTGCGGCAGGCAATGAACTCAGATACACCGCCCAGGATAGCGCCTCGTTGGTCAGGATTTCGGCCAGCGCCACGCCCCAGATGCCGTCGAAAAAGATGTGCGACAGATCGAAGACAAAGGTCTCGCCGGTGTCGAAGATGGTCAGCGCGTGATCGCCCACCCCGCGTTCGGACTGGCGCAGCAGCGAGAGCGGCAGGCGCAACGGGCGCGGATCGCAATTGAGGATCACCGGCGCCCGCCGTAATGCATCCAGGCTGGAAAGCAACACCGGGTTGAAGTGTTCGCGCAGCGCCGCCTGAGCGCTGCGCCGGCAGGTCGCCAGCCCGGTCAGCGCTGCCGCCGGCCCATCCGGCAGGGTCGCCAACAGCGCCGCCACCTGGGCGCGCACCGTCTCGACCCCGCTCGGGCGGTTGCTGCCTGGGGCGCACACCGGCAATAGATAATAACGGCCGCGGTAGACCAGCCCCAGGTTGATCTGTTCGATGGGTAGCGGTGTACGTGTTTCGCCGTAGGCATCGGGGGACAGGTAGCCCAGGATACTCATCTGGCGCTGGTAGGCAGGCAGGTCGTTTTGCTCGGCTGCCACCAGCTGGCGCTGCCACTCGGCGCGGATATCTGCCGGCAGATCGCGCAGGGTCTGATTGAGAAAAATGTCGAACTTGCGGCGGCGGTAGTGCGGGTAATCTTCCTCGGCGCCGGCGTCCCGGCCGCGCTGGTAAGGAATTTGCTTCAGCCAGCCGGTATACAACTGGGTGTAGGCGCTCAAGCCGGGCCGCCCGGTTGTCAGCCTGGAAAGTAACGCCAGCGCCATGCGTTCGCGCCACTCGTTCGCCAGCAGATGGTCATACTGGTGCAGACAGTGGATCGCCGTCATGCTCCAGGCGGTAATGCGATCCAGCGCCGAAATCTGTATGTGGTGCTGCCTGAGCGCGGTATCGAAACCGTGGGTCTCGGTGGCGTGCCGGGCGGTGTCGTCGCGCAGAGCATAATCGACGTAGAACTGCCAGATGCCCTCGGGAAAGGAGTCCTCCGGATCTTTACCCGCCAGGCGCAGCAAATTCTGATAGCCCCAGATCACCGCCGCCGGGCCGGCGAACATGGTGCTGTAGATGGCCCGGTCCAGCATTTGTTCCACCCCGCGAAAGAGCAGCCCGATGTCACGCCGTACGGTCTGCAACGGCGGCGTACGCCCCGGCAGGCGCGCCAGCCCGCTCAGTATCACGCCCGGAATGTTGCCCGCCGGCGCAATTTCGCTGATCAGGCGGGTAATGGCGTCGATTTCGGGTAACGACAGGTGTGAGAGATCACGCATGGTCGCCGATTGCGCCACCGTCTTGAGGTTGTCGGCAGTTTTAATGGAAGCAGCCTGATAAGCCTGGAGAATACTCATGACTATATTATAATTTATGAAATGAATGTCGACGGCTTGCTGGGAACACAGATTGACGAATATCAGATCCTGGCGATGCTGGGCAAGGGGGGCATGGCGCGTGTTTACCAGGGAATCGATACGAACCTGCAACGCCTGGTGGCGATCAAGATCATCGATACTCCCTATCAGAACGACGCCAGCTACCGGCAACGCTTCGAGCGCGAGGCACAGGCCATTAGAAGGCTAGAGCATCCACATATTGTCCGCCTGTACCGCTGCGGCCAGAAGGACGGGCTGTTTTATATGGCCATGCAGTACGTGGATGGCGTCAACCTGCAAACCGTGCTGGAAACTTATCGTTTCTCGCCCGATTATATGGACGCGGCGGATATCCTGCGCATCATCTGCCAGATTGGCAGCGCGCTGGATTACATTCACGCCAATGGCATCATCCATCGCGACATCAAGCCAGCCAACATCATGCTGGATCGCCAGGGCGACGCCATCCTGACCGACTTTGGCCTGGCGCTGCTGCTGGATGTCGGCACGCGCGGCGAGGTGCTGGGCTCGCCCACGCACATTGCCCCCGAACAGGCGGTGTCTTCCGCCCGGGCCGTGTCGCAAAGCGACCTGTATGCTTTGGGTGTCATCCTGTACGAAATGTTCACCCGTCACTTGCCCTTCGTGGCCGACTCGCCCACCGACCTGGCCATGCTCCACCTGACCGATAAACCGCCCGCCCCACGCCAGTATCGCCCGGAGCTCAGCCCGCAGATTGAGGCGGTCATCCTCAAGGCGTTGGAAAAACAGCCGGGCGAACGGTATCAGAGTGGCAAAGAGATGGCCGCGGCCCTGAAGAAAGCCCTGGAAGAAGCCCCGCCCGCCCCCGGCGCCGCTCAGGCAGTGCCCATGTTGCAACGCATGCAGGGTCAAACCATCACCCAACTGGCCGCGCCGCTGCCGGCTACGATTGCTTCTCGCCCGGTGGCCGCCCCGACCTCCGCTCAGGAAAAGACGCAGCTCAAACGCCCGCCGCGGCGTTTTTCTCGGACCGCGCGCTTGCTGGTCTTACTGGTCGCCGGGCTTGGCCTGCTTGCTGCGGCGTATGTCTTCGACCCACAGGGGATGCGCGACCTCGCCGCCCGCCTGTCGCTGCCCCTCGTCGCCGCGCCCGAGGCAACGCCCACCCCGACCGCTACGGCGACCGCCACTCGCACCCTCACTATGACGCATACGGCGACCCACACCCGCACAGCGACTCGCACCCCCACCGCCACCCCGACCGCCACGCCTACCCCGACCGCCAGTCGTACCCCGACGATTACAAGCACCCGCACGCCTGCCGCCACGCGCACGGCCAGCCCCACCGCAAGCCCCAGCGCTACCGCTACGGCGACCGCCACCGCCACGCCGCCGCCGGTGAGCTACCAGTTGTTGCTGGCCAGTTACCGGCGCGAGGGCCTGCTGCTGGTCAACCAGTCCGATCAGCCCTTCCCGCTGGCGGCCATTCGCCTGGGCGATGGAGCGAGCGCCATTCCGGGCAGCCGCTGGCAGCTCGCCAGTTTGAAGCCGGGCGCCTGCGTGGCCGTGGTGCAAAACAGCCAGGAATCCCAACTGCCCGCCATCGATTGCGAAGAAGTCGCCCGCATCGAGAGCGCTTTTGGCAGCGGGCAGACGTTAAAAGTTTACATCGACAATAAACTGGCGGCCGCCTGCACCGGCAAAAACGATCTGCTGTGCGTGTTCACCGCTGTCCATTAGCCTCCAAAAGGCTTTCGTCTAAATCTCGTCGTCCGATCGTCGGGTTTTTTGCATTTCTGTAAACGCCGGGGGGATTGAAAACCGAATGCAATCCGGTACAATCGAGTCAACCTCGTGGTTCACACAGGCTTTTCCCCGGCTATTTACACGGCGGGAAAAAACTTTCGCAATCTTCCTTCCTCCCCTGATCCCCTGCCCCGTACTGCGGGGCAGGGTTATTTAACCGGGCGCAGCGGCCGGCCGATGGCGGCCTGGTGTTGGGCGTACGCCGGGCTGGCGGCATAGCGGCGCAGTTCGGCGATGCGCCGCACCGTCATCGGATGGGTGTTGAGCGTCTCGGCCAGCACGTTGAGCAGCGAATCGTCCTGCTGTTCGATGGCCCGCAGGGTGCGCTGGTATTCGGCCGGCGATCCCGCCCCGCCCACCAGCTTGACCAGCGCAGAGATGGCCTTGTTTGGGTTGCCGCAGGCCAGCAGGCCGGCCCGGTCGGCGGAATATTCGCACGCCCGGTTCCACCAGCGAAAAGCAAAGATGAGCACCACCGCCACCCCCACCGAGAGCGGCACCCCGGCCATCCCGCCCAGCAGGCTGTTGAAGGTGGTGTGTCCCAACGCCACGTGGCCCAATTCGTGGCCGAGGATGAAGCGAATCTCGTCCTCGTCCATCACCTCGAACAGCGAACTGTTCAATACCACGATGCGCGGGCTGCTCAGGCCAAAGGCGTAGGCGTTGCGCTGGCGGCTGGGGGCGACAAAGATGCGCACTTCGCCGGGCGCCAGCCGGTGGACACAATCGTCGGCCAGGCGCGCCAGGGCCGGCGTACTTTCGGGCGTAACCGGCTGCCCGAAGCCCATACGGTGATACGAGCGGTTGATCGAGTACGACACCACGATCAATACCAGCGCCAGCAAGGGCAGCATACACACTGTCAGGCCGGCGGTAAACAACGTGGCGGCGCCCAGCACGAGCAGGGTCACCAGCAGAATGGCATTTTCACTTTCATAACGATAGGCCTGAGGGTGCATGGCGGCTCCTTTTGGTTAAGATTATAGCATTGCTATTGGTGGTATACTGAACCCGGGCAGGCAGGATACAGCCCTGCCCGGTCTAATCGATCAGAAATCACGCTCAAGGAGTCTACCTGCAATGAAGCTGTTAATCGCCGTCGATATGGAAGGTATTACCGGAGTCGTGCAGTGGGATCAGGTCACCTCCTCCCACCCAGACTACCAGCGCTTTCGCCGCCTGATGACTCAGGATGTCAACGCCGCCATTCAGGGCGCCGCCGAGGCTGGCGTTGATGAAATCGTTGTCAGCGATGGGCACTGGAACAGCAACAATATTCTCATCGAAGAACTCGACCCGCGCGCCCGTCTGAACTGCGGTACGCCCGCCCCGCTTTCGATGGTTCAGGGTGTCGATGACGGTGTGGACGCCGCCTTTTTCATCGGCTACCATGCCCGCATCGGCTCGACAAACGCCATTCTCGACCATACCTGGTCGAGCGCCCGGGTGTGCAATCTGTGGTTGAACGAGCGCCTGGTGGGCGAAATCGGGCTAAACGGTTCGCTGTGCGGCTGGTTCGGCGTGCCGGTGCTGCTCGTCTCGGGCGACCAGACGGCCTGCGCCGAGGCGCGTGATTGGCTGCCCGGGGTGGAGGCAGTGCAGGTCAAAAAGGCCACCGGACGGTTTGCGGCCGAATGCCTGCCGCCGGCGGTCTCGCAGGCGGCCATTCGCGCCGGCGCCCGCCGGGCGGTGGAACAGTTCAAGGCCGGTCAAGGCCCTGCCCCGCTCAGCGTGAGCACCCCGGTCAAGGTGTGCGTCGAACTCTTTAACTCAGACATGGCCGACCGCGCCGCCCTGCTGCCGGGCAGCAAGCGCGATGCGCGGCGCATCACGTTCGAAGCCGGCGACATGCCTGCCGCCTATTCGGCCTTCCGCGCCGCAGTCACCCTGGCGGCCTGATCTGAGCGTTGCCGG
>CAZHTS010000115.1:0-12924 GCA_964535315.1 uncultured Anaerolineaceae bacterium
GCAACCCGGGACAGGAGAACTCGGACGGCGACAGCGCCGGGGATGCCTGTGACGCCATGCCATACGACAGCGACAATGACGGTAACAACGACACAGTCGACAATTGTCCCTCGGTGAGCAACCCCGATCAGGCGGACACGGACGGCGATGGGGCGGGCAACGCCTGTGACGCGACCCCCAATGGCGACCGGGACGGAGACGGTTTGGACAATCTGTTGGATAACTGCCCCAGGACCAGCAATCCAGACCAGGTAGATACGGACGGCGACGGGAAGGGGGATGCGTGTGAAAGCGAACCAGAGCCTCGTGACGGCGAAGAGGGTGGGAGTACATTACCAGGCGGTGAAGTACTCCAGGACATCATCGATGTGTTTATGGGCAGTGGGGCGGGGCCTTTCAACCCCAATCGCACGCACAAGTTGATTTTTGATTTCTGGGAACTTCAGCCGGTCAACACGCCCGGCAATCAACTTCTGGCCAGTATGACTTTGCCAGCCTATAGTATGCCCAAAGATGGATCGGTTGGGTTTACCGGGCTGACAGAAAGCGGCCTGCCGGCTGCTTTGGGAGATGGTTACAGTTTTGTGGGCCCGGCATTTACGTTGAATGTGACAACTCCGGATGGCGCGACGGCGGTGTTGAATTCCGCCATGTCCATGCGCCTGATGATCCCCGAGGGCTTCAGCGTGCCGGATGGTCAAAAGCTTGTCATCATGTTCTACAACGTCGGAAGCAGCCAGTGGGAGGTGCTGCCTACGACGGTTAGTGGTGGGTATGCGACCACCATGACCACCGCCCCCGGTACTTTTGTGCTGGCGCTGGCGCCCGAATCCTGACCACCTTCCCTCCCCTCGGTCCCCCTCCCGTGTCCTGCGGGAGGGGGATTTTTTATTTGCCCGGCACGCTTCTTGCTGGGCTTTGGCGTGTGTTGGCAGGTTGCGATATAATTTGTATACATCACTGAAAGGAGTCTCCGTGCCTCCATTTCTTCCTTTTCTTTGGGTTGGCGTTGTCCTGGCAGTATTGGGCTGGGGTGGGTTGGCCGCGTTGGTTTTTTTGACCCTTCCCTATCTGGGCCCGCGCTGGCTTTTCTTCTTTCTGGTTAACCTGGCGGTTTGTGGTACCGTTTTGCCGCTCGTTCATTACCTCCATCGCCGTTTTCCCAGTTCTCCCCCGGTGGATAGCGCCGTTATTGTGCGTGAAGCGTTGATGGTGGGAATCTATTGTGATCTGCTGGTCTGGTTGCAGTTGGGGCGCGTGCTGAACCCATTGCTGGCCCTGTTTTTGGCGGCCGGAATGGTGATCGTTGAATTTTTGTTACGGTTACGCGAACGCAGTCGTTGGAAACCACAGGAAACCACCCATGAGCGAACTTAGTTTGCTGCCGTCCGTTGAGCAGTTGTTACAGACCCGTCAGGCAGCCGAATTGATCGCGGCGTATGGCCGTCCGCTGGTTTTGGATGCCATCCGCGAGACGCTGGCGGAATTGCGTCAAAATTATCGCGAGGGCAGTACGTTGCCGCAGCGCCCGATGGTGCTCTCGCTGGCACAGGCGCGCTTGCAAGACTGGCTGCGCCCGGGGCTGGTGCCGGTGATTAACGCCACCGGCGTGGTAGGCCACACCAATCTCGGGCGAGCGCCGCTCAGCCAGGCGGCTTTGCAGGCCGTGCAGCAATTGTCGGCGGGGTACTGTTCTTTGGAATATGCACTGGATCGCGGCGTGCGCGGCGAACGTTCGGCGACCGTTCAGGATTTGCTAACGCGCCTGACCGGCGCCGAGGCGGCCCTGGTGGTGAACAATAATGCTGCGGCGGTGCTGTTGGCGTTGAGTGCGCTGGCAAGGCGCAAGCGGGTGGTGATCTCGCGCACGCAGCTGGTGGAGATCGGCGGCGGGTTTCGCGTGCCGGAAGTGATGCGCCAGTCGGGGGCCAAACTGGTCGAGGTAGGTGCGACCAACCGTGTACACCGCCGCGATTACGAGGAGGCATTACAGGAGCCGGCTGCATTGCTGCTGCATGCACACCCGTCCAATTTTCGCATCAGCGGGTTTACCGGTGAGACGTCGCTGGCGGAACTGGTGGAGATTGGACACAGCCATGAGGTGCCGGTGATGGATGATCTTGGCTCTGGGGCGCTGTTGGACACGGCGCGTTTTGGCCTGTCGCACGAACCTACCGTGCAGGAAGCCGTGACGGCGGGTGTGGATGTGGTTTGTTTTTCGGGCGATAAATTGTTGGGTGGGCCGCAGGCGGGGATTATCGTTGGGCGGGCCGAATTGCTGGAACGCATTCGCCGCCACCCACTGGCGCGGGCGGTGCGCGCCGATAAATTGTGCCTGGCGGCGCTGGCGGTTACTTTGCAGCATTATCTTAAGGACGAAGCCGAGCGTGAGATCCCGGTATGGCAGATGATCAGCAAGACCCCGGAACATTTGTTGGCCCGGGCGCGTCGCTGGGCCGATACGCTGGGAAAACCGGCGCGGGTGATCCCGGGTAAGTCTGCTATCGGCGGCGGCAGCCTGCCGGAAGAAACTTTGCCTACCTATTTGTTGGCGCTGGCCGTGCCGCAGCCGAACCGGTTTCTGACACAATTGCGCCAGAGCAACCCGCCGATCATCGCCCGCGTGGAGGCGGATCAGGTGGTGCTGGATCCGCGTACCGTTTTTGCCGAACAGGAAGGGGCGCTGTTGGTCGGATTGCAGAATGCCCTGGGTCGGAGTGTATAAGGGAGAGGTAAAGGATGAAAATTGATCTGGATGCGTTGATGCAGGCCAATGACGTGGACGTTTTGCTGGTATTGGGGCCGGCGCAACACAACCCGGCCATGGTGTACTTAACCGGCGGGGGACACGTGACCCATGCCGATTTAATCAAGAAACGCGGCGAGCCGGCCGTGTTGTTTCACGGGCCAATGGAACGCGACGAGGCTGCCCGCACCGGGCTGGCGACGATCAGTTATTCCAATTATCCGCTGGCCGATCGTTTGCGCCAGGCCAATGGCGACATGCGAAAGGCGGACGTCTACCGTTACCAGCAAATGTTTCGTGACGTGGGGGTAACGCGTGGGCGAGTGATGCTGGCCGGCCTGATCGAGTTTGGTGAAGCCTTTGACTTGTTCAGCGCTTTGCAGGCGGCCATGCCCGAGATCACATTCTGCGGCGACCCGGACGGCAAAATCCTGTTGCAGGCGCGCGCCACCAAGGACGGCGACGAGATAGAACGCATCCGGCGCATGGGGCGGGCGACCACCGAAGTGGTGGCGGCGACAGCCGATTTCCTCAGTGGCCACACGGCGCGTGGCGATGTCCTGGTGCGGGCGGATGGCGAACCGTTAACCATCGGCGATGTCAAGCGGCGGATCGACCTGTGGCTGGCCGAGCGCGGCGCCGAGAACCCGGAGGGTACCATCTTTGCCATCGGGCGAGATGCGGGTGTGCCGCATAGCAGTGGCACGGCGAGCGATGTACTGCGCCTGGGGCAGACGATTGTGTACGATATCTTCCCCTGCGAGGCCGGCGGCGGTTATTTTTACGACTTTACCCGCACGTGGTGCCTGGGATACGCCCCGGACGAGGCCCTGGCGTTATACGAGCAGGTTTACCAGGTTTACCGGCGGGTCACGGGCGAGTTGAAGGTCAATCAACCGTGCAGTTATTACCAGCGGCTGACCTGTGAATTGTTTGAGGCGCAGGGACATGCGACGATCCTGTCTGACCCTGCCACCGAGGTGGGCTACGTCCACAGCCTGGGGCATGGGCTGGGGCTCAACGTGCACGAACTGCCGGGGCTGCGTATGGGCAGCAGCGAGGTGCTCACCCCCGGAATGGTAACTACGGTCGAGCCGGGCCTGTATTACCCCGAACGAGGGCTGGGCGTCCGCCTGGAGGATACCTATTGGGTCACGCCGCAAGGCAAGGTCGAGTTGTTGGCCGAATACCCCTACGATCTGGTATTGCCGGTCGGCCGCTGATCGAAATGAATACTGGTAAGACAAGGAAATGAACAATGAGTGAGACGAAGACATTCCCGCCGGCGCGCATCCTGGCCGTAGAAACCTCGTGCGACGAAACTGCGGCGGCGGTATTGGAAAATGGCCGCGTGTTGCTTTCGAGCGTGGTGGCTTCGCAGATCGATCTGCATGCCCGCTACGGCGGGGTGTTCCCCGAGGTGGCTTCGCGCCAGCACATCCGTACGATTTATGCCGTGGTAGAGCAGGCCCTGCACGAGGCGCATCTGTCGTTGGGGGATATCGACGCCATTGCCGTGACGCGCGGGCCGGGGCTGGCCGGTTCGCTGGTGGTGGGGATGAACGCCGCCAAGGGGCTGGCGTTGGGGCGCGGGCTGCCGCTGGTGGGCGTCAATCATCTGGAGGGGCACATTTATTCCGCCTGGGTCTATGCGGTGGATACCCCTGAACCGCCGCCCGCCCCGGAGTTTCCGTTGATGGCTCTGCTGGTCTCGGGCGGGCATACCGAATTGAACCTGATGACGGATCACCTGACGTATCAACGCCTGGGCAGCACGCAGGACGACGCTGCCGGCGAGGCGTTTGACAAGGTGGCGCGCCTGTTGGGGCTGCCCTATCCGGGCGGGCCGTCGATTCAGACGGCGGCGGCCAATGGCGACCCGCAGGCGTTTCGCTTTCCACGGGCGCGCATGGAGGGCAGTTGGGATTTTTCCTTTAGCGGTCTGAAAACAGCGGTGCTGCGGCTGGTGCGCCAGATAGAAGAAGAGGGCAAACCGCTTCCGGTCGAAGACCTGGCGGCCAGTTTCCAGGCGGCGGTGGTCGATGTGTTGTTGGCCAAGACGCTGCGGGCGGCCAAGACGTTTAACGCCCGCCAGATTGTCGTGGCCGGCGGCGTTTCGGCCAACAAGGCGCTGCGCGAGGCTTTTCTTGGGCAACAAGAATTGCCGGTGAATATTCCGCGCCTGCTGTATTGCACCGATAACGCCGCCATGGTGGCGGCGGCTGGCTATTTCCGCTTTGTCGCCGGGCAGCGCGATCCGTTGGACCTGGACGTGTTGCCTACCTGGCCTCTTTCATAAATGCTGTCACTAATGCTGTCACTTTTGCGGAGTTCGTGCATCTAACCAATGACTGAACCACAAACGATTTCGTTGGAAGCGCTGCAGGCCGGAGACCGGGCTGCGTTTGCGCAGCTGGTGGAGCAGTACTCGCCGGCTGTATATCGCCTGGCGCTGCGCATGCTGGGCAACGAGCAGGATGCCGAAGATGTGTTGCAGGAGACTTTCTTGAAAGCGCTGCGCTCCCTGGCTGCGTTTGAGGGCCGTTCGAGCCTGGCGACGTGGTTATACCGCATTGCCGTCAACGAGGCGCTGATGTTGGTGCGCAAACGCAAACCGCAGGTGACCCTGGAACGAGACGATAACGATGATGAGGATGGCTTTCAAGAACCCCTGGAGATTGTGGACTGGTGCTGCCTGCCGGAGCAGGAACTTCTTTCGGGGGAGGCGCGCCGTTTTCTCGACCGGGCCATCCAGCGCCTGTCGCCCGGTTTGCGAGCGGTCTTCCTGCTGCGGGACGTGGAGCAGCTTTCGATTCGAGAGACGGCAGAGGCGCTGGCGCTGAGTGAGACGGCGGTCAAAACCCGTTTGCTGCGGGCGCGCCTGTGGTTGCGGCAGGAGTTATCGACTTATTTTGGCGAGCAGATGGTAAAAGGTGAGGCGTTATGAAAGGGCACGGCGATTGCAGGCAGATGCTGGCAGAGTTATCCGACTATGTGGATGGTGAAATGAGCGCGGCGCTGTGTGCTGCCCTTGAAGAACATCTGCGCGAATGTGAGAATTGCCGGATTGTGGTCGATACGTTGCGCAAGACGATCGAACTGTATCAGGAAACGCAGCCGGGCGAGGAGGCGCTGCCTTCTGCTGTGCGCCAACGGTTGTTTGTCCGGCTCAACCTGGACGATTTTGCCGGTTTGCCGGGTTGAGCTGCAACTTTTTGAGTGAACTCGCATCTAACTGACCAGAACAGGACGGCAGGAAGTGAAACTGGAGCAAGCCGAAATGTTGGCGTCGCCACAACCGTTGCCGGTGGAGCCGGGGCAAATCCTGGTGCTGCGACCGGGGATGCTCTGCCCGGTGTGCGCTGAAGGACGGCTGGATTACAACGGCCTGTTGATCCTGACCTGCCCCCATTGTGGTTATCAGGACGGCGGCGGCGGTTGTACCTGATAACCTGGCGTCTCGCCCCGTTGGGGCATCCCCATTGCGCTTAAGGAGGTAGACGAATGACCGCGATGTTGAGTGAATCGATTGTGAAACAGGTGCGCGAGTTTTTTAAGGATCTCAAGCACCCGGTAGCGGTGCTGCTGTTTACCAGCGCCGAAGCCTGCGACTATTGCGAGCAAACCCGGCAGTTGCTCGAGGAAGTTTGCGCGCTCTCGAAACAGTTTCAGTTGAGCGTGTACGACCTGGAGCAAGACGCCGGGATTGCCGGGCAATACCATGTGGCGGATGCCCCGGCGATGGTGATTGCCGGCCTGGATGGGGATGGAAACATTCAGGACTACGGGATTCGTTATCTGGGCATTCCGGCCGGGCACGAATTCACCACCCTGATCCAGGACCTGGTGCTGGTTTCTAAACGCGATTCGGGTTTGGCGGCGGCCACGCGTAAGTTTCTGGCGGAGTTGAAGGAACCGGTGCGCCTGGAAGTATTCGTCACCCCTACCTGACCGTACTGCCCGCGGGCCGTGGTGCTCGCTCATCAGATGGCGTTGGAAAGCGCCTGGGTGGAGGCAGAAGGCGTGGAGGCGATGGAGTTCCCTCAGCGCGCCGAGGCGCACGGTGTAAGCGGTGTGCCGCATACCACTATCAACCTGGGCGCCAAGGAAGTGGTTGGCGCAGTGCCGGAGGATATGCTGGTTCAAAAGATTCGTGAAGCACTTAAGGCGTGAGAAAGGATTGGCATGGAAGCAAAAGTAACCTGGAAGGGGCGTTTATCTTTTGACGGTACGGCTGACACGGGCTTTGTCGTTCCTCTGGGCGCCGAGTCTGCTGTCGGTGGGGATGAGGATGGTTTCCGCCCGATGGAGTTGTTTGCAGTCGGGCTGGCGGGCTGCACGGCAATGGACGTGATTTCGATCCTGCGCAAGAAGCAGCAAGATGTGACCGCTTTCGAGGTGAAAGTACAGGCCGAGAAGCGTATGGAGTATCCCCGCGTGTTTACCCACATCCTGATCGAATACATCGTCAGCGGCCATCACCTCGATCCGGCGGCGGTGGAGCGGGCGGTGGATCTGTCGGAACAAAAATACTGCCCGGCTCAGGCGATGCTGAGCAAGGCAGTACCGATCGAGCATAAGATCACCCTTCTCGAGGCGTAGTTATTTTCATTTATTTGCGTCTGCGCTGATCTGGCTTTTCTGGTCAGAACAGGTGCAGGCGCGGATGTTCTGGCTGTAACGGGTGAGGTTGCCGAGGTAGGGTTCGCTGCCGTTATGGGCGACCCACCCGTTCAGGTTGAAGGCCAGGGGGCCATCGGCCTGGATCCATTCGCCGTTGTATTTGCGCGCAATGTGAATGTGGGTGCCGGTGGCGCGCCCGCCCTCGCAGGAAGGGTGGCCGACCGGTTGTCCGGCTTTCAGGCGCATGCCGACACGCGGCATGTCTTCGCTTGCCAGGTGCAGGTAAAAGATGACCCAACCGGTGCGTTCGTCGCGATCCTGATCCAGATCGAGGATGGCCATGTTGGGGCCGGTGCGGATGATGAAGCCGTCTGCCACGGCAGTGGCCCATTCTTCGCTGGGCAGACAGCCGCGGGCGGCGGCGGGGGGAGCAAAGTCGAGGGCGGCAAGCGGGTCGCCTTCACCCCAGCCGGCGTGCGGACCGCCGGTAAACGCCCAGGTTTTGCCGGCCTCAAAGGGCAGTTGCAGGGCGGGCTGTTGCAGGCTGCCGGGCAGGTGTGGGGGGGTGTTCCACGGATCGCCGAACAACTGGCGATAGGTCTGGGCGATTCCCTGGCCCTGTGTGGCGTGTTCGTACTCTTCCTGAGTGGAAACGCGGGCGAAATAAGTTTGCAGGGCCACGCTGGCGGCGTTCTGCCAGGGGTCGGGGCGTTCCAGGCGGCCGTCGGGATGCTCGAAACTGGTCAGGCGCCCGGCGCGGTAGCGGTAATAATCGTTGTTGAGCTGGTTGGCGGCCAGCAAAAGCTGGGCATAAATACCCTGGTGAGTGGGGTCGAGGATTTTGAGCGGGTAACGCGGCAGGGGGTCGGGCATCTCGGGCTGCGAGAGGGCGCCGGTCTGGTATTCGAGCAGGGCCAGCAGCAGGCGCGGGCTGATGCTGAAATTGACGGCGATGTAAGCAACCAGCTCGCCGCCGCGGCGCATGCGGTTGCCGCTGTACTCTTCATAATCCTTGAACCAGCCGGGCTGCTGGTCGACGAAGACGGCCGGGTTGAACCCGATTTCGGCCGGGCCGTTGATAAAGACGGCGTCGGGGATGCTCTGATAGGGCGTGCCCCACAGCGGTTGATAGTAGATGGGAATCTTCATCGGCATGCCGGGCGGCAGGGTGGTCAGCTCTTGCGGCAAGATTGGGTTGGCGGCGCGCAGTTCGCGCTCGTTGGTGTTGAAACGCGCCAGCAGGGCCGGCAGCGTGTCGCCGTTCTGGACGGTGTAATCGACCAGTTCGCCGGGGGCATAGTAGGGGCGAGTGGGAAGGACGGTCGGCTGTACCTCGGCCGGGGTGGGGGCCAGCGGCTGCTGAATTTCTGGCGGCGGGGTCACGCCGGCCGGCGAACAGCCGCCGAGAAATACAATCGCCGCCAATGCCAGGCGCAGGGTGCGGGTCTTAAGGCTGGGTTTCAAAGCGGGTGACACGGGTTTCGTACGATCCATAAATACTTGCTTCGGCGGTTTGCTCGCCATGCGTCAGGGTACCTTTATAGGGTTCGGAGCCGGCGTGGGCCTGCCAGCCGCTAAGTACAAAGGGTAAGGGGCCGTCGGCCAGGATCCACTCGCCGTTGTATTTGCGGGCGATGTGGACATGGGTGCCGGTGGCGACGCCGCCTTCGCAAGAGGGGTGGCCGATGCGGTCGTTGACGTCCAGCCAGGTGCCGACGGCGGCGCGGTCGTCGTTGGCGATGTGCATGTAGAGGATGGCCCAGCCGGTCTGTTCGTAGCCATCGCCGTCCAGGTCGAGGATCACACTGCCGTTCTCGGCGCGCACCACCAGCCCGCTGGCCGAAGCGGTGACCCATTCCAGGCTGTTGGCGCAGCCGCGTATGCCGGCGGGGGCAAAGTCGAGGGCGGCCAGGGCGCCGTTGGGGCCCCAGGCGGAGTGTGGGCCGCCGGTCAGGCTCCAGGTGTGACCGCTGCGAAAGGGCAGTTCGAGGGTGGGCTGCGTCAGGTTGGGCGGGTAAAGCGGTTCGACGGTCTGGGCGCGCGTCCAGGGGCTGCCAAACATCTTCTCGTACTGGACGGGGAGGCTGTTGGGGGTGTACAGGGCGTCGGCCCATTTTTGTGAAGAGTACACCTGAGCAAAAACGAGCTGCAAGGCCACGCTGCCGGCGTTCAGACCGGGGGCGATGCGCACCGGCTGGCGCTGATCCTGAAATTTGATCTCGGTGAGCAGGCCGGCGCGCCAGCCGTAATAGCCGATGGAAATGTATTGCACCGCCCAGCTGAGTTGTTTGTAGAGACCCTTGTATTGCACATCGATCTTGCCGATGGGGAAATCTAGTTCGCGCATGTCTTTGGGTTTGCCGTAAACCCAATGGGACTGGTATTCGAGCAGGGCCAGCAGCAGGCGCGGGTTGACCGAGTTTTCAATGGCGACACGGTTGATGATTTCCGCGCCGGTGTAGGTGCCGCTGCTCAACGATTCGCGGTAGGTGGTGAGGTACCCGCCGGCTTCGTCGACAAAGGCCTGGGTATCGAAAGACAGGGCCGAAGGCGAATAGACGATCTCGCTGTCGGGCAGCAGGGCGGTGGTGGGGCCGGTGTCTGTCACCCGGTTGGGGATGAGCAGCAGTTGGCCGGGTTTGAGCAGGTTTTTGGGTGGGAAGCTGTCGGGGGAGGTGATCTCTTCCGGACGGGTGTTGTAGCGCACGGCGAGGGCGGGGATGGTGTCGCCGGCCTGCGTGTAGTACAGGATGGGCGGATTGGCGGTCTTATCGGCGGCGGGCGGCGGGGGGGTGGCGGGATCGGGCATGGGGGTGGCCACGGCCGTGACGGAAGCCGGGGGCGGGTCGAGGGCGGGCTGCTCTGGCGGCAGGGTGGGGGGCAGGATGGTCGAGGTGGGCAGGGCCTGATACGGGTTGCGCGCGGCGGCGGTGGCGGTCAGGTCGGCCGGGCCGACGTAGGTGCGCGAGCAGGCCAGCACAGACAACAGCCAGGCG
Source organism: uncultured Anaerolineaceae bacterium (assembly GCA_964535315.1). Lineage (GTDB taxonomy): Bacteria > Chloroflexota > Anaerolineae > Anaerolineales > Anaerolineaceae > CAZHTS01. Next base: position 10,366 of record CAZHTS010000115.1, read on the forward strand.
GCCAGCACGCTGGCGCAGGCCAAGCGTCTAGCGTTGGATCTGATTTTCAGTTTTGCGGCTGTCCCATGCTTCGACCACACGTCCATCGCGCCTCAGTATACCGTTATATTCGATCCCGCTGCCTTCAGAAATCCACCCATCGAGATTGAATGGGAGCGCTCCATCGGCCGAAATCCACTCCCCATTATACCGCCTTGCGATGTGGACGTGGGTGCCGTTTGAGACGCCGCCTTCGCAGGAAGCGTGACCGATGTGCTCGCCGGCGCGGACGAACGCCCCGGCGCTGACCCGCTGGCGGGTCTCGATGTGCAGATAGAACACCACCCAGCCGGTCTGTTCGTAACCGTCGCCGTCCAGGTCGAGGATGACGATGCCGTTCTCGGCGCGGGCGATGCGCCCGGCGGCGGGGGCGGTGACCCAGGCGTCGCTGCTGACGCAGCCGCCGGCGGTGTCGGGCGGGGCGAAATCCAGGGCGGCCCAGGCGGTGCCGTCGCCCCAGCCGCCGTGGGGGCCGCCGGTGAACGACCAGGCCGGGCCGCTTTCGAAGGGCAGCTGCATGGGCGGTTGTTGCAGCCCGGTGGGGAGGAGTGGCTCGATGGCCAGGTCAAACGGCGAACCGAAAAACTGCGTGTAGGTAGCCTGGAGCCCGGCGGGGCCCACCGCCTGCTGCCATTCCGGATAGGCATAGAACAGGCTGAACAGATATTGCACGGCGGCGCTGCCGGCGTTGAGGCCGGGGTCGAGGGTCAGCAGGGTATTGTCGGTTAAGATCCAGTGCGAGAGGGCGTTGATCTTCCATAAATAATAGCCGCGGTTGAGGTTGTTGGCCGCCCACGAGAGCTGGCGATACAGCCCCTTGCGGGTGGGGTCGTAGTAGCTCATCGGGTATTCTTGCTGGACGGTTTGCGGATCTGGCCCGTTGACCCAGCCGCCCTGGCGCTGGAGCAGGGCGAGCAGCAGGCGCGGGTTGACCGAGTTCTCGCTGGCTACCCGGGCAAGAATCTGCGCCCCGCTGAGCGGCAGGCCATCGACCTCTTCCTGGTAGCGGCTCAGGTAGCCGCCCTGCTGGCGGATAAACGTTTCCAGGTCGAGGGCGGCGCTGGCCGGCCCGGCGACCAGTTCGGAGTCGGGGATGATTTTAAAGGCCGGGGCGACGCCGTCGGGGACGGGAGCGGGGATGGTCAGGCTTTGCCCGACGGCGAGCAGGTTGGGGTCGCTGATGTGGTTGGCCTGGATCACGTCGTTCAGGCTGACGCCGTAGCGCCGGGCGATGAGGGCCAGGCTGTCGTTGGGCTGCACCACGTATGTTTCCGGCTGGCTGCGCAGGGTGGGCAGGCGGCGCGGGGCGTCGGGGGTGGGGCTGGGGAGAGCGGCGCCGGGCAGACGGGTGGGCGGCAGCAGGGTGGCCAGCAGGTCGGACAGCGGCATGGGGGTGAAGCCGGGGGTGAGGATGGCGTCTGGGGCGGCCGGAACGTATGGGGCGGCGAGGGTGGCGGGCTGGTAGGGCGCCCCGCCATCCGGCGCGGTTTGCGAACAGATCATCGCCAAAAAGATGAAGAGAAGAAACGCCAGGACGACCCAGATGCCTTTCATAGATCCCTCTAGTCGAAACGGAAGGGCAGGTGGCGCCCGCCGATCAGGTGCATGTGCAGGTGATAGACGCTTTGCCCGGCGTCGGGGCCGGTGTTGATCACCAGCCGGTAGCCGCTGTTTTGCAGCCCTTGCCCGGCGGCGATCTGACGAGCGACGGTTACCAGCCGGCCTAATACGGCCTCGTGTCCGGCTTCGGCCTGGTTGACCGAGTCGATGTGCTGGTTGGGGATGATGAGGATATGCACGGGGGCGATGGGGTGCAGGTCCTCAAAGGCGGTCACCTGCTCGTCCTGGTAGAGGATGCGTGCGGGCGCCTGTCCGGCGGCAATTTTACAGAAGATGCAGTTCATAGGCGGGTCAGAAAGTCTCGATGAATTGAGGGGATACCCGGAGGGGCGCACAATTTGTGCGCCCCTCCGCGGCTGTGGTTACAGGCATACACCCTTCCGCCGGCGTTTTATTTATCTTCGCCGCGGATAAAGGCTTCGGTCATCTCGTGGGCGAGTTCGTCCTTGAACTGCTTGGGCGGAGTCTTCATGAAATAAGAAGAAGGAGCGATGAGCGGGCCGGCGATGCCGCGCTCCAGGGCCAGCTTGACGCAGCGCAGGGCGTCGATGACCACGCCGGCCGAATTGGGCGAGTCCCATACTTCCAGCTTGGCTTCGAGATTGAGGGGCACCTCGCCGAAGGTGGTGCCTTCCATGCGCACGTAGCACCACTTGCGGTCGGTCAGCCAGGGCACGTAATCGCTGGGGCCGACGTGGATGTCGCTTTCGGGCAGGGTGTAGGGCAGCATGCTGGTCACGGCGCCGGTCTTGGAGATTTTCTTGGATTCCAGGCGTTCGCGCTCGAGCATGTTCATGAAGTCGGTGTTGCCGCCGAAGTTGAGCTGGTAGGTGCGGTCCAGGCGTACGCCGCGGTCGACGAACAGGCTGGTCAGGACGCGGTGCAGGATGGTGGCGCCCA
>CAZHTS010000116.1:0-12727 GCA_964535315.1 uncultured Anaerolineaceae bacterium
ATCATCAGATCCTGACCCGACTTGCGCAGTTCCCAGCACTTGTCGAAGATTTCTTTGACGTTTGATTCGCTGCCGGGGGTGGCAATCACTTCGCTGGCGATCTTGGACAACCACTGGAAGCGTTCCTTGCTCATCCCTTCGGGCAGGATGGCGATCGACTCGCAGCCCAACAGAGCCGAGTCATAGGCGCCGCCGCGGCAGTAGTTACCGGTCGAAGGCCACACCGCCTTCTGCGTGGTGGGGTCGAACTGACCGGTCACCAGGCGAGGCACCAGGCAGCCGAAGGCCGCGCCCACTTTGTGCGCGCCGGTGGGGAACCACTTGCCGATCATCGCCACCACCCGCGCCGGCGTGCCGGTCAGGCTGCTGGGCAGCTCGATGAAATTGGGCTGGCCATAACCGCCGCCCCGGGCCGTCTGTTCGTTCTTCCAGCTGATGCGGAAGAGGTTGCGTGGGTGCACGTCCCACAAACCGATCGAACGCAGTTCCTCTTTGATCTTGGCGGGGATGAGATCCGGGTTTTTCATCTGTGCAAAGGTAGGAACGATAATATTGCGCTCCCGGGCTCGTTGTACCGTACGCTGTAATCGGTCTTCATGCATGGTTAAATCGATGCGTGCCATTGGTATCTCCTTACTCCTGTTTCTGTTCAAGTTGTTTCGTTTCAGAGGGCGCCTCGCTAACAATGTAGAGCGGCCGCCCCTTCACTTCATCATAAATTCGCCCCAGGTATTCCCCCAGGATACCCAGCGAGATCAACTGCACCCCACCCAGGAACAACACGGCCACCAGGGTGGTTGCCTGTCCAAAAAATGCCTGTTCCCCGGTCAACAGACGCATCAGCGCCACCACCGGGATGGCCAGGATGCTGATCCCGGCCGACACAAAACCCACGTAGGTCGCCAACTGCAGCGGGAAGTACGAGAAGCCGGTGATGGCGTTCAACGCCAGCATCACCATCTTCTTCAGCGGGTACTTGGTGACCCCGGCATAGCGTGCCTTGCGGCTGTACGGCACCCCTACCTGCTTGAACCCCACCCACGCAGCCATCCCGCGCAAGAAGCGATGGCGCTCGCGCATACGGTTCATCACATTGACCACGCTGCGATCGAGCAGGCGGAAATCGCCCGTATCCAGCGGAATCTTGACGTCGGTAATGCGGTAGATCAGCCGGTAGAAGGCTGAAGCCGTGGCCAGTTTGAACCAGCTTTCGCCCTCGCGCTCCGCCCGCACCGCATACACCACCTGGTAGCCCTCACGCCATTTGGCGATCAGATCCAGGATCACTTCGGGCGGGTCCTGCAGGTCGGCGTCGATGATCACCACCGCCTGGCCGCGGCTGTAATCCAACCCGGCCGTCACAGCAATCTGGTGACCGAAATTGCGGGCAAAGATCACCGGGCGCACGCGTTCGTCCTGCTCGGCCATCTTGCGGATGATATCGGTCGAGCCGTCGCGCGAGCCGTCGTCCACCAGCACCAGTTCCCACGGTTCCTGCGTTGAATCCATCACCTCGGCCACGCGCCGGAGGAGTTCGTCGAGACAGCCTGCTTCATTGAAAACCGGCGCAATGATCGTAAAGGTGGGTTGCATTGTTCTCTCCTTGACAAAGCCCCGGGCGAGGCCTACCTGCCCAGGAATTTTTTCAACGCGTCCATGCTGGGCTCGATCACCGGCGCAGCGCCGACCGCCTGCATCGCCGAACGCGTATCTTTGAGCCCGCTGCCGGTGTTCATCACCACCACCGGATCGTCCGGCCCAATCTTGCCTTCTTCCAGCGCCTTGAGCAGCCCGGCGTAAGCCGTCGAACCGGCCGGTTCGGCAAAGATGCCCACCTTGCCCAGTTCGGCGATGGCCTTGAGGATCGCCTCGTCCGCCACGGTGATATACTCACCGCCCGTCTGCGTGGCGGCGCGCACGGCGCGCACGCCGTCGCGCGGCAGATCGACCGAGATGCTATCGGCCAGGGTGGTGGCCGCCACCGGCGTGATCGTCTCGGTGCCGGCAAAGTAGGCGTTGGCAATCGCCGCCGACTGCTCGGACTGAATACCGAAGATGCGCGGCATCTGCTCCAACCAGCCCAGCGCCTGCAAGTCTTTGAACCCCTTGTGAATGCCCGAGATGATGTTGCCATCCCCAACCGAGACAAACACGCACAACGGTTTGCGGCTGTCTTTCAGCTTGAGCAGCACCGTCTCCCAGATTTCAAAGGCGGCCGTCTTCTTACCTTCTGCCGTAAACGGGTTGTAGCCCGTGTTGCGGCAGTACCAGCCGAATTCTTGCGCCGCCTGAATGGTCAGGTCGAAGGCCGAGTCGTAATTGCCGTCCACCAGCATCACCTGGGCGCCAAACACCAGCAGCTGCGCCACTTTGGCGGGCGGCGCCGTCTTGGGCGCAAAAATAACCGCCTTCTGATTGACCGCCGCAGCCATGCCCGCCAGCGCCGCCCCGGCGTTGCCGGTCGAGGCCGTCACCACCACTTCGGCGCCGATCTGGCGCGCCCGCGCCACCACCACCGACGAAGCGCGGTCCTTGAACGAAGCCGTCGGGTTGCGGCCCTCGTCCTTCACCCACAACTGCTTCAGCCCCAGCTTGTCCATCAGCCGCGGCGGCGTATAGGTGGGCGTCCAACCCGCCATACGCAGCGGCGTACCCTCGCCGCCCGGGTCAGTGACCGGCAAGAGCGGCAGGTAGCGCCACAACGAAGCATCCGTGCGCGAGGTGATGTCTTCCACACGATATTTCCGGCGGATTGCTTCGTAGTCCAACACCACGTCCAGATTGCCGCCGTCGGCCGGGCAGACGTACGTCACGTCGGTCGGCCCATATTCTTTGCCGCAAAGCGAGCAACGGTACCCTACAAAATTATGTTCCATTCGTCCTTACCTCAACAGATTGATCGCTAACCTGCCTGTCCCAGGCCCTACAGCCCACGCTGGCCGCGGATGTACGGCAAACCCAATGCCGCCGGCGACCCCATGCGTTTGCGCATGGCCTCACGCGAACCCAGCACCAGCACGATGATGGTGAACGCGTACGGGATCATTTGCAGGAAAAAGCCATAATACGGGTTGTAATAGAAGATGTTGCGCATCCCCAGGATCATGGTCGGGCCCTGGATATCCAACACCAGACGGCGCAGCGCTCCAAACACGTAGGAACCAAACGCCGCCCGCATCGGGTCCCACTGGGCAAAGATCACCAGGCCCACGGCAATCCAGCCCTGCCCGGCAGTGGTCAGTTCGCTGAACCAACCGGGAGAGATTGCCAGGCTGATGGTCGCCCCGGCCAGACCGGCCAGCAAACCACCCACAAACACATACAGGTAGCGCAGGCCGTACACGTTGATGCCCAACGCATCCGCCGCCGCCGGGTACTCGCCCACCGCCCGCAGATGCATGCCCGGGCGGGTGCGATAGATGTAATACCAGCAGGCCGGGAACAACAGGTAGCCCAGGTAAACCATGATGTTCTGGTTGGTGAAGAAGATATCCCCGATCACCGGAATCTGGCTCAATACCGGGATGCTAAAGAAAGGCAGCAGCGAAATCGTGCCCGCCTTGCTCAATCCCTCGCCGAACACCAGGCTCAACCCGGTGCCGAGAAAACTGACCGACAGGCCGCTCACCACCTGGTCGGCCTGCAATTTGATGCTGATGAAGGCGTGCACCTGACTGATCAGGCCCGCCGCCAGCATGGCCGCCAGCACCCCCAGCCACGGGCTGCCGCTGATCAACGACACGCTCAAACCGGTCATCGCCCCGACCAGCATCATCCCTTCCACCCCCAGGTTGATCACGCCGGCCCGTTCGCAGAAAATCTCGCCCAGGGTAGCAAACAGCAAGACCGTACCACTGGCAACCCCTGCCTGCAAGACGATTATGAGATCCATGATTATTCCTCCTCACCCCGACGTACGATACGCACCCGGTAACGCAGCAAGAAGTCGCTGGCGATCAGGCAGACCAGGATGATGCCCTGCACCATCTTGGGGATGCCCGAAGGCTGGATCTCGCGCCCCGCCAGGATCAATGCCCCGAACAGGATCGAGACCAGGATCACGGCAAACGGGTTCAGTTTGGCCAGCCAGGCCACGATGATCCCGGTGAAGCCGTAGCCCGGCGAAATGGCGCCTTGCAGGCGGTGCACCACACCGCTGATCTCAGACATGCCCGCCAACCCGGCCAGCGCGCCCGAGAACATCATCACCAGCACCATATGACGGTTAATCGAAATGCCGGCGTATTCGGCTGCCTTGGGGTTATCGCCGATCAGGCGAATCTCGTAGCCCCAGCGGCTGCGATACAGCACCAGCCACACGATCACGGCAGCGATAATCGCAAATACCAGCCCCAGGTGGGTGGTCATCCCGCTGAAGCCTTTATACTGCGCCGCATACTCTGAAAGCCGCGGCAGCCAGGCGCTCTTGGGGAAGGTCTTGGTCATCTGAAAACCGCCTTCGGTCCAGATGGCAAAGATAAAGAAGTTGTTCCAGGCCACGGCAATATAGTTCAACATCAGGGTCGAGATGATCTCGTTCACCTTCAGTTTTGCCTTGAGGATGCCGGGGATGAAACCCCACAGCGCCCCCAACAGGCTGCCGGCCAACGCCATCACCAGGATAAACAGCCAGCGCGGCGCCGTCTCGGGCAGGATGGGGATGAGCACCACGGCGCTGGCGCCAAACGCTCCAATGAAGAACTGACCCTCAGCGCCAATGTTCCACATGCGCATACGAAAGGCCAGCGAACAGGCCAGGCCGATCAACATCAGCGGGATGGCCTTGACCAGCGTATCGGAGAAGACACCCCAACTGCCAAACGATGCGTCGGCAATGTGCGCGTACGTCTTCCAGGGATTGCCGCCCACCGCCGCCAGAATAACCGCCGAGATCAACAGGGCCACCACCACTGCCCCAAAAGAAACCACTGCCGGAAACCACTTCGGCGTTTCATCGAGGCGCGGTTCCACCTGGATGGAAAAGGGTAGCCGGCGGGCAAGACTCTCACGAGTATTTGAAGATTGACTCATGGCCTTCACTCCTTTTGCGGCTCGCCGCTGCCGCCCTTGTGGATCTGCTCCTGCCGCGTGCCGGTCATCATCAGGCCGATCTCTTCGACGTTGCCATCGCATACCTCGCCCATGATCTGACCCTCATAGATCACGTACACCCGGTCGCTCAACGCCAGCAGTTCTTCCAGCTCTTCTGAAACCAGCAAGATGGCCGATCCTGCCTCACGCTGCGCCAGCAGCAGGCGGTGCACACCTTCGATGGCGCCCACATCCAGGCCGCGCGTCGGCTGCACCGCCACCATCAAGGCCGGGTGGCTGGAAATTTCGCGCGCCAGGATTACCCGCTGCAAATTGCCGCCCGAGAGCAGGCGCACCGGTGTATGCGTTGAGGGGACGATAATATCGTAGGCGCGCTTGAGTTCCTGAGCGTAATTATCCGCCGCCAGCGCATTGATCATCCAACCGTTGGCAATCGGCGCCCGGGTGTAATTCTTCATGATCACGTTATCAGTCACGCTTAAGTTGGGCGCAGTCCCAACGTGTGTGCGATCTTCAGGAATGTGTGAAACGCCATAGCGGATGCTGTTCTTCACCGGCTGGTTGGTAATATCGTTGCCCTGTACCAGAATCTTGCCCTGATCCGCCCGGCGCAAACCGGTAATCACGTCCGCCAGCTCACGCTGGCCGTTGCCGGCCACGCCGGCCAGCCCCACGATTTCGCCCGAACGGACGTTCAGGCTCAAACCGCGCAGCGCTTTAATGCCCTTATCGTTTTCGGCCCACAGGTTATCCACCGCCAGCACCACTTCGCCCGTGTGCGGCGGTTTCTTATCCAACGAGAACAACACGTCGCGCCCAACCATCAACCGCGCCAGTTCGTCGCGGGTGATGCCCTTGACCGGCACACCGGTGGCAGTGACCTTGCCGCGCCGCAGCACCGTCACCCGATCGGCAATCGACATGATTTCCTGTAATTTGTGGCTGATGAAGATAATCGATTTGCCCTCAGCCACCATTGCCCGTAAGGTTTTAAATAAATCGTCGATTTCAGAAGGAGCCAGAACCGCGGTAGGCTCATCCATAATGAGGATATTCGCCCCGCGGTACAACATCTTCAGAATTTCAACCCGCTGCTGCTCACCCACCGAGAGCTGCCAGATCTTGGCCCGCGCGTCCACTTCCATGCCAAAGCGCCGGCTCATCTCGTCCACCTTGCGCTCGTACACCGGCAGATTAAGCCGGAAACGCGGTTCGTCCAGACCCAGCAAAACGTTCTCGGTCACCGTCTGCGAGGGCACCAGCATGAAGTGCTGGTGGATCATTCCGATCCCGGCCTTGATCGCATCGCGTGGCGAGGTAAAATCGAACGGTTTGCCGTTCACCAGAATGGTACCGGCTTCGGGATGATACATCCCGGCCAAAATATTCATCAACGTGCTCTTGCCGGCGCCATTTTCGCCCAGCAGAGCGTGGATTTCGCCGCGCTGCAATTCAAAGTTGACGTGATCGTTTGCCAGCACACCCGGAAAGCGTTTGACGATCCCACGCATCCGGACGACGACATCCGCTTCGGTCGCACTGGTTACTTCTTTGGGAATATCACTGACTGGATCCATGCCGCCTCAATCCCTGTTCGAATAAATTCAACCCAAACACGACCCGCTTTTCAGGAGGCCAGACCAGGCCGGCCTGGCCTCCTGTACAACACAAAACTTATTTCGGCAGTTCGGCGGTGATGCCTTCGGCCCACCAGCGCATGCAGTACTTGCACTCCAATCCAGGGGCTCCCGGCGGGAACTGATCCAGATCAGCCTGCTTCATCTTCTCGCCCTCGGGCACAACCACGTTACCCTGGTTGTCCTTGATCGGGCCGGCGAAGACGTCGAAGCGGGTGAATTCGCCCTTGAGCATCTTGGCCAGGGTATCCTTCACCATCTGGATCGTCTCGGCCGGCAGGTCGGCAACGCCCTCGGTCGGGGTCTCGCCTTCCATGAAGCCGTACAGACCCAGGCCGCCCGTATCGGCGTCAAAGTAGTCCCATCCGGGCTTGTAGGTCTTGTCGATCACGCCCTGGGTAACCTTGGCGTACACGGGGCCCCAGTTCCAGTACGGAGCGGTGAGGCAGCGCTTGGCCTTGCACGAGCCGGACCAGTCATAGGTGATGCCCCACTTGTCGCCCTTCTGCGTGGCAACGTCGGCCGGGGCGGGGGTGTCGGCGCCGGTGTAAACCACGTGCGCGCCCGCATCAAATAACGAAGCCGCAGCTTCCTTCTCTACCACGGGATCGTGCCAGGTATTGATCCAGCGCACATCCAGGGTGCAGTCCGGGCAGGTCTTGCGCATACCGATCGCAAAAGCGTTGCCCAGGCGCAGTTCTTCGGGGATGGGGAAGGTCGCCATGTAACCAATCTTGTTCTTGCCATCTTTCTTGGCGCGCGCACCCGCCAGCATACCGGCCAGGTACTTCATATCTTCCATGGCGCCAAACAGGTTGCCAAAATTGGTCTGGTTGGATTTGTAACCACTGATGTGGATGTAGGTGATATCCGGGAATTCGGCCGCCACGGTTTCCATGGGATCCATGAAACCGAAGGAGGTGCCGAAGATCAGGTTGAAGCCCTTGCGCGACAGGCTGCGGAAGACCTGCTCGGCGTCAGCGCCTTCCGGCACGTTCTCGATGTAGGCAGTGTGCACGTTGGGAACGTTCTTCTCAACGTAGGTCAGACCATCATAATGAGACTGCGACCAACCACCATCATCATGCGGGCCGATCAGAACGAAAGCGACATTGAACTTACCTTCCTGAACATCCGGGATCTGGAACTTGCCGGCTTCTTCCGGAGCCTTGGTGGGTTCAGCCGCCGGCTGTTCGGGGGCTTTTGTAGCCTCAGGAGCCTTCGTCGCTTCGGGGGCCTTGGTGGGCTCGGCAGCTTTCGGGGCTTCAGGCGCCTTGGTAGGGGTGGCAGCGGGCGTACAGGCTGCCAACGCCATCGAAGCAATCAACACGAGCGCGATCACGCGCCAAAGGGTATGCTGTTTCATTTACACTCCTCCAATAGAATCGATTGGAAATGCACGATGGACTTACAGTCGTAAAGGGGATTTTTTCCTGCCTGGACCAACCACCTCCTTTCAAAAGCCTGAAAACGGATTTGGGGGTAGAACCAGAAACAAGGGACTTTGCTGCCATCCGCATGGCAGCACAAGTCTCAAACGTCCATCTATTGTACCTTTAAAACAGCTTCCTCAAGAATCACCTGGCGGCCTTAAAAACGCTGCGCTTTACCAGAAGAGACGCAGGAATCTGCGTCTCTTCTGGTTCAAACAAAATTTAGGGGACGATCCAGGTACCGGTCTCGCCCTTCAAAGCCCGGCCGATATTTTCCGGGTTGGTGATCAGGGCCTTCTTACCGCCCTTTTCAAAGAAGCGCAGGATGGCCTGCACCTTGGGCAGCATCGAACCCTTGGCGAAGTGGCCTTCTTCGATGTACTTTCTGGCTTCGGCCACCGTCATCTGATCCAGCCACTGCTGGTTGGGCTTGTTGTAATTGATCGCCACTTTCTCAACCGCGGTGCTGATCACGAACAGGTCGGCGTTGATCATCGACGCCAGGATGGCCGAACCGAAATCCTTGTCGATCACGGCTTCGACGCCTTCCAACTCACCGTTCTCGGTCTCGATGACCGGGATACCGCCGCCGCCAACCCCCACCACCACGAAACCGGCGCCGATCAAACCTTTGATCGCATCGGCTTCGACGATGCGCTGCGGGATGGGCGAGGCCACCACACGCCGCCAGCCGCGGCCGGCGTCTTCAACCACCGTCCAGCCTTCCTTGTCGGCGCGGTCTTTGGCCGTAGCTTCGTTCATGAACGAGCCGATCGGTTTGCTCGGGTTCTGGAAAGCCTTGTCGTTGCGGTCGACGATGGTCTGCGTCACAACCGCCACGGCCTGCTTCTTCAAACCGCGCTTATTGAACTCGTTGTGCAGCGCCTGCACGAACATGTAACCAATCGACCCTTGCGAGTCGGCGCCGCAGTAATCCAGGGGCACCTCGTGCAGCTCATGTCGCGAGAGCTCCGAGCGGCGCAGAATAAAACCGACCTGCGGCCCATTCCCGTGCGAAATCACCACGTCCCAGCCCTGTTCGAGCATGTCAACGATGTGGCGCATCGACTCGACACCAGCTTCATACTGGTCATGGATGGTCTTACGGGTCTCATCCTTGATCAGGGAGTTACCACCAACAGCTACTACAGCAACGCCTTTCTTTTCCATGTGTTTCCTTTCTCCTTAAGTCAAATCCTTTAATACAATCGCGGGCGGACGGCTGTCCGCCGCGTGCGATTCCTAGCCCATGGTCAGGGCCATCACGGCCTTCTGGGCATGCATACGGTTCTCGGCCTCGTCGTACACCACCGAATGGGGCCCGTCCATTACACCGTCGGTCACTTCGATGTTGCGGTCGGCCGGCAACGGGTGCATGTAGATGGCGTCTTCTTTCGCCAGCCCGATGCGACGCTCGTCGGTGATCCAGGAAGAGTACTTCTTGATGATCTCGGCCCCTTCCTTCTCATCCGTGGTGTGCACCATGGCGCCCCACGACTTGGCGTAGATGATGTCCGCATCCTTGCAGGCCTCGTCCATATCGTCCACCACCTCAAAACCGGTGCCGAACTTGCGCGCCTGCTCGCGGGCCATCTCCATCACCTCGGGCATCAGCCGGAATTCCGGCGGGTGCGCCAGGACGACGTCCATGCCAAAGCGCGGCATTTGCAGGATCAGGCTCTGCGGCACCGACATCGGCTTCTGGTACGAAGCAGCGTACGCCCACGAAACCACCATCTTCTTGCGGCGCAGATCGCGGCCCTTCTTCTCTACGATGGTCATCAGGTCGGCCAGGCACTGGAAGGGGTGGTAGATCTCGCATTGCATGTTCAAAACCGGCACGCGCGAGTATTTGGCAACTTCGTTGAGATACTGGTTGCCCTTGGCCCAATCCACGTGGCGGATGGCAATGCCGTCAAAGTAGCGCCCGAAGATTTCACCGATTTCTTTGGGGGTGTCGCCGTGGGCGATCTGGGTGGTGCGCGATTCGATGAAGGCCGCATGCCCGCCGAGCTGGGCCATGCCGGCTTCAAACGAGCCGCGGGTGCGCGTGCTGCTGAAGAAGAACAGCATCGCCAGCACCTTGTCTCGCAGGTAAGCGTGCGACTCGTTCAAGGCGCGCTTGCGCTTCAGATCAAAGGCCACATCCAATACGGTTTCGACTTCCTCTTTGCTGAAGTCCAGATCACCAATCAGGTCACGTCCGTGTAAAAACGTTTGCATTTTGATACTCCTTCTCTTCAAGTGATGTAGATGAATGGTTTGCAAAAACTTGCAAGCAATGGATCATTGGGTTGCAGGACATTCCAAAGCTTTACGTATTTTCTTGACTTTTTCTTCCTCCTCCGCACTTAAGTTTGGTTTTCGATTGATCTGAGCCCAAACAGAACACAATGCGGGCCTCAATGAGGAATTCGTGTTGACTTCATCCGACAGGCGTCCGGCTTCCTGCCAGTCACCCGTCTGGGCAAACCCTTGAACAAACGGCAGCAACTCCGATAGATCCCCGGCAAACAGCCCGGCGGCAAACGCCTCTTTGCCCAACGCCGCCACCTGCGCCCAATCCGTCCGCTGGCGGGCGAGGTCGGCCTTTTCGAAGTAGTAACACCAGCCGTGCGCCGGCTCGCTGCCCAACACCGCCGGCGGCCGCGCCGCCGGGTCGGCATCCACCACAATCTGCTCCAGGTTCGAGATTTCCAAATGCTCGCCCGTGCGCTTGGGCAGATCGGGCAGGTATTTGTCTTCCTGGCTCAACACCCGCAGGCACGCCTTGGGGTTGTAATACACCAGCAGCGCCTGTGAGGTGGAACCCTCGAAATGGTAGCCGCGGTAGGTGTGTTCGATCGTCTTGTCCGGTGTCAGTTCAAACTTGCTGTTTTCTTTGTTCATCCGGGCGTCCAGATCAAACAGCTTGTAACGGAATTCCATCCCGGCGCTTTCAGGAGCATAGATCCAGTTCAGCGGCGGGGTCAGCGAGCTGTCGGCGTGATAATACAGCGGGATCTGCTCGCCAAAGACGCTCGTCCCCGGGCGCAGCCCCGGAATGCGCCAGCTCATCTGCCAGTAATACTGGCGCAGCGTCTCCCATTCGCCCCGGTACAACATCGCATTCTGGTAATGCAAGCCCACCGCCAGAGCAAGCAGCAGCGCCAGCAGATACGGCCGGAAACGCGCCTGGAGCATCTCCACCAGCCCCACCAGCACCAGGCTGACGCCCAGCATAAAGGCCAGCGTGGGCCGGTCCCACGGGAAGGTCAGTTCGACCGGTATCTCCGGCACCCAGAACGGCCAGCCGCACACGAACAGGGCAAAAGCACCCAGCAGCAGCGGGGTGAACACCCAGTCGCCATCTTCATTCGCACGCAGGCGCAGCAGATACAGCAGCGCCAGCGCCAGCGTCAACAGCACCAACCCGGCGTAAAACGCAATCTGCTCCGGTTGATCGGGCATTTTCAGCACCTGCCGCCAGGCGCCCAGAGTCACCTCACGCAGATCCGCAAGGACCCGCAGCGCCGTGGAGAGCAGCGCCTTGCCGGGGCTCTGGCGGAAGTTTTCCAACAGGGTAGGCCGGTAGCTCGGGAATTTGAAGATAAACACCCGCCACACCCCAAACGCCGCCAGCACCAGCAGATTGGGCAGCCAGTACAACAGCACCTGCCCCGCCCGCCGCATCTTCGTCAAGCCGGGCCGGCCCAACACCACCCACAACAGGATCGGGCGTAACAGTTCTAACCCGACAAAGTATTCAATGGAGAACATCCCGGCCGCCCCGGCGGCTGCAACCGCCAGCAGCGCCCAACGCCAGCGCGCCTGGCGCACCGCCAGAACCATCGCGCCCAACGAAAGCAAGAACAGATCCAGGACGACAAAATGAAGGATAAATTCCAGCGGAATAAACTGCTGTTTAAAACCAGGGTAGACCAAAAACAGGAACGAAACCCACGTGATCGGGCGCTCATGCTGAGGCCATACCAGGCGCAGCACCCACCACAGCCCCACCGCGCTCAACCAGCGCAGCACCAGCAGGCTGGCATGATAGCACCAGGGCGTCTCACCCAGGATGGGGGTGAACAGCACGTACACCCAGGCCGAAAGCGGGCGATCGCCGGCCACAAAGCTGGCATACCCGCCGGCTCCGGCGGTGTGATACACCCACAGGTAAGGCCAGTCGTCCCCAACCAGCCCCAGGAAGGGGATATACATCCCATAGCTGAGCACAGCCAGGAAGAACAGGGCAACCGGTACCGATTGGGGACGAAAGGCCAGACGTTTCATCGTTCTGCCTCAGTTCCGGGGAGTTTTTACACTCCCCGGAACCGCAT
The DNA here is from genome assembly GCA_964535315.1 of uncultured Anaerolineaceae bacterium. Lineage (GTDB taxonomy): Bacteria > Chloroflexota > Anaerolineae > Anaerolineales > Anaerolineaceae > CAZHTS01. Next base: position 12,445 of record CAZHTS010000116.1, read on the forward strand.
CGTGCAGCAAAAAATTACTCAACCTTGCCCAAGACGAGGGCGATCAGGGCCATGCGCATCACAACGCCGTTGAAGGCTTCCTGCCAGTAGCGCGACCAGCGGGTGATGTCGACATCGGCCGGAATCTCATCCATGCGCGGCAGCGAGTGCAGCAGGATGGCGTCGCTCTTGGCCTTGCTGGAGAGCAGCTCGCGGGTGATCTTGTAGTTGTCGGGGGTCATGCCATGCTCGCCGGCTTCCTGGCGGGACTTGGTGTAGTCGGGCTGCACCACCGGCTCGACCA
>CAZHTS010000117.1:0-12545 GCA_964535315.1 uncultured Anaerolineaceae bacterium
GTTTTTCAGGCCCATTATACGTGCGACGCGGCTAAAAACCTAACCGCACAGGTCGGAAAAAAAGCCCGTATTTTTGCGCGCATTCTTATGCGCGCAAAAATACGAACAAAAAACTCTCTCTTCCTATTCAGCGCGTCGCTTCGATCTGGGCAAAAACCTGTTGCGGGACGCTAAAAAACTATCTAAATCGTAATCTCGACCCGATTTCCATCGGGATCAAGCACACAACTTTCATAATAACCATCTTCAGTAGCCATAGGCCGCCCAACAATAAAATAGCCAGCCGAACCCAACCGGGCCGTCAACTCATCGACCCGTTCTTTGGAACCAACAGAAATGGCCATATGGCTATAACCGACAAATTCCATCAGCGGATTATCTGAATGAGCCATGATACCGGGCATCGACATCAACTCAAGCCGGCTCCCGGAATCGAAAGTAAGAAAATAGGATTCAAAATGCCGGGAATCGGTATATTTAGCCCCGGCTTCAGCCTGAAAGTAGGTTTCATAGAAACTCCGCAGCCGTTCCAAATCTTGAGTAAAAACAGCAATGTGTTCGATTTGCATATCAACTCCTTGAATAAATAACAACCTGACCCAAAGGAAAAATTACAAAATGCGCTTAGGCCTGATCTCCGATACCCATAACGCCATTCACAAAATGAAAATCGCCCTGGAACACTTCCGCCGGGAAGAAATCACCACCGTCCTCCATGCCGGAGACGTCACCAGCCCCGAAACCCTCCGCGCCTTCCGCCGCTTCGACCTCTGGCTCGCCTGGGGCAACCAGGACACCGACGAACTGCTTCCTCTGGTCGAAGAACTCTGGGGCTCAGGACGCATGGCAGCACTCCACCGCCTCACCTTTGAAGGCTCGACGCTGGCTCTGCTCCATGGAGACAACCGGCCCGAGCTGGAAAATCTCATCGCTGCGGGCACCTGCCACTACATCATTCACGGCCACACGCATGCCCCCCGCGACGAACGGATCGGCCCCACCCGCGTAATCAACCCCGGCTGCATAGGCGCGGTCCGCTGGCGCGATCCCGGCTACGCCATCCTTGACCTGACCACCGATACGCTGGAGACCTTCGAACTCTGATCCCGATAAGGTAATCAGGCTGTATTCCCAGATCTCCGCATCGATAAACTCAATCCCCCAATAATGCGCCGCTGAAACCCGGTGGTGCCCATCCTCGACATAATAGACCTCACCCACTTTGTAAACCCGGATCGGCGGCCAGTTTCCCTTCTGCAAAACCACCCGACTCCACCGATCGGCCAGATGGCGCTTCAACGGCCGGAACTCCCGGTCGAAATCGCCGCAGCGCCCCACGCTCCCCACAATCTGCGCAGTCCGGATCTGCCGCACCCCCACATATTTCCGCTGAGGCTTCAATTGATCGTGCAAATCCTGAAAATTGAACAGCCGGGCAGACTTTCCCAACAGCCACGAGGTTGCCTGATTGAACAACGCTTTGCGGCGTAACACATAAAAAGTATCGAGGGTCATAAAGTGTTCACTGGTTAAAACGAGTTCCATGGGATTCCCTCCTGAAATAGTCTGATCCCGTCCTGCAACCGGTTGCACCGGTCGTTAAAAAATTTTTCCTGAAATATTGTCTTAAATCGATCCTGCCGGATCGCCGCTTCCCGGTTTGCAACCGGTTGCACTACCCTTCAAAAAAAGCAACCGCCGTCTCATCGCTTCTGCAACCGGTTGCATCCAGCCCTAAAAAAAAGCCTGCTCAACAACAGGACTCCCGAATCACCAGCTCTACCGGAACCGTCACCTGAGTGATCTCCCCCGTCTGCAAATAATGGATCAATCCCTGCACCAGGGACCGCCCGATCTCCGGAATATTCTGGCGGATCGTGGTGAGCGAAGGAATACAATACCGGGCCATCGACACATCGTCATACCCGATCACCGCCACATCTTCCGGCACCCGCCGCCCCGACTTTATCAATGTGCGAATAGCCGCAATGGCCATCAAGTCGCTGTTGACAAAAACACCGTCCACGTCCACATCTCGCGCCAGGATCTCCTGCATGGCCGCCGTTCCCGACGCACTGGTAAAATCCCCATAGCAGCACAATTCAGGATCGACCGTCATGCCCGCCGCCTTGAGTGCCGCTTCATACCCGGCGTACCGCAGCTGCACTTCCATCTCCCCTCGCGGCCCTCCCAGAAAAGCGATCCGCCGCCGACCGCCATCCAGAAGGTGCTGCGTTGCCAGCCGCCCCCCGGTCAAATTGTCCCCCGAAACCGTACAATGGTTCGTCTCACCGGCCGTCTCTTCCCAGGCGATAAAGGGCGCTTCGACATCCAGCAACGTCTGAATGTGACTCTCTTTCCGTGAAGAGACCATCAAAATAAAGCCATCCGCCCGCCCGCTGTTGAGATAAAGACGGGGCCACTCAGTATCGTTCGGATCGACATGGACCATCAACAGATCATAGGTATTCTTCGCCAGCGCCAGCGAAATGGCATCCAGAATTTCAAAGGTGAAAATATCCTCAGCTGAGGAAGTAGCACAATAGTTGTGCGTCACGAAAGCGATCGTGTTGCTCTGCTGCATACTGAGCCGCCGCGCCGGCAGATTGACCTGATAATTGTACTGCCGGGCCAGAGCCTGAATCCGCTCCCGGGTTTCGGCGCTGATCAAGGGACTGTCGCTCAACGCGCGGGAAACGGTCGATTTGGAAACCCCGGCGAGTTGAGCGATATCATCAATCGTCTGGCGGCCCGAACGTTTCGGCATTTTGTTTGCTCCCTTTTCTCTGCAACCGGTTGCATTGTATCATAGATTCCCTTTCATGTCAACAAGGAAAAAACAATCCTCCTATTCCATCCCATACCGCCTCCAGGCATGGCCTTCTGTCTTGAATATAGCCCTCTATGGCACGATGCGGCCTTGTAGCGCCCCGCAAATAGCCCATTCCCCGTAAAATTCACCGCGCTGGACAGGCAGAGAGAGTTTTTTAGGGAAAATTGCACGCCTCAGAAGGCGTGCAATTTTCCCCTTCCCCTTTTTGTCACATTGCATTGACAGGCGCCTTCTTAAACCCTGAAAGGATGGTTTAGGTAAGCCTGGGGTGAAACCCCAGGAACCCCAACCGACAACCCATTTTCATCCTTCGGGGTGCTCCCCTGCATGGCTTTCTGTCCTGAAAATAGGCCTACCGTGCAAAAATCTCCCCAAGGGCGGCCACATCGGGCCGCCCCTACCCGGAAAACGTCCCCCATAGGGGTACCCCTTGTGGGTACCCAATCCTGACGAATCGTCTATTTTCCTCTTTCGGGGTGCCGCCCCCGGCATAGCCTTCTGTCCTGAAAATAGCCGGGATTTTTAACGCAGAGTCGCAAAGAAGCAGAGACGCAGAGCCAGAGAAAATAATCTATCCCTCTCTGCGCCTCTTTGCGATCTCCCCGCCTCTGCGTTGAAATCTCTTTTTCATTTTTCGGGGTGCCGCCCCCGGCATGGCCTTCTGTCCTGAAAATAGGGCTCTATGGCATGGCCCCGGCCTTATAACGTCCCGCACCTGTCACTTTCCCCGTAAAACACGCCGCGCGGTGCGCAGCAGGGAGAGAGAATTTTTTGTTTATGTTTTCGGCGGCTTCAGAAAGCCGCCGAAAACATAGGCCTTTTTTGCCCCCGTCGCGTTAGCAGGTGCCTTCTTGTTAAGCATTCTCAGCCCCAAAGGGGCGACCTCAAGGTAGCCTGGGGTGAAGCCCCAGGGAACCGCGCCTGAAAACCATTTTCATCCTTCAGGATGCCGGCATGGCCCCGGCCTTGTAGCGTCCCGCACCTGTCACTTTCCCCGTAGAACACGCCGCGCGGTGCGCAGCAGGGAGAGAGAATTTTTTTGTTTATGTTTTCGGCGGCTTCAGAAAGCCGCCGAAAACATGGCCCTTTTCCAGAGCCGTCCCCGCGGCACTCTCTAAGCCCTCCCCCTCACCGCTACGCCGGCGGCGCATCTTCACAAAGGATCTCCCAAAAGCGCGTTACGCTCGTACAACTGTATAGTGCGAAGCAGGGTTGGGAGAGGGCCAGCGCGCAAAAACATAGCCTTTTCCAGAACCGCCCCGGCGACACGGGCTGTCTACTTCTGCTTTTGTCCATTTCCTGGATTTCCCGTATAATGAAGGAGAAAATTTTTGACCCTTTCTCCCCTGAAAGGGAATATCGGAAGCTGCGCGGAAATATTAAATCGAGGTAACCATGCATCTGGAACAGAGTAAACAGGTTCTCAAAGAGAGCCTGCTATTCCGGGAACTGAACGACGCCCATTTGGATCTGGTCCTTCTTACCTGTGAAGAAGCCAATTATATAACCGGCGATATCATCTTTCGCCAGGGTGACCCCGGAGATGCGCTCTACCTCATCGCCCGCGGTGAAGTCGAGATCCTCCTCTATTCGTCTCGGCCCACCGATGAGCCGGTCGTCATCACCATCCTCACCCCGGGAAGCTGCTTCGGCGAAGTCACGCTGGTCGAAGAAGGCCCCCGTACTGCCACAACTCGCTGCCATACGGATGTACAACTCCTGAGGATTCCCCGTAACCGCCTGCTGAGACTCAGCAACGATTACCCCGAAATCGGCTACCGCATTATCCGCCGGATCGCGGCCGATCTGGCCCTCAAGATCCGGGAAAACAACCTGCGTACCCAGGTTTTCATGAAACCGGTAACAACAGAACCCGGCAACTAAGCCCGATCCCGAAAGGACCTGTATGTTCGACACAACCCGGCCGATCGTCCGCTTGATCGATATCAAGAAAACCTATGGCGGCAACGCCGTACTCAAAGGCGTCTCGCTCGACATCATGAAAGGCGAGAACATCGTCATCATCGGCCCCAGCGGCACCGGCAAAAGCACTCTGTTGCGCTGCGTCAACCTGCTGACCCGTCCCGACGAAGGGCAGGTCTGGGTAGAAGACGTAGAGGTGACCGCCCCCCGCACCGATATCAACCGCATCCGCGCCCGGGTCGGAATGGTCTTTCAGGATTTCAACCTCTTCAACCACATGACCTCGCTGAACAATGTAATGGCCGGCCCGGTCCACGTCAAACACCTGCCGGTCAAAAAGGCCCGCGAACTCGCCATGTACGAACTGGAGCGGGTAGGCCTGGAGGAAAAGGCCGACGCCTATCCCGGGCAGCTCTCCGGCGGCCAGAAACAGCGCGTCGCCATCGCCCGCGCCCTGGCCATGAACCCCCAGGTGATGCTCTTCGACGAACCAACCTCCGCCCTCGACCCCGAACTGATCGGCGAGGTGCTCACGGTCATGAAAAAACTGGCCGAAGAACGGATGACCATGCTGGTCGTCACCCACGAGATGGGCTTCGCCCGCGAAGTCTCCGACCGGATCGTCTTCATGGAAAAAGGCTACATCGTCGAACAGGGCCCACCCGAACAGCTCTTCCATAACGCCCAACATGCCCGCACCCGTGAGTTCCTGGGAAAAATCAGCGAACTCTACGGAGAAAAGGACTGAGGGCGCATGGATGCTCTGCTGCAAAGCCTGGCTGACTTCTGGAAGATGATCTGGCCAAGCCTGGGCGAAGGCCTGTTGGTCACGCTCAGCCTCAGTGTCGAAGCGCTCTTTTTGGGCCTCCTCATCGGAATGCCCACGGCCCTGGCCCGGGTCTACGGCCCGCGCTGGCTCGGCGGCGTCACCCGCATCTACACCGATCTCTTCCGTGGCACGCCCCTGCTGGTCCAGCTCTTCCTGATCTACTACGGGCTGGGCGATCCGGTCATCCAGAACGCCATGGCCGACCTGGGCCTGCCCGCTACCTTCCTGACCATCGACCGCAACACGGCCGCCTTGATCGCCCTGGCCCTCAACAGCGGCGCCTATCAAGCTGAATATTTTCGCGGCGCCATCCAGGCCATCGGTTCCGGCCAGATGATCGCCGCCCGCGCCCTCGGCATGAGCCGGATTCAGTCCATCCTCCATGTGATTTTGCCCCAGGCCATGCGCCTGGCCCTCGCCCCCTGGTCCAATGAAGCCGCCTACATGGTGAAATACACCTCAATCGTCTCTCTCATCACCGTCCAGGACCTCTTCGGCGAAACCCGTCTCATCATGAGCCGCCAGTTCAACAATTCAACAATGTTGCCCTTCGTCGGCATGATCTATCTGGTCATTGTCCTCCTGATCACCTGGTTGATGAGCAAAGTGGAAAAACGATTTCGCATCCCCGGCCTGGAAATGGATTTCGATCACAATTGATCGAAAGCATAGGCTGTCACAAGGTGGAGAAATAATATGGCTCAATGGCTTCTCAGTGGTCAAAATCCCCAGGAATCCAGTGGAGTGGCGACCCCAGCCTCGGCCACTATGATCGAAGATCTCGTCAATGCCCAAATGCAATTCCTGCTGGTGCAACTGGGGGGCAAAGATATGAGCCGTTTCGACCAGACGCTCACCGGATCGCTCTTTGTCCAGAGCCGCCTCTACATGAACGTCGAATATTTCACCCAAAACCTGGCCGCCGTCGCCCCCTTTGACCCGGCCTCGATCGGAGTGCCGGCCCATCTGGTCAAGAAAATCAACCATCCCTCCTTCGGCCAATACCTGATGATTGGCCCGCGTTTCTTTGCCCTTTATCGCCTGATCACCAATATTTACAAAAACATCCTGCCGTCCCTGGATAAAGAACTGAGCGTGCTCTATTGGAAAATACGCGCCGCCAATGATATCGAAACGATCTGGGCCGTCTTCGACCCGGACCTGCATGAACGATTACGCAACATCGAACGCGCCCATGCCGTCAATGCGCTGATGGTCGTTTCCATCGACAGCATCTTGCGTCAATATGCCCCCGACCTGCTCATGCTTTTTGCCGGACGGATGACCGCCACCTCTCAAATCGGCCAGGATATCTGGACACTGCGCCAGACCGCCGCACGCTGCGGCGCTGAAACCTGCCGGCTTCTACAAAAAGGCGAAACCAATCTGGAAGCCTATCGGGCCCTTCCCGAAGCCTCCCCCCTGTTGCAGGAAATCGACAGTTTTATGCGGAAATATGGTCACCGGGGGTTCCGCTTCGAATACGATTTTGAAACCGAGCGCATGGCCGATCATCCCGAACATATCCTTTTAACGATCGGCAGTCAGCTATCCGAAAAAGAGGCCCCTGAAAAACGGGCGCAGGCCGCTCGCGAAGCCGCCATGAACAGCTTGCAAAAACTCAACCCGGCGGCCCGACTCCTCTGGAAAAATGTGATCCAATGGAGCCAAAACCTGATCGCCTGGCGCGAAACCTCAAAAAGCATCTGGTCACTGCGCCAGGCCATCTATGGCTTGGCCGCCCGAAAAATGGCCCAACAATTCTATCCCGATCAACCGGACGATATCCTGTTGTTCTACACCTTTAAGGAATTGACCACCTTCGCGGCCAGCAAAGGCGAAAAAAGAATTGAAAATGAAATTTTGGAAACCCGGCGCCAGCAACACACCCTCCACCAGAACCAGCCCCCGCCGCCCGAATTGATCTGGTACAACACCGAAAGCCACAAATGGGTTCCCGCTCTGGAAACCGAAACCGTCTCTCAAGAAATCGTAAAACAATTACGCGGTTATCCGGCCAGCATCGGATCAGGCCCGGTCGAAGGCTACGCGCTGGTGACCAATGACCCGATGGAGGCAGCCCGCCGTTTGCTTGAACTGAAAACACCGACCATTTTGATCACCCGCCTGACTGATCCGGCATGGTCCACCCTGTTCGGCCGGCTTACCGCCGCCGTCACGGAACTGGGCGGGGTGATTTCTCACGCCGCCATTGTGGCCCGCGAAAATGGCCTGCCGTCCGTGGTCGGCGTAAGCAACGCCACCCACTATATTCGCGACGGTCAACGCTTGCGGGTCGACGGCGCCACAGGGATTATCGATATCCTGGATTAAAAGGTGTCTCTCTTACAAACCAAACTTCACATCCCCCCCTTACGCGCCGGCCACGTCCCTCGCCCCGGACTTCTCGAACGTCTGGACACCGGACTGACCGGCCGTCTGATCCTCGTCTCCGCTCCGGCCGGCTTCGGCAAGACTACCATCTTGAATTGCTGGGTACAAACCCATCCTCGCCCGGCGGCATGGCTGGCCCTCGACCCCGGCGATAACGATCCCGCCCGCTTCTGGCAATATCTCATCGCCGCCCTGCAAACCCTTATCCCGGGAATCGGCGAGGAGGTCAGGCTCACCCTGCAATCACCGCAGCTGCCCCTCATTGAGCCGCTGCTGATCGATCTGCTCAACGAACTGACGGCCCAGCCCGGCGAAAGCCTCTTAATCCTCGATGATTACCATCTGATCCGCACGGCCGCCATCCATGAAGCCTTGAACTTCTTCCTGGAGCACCTCCCCCCGCAATTGCACCTCATCATCGCCACCCGCTCCGATCCGCCCCTGCCGCTCGCCAGGCTACGCGCCCGCGGGCAACTGCTGGAGCTGAGAATCGCCGATCTCCGTTTCACCGAAATCGAAACGGCCGCCTTCCTCAATGAAACCATGAGCCTCCATCTGGCCCCTTCCGACATCGCCGCCCTGGGCACGCGCACCGAAGGCTGGATCGCCGGCCTGCAACTGGCGGCGCTGGCCCTGCAAAACGCCGACCAGGAAAACAGAACCGATTTCATCACCTCCTTCATCAGCAGCCATCAATATATTCTGGACTATCTGATGGAAGAGGTCCTGCAACATCAACCCACAGCGCTCCACCATTTCCTGCTCCGCACCTCCATCCTGGAACGGCTCGACGGGGAACTTTGCGAAGCCTTGATGCAGACAGACCCGCCGGAAACGCTACCTCAAGCTTCCGGCAGGGAAACCCTCGAAGCCCTCTATCGAGCCAACCTCTTCATCGTCCCGCTCGATCCGGAACACCGCTGGTATCGCTACCACCATCTCTTCAGCCACCTGCTGCGCGGTCAGCTCCAACGCTTTCATCCTGAGCTGATCGCCCCCTTGAACCGCTGCGCCGCCCGCTGGTACGACCATTACGGCTTGGGCGCGGAGGCCGTGGCTCATGCAGTGGCCGCCGCCGATTGGCCGCTCGCCGCCGAAACCATCCAACGCCACGGCTTCGACCTGCTCATCCATGGCGAAATGTTGACCGTACGGGGCTGGCTGGATTCCCTTCCCGAAACAGAACGCAAGGCCCATCCCTGGTTGAGCGTCTACCTCGCCTGGATCGTCCTTCTGACCGGACGGGCCGGCGAGATCGAAGCGCTGGTCCAGACGGCCGAAGCGGCCCTCTCCGCCCAGCCGCTCCCCGCCGACGACCGACTCCTGCGCGGTCAAATCGCCACCCTGAGGGCCTACGCCGCTCTCTTCACCCCAAAAACGGAAACCGTCGTAGCTCTGGCGCAGGCCGCCCTGGAAATCCTCGAAGAAAACAACGACCAGCTGCGCTGCATCGTCAGCTTCGTCCTCGGCGCCGCCTCGACCACCCAAGGCGATCTCAACGGCGCCAATGCCGCCTTTGCCCGGGCCGGCGAACTGGGCCTCGCTTCAGGGAATATCCACATCGCCATCCCGGCCCTCGCCTCCATTGCCGGCAACCAGGGCATACAGGGCCATCTGCGCCGGGCCGAAAAGCTCTACCTGGAACTGCTGGAGACCGTCGAAAAGCGCGCCGGAAAAAACTCCCCGCTGGCTGCCCGCATCTATTCCGGACTCAGCAGCATCTACTATGAATGGAACCGCCTGGCCGAAGCCGACCTTCTCGCCACCGAAGGCGCCCTGCGCTCCCAACGCTGGGGCAATGCCGACTCTCAGGTGATGAACCAGGCAGCCCTCAGCGCCATCCGCCGCATCCAGGGCCGGTTCGACGCCGCCCAGGCAGCAATCGACCAGAGCCGGCCCCTGATCCAGAGCAGCAGCCTCAGTCCCGGCGTCACGGCCCATATCCTGCGAGCCCAGGTCAATCTCTGGCTGGCTCAGGGTGAACTGGATCAGGTCACCGCCTGGGTCAATTCATGGCAACTGCCCCTGACCGGCCCGCTCGAATCCTACCAGGAGATGGAGCTGACCCTCCTGGCCCAAACCCTGCTGCGCCTGGGTCGCCCTAAAGAAGCGGCCGCGCTGCTCGACCAGCTGATCGCCACCGCCGAAACCCACGGGCGAAACCGCTCCCTCATCCAGTTGCTCATTCTGCGGGCGCTGAGCCAGCCCGCACAAGGTTTAAACATCCTGAAAAAAGCCGTCCTTCTGGCTCAACCGGAAGGCTACCTCCGCTCCTTCACCGATCACGGCCTGGCCCTGGCCCCCCTGCTGCAACAGGTCCGTGCCGCAGGAGTCGCCCCCGACTACGTGGCCTCCCTGCTGGAACTTCTCGGCGCCCCCGCCGCGCCCGCCGCCCCGCTCCCCCACTACATCGAACCGCTGAGCGAGCGCGAACTGGAAATCCTGCGTCTGATCGCCGACGGCCGCAGCAACGATGAAATCGCCGCGCAGCTTTACGTAGCCCTCAGCACCGTCAAAAAACACATCAACCACATCTACGACAAACTCGGCGTCACCAGCCGCACCCAGGCTGTGGCCCGCGCCCGCGAACTCGGTCTCCTGATTTAATTCCCCCCCCGCTTCACCCTGGGGAGAATGACACTTCACCCCGGTCCATGGTATCTTTAACCTGCAAAACGGGAAAAAAGCCCATATTTTGGGCGGCTTTCTGAAGCCGCCCAAAATATGAACAAAAAAATTCTCTCTGCCTGCTTCACACAGCGCGTCGCTTTTTACCCGGCAAAAACTCTTTGCGGGACGCTAAAAACATTAATCACACAGGTCGAGAAATCTTCCTACAAAAAGCGCGCCGCCATTTAATTCAGGAGATAACCATGAAAACCGTCTTGATCGCCTACACCACCAACGCCGGCTCGACCGCCGAAATCGCCGCCGCCATCGGTGAAGAACTCTCCCGCAGCGGGCTGCCCGTCGAAATCCAGCCGCTCGCCGCCGTCAAAGAACTCAGCCGCTACGGCGGCCTTATCATCGGCGGCCCGATGCTGATGGGCTGGCATCCGGAAATCGTCAAATTTCTCAAAACCAACCAGGAAACGCTGAAAAACAAGCCGGTAGCCTATTTCCTCACCGCCCTGAGCCTCACCCGCAGCTCCGAAAAGCAATTTGAAGGCTGTGTCGTCTATCAGGACCCGGCCCTGGCCAAAGCTCCCCGAGATCCCCAACACCTGAGCTTCAAGGAAAACTACGCCACCGTGGCCGGCTATCTCAAACCCGCCTTCACCCAGGCGCCCGCAGTGAAACCGCTCAGCGCCGGCTTCTTCGCGGGCAAACTGGACTACAACCGGCTCAACCTCTTCCAAAAGCTCTTTGTGAGATTGATCATCGGCGCGCAGCCCGGCGACTTCCGCAACTGGGATGCCGTCCGCGCCTGGACCGCCGGCCTGCGCCCGGCCTTCCAGACTGTCTGAATTTGTTTGTGTTTTGGCGCGCCTAAGAATGCGCGCCAAAACACGGGCTTTTTTCTCCCAAGTTTTCCAGGCTAATCGCACAGCTAAAAAATCTTTCTTTTAAGGAGTCATCATGTCTAAACGTCAGGCCTTGCGTCGCACTTTGTTATTTATCTTCTTCTTCATCTTTCCCATCACCCTGAACTACTATTCGCCCGTCATCATCATCCAGGGAGCCTTTGACCGCACCCTGAATTTCAGCTTCGTCTTCTGGGCCGCCTATCTGATCACCGCCATCGTCATCGGCCGTTCAGCCTGCGGCTACATCTGCCCGCTCGGCAGCGTCCAGGAAATCAAAGACACCATGGGCCCGCGACCGCTGATCCGGGTCCCTTATCTCAGCGTGGTCAAATATCTCCTCGCTGCCGCCTGGATCGGCGTCATTATTTACGGCATCGTCAGCTCCGGCGGTTATCAACAGGTCAATTTGCTCTACAACACCGAAAACATCGTCTCCATCGAAAACATCAATAACCTCATCACCTACTACATGGTCCTGGTAATCACCATCCTGCCGGTCTTCCTGATGGGACGCCGGGCCTTCTGCCGCTACTTCTGTCCCTTCAGCATCCTGAACATCGTGGGAGATAAACTGGGCCGGTTGATCAAAAACCCCTATCAACTGCACATGGAAGCCGCCCCGGGCCGCTGCACCCAATGCAACACCTGCACCCGCAACTGTCAGATGAGCCTCGATGTGAAGTCCATGGTCCAAAGCGGCAATGTTTATCACACCGAATGCATCCTCTGCGGCCAATGTGTCGACAGCTGCAAGGCAGGAGCCCTGCACTATGAATGGAAACGCTGAACGCTACGCCATTCGCCTGCGGGGCCAGCTGCCGGATTACCGGGCCGCCTGGTTTGAAGGGATGGAACTGACCTATGAGGAAAACGATACCCTCATCACCGGCCCGGTCATCGATCAGGCCGCGCTCTTCGGCCTGCTGGATAAAATCCGCGACCTGGGCCTGCCGCTGCTCAGCGTCAATCGAATTGAAAGTAGACAGTAGACAGCAGCAAGTAGACAGTAGACAGCCTGCGTCGCCTGTGCGGCTCTGGA
>CAZHTS010000118.1:0-11541 GCA_964535315.1 uncultured Anaerolineaceae bacterium
CCGGCAACGCTCAGATTACGCCGCCTGGGTGCGTCGTGCGCCGGGGAAAATCAGCAGCCCGGCGCGGACGAGACCACGCAGTATATCCAGGCTCAGGCCGACCAGCAGCCAGGTGGTCAGGTCGGGGATCAGGTACATCGGCTCGATCCAGTCCGGCGAACCGCCCTGTGTGACCTTGACCAGCAGGGGCAGCCCGACCAGCACCGTCAATGGCAGCAGAATGCCGAAGGCAATCTTTACCCAGACCCACGCCGGCGACTGCCGGGCGCTCTTTTCCTGCCAGCGGCGCAGGGTGAGGAACAGGCGTACGTGATTGCCCAGATCCAGGATCGCCAGCGCCAGCAGCAGCCACCCGACCCAGCCGAAACTGGTGGTGGGCAGAGGTTTGCCGTTGAGCGCTTCCAGCAGACCGTCGCGAATGACGGAGTTTGCCAGGAACATATTCTCGATACTGTTCTGGTTGAACAGAACGACAAAACCGATCTTTTCTTTCAAACCGATGGCAACGAAACACTGGAAACGATCGATGGCGCCGCCGTGGGCCAGGGTGTTGCCGTTTTCCATCACGATCCAGCCCATGCCGTATTCGCTATCGATACCCGCCGGCGGCGTGCGTGTTTGCGCCAGCAAATCGGGCGGGAGCAGCGGCGCCCCGCCGGGCTGGCGGTTGTTGATCTGGGCGAGCAGATAGTGAGCCATATCCTCGGCGGTCGTGATGGCGTAACCGGAGGGCAGCGCACCGGGGATGTAACGCTGCGGCCGCGCCAGCGGGAAACCGAAGACGCGGGTATACCCCTGCGCCAGTTCCGGGGCGTCCGCCGGGTGGGTGGCCGAACGCGTCATGCCCAGCGGGGTAAACACACTGGCCTTGAGGTACTCGCCAAACGATTGACCGCTGACCTGCTCGATGATCAACCCCAACAGGCGATAATTCTGGTTGTAATATTGAAAACGTATCCCCACCGCAGCGTTGGGACGCACCTGACTGAGCAGGCGCGCCTGTTCTTCCAGGCTGGCGGTGTAGGCCGAGGCGTTGGGATCGCCCAATTCACTCAGTCCGCTGGTGTGGTTGAGCAGGTTGCGCACGGTGATCTGCGCCGAGACCTGCGGATCGGCCACCTGGAACCAGGGCAGGTATTTTTGTACGGGCGCATCCAGTTCCAGTTTGCCCTGCTCCACCAGCTTCATGGCAGCCGTGGCGGTAAAGGTCTTGGTCACCGAACCGATGTAAAACGGCGTCTGCGGGCCGGCGGCCCGACCCGGTGCGGCCTCGCCGTAGCCCTTCTGGAAGATGATCTGGTCGCCCTGGACGATGGCGACCGCCATACCGGGGATGCGGTTGGCCTCAAGCTGCGTTTGCAGGAAGGCATCGATGGCCTGCAAATCCGGCTGGCTGCCGGCCTGGGCGCGGGCGGCGGACTGCGGAAGGGCCAGGCCGGCGGTCAGCGCGAAGACAAACAAAGTGAGAAACAATATTCGTATGAGTTTCATCATTCAGATATCCTTCTATATGTTTTGAAATAAAGATACCGCCGCCCTGTCGCACGCCTGTAGCAAAACTGTCTCAAAATTGCCGCAAAAAATTTTTTGGGTACTTGTAATTTGACTTGTGTATCACTATAATTTATTGTTAATTACTTGCCTGGCATCTGGGTGGTAAGATGCGCCAGGTTTTTTATTACCCTGTTACAGCTCCTGTCTGGGTTTTTCTATCCCCTCCAAACAAAGAGGTTTGTGATGGCTATTAAAATGATTCGCACAGATTTTCTACCCGACGCCCCCTATGGCGATGAGCGGGATGCGTGCGCCATTTATCTGAGCGTGCGCAAACAGGGCCAGACGACGTTTGGCACATTGAAGCGTTCGTTGGGGGCGCTGGTGGCGATGGGGCACCGCACCGGTTTCGTCAACGGCGAGGGCGACGGCGCCGGTGTGCAGACCGACATTCCCCGACGCCTGTGGGCCAGGAAGCTCAGCCAGGCCAGTTTGCGCGCCGCACTGGCGGCGCTGCCCGGTTTCTGGGTCGGGCACCTGTTCATCCCGCCCGCAAACGACGACCCTGGCCTGCACGACCAGATCCACGCCGCCTTTGATGAAGCCGGGCTCAACCCGGTATACCAGCAGCCGGGGCGCACGCGCAAAGAGGTATTGGGCGGTAACGCCCGCCTCGCCCCGCCCAATTTCTGGCAGATTGCCGGGCACGCCGACACGCCCGGCCTGGAAAAACGTTTGCTGGCGGTGCAAACCCGCCTGGAGTCGGCGCTGCCGCTGCATTTCCTGTCGCTCAGCCCGCAGGTGGTGGTGTACAAGGTGCGCGGTTCAGTTGAGACGTTGGGGCGCTACTACCCCGATTTGCAGGATCGTAACTACGATACCGCCGTGGTACTGTGCCATGCCCGCTATTCGACCAACACCGTCTCGAATTTCGAGCGCGCCCAGCCTTTTGCGCTGCTGGGGCATAACGGCGAGATCAACACCATCAGCCGGTTGCGCCTGGAAGCGGAACAGATTGGGGCCATCCTGCCGCGCGGCGGCTCGGATTCGCAGGACGTGGATCGCACCGTGCACACCCTGTGTGTGGATTACGGTCTGGATCTGATCGAAGCGATGGAAACGGTTTTCCCGCCCGTGCCGTATGCGATCGAACAGTTCCCACCCGAACAGCGCGCCGTCTACACCCGCCTGCGCCAGTCGTTCGGCCCGTACGCCCAGGGCCCGGCTGCCATCCTGGCCCGTTTTGGCGACACGATCGTCGCCAGTGTGGATGCGGTCGGGCTGCGCCCGTTGTGGTTCGTCGAGACCGAGAAAGAATACCTGTTCAGTTCCGAGCGCGGCGCCGTGCCGCTGGAAGTGATGGTGACCGAACCGCGCCCGTTGGGGCCGGGTGAAAAAATGGCCATCCGCCTGCACCGCGGCGAAAACGCCGAACTGCTCACCCACGCCGGGATGCGCCAGCACCTGCTGCAGCGTGCCTTCCTGCGCGAGGCGCCGCAGCTGGCGCGCCAGTATTGGAGCGCCTGGGAGCGCGAACACCTCGGCCAGCCCGGCCGCGGCCGGCAGACGGCGAGCGAAATCCCACTGCCGCCGCCGGCCAGCGCCCCGCAACCGGCCAGCGCCGCTCCCCTGCCGCCGCTGGAACTGCCCTGGCACGATCCGGCCCTGGCGTGCGAGATCGAACCCGATCTGCTGGCCGCCAACGGCTGGAACCAGGAACACCTGCTCGAGATCCACGAAATCGTCAACGAACAAAAAGACGTCAGCTCGTTGGGCTACGACGGTCCGTTGGCCATCCTGTCGCGCAAACGAGTCAACCTGGCCGACTTTTTCAAAGAGACCGTAGCGGTCGTCACCAACCCGGCCATCGACCGCGGCCGTGAGGCCGAGGTGTTCTCCACCAGCAGCCTGCTGGGCGCCAGCCCGGTGATCGGCCAGGCCCCCGACCCCAACGACCGCATGGTGACGTTGAAGATTCCTATCCTGACCGGCGGACACGCCGCCCTGGGGACGCCGCAGCTGGCCGTCGCGCTGGCGGACGAGGCAGGTACGTGCTCGCTCGAGCAGCTGCTGGAGACCTTTCACGGGCGCAGCGCCTGGTTGGTGCTGGGGGTGCTGCCCGGCGAGGACGTGCCCGCCGCTCTGGCGCGCCTGACGGACGAGGCGCTGGCGGCAGTGTTGGCCGGGGCGCAGTGCCTCCTGCTGGACGACAGCCGCACCCTGGCCCTCGGTCTGGGCTGGCTCGATCCGCTGCTGGCGGTCAGCCGCATCGATGAGACCCTGCGCCGGGCGGGCAGGACACACCAGGTCAATCTGCGCCGCCGGGCGGGCGTGGT
Source organism: uncultured Anaerolineaceae bacterium (assembly GCA_964535315.1). Lineage (GTDB taxonomy): Bacteria > Chloroflexota > Anaerolineae > Anaerolineales > Anaerolineaceae > CAZHTS01. The sequence goes on from CAZHTS010000118.1 coordinate 3,831, forward strand.
GGTGCGCAGCGCCGCCATTCGCAATTTACACGACATCGTCCTGCTCTCCGGTTTTGGGGCGGATGCGGTCAACGCCTACGCATTGTTTGCGCTGGCAGTGCAGAAATGCGCCGGGCACAACGGCCAGGGGGTGGAGATTGCCCAACGCACGCTGTTGGCCAGTTTACGGGCGGGGTTGGAGAAGGTCATCTCGACCATGGGCTGCCACGAACTGCGCGGTTACGGCCGGGTGTGCAGTTCGATCGGGCTGGCGCCATCCGTGGCGGCGGCGCTCGGCACGCCCAATTATTTTGGCAGCGAGCGCGCCGGCGTGACCTGGGAGCGTCTTCAGCGCGAATCCCAGGCGCGCGCCCGGCAGTTAGCCGCCCACTCCGGCGTCGCGCTGGAAACGGTCGATCATTTCCTGCCGCGCCTGTGGAAAAAGGTCGGGTTGTTCACCCAGGCGTCGAGCGATTACGACGAACTGCTGGACACCTTTCGCCAACTGAAAGCGAACGCCCCGGTGGCGCTGCGCCACGTGTTGGGCTTCAAGAAGGTGCGCGGCACGGTCATTCCCAGCCAGGTGGATCTGAGCGTGGGCGAACACAGCCTGCCGTTTCTGATCAGCGCCATGTCGTTCGGCTCACAGGGTGAGGCGGCCTTCCGTACCTATGCCCAGGCGGCCGTCGATCTGAACATGCTGTGCATCAACGGCGAGGGCGGAGAACTACCCGCAATGCTGGGACGCTATAAGAACCACCGCGGCCAGCAAGTGGCCTCGGGGCGCTTTGGCGTCAACGCCCATTTTCTCAACTCGGCGGCGGTGATCGAGATCAAGATCGGGCAGGGCGCCAAACCGGGTGAGGGCGGTATGCTGCCGGGCGACAAGGTGACGCCGCAGGTAGCCGAGGCTCGCCATACCCCGCCCTACGTGGCGCTGCTATCGCCCTCCAATAACCACGACCTGTATTCGATTGAAGACCTGGCGCAGTTGATCGAGGAACTCAAGGTGGTCAACCCGCAGGCCAGAGTCTCGGTCAAATGCCCGGTCGTGCCCGGCATCGGCGTGATTGCAGTGGGCATCGCCAAGGCCGGGGCCGACATCATCAACCTGAGCGGGTACGACGGCGGCACCGGGGCGGCGCGGCGCCATTCGCTGCAATACGTGGGCCTGCCGGCCGAGATCGGCGTCATCCAGGCCCACCGCGCCCTGGTCGAGTCCGGGCTGCGCAACCGGGTCGAAATCTGGTGCGACGGCGGCATGAAGACCGGCGAGGACGTGGTCAAGATGATCCTGTTGGGCGCCAACCGGGTGGGGTTTGGCACGATGGCGATGGTGGCCATCGGCTGCGCCGTCTGCCGCAAGTGCGAGCGGGGCACCTGCCTGGCGGGCATCACCACCCAGATTCGCACGCAGGAAGAGGCGCGCCGGCAGGGGCTGCGTGTTTTCCACCCGCTGGAATACGAGACCGCCCGCGACCGCCTGGTGCGCCTGTTCCGCGGCATGGAGGAAGAAGCGCGCCAGATTACCGCCCGCCTGGGCGCCCGCCGTTTGCAAGACCTGGTGGGGCGCGGCGACCTGCTCGAACAGGCGGCCCTCAACGATCAGGTGGATCTGAGCGCCATGTGTGCGGCAATGCCCTTGCGCCCCAGGATGGAACTGGAACCCGGCGTGGGCCGTTTGCTGGTGCGCCCGCGCAACAACCTCACCCGCCTGTTGAGCGAATTGATCACCGAAACGGTGTTACAGGAAGGCGAGAACGAGATCACCTACCAGGATTCGGTCACGGCTATCGACCGCGCCCTGGGGGCGCACATCGTCGGGGCGCTCTCGCGCAGCCCGGAGGTGCGGCAGCGGGCAGAACGCCTGCACCTGCGCTTTGGGCCGTCTTCCATCGCCGGCAACGGGTTTTCGGCCTGGGTGGCCGATCCGCTGGACGTGATCATCGAGGGCGGCGCCCAGGATGGCGCCGCCAAGGGGGCATGCGGCGGGCGGGTGGCGGTGATGAAGGGCGTCAATCATGATGGGCTGCGCATCGACGGCTCGGTGGGGAAAAGCTTCGCTTACGGCGCACAGGGCGGGGTGCTGCTCGTCCAGGGCAACGCCGACTCGCGCGCCTGCATCCGCCTGTCCGGCGCCGACGTGGTTTTGGGCGGCGAGATCGACCAGCCGCTGGACGACGACGATGCAGACCGCATTACCCGCGCCAATCTGAAGGGGTTTGCCTGCGAATACATGACCGCCGGGCGGGTGGTCATCCTGGGCGACCCCGGCCCTTACGCCTTCTCGGGGATGACCGGCGGACGGGTCTACCAGTTGCTGACGCCCGAGATGGGCTTCGACCGCCCGGCGCTGGCGCGGCGCATCGCCCTCGGGGCGCAGGTGACCGTGCAGCCAGTGCAGTCCGGCGACGTGGCCGACATCCAGCAGTTGCTGGGACATTACATCGAGGCGCTAGAACAGACCTACCAGTACGAAAGCGCCGACCACATTCGTTTGCTGGCGGAAGAGGATATGATTCGCTCCCGTTTTGTCTGCGTTGTCCCGGCGACTGCCGCGGTTGTTGAACGGGCGGCAGCGGAAGAGGTGGACGAGGGCGCATAACCGCCGTTGCGGTTACGTGTCGTACAGCGCCCTTTCCTGAAAACGTTTGCGCCGGCGTTTATCGGCGTACATACGTTCATCGGCCAGTTGAAAGACTTCAATCAAGGTGCAGCCCTCCCATTCGGTCGCCACGCCGATGGACAGGCCGAGGGGGGGCTGACTTTGCTGAATTTTTACCCGCAGCCGCTCGCTGGCGGCAGCGGCGCCGTCGATGGTGGTGCCCGGCATGAGGACAACGAATTCATCCCCGCCGATACGAGCGACATAATCTTCGGAGCGAAAGACCTGCCCGAAGATGTGCGCCAGGTTGCGCAGCGCCTGGTCGCCGGCGCCGTGTCCTTCCTGGTCGTTGATCCTTTTCAACCCGTCCAGGTCTGCCACCAGGATGCTGATCGGGCGATGGCGGCTGTGTTGCAGGCGTTCCAGTTCGAGTTCAAAGAAGTTGCGGTTGTATAGCCCGGTCAATGTGTCGCGCGTGCTCAAGCGGCGCAGCTCTTCTTCCATGAGCTTGCGCTCGGTAATGTCTTTCGAGATGCAGATAGCCGCCGTCACCTGCCCGCCGGCATCCTTGATCGGCTTGATCGTGGTCAGGTAATACTGGTCGCCATCGGTGCGCGGCACACGCACCTCGATCACCCGCGTGACGCCGTTCTCGAAAACCCAATTCAAGGCGCTGTAGCGCTTTTCGGCTTCCTCTGGCGAGAAGATGTCCCAGATGCGACGGCCCATGATCTCCTCGCGTTTCTTTTGTACGCCATCGGCAAAGGCCTGGTTGACGTAACGATAGGTACCGTCGAGGTGAAAGGCAAAAATCGGGTCGCTGGATTCGTCGAGCAGCACGCTCAGGTAACTTTCGCGCTCCTCCAACGCCCGGATGAAATGTTCGCCCTGGATCAGGCGTTCCTCCAACTCGACGATACGCCGGCGCAGTGCTTCGATGACGTGGGGCAGTTCGGCAGGAGAATGCTCTTGGGGAGAAACCGGTTCTGTTTCCATATCTCCATTTTATATGATTTGAGCGGCGAACGTACCGGCGAATTGCGCCAGGATGGCGCGTATCCCGTCCACTAGAAATCGGGTAAAGGAAAGACGTTTTGCTACGTTATAATCAAACGCAGGGAAATTGGTGGCGTCATTTTATACAAAGGAGAAGTCGATATGACCGGTGACCTGATGATTAACGCGGCCGAACGGGCCGTTCGCTATCTCGAGCAACTGCCGCAGCGCGGTGTTAACCCCGAGGCGACAGCGCTGGAAGACCTGCAGCGCCTGGATGTGCCCTTGCAAGACGATCCCATCGATCCCGCCCAGGTGCTGGCCGAACTGGATGAACTCGGTTCGCCGGCCACGGTGGCGACCAACGGCGGGCGTTTCTTTGGTTTTGTGGTGGGCGGCAGTCTGCCCGCCACCAGCGCCGCCGCCGTGTTGGCCGCCGCCTGGGATCAAAACGCCGCTTACCGCGTCCTCTCACCGACCGCCGCTCACCTCGAGGCTGTCGCCGCACGCTGGCTGCTGGATGTATTTGGCCTGCCGGCCAGCGCCGGGGTTGGGCTGGTGACGGGCGCCACGATGGCCAATTTCTCCGGGCTGGCGGCCGCCCGCCACGCCGTACTGGCGCAGGCCGGCTGGGACGTGGAAACGCAGGGCCTGTTTGGCGCCCCGGCGGTGACCGTCATCGTGGGCGACGAAGTCCACGTCAGCCTGTTGAAGGCGTTGAGCATGTTGGGCATGGGGCGCGAACGGGTGGTGCGCGTGCCGGTCGATGGTCAGGGGCGCATGCGCGCCGACCGGCTGCCGGCCATTTCCGGGCCGACCATCGTGTGTATCCAGGCCGGCAACGTTAACACCGGGGCGTTTGACCCCGCCGCCGAGGTCTGCCGGCTGGCGCACGCCGCCGGCGCCTGGGTGCACGTGGACGGCGCTTTTGGTCTGTGGGCGCTGGCCGTGCCCGAACTGGCGCACCTGGCGCAGGGCCTGGCCGAAGCCGACTCGCTGGCGACCGATGCCCACAAATGGTTGAATGTGCCTTACGACAGCGGGCTGGTGTTCGTGCGTGAAGCGCAGCACCTGCGGGCGGCGTTTTCCACCAGCGCAGCTTATCTGATCGAAATCGGCGGGCGCGAGCCATGCCATTACACCCCCGAGATGTCCCGCCGCGGGCGCGGCATCGAAACCTGGGCCGCACTGCGTTCGCTGGGCCGCCGCGGGCTGGCAGATCTCGTCCGGCGCACCTGCCGGTTTGCGGCGCAGTTCGCCGATGGGCTGCGCGCCGCCGGGTATACCGTGCTCAACGACGTGATCCTCAATCAGGTGTTGGTGGCGTTCGACAGCCCCGAGCACACCCGCGCCGTCATCCGCCGGCTGCAGGCCGAGGGCGTCAGCTGGTTCGGCGGCACCGAGTGGCAGGGGCAGGCCGCCATGCGCATCAGCGTCTCGGGCTGGGCCACCAGCGAAGAGGATGTGCGCCGCAGCCTGGAAGCAATCCTGCGCGTCGCCGCCGAGGAACGCCCCTTGTCTTAATTTGCTGCGCCGGGCATCTTGCCTGGCGGGGAGTAGCCGTTGTGATCCAACGCTGGATGGGGCTGTATCGTGATTACGCCCGCTCGTTCTGGCTGCTGGTGGTGGTGATGTTCATCGACGCCGTCGGCGGCGGGTTGTTGTACCCGTTCTTTGCTCTGTATATCACCGAACGGTTTGGCGCCAGCATGACACAGGTTGGCTATATCTTTCTGTTGTTCTCGCTCACCGGCTTTGCCGGCAGTATGCTGGGTGGGGCGCTGGCCGACCGCATGGGGCGCAAGGGCATCCTTGTGTTCAGCCTGCTGGCTTCTTCGGGCAGCGCCCTGCTGATGGGCCTGATGGACACGCTGGGCGCCTTTTTTGCACTGGCTTTGCTGGTAGGCCTGTTCGCCAACGTCGGCCAGCCGGCCTACCAGGCCATGATCGCCGACCTGCTGCCCGAGCGCAAACAGGCGCAGGGTTTTGGCGTGGTGCGGGTGGCAACCAACCTGTCGATGGTGATCGGCCCGGCGATTGGCGGTTTTTTAATCGACCGCTCGTATTTGCTGCTTTTCATCACCGACGCCGCCATCAGCCTGATGGCAGCGCTGGCTCTGCTGGCCTGGATTCCCGAGACGCGCCCGCAGCCCCGCGCAGAAGCAGGGCATGAAAGCACCCTGGACACCTTCCGCGGTTACGGACGGGTGATACGCGACCGGCTGTTTGTGCTCTTCCTGTTGGCCGGTTTGCTGATGGCGCTGGCTTACATGAATCTGAATACCACGCTGGGCGTGTATTTGCGCGACAATCAGGGTGTCAGCGAAACCGGCTACGGCTGGCTGCTCAGCCTCAACGCCGCGCTGGTGGTGGTGTTTCAATTCCCCCTCACCCGCCGCCTGGAGGGCCGCCCGCCGATGCTGGTCATGGCGCTGGGCACGGCGCTGGTGGCGATTGGCTTTGCGCTCTATGGCTTTGTCAGCGGGTATGGCTGGTTCGCAGCGGCGATGGTCATTCTGACGGTGGGCGAGATGCTGGTGGTGCCGGTCTCGCAGGCGGTGGCGGCGCACTTTGCCCCGCCAGATATGCGTGGGCGCTATCTGGCGGTGTACGGTCTGTCCTGGGGCATCCCTTACGCCGTGGGGCCGCTGCTGGCCGGTTTCGTATTGGATCGCCTGGCGCCGTACTGGCTGTGGTACGCCGCCGGGTTGGTGGGGGCGGCGGCGGCGGTCTTCTTCGTGGCGCTGCATTATTGGGCCAATCCCCAGCCGGTGAGGTTGGGGGGCGAGGAGTAAATAAAACGCAGGAGGTGTTGTATGCAGCAGAAAGTGGTTCAGGATTGGGATCGTATGGCGGCGTTATACGATGCCTTTGTCGAGCAGGAGCATTCCTACACACACGTCATCGAACATCCTGCCGTGCAATATCTCTTGCCCGACGTAAGCGACAAACGCCTGCTGGACGCCGGCTGCGGCAGCGGGGCGTCCACGTTTTTCCTCGAGACGTTTCAGCCGCGGCAGCTGGTCGGCGTCGATATTTCGCCCGAGATGGTCGCCCTGGCGGAGCAAAAGAAACTGCGCAGCGGTTCGACGGCGCAGTTCGTGGTGGGCGATTGCGAGTCGCTGGCGCAGTTCGCCGGCGCCAGCTTCGACCTGATCTTTTCTTCGTGCATCACCCACTATCTGCGCCTGGATCAGTTCTTCACCCAGTGCGCCCGCGTGCTGGCGCCGACCGGAACACTGCTGCTCAGCGTCGTCCATCCGGTCTATTCGGCGCAATACCCGCTCTGCCGCACGGATGGACGCATGCCCGAAGAGGCCGATTGGTCGGTGCGCTACCTGGATCGCGCGATCCGTAGTTACGTACAGCCGTGGGTGGCGCTCTCGGATCACGAGCCCTATCTGGTGGAGAGCTACCATTATACGTTTGGCGACTATTTCAAGGCGCTGGCTACCGCCGGTTTTTCCCTGACGGCCGTGGAAGAGCCCGTCCCCCCCTCCTGGTTCAAGACTCTCTACCCTTCTCGCTATGAGGCTTACGTGCAAACCCCGCTGTACGCCCTGTTTTGCGGCGAAAAGCGCCCGCGCTGACCGTCTGCCGGCGACCTCCACAAGACCTCCTGCAAGCCTCCATTGTTTCTCCATATTTGGCTGGCATACTGGAGAGAACAAATAATCTGTTCTTTGCAGGAGGTTTCTGATGAACAAAGGTTTATGGGTGCTGCGCACCGTAGGGATCGTGATACTGGTCGTTGCTTTGCTGGCCGGCGGCGCCATGTTGTACCGGGCGGGTTACGCCCAGGGGTACGGGGCCGGTATGCTGGCGTCTGGCAAGGAACTGCCGGTGGCGCCTGGAGTGGCGCCCTTCCCACCTGCCGCGATGTACCCCCATCATTTCATGCCGTTTATGCCGGGGTTCGGCATGTTCTTCTGCGGCGGGCTGGTTTTACTGGCGCTGTTCTTTGTGCTGGGAACATTCCGCGCCCGCCACTGCTGGCACGCCGCTCACTGGGCGGGTGGCCATCACCACGCTCATCCCTGGGGCCCTCCGCCGTGGGCGGCGCAGAACCCCGAGGGCAACCCGCCTGCCCAACCCACCGAAAGCAAGTGAGATAGGAGCCGACTCCCGCGC
>CAZHTS010000119.1:0-11386 GCA_964535315.1 uncultured Anaerolineaceae bacterium
ACGCTTTTGTGATTACGGTCGGGGCGAACGATTTAACCTGCACACGGATGCCAAACTTGGCGACTGGTTACCGGCGCAAGTACCGGGCGACGTACATCTCGATTTGATGGCCGCCGGCCTGATCAAGGATCCGTTTTTCGGCGTCGAGAGCGATCATTGCCTGTGGATGGAAGAAAAGGATTGGTGGTACCGGACCACCTTTGCCGTGCCCGATTTGGAACGGATACGGACGCAGCAGCATATTTTTTTGTTGTTTCACGGTCTGGATACCTTTGCGACCGTTTATTTGAACGGCGAAAAAATCGCCGTGCATTGTAACATGTTCACGCCGTTGCGTGTCGAAATAACCGGCAAGATTCTGACGGGTGAAAACGATCTGCGCGTCTGCCTGGCGGCGCCGGCCTATGCGCCTCATTATCATCGTGAGTCGCAGCTGGCCAGAACCCCGCCGCAGCGCCTCTGTTCCCGCAAGGCTCAGGCGTGCTACGGCTGGGATATCGCGCCCAGACTGGTGACCATCGGCATCTGGCGTCCGGTGGAAATCCTGATAAGCGATGACGTCGAGATCGTTGACTCCTGGGTGTGCACCAGGCAAATAGCCGGATCGGATGCACAGGTCGAACTGCAATTCAGTCTGGCTTCCAACGACGACCAACTGCATCCATTGATGGTCGATCTGACTGTTTTCAATGAAAAACGCTCTTTTAACCTGACACTGGACAGCCGATTGACGCATCGGATGGAACGGTTTAATCTGGCCAGACCCCCGCTGTGGTGGCCGCATAACCACGGCATACCGGCCTTGCTGCCGTATTCCATTACCATCTCCAGTGGTCACAGGGTTTTGGACCGCTATGACGGCGAATTTGGCGTTCGCACCATTGAAATGATCGAAGAACCTCGGGAACAGGGTCGAACCGGATTTTATTTCAGAGTGAACAATAAACCGATCTTTTTAAAAGGTATGAACTGGACCCCCTGCGACGCCATTTATGCGCGCATTAACGATCAACGGTACCAGCAGCTACTCGATCAGGTCGTGACCGCAAATATCAACACCCTGCGCGTCTGGGGCGGCGGTCTCTATGAAGCCCAATCGTTTTACGACCTGTGCGATCGGATGGGTATCCTGGTTTGGCAGGATTTCATGTTCTCCTGCGGCGTCTATCCACAGGATGATTCATTTCTGCAGGAGGTGCGGGAAGAGGCGGAATACATCGTTCGGCAGTTGCGCGGGCATGCTTCGATTTTCATCTGGTGCGGCGATAACGAGGTCGACTGGGTCTATTTGCAGGAAAACGTTCCCGAGTTTTGGAAAAATAAAATAAACAGAAACGTGCTGGCACAGGTTTGCCGCGAACTCGATCCGAGCCGGCCTTATGTACCCAGTACGCCGTTTTCGCATCTGCAGCGCCATCCCAACGACGCGGCCGAAGGCGATGTTCATCTCTGGAAGCACGGCTCCTCTTACCAGGATGATTATTATGCACAGAGTTGTCCAAATATGGTGACGGAAATCGGACATATTTCTTTGCCGGATTTATATGTGATGAAATCTTTTATTCCCAAGGATAAACTCTGGCCGCCATTTAATGAACACTGGTACCTGCATTGTGCTGATCCCAATCGGTCGGGGGATTCATATCGGGTGCAATCCTATTTTGATTCCATTCAAGCCAATGGTTTGCCGGCGCCTGTTAATTTGGAAGAGTTGATTCAAATGTCGCAACAATTACAATCCGACGCCACGACCTACTGGATTCGGCATTTTGCTTCACAGCCGGATTGTTGGGGAATTTTTCTGTGGAACCTGTGCGACGCCTGGCCGCAGATTTCCGATGCTTATATCGCTTATCCCTTTCACATCAAGCCGGCCTTAATCGCCGTGCGCGATGGTTTTGCGAAAATTGCACGTTAGGTCTCGTCATCCGGTCAATGAAACAGGCCTGATTATGCATTTTTGACCTTGGGAGGTATAAGTATGAAAAAGTTGGCTGCCATCCTTCTCCTCATGCTCATGGCCGGTTGGTCATGGTCTCTGGATTTGACGCCGTATGAATTGTTAAACTCGACGGCTATCGGCGTCTCCAAGGTGTTGATGGATCGTTGGGGCGCGGTCTCTGTTTCCGCAGGTGATGGGCAGCGCCCGGGATGAAGAGTCTTCGCGCCTGGGTCGCATCAATGGCATCATGATGAAAAGAATCGCCATTGTGTTGTGTGTGTGGGGGGGGCGGCGCCATTGGTTTTGCCTTGTACCGCAATAATATTTCCGATCCGGACATGCTTTGGGGTTATATGTCCAAAGAACTGTTGGGTCCCGGGCTGATCGGTTTGATGGTGGTTTGCCTGCTGGCGGCCATGCAGTCGACAGCGTCTTCGTTGCTGGTCTCTTCCAGCGCCTTGTTCACCAAAACGGTTTATGAACCGCTGAAACCCAACCGATCGCAACGGGAATTGGTTCTTGTAAACCGCCTTTTTGTAATAGTAATTCTGGTCGCTTCGGTTTTGATCACCCTCTATTTTCAAGATTTTTTACGTGTTTTTAAATTCTCACTGTCCATTGGTCTGGTGTTTGGGCCGCCGTTCTGGATAGCTATTGTCTGGCGCAGAGCGACAGCTAAAACCATCTGGGCGGCTGTGATCTATAGCGCTGTTTGCACCGCCTGGCTCGGCAACTTTGGCGCTGATATCAATCTGTTTTCACAATCATCCTATTTCTGTCAAATGACAGATGCTAAGAAAACAGTGGTCATGGTGGGAGCGGATGAGGCGGATGTAGCCTGCGGCCGAGCCGCGTCGATCGATCAGCTTGTCGAAAAAGAAATCAACGTCGAGCTCAGAGGCGTTTTTTTGAGACCGTGGTTCGTCAGAACGCCGACAACGCCAATTCCGCAGACATGGGTAAGGGACGGTTGCGCTTTAGTCTGATTTTTCCCGCCTTGCTGGGGATTAATCTAAAAAGTTTGGGCGTCGGCGATCTCAATGCATTCGGATTTTTTCTTGATGCCATCATTCCATTTATTATCATTATCATCGTTTCTTACATGACCGGTAGGAACCATCAAGAAGCGTTGGATCAATTCTATGGCCGCATGCATACGCCGGTTTGCGGTTCGCCGGCTGACGATGCCAACGAAATGACCTTAACCAGAAAGAACCCGTTGCGCTTTAAGCATAAAAAATCGTTTCCGAACAGCAATATTGAACTGCTCAAACCGACCCGGAGAGACCTACTGGGCTTTCTGGCCATCTCCGGCGTCGTGGTCATCGTTATTCTGTTTCTCTATGTGTTGACCAGAATCGGCAATTAAGAAAGGTGAAAAAATGCAGCCCACGAATCCTCTGATCATCAATGTCGATAACCGGCGCACCTTTACTTTGAATGGAAAATGGAAGACCATTATCGACTTGTATGACGCCGGATATTATGATTCGCATATGGCCATTGACGCCAACGGTTTTTTCAAAAATGAAAAGCCCAAGAGCAAAAGCGATCGCATCGAATATGAATTTCTCCCGGCCAATAATCTGCTGGTTCCGGGCGATTGGAACACGCAGCGTGAAAAACTTTACTATTATGAAAGCACGGTTTGGTACAAGAAGGATTTTGACTATCCACTGGCTGCACACCGTCGGTTGTTCGTCTATTTCGGCGCCGCCAATTACCAGACCAATGTCTATTGCAATGGTGAAAAGCTTGGCGATCATGAAGGCGGCTATACGCCGTTCGATTTTGAAATCACCGATCGGGTGCGGAATAAGGGCAATTTTCTCGTCGCCCGCGTCAATGCCCGGCGCAGCGATGAATCGGTGCCCATGGGCATGACCGACTGGTGGAATTACGGCGGCCTCACTCGATCGGGCCTGCTGATAGAAGTACCGTCCACCGTGAGAATAATCGCCGAGACCGATACGGTTGAAGATCAAATTGGTTTTCGCTGCATCGAGACCCGTGGGTCTGAAATTCTGTTGAATGGCAAGCCCATTTTTTTACGCGGCATCTGTCTGCACGAGGAAAGTCCTTTTCCCAACCAGGGTCGCGCCAGCCGGTTGGATGAAGCGGAAATCCTGCTGGGCTGGGCCAAAGAATTGAACTGTAATTTCGTCCGCCTGGCGCATTACACGCATAATGAAAATATGACGCGAACCGCCGATCGGTTGGGTTTGCTGGTGTGGTCGGAAATACCGGTTTACTGGAATATGGCCTGGAAAAATAAAACGACGCGACAGAATGCCAGAAATCAGTTGATTGAAATGATCCAGCGGGATAAAAATATGGCTTCGATTATTCTCTGGTCCGTAATATTCCTATAAAAAGCAACTGGCCATGTACCAGCGAGTCCCTTTTTTACGTGGTACGAGTCCGTGGATTCTCAAGGATTTTCGCACGCCCAAACGCGTGCTGCCTGGCATCCAGGATGACTGGAACCGAAAAGGCGTGATCTCTTATCATGGTGAAAAGAAAAAGGCGTTTTATGTATTACAGCGTTTTTACCATAAAATCAAGAATGAGAAACAGGAGTAAAAGTTTTTATTCCCGGTACTAAAAAATCATGGAGGAAGTGAATGTTGGAAATGGTTGATCGCACGCTAGACCTTGGCAATGGTCAGTCTGTGCATGTGAACTTGAACAATCCGGTTGCCCGCTATGCCGGTAATCCGATTATTACGGCCAACGATGTGAACCGTGTATGGCTCAATCCCAGCCAGCAGATTAAAACCGTGCACAACGCCGGTGTCGCTAAATTGAACGGCGAAACCGTGATGCTGTTCCGCTCGCATTTACGGTGCGGCATGAGCATCCTGGGCATGGGCAAAAGCAGAAACGGTTTGGATGATTGGCAATTTTCATCCGGCCCGGCCCTCAAACCGGCCACGCCGCATGACCGTTTTGCCGAGGGCGTAAATATCGAGGCGTTGATTGAAAATGAACAAGGCGGTCTGGAAGATCCGCGCATCACCCAATTCGGCGATGAATATGTCGTCACCTACAGCGCTTACCATGCCATGGTGGAGGATCGGGTGCGGGTCTCTATGATAACCACCACCGATTTTAAGTCCTTTACCCGGCGTGGTCCGGTTCTTGATCTGGATATGCGCAACGTGGTTTTGTTTCCGGAGAAAATCAACGGAAAATACGTGGCTCTGTTTCGGCCCAACGATGTGAGCGCCAATGAAACCGGCGGCAAATATACGCAAATCCGCATCGGCTACAGCGATGACGTGAAGAGCAATCGCTGGACGCTCGAGGAAAAACCGGTGATGCAGACCGGATTCGGCCCCAGCGCCTTTTCCAATAAAATCGGTCCCTGCGCGCCGCCGATCAAGACGGCTAAAGGGTGGTTGAATGTTTTTCACGGCGTTCGGACGACCATGGACGGCAATCCCTATGTGTTGGGTGTCGCCCTGCACGATTTAAACGATCCTCGTCAGCTCAAGATGTGCAGCATGCCCATCTTGTTCCCTTCACGGGCTGACTGTCGTCTGCAGGAAAACGACTATATCCATGTGCCTAACGTCGTTTTCTGCTGCGGCGCTTTGGGACGTGATGACGGCGCGATTTTCATCTACTATGGTGGTAACGACACGGTGATGAATGTGGGCGTCACGCATCGCGATGTCTTGATTGCGTTGTGCGAAAATTACGGCCAGGATCCGCTGACAGGACGATTGCTGTACGATATAGGCTAGACAACCTGTATGTTCCGGTTATCTGAAAAGCGCTATCCGTTTATCAATCCGAGTGCTAAAGGGCTGATTCAGAGACTGTTTGGAAGAGGAATACCGTCATGCACCTCCGCAAGCAACGATGGATCGCACATAAAGATTTGTATGACAAGCGTCCGTTGTTGTGATTTTTCCGGTAGAAAGTTGGCGGGAGTTGACGCCTGCTTTGATGCTGCAATACAGTGCTGTTGATGCCAGATGCAGGAAATGGGAATTGCGCAAATGCATCTATATGAATGAACAGATGGACGATAATAGCGTGTTGGAAAATAACTGGATTGTCACTAGAAGCTTTAGCGATACGGGCTAGGGACTGGAACCAATCGGAACGTTTCGTGAAATGGTCTCGAATTGTTTGAGCGTTGATCGGCGGCGAGAGGAGATGATGTACCATAAAGAAGCATATTCTATTCCGGTGCATTTTACACGAAGAAGAATAAAGACGACGAACAAATTTGCGGTTTGTTTTGGTCGTTTACCTTGCTGTTCTGCTGGCGATGCACAGATAAGGAGCCTGCCAGTGTTCAGCATTCTATTCAGTCTGCACCGGTGATGGACGCTGTTTCGGCCAATCCCGCACAAATAGGTCCAGGACAGATCAGCACCTTATCTGTGATGACAACCACAGAGCAACAGGCGGAGCTTTATTACAACTGGAGCGCCAAGGCCGGTGTCTTTTTACAGGGGACTGATCGGAAATACGCCCTGTGGCAGGCGCCCTCTGTTCTCGGTTCTTATGAGTGTCAGGTCAGCGTAAGCAATGGGAAAAGTGTTTCGATCGGCAAGGTCCGTGTCGAGGTAGTCGAGGTGCCTGTTTTGCAGGTGTCAACCGATGCGCTGGACTTTAGCTATGATCAAACAGAACCCGAGATTGCCCTGGAGAATATCGGCCAGGTGGATTTGTCTTGAAATTCAGTTTTGAGTAAATTCTGAATTCGACTGACGCGTGGGCAGGTGTGTTGCATCATGCATAAAAAATCAATGTCCAGATCACGATCAATCGGCAGAATCTTGCTGCCGGCGAACAAATGGAGCTTGCCGGCCTGCGCTCCAACGGCGGTGATCAGGATATTGCCCTGTATTTCGATGTGGCGAGAATGCCCACGATGATTCAGATTCCAGCCGGTGATTTTACCATGGGCTGCGTGAACGGCTCTGAGGATGAACGGCCGGTGCACAGCGTCACTTTGAATGAGTTCTATATGGACCAGTACAAAGTCACTAACGCTCAATAATGTTAAAAACGGTTGTTCAAACTAATTGACTGAAATCACTAACTGATTGACATGAAAGGTAAAGTGAAAGATGCACGTAATTGACATGATTATTGTGATTGTTTTTCTGATTGGCTTGCCTATTTTTGGTTTTTATTTTCGAAAATATGTCAAATCGGAAGAGGACTATTTTTTAGCCGGCCGCATGTTGCCCTGGTGGGTTATCAGTTTTTCGGTTATTGGCACTCAGATCGGCGCCACGGATTTTGTCGGCGGTTCCGGCGGCGCTTATCGGTTCGGCATTGCCCAGGCCCACTTTGAATGGATCGGCGCTTTGCCGGCCATGGTGATATCGGCGTTGCTATTCATCCCCTATTATTGGCGAGCCGGCGTTTACACGGTCCCGGAATTTTTGGGCCGTCGATACAACCTCGCCGTGCGCACCATTCTGGCTTCGCTGTGGATCATGTGGTTCGTCTTTTTTCTCGGTGTGCTGTTCTGGACCAGCGGCATTATGCTCAACGAGTATCTGGGCCTGCCCATCTGGGCGGCTATTCTGATCACAGCGGTGTTTGTTGGCCTGTATACCATCACCGGCGGACTGGCCGCAGTGGCCATGACCGATGTCATTCAGGCCGTGGTTATGTTCATCGGCGGAATTTGTTTGGCTGTATTGGGTTTATACATCCTGGGCGGCTGGACGCCCATGGTCGATAAAATCACCGCGAGTTCTCCGCATCACTTTGACCTGTTTCTTCCGGTCGAACACGGTACCTATCCCTGGACCGGAATCCTCTTTGGCTTGGCTTTTGTCATGTCGCCGGCCTGGTGGTGTTGTAACCAGGCTATGATTCAACGCACGCTGGGCGCGCGCACGGATTGGGATGCCAAGGCCGGTATGATTTTCGCCATGGTCCCCAAGATGTGCATTCCTATCATCACCATTTTGCCGGGATTTATCGCTCTGGCGCTCAATCCGAACCTGGGAACTGATAATGCGGATAAAGCCTTGCCCTGGCTTATTAAAAATTTATTGCCTACCGGCCTGGCCGGATTGGTCTATGCCGCTTTTGTGGCCGCCTTGGTTTCCGCTGTGGATTCCATACTCAATTCCACCGCCACGCTGTTGATTCGGGATATCTATCAACGTTTGTTGGTGAAAAATGCACCCAATCAACATTATTTAAAAATGGGACAAATTTCGACCTTTGTGTTTATCATTCTGGCGATCATTCTGGCGCCGCTCACCAAGTTGTTCCCCGGCATTTTTGTCGCCGGCAGTTCGGTGCTTTCGGTTTTCCAGGGACCGACCTTCGGCATCACGCTGATAGGCATCTATTGGAAACGGGCGACAGGATGGGGAGGGCTGTCCGGTTTACTGGGCGGTGTCGCGTTGGCGAGCTTTTTGTTTTTCATCCTGCATTGGAAATTTCTCGATATCGCCTGGATCTCCTTTTTGACGACCGTGGGCATCACAGTTATCGTCAGCTTGTTAACCAAGGCAGAACCTTTGGAAAAGCTTCAGGGTTTGGTCTATGGGTTGGTTATGGAAAACGATGCGAACGAAACAATTCAGCAGGAAGGAGCGTGATGTCATGCTGGAATGGATCCAGGAATATCCCATGTTTTGGCCCAAAATCATCGCGAGCTTGATATATATCGGCGTCATCGTCTGGGCCTGGTTTCGGCCAAAGAGTTATATTTATCAAGGCTCTCCCAATAAGAAATTATGGCGGGACCTGCGTCTCTGGGTTACCGTCATCATGTGTTTTCAGATTTATCTTTATTGGTACTTTTAAACAAGGTAGATTATAAACAACCCAAAAGTCAATCCAGGACCTGTCTAATTTGTGAGAAAAAAATGGAAAATAATGCAAAAGATGTAAAACCGATCAAACACTTTAATCCCTTTTGGACTATGGGCGCGTTTTGGATTTTTTTTGGCGTCATTGTGTTGTCTGCCACTTTTTTCATTCAACCGACGCCGCGAGTGCCTTTATATCTCAGTTTAATCATCGATGTTTCAGCTGCACTGCTGTTGATTTTTCTGGGCGGCATGTGCATCTGGAAGGCTAAAGCCATTGATAAGGAAGAAAAAGCCGGTCAGGTATGAAAATTCTACCTTGAGGAAATCCTCTGGACAAGCGTGTACGATCCTGAGCATGATCGCCCTTGGGATTTTACTTTAAGAAAAAGTTTTTTTCTTTTCGGCTGCACTATGCTCGAGCACTCTGGCGGGATTTTGAATATCTGGCCGATTTAACAATTGTGCTAGGGAAGTTGTTATGAAAACCTAAAAAATCGTTACGGTCGCCATGTCCGTTATGGTTTGCTTTTTGGCTGTTTTTGATATGGCCGCCGTCAGGTGAATTTTAAGAACGTGTAAGCAAAAATCGGCACAGCTTTTCAGGTTTACCCCCATTGCGAAGCCTGGGGCGACGTTGATAACAACAGGGATCTGGACGTCTATATTTCCCAGGGCTCGAAAATGGGCAATGATCTGATGATTAACGATCTGAATAAATCCGGTAAATTCCTGCGCGGGGATACCTTGCCAGGCGTGTTTGTGAGAACCGCCGGTCCCCGAGCCGTTCTCATGGTGGATATCGACAATGACGGTGATCAGGATTTGCATCGGTTGGAAGGATCCAAAGTGGACATCATGCTTCGCAATGTCGGCCATGATGTCTTTGTCGACGTCGTCAATGAGGTCGGTCTGGCTAAAACCGAATCCCCGGGCGGCTGGGGCCTGATGGACATCAATGATCGTGGTGGTGAAACGTTTGCCGACGGGGATGCGGATGGCGACCTTGATCTCTTTCTGCCCGGCAGCGACGGCACCAAGCCTTTTCTGATGCAGAACAATGGCGGCAACGCTAAAAACTGGTTGGAGGTGCGGCTAACCGGCGTGGTCAGCAACAAGAGCGCTATCGGCGCCCGGGTTACGGTCGTGACCGGCAGTCTGCGACAGTCGCATGAGATGGATAATGATGAAAAACACAAGCAGATTTTATTCATTTTTTGGTACAGGCAAGAGGAAGTTCCAAAGAGGTTCAAACTGCACTAGAATTAAGCAAAGAACTTGGGTTTTTGGAATATGAGAAATATTCTAAATTGTATAATAACGCATGGATAGGCAGTTGCTTTTCCACGTTTTCCTACCATTTTGCAAGTTTACGACTCCAACACAACGAAGTCAAGGAAAAAAGGGGGCGTCAGGTGAGAACCGGCGGTCTGTCGAGGGGCAAGGGAGGATAAAGGAGCAGCGAAGGACTCATTTCTGACTTTCCATGGTGGAAGAGGGAGCCCATTCGGTGAAGGAAAGCTGGTATTGGGGTGTGAATAGACAGACCTCCCCCTGATCGCCCCGGGGCGACCGCGTTTACAATGCCTGTCACCATGGAATTCCGGCGGCCAAACCCGAAAGTAGTGGGGAGAAAGCTCAATCCGGATAGACGGGGTCCGGGTCGTCGTAGGAGTAAATCGGGTCAGCGGCCCACGGCAATCCATCCTCCTCCACAGGTTCCAACGGGAGGTAGGAAACCATCTTCTTGGGGGACG
This sequence comes from uncultured Anaerolineaceae bacterium, assembly GCA_964535315.1. Taxonomy (GTDB): domain Bacteria; phylum Chloroflexota; class Anaerolineae; order Anaerolineales; family Anaerolineaceae; genus CAZHTS01. The sequence goes on from CAZHTS010000119.1 coordinate 10,503, forward strand.
GACGTTGTTGCGTTTCCCACAACACCAGGTGCTGAAGGATCTTATGAATCACTGGCGGATCTTCCAGAAAGGCAATGACTTTCATTGGGCCCCGGCACTGGGGACACACCAGTGGAGAGACCAAATATACTTTCTCGATGAGCCTCGCCCAGGTACGCCGACAGGCCTTATGATAAGGGGTATCGTCGGAGTTCGGACAGGATTCTACTGTGGGAAGTGAAGGGCCAGGGTCTGTAGCGGCGGCGGCCGATTGGGCGCTTTTCTTTCTCAGGCCCCTGCTTTTGTTGGAGTAAAAGCCCAGGTAACGGATAAGTTGTTGGCCGGGAGGAGGGATATGGTCGGTCAAAGTGGCCAGAACGTCCAAGGGATCCTGGTGGGGGGTCTCATCGGCAAACAGAGGATGGCCGGGCGAGGACTTGGGTCTGTATTCCACGGTACCGTTGGGGCCATCGTAGGACAGGCGGTCGAGGGATATGGGTGCCCGAGAGATATAAATGGCCAGCTTTTCGCGGGCTGCTGTATCGCCGGGCGGAACCGGGGGGCCTTGGTAGACGGAGAAGCCGGTATGACGGAAGCGATCCAGGATTTCTATCGTGGCCGGATAAATTTTTTCCAGGCGTAAAAGCTCCTGCAGGAGCTTATGGCGAAAGAGCCGCATAAGCGGTTGAGAGTCGGGAGGAGGCAGAGGCTGAAAGGAGCCGTCGGGATGGAAAACGCCGTCGGTAACGATGCTGTGGCCATGGGGGTGCCAATTGGCCGTTGAATCCCCGAAAGTTTGCAGACTGATCACTACCCCGGGGACAGACCGGGGATCGTCGGCCACGGCTTGCATCATTTCCCGAACGGCGGCATAAGCGCAGGAACTCAATAGACCCAGGAGTCGG
>CAZHTS010000120.1:0-11228 GCA_964535315.1 uncultured Anaerolineaceae bacterium
GGGAATGTGTGGGTGTCTGCCGTAGGGTGCGGGGCTTGCCCCCGCCCTCCCTGTCCGCCGGCCCGCCCGGTCAGGGCAGGCGCCACAGTTCGAAGCCGTTCAGGCCGTTGAGATACAGCAGGCGCCCGTCGGGGGAGAAACGCAGGCCGTAGATGCCGGCGCCGGCCACGACGCGCTGCAACGCTTCCCCGCCCTCCACGTCCCACAGCACCAGCACGCCGCGCTCGCTGCCGCTGGCCAGGATGCGCCCGTCGGGCGAAAAGGCCAGGGCGTAGAGCGCCCCCAGGTGCGCCAGGCGCCGGCGCAGTTCGCCGCTGCGTACGTCCCACACCAGGATGCTATCGCCGGCGGCGGCGGCCAGGGATTGGCCGTCGGGCGAGTAGGCCAGGGCGCGCGCCGGCTGGTCGAGGCCAGACAGGCTGCGCACGGTCTGCCCGCTGACCAGGTCGAGCAGGTACACGTCGTTGGGTGCGTCCCGGCCGCCGCCGCTGGCCAGGAACTGCCCGTCAGGCGAGCAGGCCAGCACCTCACCGCTGCGGGCGTCGAGCCGCGTACTTTCCAGCGCGGCGAGGTCGAAGCGCTCGATGCCCGCCGGGTGGGCGGCGATCAGGGTGCGCCCGTCCGGAGCGGCCAGCAGGCTCAAGACCGGGCCGTCGTCGCCGTTCAGGGTGACCGGCACCCCGCCGACGTCCATATACAGCAGGCGGCCGCCTGCGTCATACCCCGGTTCGGGCAGCAGCCAGAACTCGGTGCGGCTGTTGGGCGAACAGGTGGGGCAGTGGATCGAGGTCGCCAGCGCCATCGCCCCCGGCAAGAAGGCCAGGCCGCGGAAATAGCCCTTTTTGCCGGGCGAAAGCGGCATGGCCTTGATCCGTTCGTTCAACTGTACCTTGCCCGCCAGCAGGGCGCTGCTGTCCCATATATCCAACAAGACCTCGTCGCCGCGGCTGTAGGCGTGAGCGAGATAGCGCCAGTCGGGGGCGAGCACCACGAAACCGGTCGTCCAGTCGTTCACTCCGCCGGTGCGTACCGGCCGCGCCAACCCGGCAGAGGCGTCACCGCCGGCCGGAGGGGTGTACGTGGGCTGGGGGGTATAGCTGGGAAGGGCGGTGTAGGTGGGCTGGAACGTATAGGTCGGCTGCGGGGTGTAACTGGGTCGTGCGGTGTAGGTCGGCTGCGGGGTCTCTCCGGCCGGGGGCGGCGAGACGGCTGTGGCCGGGAGCAGCAGCAACGCGGCCTCGACGAGCACGGCCAGCAGAGCGAGCAGCAGCACGAAGCCGATCAACGCCAGCGGGAAGGACGCCTTTTTCATCTGGCCCCGGGCGCGCCCACTGCCGGGTAGACGCCTGCCTGCTGGTAGGCCTGGAAGAGGTGGCCCCAGCTCGTTTCGGCCCGCCAGCGGGCGGCCCGCGCCCGGTATTTCAGCGGCCAGTAGAGGTAATCCTGTTCGATCTCGCCGATCAGGGTGGGGACGATCACAAAGGGCGTGCGCAGGACGAGCTTTTGCAGCACGCGGGTCGGGCCGTACCAGGCCAGCCAGGCGAGGAAGCTGTGCGAATTGTAGCCGACCTTGAAGCCCCAGTTTTCGGCGCGCACGTCGTCGCCGACGAGTTCGATCTCGGCCGGGTCGCCCACGCCCAGGCCCTGTTCGTGCGCCAGGCGGATGTAGCGGATGGCGAGCGGGTCAAAGCCCATCAGGCGGGCGGCGACGGCGTCGATGGCCACCTGGTCGCTCGAAGCGAGGATGACGTTTTTGACGATGGGCTGGATCATGCGCGGCCCGGCGCCGGTGCCGGCGGTGGTGCCGTCCATGATGGCCAGGATGCCGGGGTGGATTTCTTTCTGAATGGCGAGCAGGTCGACCAGCGTTTCGTGGATCCAGGTGTGGGTGTAGTGGCGGTATTTGCTCAACAGCCCGCCAAAGGCGTTCTTCATCGCCCCGGTGGTGGTGGTGTACATGTGCGTCTTGACCGTGGGCAGGTGGACGATGTTCTTGCCGATGAAGTAATCGGGGATGAGGATGCCCTCGGGGTAGATGTGATCCAGCGCCAGCATGCGGGCCTGCGGGCGGTAGGGCACCCAGGTCATGTCGCGGGTGCGGAAGTTGTACAGGGCGGGGACGCCGTAATGGTCGAAGATGGGGCGGTAACCGTTGAGATCCTCGCCCTTGAAGGCGTTGGTGACCACCGTCTGATTCTGTACGCACACCAGGTCGTTGAAGCCGGCCTGGCGCAGCGCCTGGATGCTGCCCTCGAGCTGCCAGGGGGTGGTGTTGGCGCCCGGCATGGGGAAGTGCCAGGTGATGTTGTCTTTGAGGATGGTGGCGACGCCGGGCTGCAACGCCTGGCGCCCGCCGGCCAGTTCGAACAGGCGGGCATAATCCTGAAGCACGGTTTCGGGGGTGGTGTGCAAGACGGCGACTCGGGCGCGGCTGGTCATGGGGGCTCCTTTCGGGTAAACCTGGTCGGGGCTGGATGCCCCCTGGATTTTAATGAAGTCTGCCGCTCAGGCGCATTGCAGCGGCATGAAGCGCCGGGCCACGGCGCGCACCTCGGGGTGGGGGTCGTGGTGGGCGGCGTGCCGCACGGCGTCTGTGGCGCCGCCGTTCAGCCCCAGGCTGCGCACGGCCTCCCAGCGCAGGGCGGGCTGGGGGGCGTGCAGGGCGGCCTCGGCCAGGAGGGCCTGGGCGGCGGGCTGCGCAAAAGCCTGCAGGGTGCGCAGGACTTTCCAGACGATCACCTCATCGTCCGGGTGCTGTTGGTGGACGGCCAGCAGGGCGTCCAGCGCCACCGCGCCGGGATGGTGGGCGGCGATCCAGCCGCAGGCGTCGAGCGCCTCGCGGATGGCGCACCGCTCGCCGCCGCGCAGCACGGCTACCAGGGCCGGGGCGGCGGGCGGGCCGATGCGCCCGAGGGTGCGCGCCGCCAGGTCGCGCGGCAGCGGGTAGCTTTGCTTGTAAAAGCCGGCGGCGGGCAGGCGCTCGTGCTGGTTGCGCCCGATGCGTCCCAACTGCGCCGCCAGGGCGGGCACGGCCGGCGCGCCGATGCCTTCGAGCGCGGCGCAGATGTTCAGGCGGGCGTACAGCGCCGTCTCGCGGCACAGGCGCTGGCACAGCGGCTCGACGGCCTGCAAACAGGTGCGCCGGCCCAGTTCCCGGGCGGCAGCGGCGCGCTGCTGCGGGGCGGCGGCGTCCAGCAGGCGGATGAGGGCCGCGTCGTCGAGCGCGCGGACGGCCTGCGCCGCGCCCGGGTCGACCTGCCCGCGCCGGGCGCGGGCGGCGGCTTTTTGTCCGTCGTCGGGGGCGCGCGGCGACATGGCCTCAGGCCACCGCGGCGGCCATCTTCTGCCCCAGTTCGAAGGCGGCCTGCAGCAGTTCGGGCGATTGGGCGGCCTCGGCCGGGGCGTTGGCGCTGGCGCACAGCATCCCGCCCCAGCGCATGCGGCAGTGGTGGGCGATGTCTTTGAACATGCCCAGGGCGTTGAGCGCTCCGGCGCCAACAGCGTCGCTGTCGCCGAAGACCAGCAGCACGCCGAGCGGCTTGCCGGCCCACTGGCTGCCCTCGGGCCCGTTCAACGGGTAGAAGGCGCGGTCGATGAACAGTTTGGCCTGGGCGCTGACCATCATATAGTAGATCGGGGCGGCGATGACCAGCCCGCTGGCGCGGCGCAGCAGGGGCAGGACGTTTTGCAGATCGTCGTCCAGGGTGCAGTCGTCGGCCTGGGTTTGCTGGCAGGCGTCGCAGCCCTTGCAGGGGCGGATGTCCAGGGCGCCGGCGGCGATGACTTCCACCGCCTGGCCGGCGGCGCGCAGGCCGTCGACCACCCGGTCGGCGAGCAGGTCGCTGTTGCTGTTGGAACGCAGGCTGGTCTTGACGACCACGACGGGATTGGGGTTCATGCGAGCTCCTTGAGGGGGATTGGGGATTGGCGCAAGTATTTCAATGTGATGATACGGTATAATTTTCAGGTTCGCAAGAGTGGAAAGAGGAAACGACTTATGGTAGACATCGCACTGGTGGTCTTTGATCTGGCGGGGACGACGATTGTCGACGACGGGCAGGTGCCCGAAGCGTTTACCACGGTTTTGCGCGCCGAGGGGATTGAGCTCAGCGCCGAGGCGCTGCGTGCGGTGCGCGGGGCGTCCAAGCGCGAGGCCATCCGCCACTTTCTGGCCCGGCAGGGGACGGCCGGCGAGGCGCAGCTTGCGGCGCGCAGCGAGCAGGTGTTTGCAGAATTCCGCCGCTGCCTGGCGCAGGTGTACGCCCGGCGCGGCATTCAGGCCATGCCGGGGGCGGCGCAGACCTTTGCCTGGCTGCGCGCCCGCGGCGTAAAGGTGGCGCTCAACACCGGCTTCGACCGCGCCACCACCGGGCTGCTGCTGCACGCCGTAGGCTGGGAAAACGCCACGGTGGATGCGGTGGTGTGCGGCGACGACGTGCCGCAGGGCCGTCCCGCTCCGTATTTGATTTTTAACGCCATGCAGGCCTGCGGCGTGCTGGACGTGCGCCGGGTGGCCAACGTGGGCGATACGCTGCTGGATTTGCAGGCCGGCTGGAATGCGGCGGCCGGCTGGAATATCGGCGTGTTGTCCGGGGCGCACACCCGCCAGCAGTTAGAAACGGGGGCGTACACCCATCTCTTGCCCGACGTGGCGGCGCTTCCTGCTTTGTGGCAGCCGGGCTGCGACCGCTCTTCTGGCGCGGAAATCTAAAGAAGCGGGTTTCCACAGCGGGGTGAGTCGTGTTACAATAAAGTCGATGATGTTTATTTACTTTGGTTGAATTTGGGTGGCGTGTGGAGGTGTGCGATGTGGACGATTGGATTCTCCGGCATGTCGATGGTTCAGGTGTTTTTCGCCGCGGCGGCCGTTGGGTTGCAGACTCCTTTGCCGGCCGAGGAGAGCGGCGGCGGGCAGGGTTCGCCGCTGCTGGCGGTGTTGGGCATCCTCGCCCTGGTGGGCGGCCTGGCCTGGATCACCTGGCAGAAGTCGCGCTCGCGCGATTTGCAAAAGATCAAGACCGTGGCCTGTCTGCCGTTGATCGACGAACGGGCCGAGGAGCGGGTCAAGGAGAAAATCGAGGAGTTCGAGAAGCGTAAGCAGGCGGAGGAACGCCAGCGGGCGAACCGCTATGGCCGTAAACATCCTTGAAAACCGCCGGAAATGTAGTACAGTTTAAATAGAAACCGTTTCATTGTCTCGCCTTTCAACCTGGGCGAGAACAGGGCACGGGAAAGGAGAGGTCATGTTCCACACCATCCTGCTTTCGTATGATGGTTCTGAACACGCCCGCAAAGCAGCCCGGATTGCCGCTGAATGCGCCCGCCAGCAGGAGAAATCTTTGTTATGGTTGGTGTGCGTGGTTGAAGATGTCTCTGATGTGCTTCAGGAACCGTATCGTAGCCAGTTGATCGCCGAACGCACGATTGGCGGTCAGGCTTTGTTGGAGGAGGCGGCCCAGATTGTCGGCGATCACGTCGAGGTGCGCCGCGAATTGTTGTTCGGTGATGTGGCCGAGTGTATCATGCGCGTGGCCGAGACGCGCGCCTGCGATCTGATCGTGATGGGCACGCGTGGCCTGGGTACGTTGCGTGGTTTGCTGTTGGGCAGCAAGGCGCAAAAGGTGGTCAGCCTGGCGCCGTGTCCGGTTCTGTTGGTTAAATAGCCTGGGCGCTGGCGCGGCAGATTTGTACGCCGGTGTGGGCCAGGGCGGCGAGCGTGGCGGCGTCCTCCAGCATCTTGTCCTGGACGGTGAGTGTAACGCCGCCGCGCTCGAGACGGGCGACGAGCGTCAGTTCCGCCGGCCAGTCGCTCAGGGCGCGCCCGACTTCGGGCGCCAGCATCAACTGCCGGGCGAGCGTTTCATCGTGCGCCCACAGGCTGTACCGTCCGCTCAGGTTGGGCGCCAGCGGCACGGGGTGCAGCCCGTCCATCTGGGCAGCGTCTTCACCCAGCATGCCGCGCAGGGCGGTTTGCAGCAGCATGCCGCCCAGCCCGCTGAGTTGCAGGTCGGGTAGTGGGCTGTTGGCGCCGGCCGGCCCGAGCAGGATCAACCCGTCCGGGATGGCGCCCGCCGGGCTGCGCCACACCGTCTGGCGCTGCACCCCCGCCGAAGTGCTGCCATCGGCGGTGCTGCTGGTGGTGGCGACGCGCGCCTCCATTTGCCAGTTCAGCCCGGCTTCGTTGGCGCTGAAGCGGTAGCCGCTGGTGTTGCCCTGGCGAAAGGGCTGCGCCTGCCAGCCGCGCCGCCGGGCCTCGGCCAGCAGCTGGGCGCTGCGTTGCCGGCTGCGCCGGGCGAACCACAGATAGGCGCCCAGGCCGAGGACACCCAGTACGGCGATAACGATCAGGTTGGCGAGAATATCGTTCATGGCGGCTCTCCTTAATTCGCTGCGCCGAGCATGGCAGCGATGATAATGGCGGCGCTGGCGAGGGCGACGCAGACCATGGCCGCGCCGACCCCGGCCAGGACAAAGAACGTGATGCGCCCCGAGTTGCGCCGGATGCTGTCGGCGCTGCGTTCGGCGGCGCTCTCCTCTTCGATCCGGCGCGGGGCGGGCAGAGCGCCGGCGCTGCGCGCCAGAGCGAGCAGGTCTTGCAGCCACTGGCGCGCCTGTTCGGGCTGGATCTCAAAGTGGAACAGGGTTGTGCTTCCGTACAGCTGGTAGCGGATGCGATCCGGGCGCAGCAGCACGTCGCGCTGGATGAAGAAGCCCTCAAAGCGGATCAGGCGCTGGAGCAGCGCCACGGTCTGCGGGTCGGCGAGCAGTTCGTGGGCCCATTGGGGGTCGCGGGCGTAGACGTTGAGCCCCTCCATCCCCGCCGGCAGGGCGGTCAGCACCTGCTGGTTGAACAGCCCGGCCAGTTGGGCGCGCCCGGCGTCGGCCTGGGTGATGGACGTGCGCACCTTGAGGTCGGCCTGTACGTCGATCTGCACCAGCGGGCCGCGGGCGACGTAGACCGAGACCGGGTGTCCCTGGATCAGGCCGTGATACTGGCGGAAGACGGTGCGGTAGCTCTGCCCGGCCAGGCCGAGCGGGGTGAAGGCCGCGTCCAGACGCCGGCTGCGGCGGATGGCGATCGCGGCGGCCACGCCCCCGCTGCCGGCAAAGATCAGGAACAAAAACAGCAGCAGCGGCGCCACCACCAGCCACGGGCTGGCGCCGGCGTCGGTCACCAGCAGGGTGGGCAGCAGCACCAGCGCGCAGCCCAACGGCAGGACGGCGGCTACGACCAGCAGCCAGATGACCAGGTTGCGGGTCAGGGCACGGGCGGTATGGCGCAGGAAGATGGACATGCTCGTTCTCCGTTCAAGGGGTGAAGTGTAACAATCCGCCGCCGTCAAAGGTGGAACCGCCGCCTACCCACACCCCGCCCAGGTTGTCAATTTGCAGGGCGGTGACGTTGTTGGTAGGCAGGCCGTCGGCGGTGGTCATCAGCGTCCAGTCCACGCCGTCGTCGGAGTACAACAGCCCGACGCTGCTGCCGGCCCAGATGCGCCCGTTGGGGGCGAGCGCCAGTTTGTTGAGCGAGCCGTTATAGCTCTTGCGCAGGTCGAGCAGCAGGCTGGCGGCCCCGTTTTCGTAACGCACGATGCTGCCGGCCGTGCCGATCAACAGGGCGTTGTTTCGGTCGTTGGCCAGGCAGGTGATGTCCGCATAACCCAATTGCGGGCTGTCTTTGGCGAAGACCACGCTCAGTTTGCCGCCCTGGTATTTCGCCAGCCCGTCCGGGGTGCCAATCCAGACCGTATCGCCGTTGGCCAGCAGGCTGCGCACGTTGCCGGAGGGCAGTCCACCGGCAACGTCCAGGTTGAAGAGTTCCTGGCCGTTTTCGTCCAGCACGCGCACGCCGTTCTGGTCGTCGCCGAACCAGGCGCGGCCCTGGGCGTCGACGGCCAGGGTGTCGTAAGAGAAAATGTCCTTGAAGACGCGCCACTGGCCGTCCTGGAAGCGGCTGGCGGCGCCGTTGACGAAGGTGAACCAGGCGGCGTTGTTGCGCCCGAAGGCGACGGCGCTGGCCCAGTTGCCGCCCGGGCCGCTGCCGTCCGCGGCGGCGCGATAGGTCTGCCACGCTGCGCCGGGGTTGGCCGGGTCGAGACGCTGCAGGCCGCGGTCGGTGCCCACCCACAGCATACCCTGCGGGTCGCTGCCCAGAGCGGCGACGAAATTGCTGGCCAGTTGTTCGCCCGGCAGGACGAAGGGTTGGGTGTTCTGGCCGTCCCAGCGGAAAAGGCCGCGGTCGGTGGCGTAGACCGGCCGGCCGCTTTCGTCCAGCGCCAGGCCGAGGATGGGGTTGTTGCCCGGTTCTTTATACAGGCTGGTGTAAACGCCCTGTTTGGGGTCGAACTGGCCCAACATGCCGCCCTCCAGCGCCGCGCTGGCGACCCACAGGCTGCCGTCGGGGCCAATTTCCAGTTCGGAAATGTCGCCGTTCAGCCCGTTTTGCGGGTCGTTGGGGTAGAAGCGCCATTTTTCATTCTTGAAGCTGGCCAGCCCGCCGGCCGTGCCGGCCCAAACGGCGCCGTCGGCGCCGGCAGCCAGGGCGCCGGCGCGCGGGTTGGGTAGACCGTTGGCCTCGTTGTATACGGTGACCTGCCCGTTGTGGATGCGGCTCACGCCGTTGTGACCGGATGCGATCCAGATATCTTTGCCGGCCACGGCGATATCGGTGACGGCGTTCCACGACAGCCCGTCTTGATCGGTGTAATGCTTCCACTGCTGGCTGGTCACATCCAGCACGCCCAGACCGTTGTAGCCGATCAGCAGGCGGTTGTTGGCGTTGTCGCACAGAACGCGGTCGATCTTGTTGAACTGTACGCGGCTGTCGGTGGGCGCCAGGTCGCGGCGATCCCAGGTCTTGCTGGCGGGGTCGAAGAAACTCAGCCCGCTAAGCGAGCCGACCAGGATGCCTTTTAATTTGCGCGAGGCGCCGGTCAGGTCGCAGACGGTGACGGCGTGGGCGCTGATGTGGCCGGTGCCCTGCAAGGGGGTGTACTTGACCGGTTGGCCGCTGTTTAGATCCCAGGCGACCACGCCGCCCAGGGTGGCGGTGTAGGCCACGTTTTCATAGATGCTGACGTCGCGCCCGGCGTTGCCGTTGGAGAAGATGTGCCAGCCCTTTTTGGCCTCGTCAGACGAGGCGCCGCGCTCGCTGCCGCCGGCCGGGGGGAAGAAGTTCAGCGAGTCGAGCACACCCCTGACCAGCGGTTCGAGTTCGTTCCAGCGGCCGGCCGGGCCGGCGGCCAGCAGGACGAACTGCTGGGTCTGCGTGACCATCGCCAGGTAGACGCGCCCCTTGACCGGCTGCCCGGAGGGTTTGCCGCTGACCTCGGCCGTCAACCCGGCGACGCTCTGAATGTCGGCGGCCTGTGGCTCGCCGAATTTCAGGCCGCCGCTGTCTTGGGCCAGGCTGTCGAACAATTCCTGGTTGGTCATCGGCCGCGTCGCCTTGCCGGTCAGGGTGATGAATGGGCCGAGGTCGGGGGCGGCCTTGGGCGCCAGCATCTTGCTGACGCCGCCTTCAACCGTTAAGTCGTATTTCGCCACCGGCTCGAAGGCGTACCCGCCGCTCTCGTTACGCTGCGCCCGCACCAGGGCGGTGCGCGGGTTGGGGGTGGGCGTGCGGGTGGGGGTGGCGGTCGGCGTGGGCGCGCGGTGATGCGCCCCGCCCGGGGTGTACGACTGCGCCCCGGCGGTGCCGTACGCCAGCCCGATGATCGATAAACAGACGATGAGGACGAAGCGGGAGAACGTGTTCACTTCACTACCTCCTTGTACACAGAACCTGCATAAAAACCTGACGCATGCATGCTTCTGTTTGTTTGAGTCCGTCAGGACCGGGCGGTGATGAGCACACTTCCATTATAGGATATTTCGCCAGCCAGACCAACCACCACGGGGCGGGCGCCGTCTTTCTGCATGCTGCTGTTCATCGGTGGTACAATCCCTGCGGTATTTTATTTCTTCTCGACCGCAATCAAATTTCTTAATTGAGGTGAAAGCGCATGTTACCTGTACAGATTTGCCCTGAAATTTTTTGGATTGGCCTGAACGACCGGACGACCGATCTGTTTGAAGGATTGTGGCCGGTGAAACAGGAGGGGGTTTCGCTCAACAGTTATTTTATCGATGACGAGAAAAAGGTGATCGTCGACGCCACCCGCCAGATCACGCTGGGTGAGATGCTCGGCCAGCTTGCCTACTTCACCGATCTTTCTGACGTCGATTATCTGGTGCTCAATCACATGGAACCCGACCACACCGGGGCGTTATCGGTGCTGCGGCAGATGTCGCCGCACGCCACCATTTTGTGCAGCGAACGCGCCGCCAAGATGCTGGCGCAGTTTTACGGCATCAGCGCCGGGGTGCGGGTGGTGGCGGACGGTGAGACGCTGAACCTGGGGCGGCACACGTTGAAGTTTGTGTCGACGCCCAACCTGCACTGGCCGGAGACGATGATGACCCTGGACGTGACCGAGAAGGTGTTGTTCTCGTGCGACGCCTTTGGCGGGTTTGGTTCGTTGGAGGGTTCCATTTTCGATAACGACGTCGCCGACCTGGAGTTTTACGAGCGCGAGGCGCTGCGTTACTATACCAACATCATCGGCGGGCGCTTCCGCCCGGTGTTGAGCGCCCTGCGCAAGCTGGCCGACGAGCAGGTGGCGGTGATCGCCCCCTCGCACGGGTTGGTGTGGCGCGGCAACCCGGGACGCATCATTGATCTATACCGCCACTGGGCCGAGTTGACCGACGGCCCCGGCGAGGTGGGGGTGACGGTGATCCACGGCTCGATGCACGGCGACACCGACCGCATGGCCGAGGCCGTCCAGGCCGGGTTGCAGGATGAGGGCATGCCCTTTACCAGTTTTGAAATTACCCACACCCATCCTTCTTATATTCTCCCGGCGCTGTGGCTGAACCAGGGTGTGCTGGTGGGGGCGCCGACTTACGAGGGTGAGATCTTCCCGCCGGTCAGTAACCTGATGCACACGGTGCGCATGAAGCGCTTGAAGGGCCGCCTGGCGGCGCGCTTTGGCAGCTACGGCTGGAGCGGCGGGGCGCAGCGCGCCTTCGAGGCGCAGACGGCCGAGGTAAACTGGAACCTGGGCGGCTCGTTTGAATTTATCGGCAGCCCCACGGCCGACGACCTGCGCAAGGGGCGCGAGTTTGGGGCGGCCTTTGCCCGCCAGGTGCGCCAGGTGGTGGCGTTGCCGGTCGAGGTTGCCTGA
>CAZHTS010000121.1:0-11154 GCA_964535315.1 uncultured Anaerolineaceae bacterium
CTGCTTTGATTTGCGTTCGCTGCCGCTGGAACGGCTGCGCAGTGAGCCGGCAGAAGATGGATGAGGGGTGACGGGCGGCCCAGGATCGGGGTATACTGGGGGAAGACCCAGGGTGGGGGGCAGGTCGCCATCATCATCACAGCGGAGGGAAGCAGTATGCAAACAGTTACTTCTCGGGATGGAACCCCGATTGCGTTCGATCAGGTTGGCAGCGGCGCGGCGCTGCTGTTGGTGCACGGCACCGGCAGCGATCACAGCCGCTGGGGGCTGGTCTTGCCAGAACTGGCGAAGCATTTTACGGTGGGCGCAATGGATCGCCGCGGCCGGGGTGGCAGCGGGGACGCGGCGGCGTATACGATTGAAAGCGAGTACGAAGACATCGCCGCGGTCGCCAACGCCCTGGCGGCGCAGACGGGCGGGCCGGTGGACGTGCTGGGGCACTCATATGGCGCGGCCTGTGTGTTGGGCGCCGCCGGCAGCATCCCCCATCTGCGCCGGCTGATTCTATACGAACCGCCGATGTTGTCCGAGCAGCACAGCCCGCAGCGCACCGAACTGTTGGCGCGCATGGATCAGGCGCTGGCAAACGGCGAGCGCGAGGCGGTGGTGATCCTGATGATGTGCGAGATGCTGGGGATACCGGCGGCGGCGATTGACCGGCTGCGCGGCACGCCGGCCTGGGCCGATTCGGTGGCGGCGGCGCACACTATCCCACGCGAACTGCGGGTGAGCGCGGCATACGGCAGCGTCTCAGCGGGATTCGGCCAGATTGCCGCTCCGGCGTTGTTCTTGCTGGGCAGTGAGAGCCCGGCGCATTTCAAGCTGACCAGCGAGCGCCTGTGTGCGCTGCTGCCCGATACGCGGCTGGTGGTGCTTCCCGGTCAGCAGCACAGCGCCATGCTGACCGCCCCGGCGCTGTTCAGCCAGGAGGTAGTGCGCTTCCTGAAAGAATAGCACAGCGGTTCATCAGGGTTCTGTTTCCTGGCTGATCTCGTTCGCATCCTGTTGAAACGGTGTAACTTTGGTAGATTGAGGGTTTGTTTTGCGCTTTGCGCAAAACAAACCCTCAAATTTTTAATAGGGCAGGGGTTATTAACTTGCCTCCTGTGCGAGTTTTTCGGCCAGGGCCAGGTATTTTTCGTGCACGCCGGCGCCGGTTTCTTCGTGTTCGACGGTCTCAAAAGCGGCGAGGAGGGTGGAGTGCTGGTCGGCGGGGATGACGCGGTCGGCGAGGGGGAAGAGGACCTGATCTTCCTTCTGGATATGCTGGCGCAGCAGCTGCGCATAGCCGGTGACGTTGGCCAGCAGGTCGGCGCGGGCATCCGCATCGCCGGCCTGCATGCGTTCGGCGGCGGCGCGCATGCCGCGGGTGAAGGCGCGCCCCTGGTCGTGTTCGTACAGCATGACGCCGATTGGGCCGCCCTGAACGGGCACGCCGCGGGCGGATAGGGCCTTGAACAGCACGCCTTCCTCTTTGCGGTGATGGCAGCCGTCGGCAAAGCCTTTGATAAAGTCGGCGGCGTCGAGGAAGAAGCCGGGGCGCACGGTCTGGCCGGCGCCCAGCCGCCCGGCGGCGGTTTCGAGGGCGGTGATCACACGCTCGATGACGCGGTGTTCGGAAGATAAAATTTCGGTTGCCTGCATGGTGCACTCTCCTTGTGATTGGTAAAGCCATAATACGATATTGTTTATCTTATTTCTTTGCGCTGGCGCAAGTTCCAGGCGCAGTGAAAATCGGCTACAATTACAGTACGATGAATGCAACTGCGGATTTGTCTCTTCTCGTTGAGCGTATGCGCTCTGCGTCGTTGTTCAGCGGTCTGGCCGTCGCCGATCTACAGGCGATTGCCGCGGCCGGGCACATGCGTTCCTTCCCGGTCGGGGCGTATTTGTTCTTGCAGGGCGATCCGGCCGAGCGGGTGTACCTGCTGGTGGCGGGGCGGCTGAAGTTGATTCAGACGGCGGCGGATGGGCAGCAGGCCCTGCTGGGGGTGCTGACGCCGGGGATGCTGTTGGGGGCGGTGGCGCTGGCGCGGGTCGAGAGCTACCCGCTCTCGGCGCAGGCGGTGGAAGACTGCCGGGCGGCCTACTGGACGCCGGCGGAGTTGATGGCGTTCGTGCGGCGCTCACCGGAACTGGCGATGAACGCCATGAAGATCATGGCCGACCACGTCCAGGAGTTTCAACAGCGCTACCTGCAACTGGCCACCGAGCGAGTGGAACGCCGGCTGGCGCGCACCCTGCTGCGCCTGGCCAGCCAGGCCGGACGCAAGACCGCCGAGGGGGTGTTGATCGATCTGCCGCTCACCCGCCAGGACCTGGCGGAAATGAGCGGGACGACGTTGTTCACCGTCAGCCGCACGCTGAGCCAATGGGAGGCGCAGGGCTTGGTGGCGGTGGGGCGCGAGAAGGTCGTCATTCGTTTTCCGCACGGGCTGGTGCGCATCGCCGAAGATTTGCCGGCCGCCCCGACCCGCGATGCGGGCGCCTGAGGGCGGCGGTCGACCTGGTTTTAAAGCCCTAATTCGTCTGGACGACGACCCCGACCAGCCCCGACCCGGTGTGTGTCGAGAGTCCGGGGGTTAATTCGGCAATGATGATTTCTTCGGGGCAGCGCACCGTTGCTCGCAGCGCGGTCTCCATTTCTGCGGCGCCTTGCGGGTCGTTGACGTGGATGATCGCCAGACGGCTGAGCCCCTGAGATCCTGCTGCCGTTTCCATTAACGCCAGCACGCGCTCCATGGCTCTTTTACGCGTGCGAATTTTTTCGAGCAGGTTTAATTTTCCGTCCTGAACGGTCAGAATCGGTTTGATGTTCAGCGTATCCGCCAGCCCGGTCACAAATTTGCTCGCCCGGCCGCTGAGCGCCAGGTATTTTAGCGTCGACAGCATTGCAAAGGTGTGCGTCTTCTTTTGAACTTCCTGCACGCGAGACACGATTTCATCCATGCCGGCGTTTTTTGCGGCGGCCTCGGCGGCGGCCAGGGCCATGAAGCCCTGCGCCATCGAGAGATTTAACGAATCGATCACCTGGATGTGCTCGCCAGGAAAATGCTCGCGGGCCAGCATTGCGGAAGTGTAGGTAGAACTGACCCGGCTGGATACGCACACGCACACGATGGCTTCGGCGCCGCGTGCAAAGGCAGACTTGAACGCGTGGGTAAAATCACCCGGGTTGGGCGCTGAAGTTGTGGGCAGGCAGTTGAGCCGGTCTACTTTTTCAAACAGCAGGCGGTCGTCGATGTCGACGCCGCTTGTGTACGATGTTTCGTTAAAATGGATGCCGATGGGAATCTGGTGAATATGATGCTCTGTTGCCACCTGTGGGGGCAGGGAACTGTCTGTATCGGTAATTACTGCTATGTTGGGCATGCTTCCTTATCCATAACCTTAATCGCTAACTCGATCAACCGGATCAACTCGCCGACATTTTCTTCCCCTAATCCTTCGATCAAGCTATCAAAATGTTTTTCGATGGCGTTCTGTTTCTGTTTGATAAAACTTTCGCCGTCACCGGTTAGCTGTACGCGTATTTTTCGCCGGTCCTCCTCGCATATTTCCAACGTGAGATAACCCTTTTTGCGCAAGGCGGAGAGTGCGGTGGTGATTCTTGCTCTGGATACACACAGGGCCTCGCTGAGAAGCGAAGGGTTGATTTCTGCCGCGCTGTGCTGGAACAGGTAGTGCAGGATGTGTAATTCTCCCTGCCAAAAATCCGCCAGATTGCTGATAACTTCCGTTTCGTACATTTGCACCAGAGATGCGGTCAGGCTGTTTCTCAGTTGGCTCCGATCCATTGTGTACCCCTGTGGTTATTTAACGGGATTGATAATAAACGGTGTTTATTGTATTCGACAATTTGCGTTCTGGCAATGGGCGGGGAAGGGGCGTGTGTTTCCGTGGGAAATCGGCGCGATCTTATTTCTATTATGGAAATTTATACACGGCGTTTTTGAGCAAATTAGGCGATTTCGCCGTATGATTTGCTTTGTTTATTGACAAAGCCGTTTCGAGATGCTAGAATAGTATTAACAAATTTCCAAGATGGCATAATGTCAGGCGTGTCTCTTGCGAATCTGTCGCCCCAATTAAGCGGTTCTATGGATAAAGGAGTAAATTTGATGTTCAAGAAAACTTTCTTTGTCGTAATGATCATCGCTACCGTTTTGATGGTCAGTTGCGCCCCGCAGGCTGCGCCAACGCCGGCGGCGGCCGAACCCGCCCAGCCCGCGGCCCCCGCCGCGGCCACTCAGCCCGCCGCTCCGGCGGCCGCCTCGGGTGGAGAAGTCACCATTACGGTTGAAAGCTGGCGTACCGACGATACTGCCGTCTGGGAGGGTACCATCCTGCCCGCCTTCAACGCCAAATACGCCGGTAAGATCAAGGCCGTGTACGCCCCGACCAACCCGGATGACTATAACAGCGTGTTGAACAGCAAGCTGCAGGCCGGGCAGGCGGGCGACGTGCTGGCCGTGCGTCCCTTCGACCTGGGGTTGGCGCTCTATAACCAGAAATTCCTGGCGAACCTGAGCGATCTGAAGGGCATGGAGCACTTTAGCGATGTGGCCCGCAGCGCCTGGATCACCGACGACAAATCGGCCGTGTATGCGGTGCCGATGGGTTCCGTCATTCATGGCTTCATTTACAACAAGGCCATTTTTGCCGAGTTGGGCTTGAGCGAGCCCAAGACGGAAAAAGAGTTCTTTGAAGTCCTGGAAGCGATCAAGAAAGACGGCAAGTACACTCCGCTGGCCATCGGCTCGAAGGATCTGTGGGAAGCCGAATCGATGGGCTACACCAACTTTGGCCCCAATTACTGGCACGGTGAAGAAGGCCGCCAGGCGTTGATCGCCGGCACCAAGAAGTTTACCGACCCCGAATTTGTCAAGCCGTTCGAGGCTTTGTCCAAATGGACGCCTTACCTGATCTCGAGCCACGCCGCCCTGACCTATTCTGATGCGCAGAACCTGTTTACCATGGGCAAGGCCGCCATCTATCCCGCCGGCTCGTGGGAAATCTCGGTGTTTGAACCGATGGTCGATTTTGAGATGGGCGCCTTCAAGCCGCCGCTGCCCGAGGGCGAGAGCAAGTGCTACATTTGCGACCACGTCGATATTGCCATGGGCCTGAACACCGCCAGCAAGCACCCCGCCGAAGCCCGCACCTTCCTCGAGTGGATGACCACCGAAGAATTCGCCGATCTATACAGCAATTCGGTGTCCGGCTTCTTCTCGTTGGCCGATTACCCTATCACGTATAAGGATCCGTTGGCCAGCGTGTTCGCCAGCTGGCGCAAGGATTGCGCCAGCACCATCCGTCTGACCTACCAGATCATCAGCCGGGGCGAGCCCAATACCTCGACCATGCTCGAGCAGCTCAGCTCTGAGGTGGTGGGCGGCAGAATGTCGCCGCAGGACGCCGCCAAGAAACTGCAAACCGGTCTGGAAGGCTGGTACAAACCGCAGCAAAAGCAGTAAAGGTTAACATTCGCCGGGTTGGGCAGGGGTGTTTTGCGCCGCTTTGCGGCGCAAAACACCCCGAACTTCCTTCCCGCCCAATCCTTTTTCACGAAGAAATGGAAAGAGAAGCGCCATGGAACGAGCAGCCGGTAGAACGAGAGGTCACAAACCTTTTCCTACGCATATCCTGGTTTTTCTGGGCCCACCGCTGATCCTTTACACCATTTTCATGACCCTCCCCCTGTTTGACTCCCTGCGGCTCAGCCTGTATCTCACGCTGCCGGATGGGACGGAGGTGTTCAACGGTTTTGGGAACTTCGTCAAGCTGTTTACCAGCGACCTGTGGGCGCCCCACTTCTGGGGAGCCTTCAAGAACAACCTGATCTTTTTTGCCTTTCATACCTGCGTGCAAAACACGGTTGGTTTGCTGCTGGCCATCCTGTTGACCAAACCTAATCTGCGCCTGCGCGGTTTTTACCGCACGGTGTTGTTTATGCCGACCATGCTGTCGTACGTGATCGTCGGTTTTGTCTGGAAGCTGATCGTCAGCCCGGTGTGGGGCGTGGCGGAGGGCATCCTGGGCGTGTTTGGGCTGCAACAGTTTTTGCAGCCCTGGCTGGGGATGCAAGGCCCCGCCCTGGTGGTCGTTTCTTTAATCTCGGTCTGGCAATTTACCGGCATCCCGATGATGCTGTTTTACGCCGCACTGATCACCATTCCCAACGAGCTGGTCGAAGCGGCCTGTGTGGATGGCGCCAACGCCTGGCAGATCTTCTGGAAGATCAAGTTCCCGCTGATCCTGCCGACCGTGGGCGTGGTCGAAATCCTCACTTTTATCGGTAACTTTAACAGTTTTGACTTGATCTACGTCATGCAGGGCGCCACCGGTGCGCCGAATTATTCCACCGATCTGCTCGGTACGTTCTTCTTCCGGACGTTTTCGGGACACGGCACGAGCATGGGCAACCCGACTATGGGCACCACCATCGCCACGGTGACGTTTCTGATCATCATGGCGGGGGTTGTCCTGTATATGCTGGGCTGGCAGCGCCGGGTGACGTCTTACGAGTTGTGATGGGGTGATGCGATGAAACGATCTTTCGTGGTCTCTCAAAAAATCCTGCGCGCCGTCGATACCGTCGGCACCCACGTCGTGCTGTGTTGTTTTTCCATCGTGGCGCTTTTTCCCATCTGCCTGGTGATCTTGAATTCTTTTAAGACGCGCAAGGCCATTTTTGGCCATCCCTTCAGCCTGCCGCTCGACGGTATGTTCTCGCTGGTGGGGTACACCAAAGTGCTTTCCAGCACCAACTTTCCGCTGTACTTTTATAACAGCATGATAGTGTCCTTGCTGTCGATGTTCTTGATTTTGTTGCTCGGCGCCATGGTGGCCTTTGCGCTTTCCGAATACCGCTTTCCCGGCAACGCCCTGGTCGGGCTGTATCTGATGGCGGGGATTATGATCCCCATCCGCCTGGGCACGGTCAGCATTATGCGCATCATCCACTCGATGGGGTTGATCAACACGTTGACCGCCCTGATCGTGGTCAACGTGGCCTCCGGGCTGCCGGTGGCGGTGTTCATTTTGCAGCAGTTCATGCGTCAGGTGCCGGTGGAAATGAAGGACGCGGCGCGCATCGACGGCGCCAGCGAGTATCGTATTTTTGCTCTGGTGCTGCCGCTGGTCAAGCCGGCCATCGCCACTGTGGCGGTGTATTCCATCATCCCCATCTGGAACGACCTGTGGTTCCCGCTCATCCTGGCGCCCTCGGAGGCGACCAAGACGCTCACGCTGGGCGCCCAGCAGTTCATGGGCCAGTACATCGTGGACTGGAATTCTGTCCTCTCGTCGCTGACTTTGGCGATCCTGCCGGTGCTGATCCTGTACGTGTTGTTCTCACGCCAGTTGATCGGCGGCCTGACCCAGGGCGCCATCAAATAAAAACAGGAGTCTTTGATGATTACCGCAATCTTTGCCGATCGTATTTTGCTGCCGGAACGTGTCCTGCATCGCGGCGTGATCCTGATCCAGGATGGCTGCATTACTGCGGTGAGCGAGCAGGCCGGTTTTGAGCTTCCTGAGCGGGTGGAGCGGCTGGACGCGATCAACTGCACGATTGCGCCGGGGTTTATTGATTTACACAACCACGGCGCAGTGGGGGTGGAATTCGTCGAGGGTTCGCCCGAGGCGGTGGCTAAAATTGCCGCGTTTTACACCCGGCACGGCGTCACCGGCTTTCTGGCCGGGATCGGCGGGGATGCGCAGGCCATCGAATGCGGGATCGAGGCGGTGCTGGCTTACCAGCGCAGCGAGGCGGCCGCCCGCAACGCCACGCTGCTGGGCATCCACCTGGAGGGGCCGTTTATCAACCCGCAGTTCTGCGGGGCGTTTACCCCCGAATCGATCGTCCCGGCAGACGCCGGGCTGTTTGAGCGCTATTACCAGCTCAGCCAGGGCCAGATTCGCATGGTCACCCTGGCGCCGGAACTGCCGGGCGCTGAGGCAGTCGTCCGTCTGGCGGTCAGCCACGGCGTGGCGCCTTCGGCCGGGCATTCCAACGCCACCCAGGCCGAACTGGTCGCCGCCACCGGCTGGGGGGTGAGCCATATCACCCACACCTACAATGCCATGCGTCCGTTGAACCACCGCGAGCCGGGCATCCTGGGGGCGGCGCTGGTCGAGCCGGGTTTGAGCGCCGAGATCATCGCCGACGGCATCCACGTTCACCCGGCGATGGTGCGTTTGCTGCTGCGCGCCCGCGGCGCCGACGGCGTGTGTCTGGTGACCGATTCGGTCGGGGCGGCGGGCATGCCGGATGGTTCGTATCATTTTGAGGGCCAGGACGTGGTAGTCGCCAATCACTCCGTGCGCCTGGGCGACGGTACGCTGTGCGGGAGCATGTTGACGATGGCGCAGGGCGTGAAGAACCTGGTAAATTTCCAGGCGGCCTCGCTGCTCGAGGCGTCGATTGCGGCCAGCCGCACCCCGGCGCGGGCTATCGGCCTGGAGCGTAAGGGCGCGATTGCGGCGGGGATGGACGCAGACCTGGTGGCGCTGGACGATGGGCTAAACGTGCGCTGGACGATGATCGGCGGGCGGGTGGTTTACCGCCGTTAGCCGCTTACAGCGGGAAGCGTTGTGGCAGCGCCTGGTGGAAGACCAGGCAGGCGGCGCCCAGGGCGCTGGACTCCTGCCCGGAGGGGACGATTTTTAGATCGGCGTAGTACACGTCGACGACGCGGTTCTTTAACTGATCCAGGGCCACCGGCACCAGCAGATCGAAGGCAGCCATGCCCAGGCCGCCGCCGATGACTACGGCCGCCGGGTTGAGGAACGACAGGTAGGCGGAGAGCAGGATGGACAGGACGTGCCCGCCCTCGGTCATCACCGCCTGCGCCAGCGGGTCGCCGCGCCGGGCGGCGTCCAGGATGTTCTGGGTGGAGAGGGCGGGGCTGTCGGTCAGGCGGGTGGCCAGGCGGCCTTCGGCCAGCAGGCGGCGCGTCAGCGCCAGCAGGCCGTAGCCCGACAGGATTTCTTCGGCGGTGTCTTGCGGGCCGTTGGCGGTCAGTGCTTTGCTCTCGCGCCACAACGAGTAGTACCCGCACTGGCCGGCCAGATTGCGCTCGCCGGTGATGAGCTGGCCGGAGGCGATCAACCCGGCGCTCAGCCCGGAGCCAATCGACAGGTACAGCAGGTTCTGGCAGCCGCGGGCGGCGCCGAAGTAGTATTCACCCAGAGTGCTGGCAAAGGAGTCCATCTGGGTGAAGAGCGGCAAATCGTCGTCGAGGCGCTGGCGCAGCTGGCTCAAGAGCGGCACCTGATACCAGGCCAGGTTGGAGGCGTCGAGCACCACCCCGCTGTTCGGATCGACGAAGCCCGGCACGCCGAGGCCGGCCCCGCACAATACGCCGGGGGTACGCCCGGCCAGGGCGGTGAGCGTCTGAATTTCGCCGGCCAGGCGCCGGATGACCGCCGGGACGCCTTCGCTGGCCTGTGTTGGTATCTGGCGTTGGGCCAGCACTTCGCCCTGGTCGTTTACCAACGCCGAAGCGATTTTGGTCGCACCGAGGTCTATTCCGATGGCAAGGTTATTTTTCATGGCTTCTTTTTTGCATCCTGGCTTTTGTTAAGAACTGAAATCCGGTAAAATGAGTCTGGATAGGTTGTGCGACCGCAAAGATATTGCCAAAATGGAAATAAATATACATTCATTTTAGTGATTCACAGCCGGTTTGTCAAGAAAAACAGGCGCAAAACCGGAGAACCAGGCCTTTTTGAGCAAAAAGCCATGACTTTTTCAAGCGATTGTGTTATTATTTGAGGGTAATAAATTCCTATAGGGAATTAAGTTAAAGGGCCGTTATGAAGCGAATGAACAGTTCACCTGCAAAAACCACCACCCCCGATTTGCGCAAAGGGCAAAACCTGTTGGATTTGCGCGACGTCAACCTGAATGTATTGCTTTCGGCTATTTGGGAGAACGCTCCGATCCCGCGCGTGGAACTGGCGCAGCGCACCGGGCTGGCGCCTTCTTCGATCACGCGCCTCATCCGCCAGTTGAGCGCCGAGGGGTTGATCATTGAGACCGGCAAGGCGCAGTCGAGCGGCGGACGCCAGCCGGTTCTGATCGCCCCCAACCCGGACGCCGGGGTGATCGTCAGCCTGGATTTGAGCAGCAGCAAGATCCGCGGCGGCATCTTCGATGCTGCCAATCAGGTGATTTGCGAGGTGGAGAAGCCGTTCGAGGGTCTGGGCCCCGAGACGATCGAGAAGCAAATGGTGCTGATGGTGCGTTCGCTGTTGGATGAGCCCCAGGTGCAGGGGCGCAAGCTGTTGGGGGTGGGGGTCAGTTCGCCGGGGATCGTCAACGGCGACGTGCATCTCAGCCACACGCTCAAACTGCGTGATTTCCCCTTGAAGAAGATCCTCGAAGACGCCTTCAACGTGCTGGTGATCGTGCAGAACGATTCGTACGTGGCGGCGTTGGCGGAAAAGTATTACGGTGCCGGGCGCGGGCTGGACGATTTTATGTATCTGCTGCTCTCGGACGGTGTTGGGGCGGGGCTGATTTTGAACGGCGAAGTGTATAAGGGCCCGTTGCAGTCTGCCGGCGAGGTTGGGCACACCATTGTGGAACGCGCCGGCGCGGTGTGTGGGTGTGGAAAACGCGGCTGCCTGGAAACGGTGGCGTCGCGCCCGGCCATTTTGAGCCAGGCCCAGCGCATCCTGGATTACGATCAGGACAAGATTCTGACCGGTCTGATCGGCAGCACGCCGTCACAGGCGCTGACGCTGCCCGTGCTGAAAGAGGCGGCGGAATTGGGCAGCGCCGGGGCGATCGAGGTTATCCAGGTGGTGACCGATGCGGTGGGGCTGGCGGTGGTGAATGCGGTCACCGTTTTGGGGATGCGGGCGGTGATTGTGGGCGGCGATGTGCCCCAACACCTGGGGCCGCTGTTCTTCGAAAATCTCGGGCGGGCGGTCAAAAAGTACAACCGCCAGTTCCAGGAGATCGAGTTGATCCAGGCGCAGCTGGATTGGCGGGCGTTTTTGCAAAGCATCAGCATGCTGACCCTGCAGCGGATCATCGGCATCAATTTGTAACGCCGGCGGACGCCGGCCGCGCCCCGCATCCTACGGCAGACACCCACACATGCCCCCGCCGCGTATCTACCACGCCTCCCGCACCCAGAC
>CAZHTS010000122.1:0-7356 GCA_964535315.1 uncultured Anaerolineaceae bacterium
CGTGCCGGCGTTATTGATTTTTCTGCTGATCGGGATGCTGGCCGGCTCGGAAGGGTTGGGGGGAATTTATTTTGACGATGCGGTGCTTGCCCAGGCGGCGGTGCTCATTTTTGTGGCGCGGCCGGTCAGCGTCTGGCTCAGCCTGTGGCCGTTTCACTTCTCGGCGAGAGAAAAGAATTTCATCTCCTGGGTCGGGCTGCGCGGGGCGGTGCCGATCATCCTGGCGACCTATCCGCGCCTGGCGGGCGTGGCACAGTCGGATTTGATTTTCAACGTGGTCTTTTTCGTTGTGCTCTCCTCCGTGCTGGTTCAGGGCACTACCCTTGCCCGGGTTGCCAGATGGCTGCGGGTGGACGACCCGGCTGAGGCGGAGCCCAGTTATCCGTTGGAGATGAGCTTCCAGCATGGCTGGAAGGGTATTTTGCAAGAACTGATCGTGGGCCAGGAGTCCGCCGTGGTGGGTAAGGCGATCTTCGAGATGAAACTACCGCGTGATTATCTGGTGGTGCTCATTGCACGCGGCGATGAGTTTATCATCCCCAACGGCCGCGTCGTGTTGATGGCTAACGACCGCCTGTTGGGACTGGCAAAGCCCGAAACGCAGCTCTGCTCCAACCTGTTTTGAATCCTGTCTATCCTGCCAATCCCTGTTTTTGTTTTTAACCTGTGATGTACCGGTTCCTGCCTCCGGCCCACAAGCACAGGACGGCCGCGTTCGGTGATATGGAAGCGCGGTAATTTACCGAAGCAGAGTGCCCCTGCTTCTACGAATGGGCTCATGGGTGCAATCCGCGCAACAGGCTGTCCAGTGCGTTTTCCAGTTCGGGGATGGCGTGTACGTTGTGCGGGTCGAGCATGGTCATTTCGAGCACGCCTTCGTAGAGGGCGGCGAACAGGGTGGCGCTGTGATCGATGTCCAGCGGGCGAAACTCGCCGCGCGCCACGCCCTGCGCCAGCAGTTCGGCGACGACGGCGCGATAGGCGTGGAAGTACTCACGCAGGCGTTCGTGGGTGAGTGGGTCGCGCCCGCCCAGGCTGTAGATCTCGTAGAACAGCGGCGCAAGCGCCTCGGTGGGGGGGACGCTGGTGCGAATGTAGCCTTTGAGCCGTTCGATGACCGTGCCGGGCGCCGCCAGCAGAGCGCGCAGGTCGGCCAGGTCGGTGTTGATGATGTCCTGCATCAGATCGTGGATGATCTCCTCTTTGCTCTTGTAATACCAGTACACGCCGCCGACGCTCAGCCCGGCGCCCTCGGCGATCTCTTCCATGCGGGCCGCGTCCAGTCCCTTTTTCAAAAAAACCTGAGCGGCTGCCTCAAGGATGGCGGCTTTGCGTTCGGCGCTGACGTCCGGCCTGGGCATGGTCAGGCCTCCGCCAGGGGATGCGACATGTTGTACACCCGCCCAAAGCCGAGAAAGTTGCGTAGATAGGGGTAGGATTGAATGGATTTGACGGTAAAACCGTGGCGTTCGTACAGGGCGCGGGCGCGCGGGTTGGTGTCAACCACGTCCAGCCCGACCGAGCGAAAACCGTGCTGGCTGGCGAACTGCAAGATGGCTTGCAGCAGCAGCGAACCGATGCCGCGACCGCGCGCGCTTGCGGCCACGGACAGGCTGTCCAGCAGCAGTTCACCGTCACCGGCGGTGTGTTCCATCGTATTGACGAGCGGGTAGCGAACCAGCGCCGGGAGCAGCCCGTATTCGTCCACAAAGGTCTGCCAGCGCGGCTCCAGAAAAGGACGCTGCTTGATCTGCAAACCCGCCAGTCCGACCAGCGTACCGCCCTCCAGGGCGACGATGGCCTGTTCGGGGTGGACGTCGCGGGCAAAGATGGCGAGGAGTTTCTCTTTCGCACCGTATAAGGGGCGCAGTTTTTGCTGGAAGGCCTCAAAGTAGATGCGAGCGGCGTCCCAGCGATGGGCGTAACTCAGACCGGTTTGAATGTGAATGGGGGGCACGGTTTCCTCCTTTTGATAACCGAATGATTGTTCGGTTATTTGGGCAAAAAAAAGATTGCTATCTTCTATAACCGAATCTCGATTCGGTTATAGAATACCATACTCCGCCCTGGCTGTCCAGTCCCTTAAGGCTGGCGGCTAGGGGGCAGGGGCAGTTCCGGGCGGCTCTGTTTCGTCCGTTTGTTTGCACTGCAAACAGGTGCCAAACAGAACCAGATGGTTTGTAGCGACCTCAAAAGAAAATTCGTTTTCGACTTTGACGAAGAATTGTCCCACCAGTCCGTGTTGGATCGTCTGTACGTGACCGCACTTCTGGCAGACCAGGTGATGGTGCATGCCATCGGCGACTTTTTCGTATACCGATGCCCCGGTGCCCATGTCGGAGACCGAGATTTTCCCGGCGTGCGCAAGGCGCTCCAACGCCCGGTATACGGTGGAGGGGTTTACTGCCGGAAAGCGTGGGTGGATCTGTTGGTAGACCTCGTTGGCTTTCAGGTGGCAGTTTTTTTCCGCCAGCAATTCGAGAATGGCGTATTCAATGGATGAAGATCTCATGTCTTGCTCTTTATACTTTATAATACCGCAAATATCCTCAAATGCAATATATTGCATTATAATATCTTTGCGACCCGGCTGATAGTAAGTTTATCATATTCCGGCGCAGGTCGATTTCTCTGTTCGGGGTAAGGAGGGCTGGTGTGAAGGTTTATATTACCGGGATCAGTGGTTTTCTAAGTATTAACCTGGTGCGTTATCTTCTTGGACGCGGGTATACGGATATTGCCGGCATCGATCTGGTCGATTTCGCCTATCCGGAACGGGATCGGATCACTTTCTTGCAGGGTGATATTCGCGACGCAGAGGCGGTCAGGCGCAGCATGGCCGGCGCAGACGTAGTCATTCACACCGCCGCAGCTTTGCCGTTGTGTTCTCCCGAGGAAATCTATTCGACCGAGGTGGAAGGGACGCGTATCGTTTTACAGCAAGCGCTGGCATACGGCGTCAGACGTTTTATTCATATCTCCAGCACGGCGGTGTACGGTGTTCCCGATCATCACCCGCTGTTTGAGACGGATGAGCTCAGCGGGGTGGGGCCTTACGGCAAGGCAAAAATCCTGGCGGAGGAAGCCTGTATGGAATATCGCCAGAAGGGTTTGTGTGTGCCTGTCCTGCGTCCGAAATCATTTGTGGGGCCTGAGCGCCTGGGCGTGTTTGCCATCTTTTATGAATGGGCCAGCGAGGGACGGCACTTCCCGATGATCGGGGCGGGGGACAACCGCTACCAGTTATTGGACGTGGAGGATCTGTGCCAGGCGATCTTATCCTGCATGGTGCGGACGGAGGAGCAGGTGAACGATACGTTTAACGTCGGCGCCGCCGAATTCAGCACCATGCGCCGGGATTACCAGGCGGTGTTGGATGAAGCCGGTTTTGGTAAACGGATCGTGCCGTTCCCGGTGGCGCCGGTCATCATGGCGCTGCGGGTGCTGGAGGCGCTTAAATTATCGCCGCTCTATCCGTGGATTTATGAAACTGCGGCAAAGGATTCTTTTGTGTCGATTGAAAAAGCGCAACAAATGCTCGATTACCGGCCGCAATTTTCCAATCGGGAGGCGATGATCCGTAATTATCGCTGGTATTTGCAAAATAAGGCCCGCCTGACGGGCGCTGCCGGCGTGACTCATCGCCTGCCGTGGAAACAAGGCGCGTTGAAACTGGCGAAGGTGTTTTTCTAGGGGGAGGTGATCAGCCGGGGATCAAAACGATCTTGCCGTACGTCTCGGGTTGAAAGAGGGCTTTGTGCGCCTGGGGCGCTTCGGTCAGGGGCATTTGCCGGCAGATGACCGGCCTGAGCACTCGATTCTTCAGCCCCTGAAAGATAAAGGCGTGCATTCCGGCGGCGGTGGCGGACGGCAGGTTGCCGATATTGGTGCCCAGCACCACCGCGTCGCGGGCAGTCAGTTCGGCGGCGTCGATCTCGACCGGTGTGCGGTCGCCGATGACGGCGATGCGCCCGCCTTGCGCCAGGATGGCAATGTCGCGTTTTACGTTGGCCGAGACCAGTTCGATGATGGCGTCGACGCCGCGGCCGTGGGTCAGTTCCAGGATGTGCTGAAAGTGCTGCTCGTCGTAATGGTTGACCACCTGCTGTGCGCCCTGCGCCAGCACCAGCCGGCGGCCCTGCTCCGTGCCGGCGCTGCCGATCACCGTGCAGCCGGCTGCCACGGCAAACTGTGTGGCGGCGATGCCCACGGCGCCAGAGGCGCCGTGCACCAGCAGCGTCTCACCGGCGGCGACCCGGCAGCGCTGGAACAAACCGCGGTAGGCCGTACCGTAAGGGATAAAGACGCCGGCGCCTTCTGCAAAGCTTACATTTTCGGGTAAAGGGTAAACCTGGGAAGCGGTGCACAACACCTGTTCGGCGTATGCGCCGCTGAGGTTAAAAGCAGTATAGACGCGCTCGCCGGGCCGGCAGGTTTCGACGCCCGGCCCCACCTGCGCGATGACGCCGGCGCCGTCAAAACCGGGGGTGAACGGCAGGCTCACCCAGGGAAGCAGCCCGGCGCGGCAATATGTGTCGACCGGGTTTACCCCGGCGGCGTGCAGTCGTACCACGACCTGACCAGCGCCGGGCTGCGGTGCGGCAACCTCTTGCAGCTGCATGACTTCGGGTTCACCGAATTGGACGACGCGAATGGCTTTCATAGAGGCTCCCTTTGTAAGAATGGCGGTGGAATTTGCTCGTGGCGTTTTGCCCAACAGCCCCATTTTACCCCCATCTGGCGCTTGTATTTTACAAAATCCCGTGCTATGATGAGTGTATAAGTAACTAAAATATTAACTTGTTCACTTATAAAATCCGATGCGCAAAAAAATCGAAATCGAACTGATCTACCAGGCGGCGCTGGAAAACTTCGCCCGTTACGGGGTGCGCAAGACGACCCTTGACGATATTGCCGGCGACCTGGGGGTGACCAAGAGCAACCTCTATCGCTATACGCGTAACAAGGAGACCCTGTACCGTGAAGCGGTGGCCTTTGCGCTGCGCCGCTGGCAGAACCGGGTCAAGACGGCGCTGGTGGGGGTTGAGTCGCCGCGCCAGCAGTTGGTGATCCTGTGCGACCGGGCTTTCGCTTACCTGTCGGAGGACCGGGTCTTTTGTGAGATCCTCAAGAACGACCCGGACATTTTCCCGATGTTTCCCAGCCAGGATCGCTACGCAGAGATCAACGCCGAATCGGTTGCCTTGTTGCAGGCCATCCTGCACAACGGCATCCAGCAGGGCGTTTTTCGGGCGATGGATACGGAACACATCGCCACGGTCATTTTCTCGATCTACAAGATGTTCATCATCCAGACCTATATTCGCAGCGAAGACGCCTTTGTGGCGCAGCTTTTTTCACAGACGGTGGATTTAATCACCCAGGGCATCTTTGCGGTGCCTGGCAGTCAGATTTCTGAAGAAAAAGGAGCAGCGGTATGACGGATCAGTTTGTGTACCTCTCGCCAGAGTGGGGGGCCGAAGTCGAAAAGCGCCTGCGGGCGGAATTGACCCCGGAGAAGATGAATAATCTTTCTTCCTCGATGACCAACCGGTACGCCAATTGCAAGGGCGGGCAGAACCAGTTCTTTTATGTCGCTTTTGTCGATGGGGCGGTCTCGGCGGTGGATGTCGGGGTGGGGGATGGGCCTGAGGCCGAGTTCATCATCCACGGTGATTACGAGGTCTTTGCCCAAATCTCGCAGGCAAAACTGGGGGCGCAGCGGGCCTTGATGACCGGACAGCTCAAACTCAAGGGGAACATGGTCAAGGCGCTCAAGCTGGCCTCGCTGGTAGATCGCATTAACAAAATCGTCGCCACCGTCCCGACCGAATTCTAATTGCATCCCTGTGGAGGATAAGTATGCCCACTGAAATGGTTCACGATCCCTATTTTATCGATTTCCCGGCGCGCATCGCCCAGATTCAGGCGAAGATGGCCGAGCGCAACATCGATGTATACCTGGGTTCCCGGCTGCGCACGATGTCGTGGACGACGGGCGCATTCTTCCCGTGGCGCTCCTTCATCGTCATTCCGGCGAGCGGGCTGCCGACCGCCTTTACTTTTGTAATCGACGCCGCCCGCGCCGCCGACGAGGCCTGGTTGGACGAGGATCACGTGTTGGGGTTTGCCCCGATGGGCGGGCAGGATCAGATTGCCCAGATTGCCGATTTTATCCTCGGCAACCTGCCACACGGCCGCGGACGGGTGGGCATCGAGAGTGGCATGTCCAACTATCTGCCCGAGGGCAACCTGACCCATTATGAATACGAGCAATACCAGGCGGCGCTGGAGGGGTGCGAACTGGTCAACGCCCACGATATCATCGATGCACTGGCGCTGATTAAAGATACCGGCACGATCAACCGCTTCCGCGAGGCCTCGCGCATCGTCGACATCGGCCACCAGGCCGTGTTCGCTGCGCTTAAGAACGGCGGTTGGAAGGGGATGACCGAAACCGAAATCGCCGGGCTGGCGGCTTACACCATGCGCAAGGCCGGCAGTGTGTGGGAATGGTCGTTCACCGGCGGCAACGAGATTGCGGCCGGCTACCGCACCGGCTTTGCGGGCGGGGCGTGCACCCCCGCCACCACCCGCCCGCTGGCGGCAGGCGAGCCGTTGATGGTCGACATCCACGCTATGTTCAAGCTGGGGTTGGGCGACCACAGCCACAATTACCTGATCGGCCCGGTCAGCGACCGGCAGCGCTGGCACGCCAGAAACTTCGTCGACATCGTCGACCTGACGCTCAAGACCTATAAGGCCGGCGTCACGCCTTCTGGTCTGGCGGCCGAGATGATGGCGTTTGCCGAGGAACGCGGTTTTGCCGACTTTATGGTGCCCGGGTTTGAACACGGCATCGGTATGCTGGGCGACGAATGGCGCATCGGGCTTAACGACGGACCGTTCCCCTACTGGACTAACCCGGATCACGTCTACGCCGAGAACGAGGTGCTCATCTGCGCCATGCAGTACGCCTGCCCGGAGGAAAACATCGGTTTCCGTTACGAGAACCCGATTCTGATCCAGGCCAACGGCTGCGAGGCCATGTCGAAGTTCCCGCTGACGGTGGACGAGATCGAATAATCCTGCGCCGGAAGCGGTTGAGCTCTTGCGGGGTTGCGCCAGTTGCGGCAAGTATGCACTCAAACGTGGTTTTCACCCACCCCAACCCGGCCCCTTCCAGGGAGGGAGTCTGGCTCTTCGCCCAGGAGAGGGTGTTGCCGAATTCGGTTGAGCGGGGCGGATAGCGGGGGAACAACCGGTTTCTACCCATCTTACACCGCTCTCCTCGATGGAGCGGAGAAGAAGATTCAGGTGTATTTTGCGGCACAAAAAGTGCCGCAAAATACACCA
>CAZHTS010000122.1:7456-10836 GCA_964535315.1 uncultured Anaerolineaceae bacterium
GGAGAAGAAGATTCAGGTGTATTTTGCGGCACAAAAAGTGCCGCAAAATACACCAAATCCCAGCCTGGCTGTATTAGAGCGGAGCCTGATGCAGACGGTCAAAGATGGCCTGCGGCGCGGCGGCCAGGCCGATGACGGTGGGGCCGGCGTGGGCGCCCAGCACCAGCGTGACCGGCACGAGCCGCTCCTCGACGATACTCAACCCTTCGTTGACCGCCTGACGCAGCAGGTCGACGCCGGGCAGGTTGCTGCCGTGCATCAACTGCATGCGCAGTTTTTGCTCGCCGAAGCGTTGTTTGACCAGGGCGGCCATCTTGTGTACGGCGCGGTTGACCGTCATTTCCTGACCGAGGTTGCTGTAACGCCCGTCCTCGTCGTTCATGCCGATGATCGGTTTGATCTTGAGGATGGCGGCAAAGATGCTCTTGATGTGGTTGACCCGCCCGCTGTGGATGAGATAGGTTAAGTCACTGAACGACACCATCGTGATGGTGTTGTCTTTCACCTGTTTTATCGCTTGCAGGATGCGTTCCCTGTCCCAGCCCGACCGTACGCCGTGGGCGGCCATTTCTACAATCCAGCCAAGG
Organism: uncultured Anaerolineaceae bacterium; assembly: GCA_964535315.1. Taxonomy (GTDB): domain Bacteria; phylum Chloroflexota; class Anaerolineae; order Anaerolineales; family Anaerolineaceae; genus CAZHTS01. The sequence goes on from CAZHTS010000122.1 coordinate 8,044, forward strand.
GCTGGCCCCACCGTGCGCGAGTCGATCACGGTCACCTGGCTGTCGGGCAGCATGCGGGCGGCGTGCTCGGCCGAGGAATACGCTCCGCTCAGACCCGAGGAGAGGTGCACGGAGAGGATTTCTTCGGAGCGAAATTTCTCGTAGGCTTTGACAAAATCGCCCACCGAGGGCTGCGAGGTGAGGGGGTATTCGCCGGGGTTCTCGGTATACATGCGATACAGGTCTTCGGGCTGGATGTCGATGCCGTCGCGGTAGGTCTTGCCCATAAAGGTGACCTGAAATGGCACGATTTCTACCCCGAGTTCGGCAGCCCGCGCCGGTGTCAGGTTGGCTGCGGCGTCTGTTACAATTTTCATGATTTTCTCCCGTGGTCTGTCAATCCATCTGCGGCCGGCCGGTGAACGCTGCTAGTGGGGCTGTGAATTGCTGTTGTAGAGGTTGGCTTCGTCTGGTGAATAATATTTACCTATTGTACCAGTTTTGGAAGAAATGACCGGCGATTGCTCTTTACGGAATGGAAATCCGGCCGCATAAATCAGACAAAAAATCAAAAATTTGGGGTGTGGGCGTGATATAACAGAGCCATGACACCAACGACGCAAACCAGTCATCTTGAAAAAATTCGCCGGGCGCTGGATTTTATTGATGCGCATTTGCGCGAGGACATTTGCGCTCAAGATGTGGCCGCGGCGGCCAGTTATTCGCTCTCGCATTTTCACGCCATCTTCCCTCGTTTCACCGGTTCGACGCTGGTCGAGTACATCCGGCGCAGGCGGCTGGCCTACGCCGCCTACGACCTGGCCCTCTCGCGCCGGCGCATCCTGGAGATTGCCGTAGCCTATGGTTTCGCATCACAGGAGGCGTTTACGCGGGCCTTCGTCCAGGAATACGCCGTCACGCCCGGCCGTTTTCGCAAGAACCGGGCCTACGGCGAGGCGCTGTCGCGGCTGGGGGTGTACCGCTCACAGCCGCTGCTCGGGCAGCCCGGCGCGGCGCAGCCGCCAGCGGACGGGGAGGCCGAAGCAGAGCGCCTGTTGTTGCCCGATTTTCCGCGCGTCGGTTTTTACCGCGGCGGGGATCAGTGCCCTGAGGATATCCCCTTCCCCAGTTGTCTGGCGGCCTGTTTGCATTACCTGGGCGAGCCGCTCGACTGGTATCCGCTGCGCTCGCACGACATGACCTGGCGCCTGAACATGACCAACGTCAAGTTGTTGGGGGTGACCGGTATGGCGTTTGGTCTCTTGTGGAAGGATGGCTGGCACACCGACTGCCTGGATCTGACGTGGATCGACGACCCGCGCCAGATCATCCGCCGGGCGTTTGCCTTTGCCGGTTATGGCTACGAGATCGTGCAAAAGAGCGGCGCGCCGGACGATGCGGAGCGTTTTCGCCAGTGTGTGCTGGCGGAGATCCGGGCCGGGCGGCCGGTATTGGGTTTTGGCGTGGTGGGGCCGCCTTCTTGCAGCGTCATCACCGGCTTTGACCGGGGCGGTGCAGTGCTGACCGGCTGGAGCTTTTTCCAGGATCATCCGGCGTTTTGCCCTCAGCCAGAGCTGGAGCCGTGTGGCTATTTTCGCCAGGGCGATTGGTTCAAGGATACCGTCAGCCTGGTGTTGATCGGTGAGAAGCAGACGCCGGGGGAGGGCGTCGTAGATTGGGGGGAGACGTTGACCTGGATCCTCAAGGTCATTCAGACGCCCGAAGTGCTGGGGCGCCGCAATGGGTTGGCGGCATACAGCGCCTGGGCCGTTCACCTGGGCCGTGACGAGGATCTGACCACCGGCGATTTGGAAGTGTTGCGTTACCGCCACGACATTCACAACCGTACGGTGGGCGTGCTGGCCGAATGCCGCTCGTGGGCGGCGCATTTCTTGCGCTATCTGGGCGAGCGCCTGCCGGAGCAGGCGGAGCATTTTGTCCGGGCCGGGGCGTGTTACCAGAGTGAACACGACAGGATGTGGCAGTTGTGGGATTTGCTGGGCGGCAATGGGCACCCCGAAGCCTATTTGCGCTTCTCCGATCCCGCTATTCGTGGCGAGATGGTCAAAATCATCCTGGAGGCCCAACGCGTCGACCGGCAGGCGGCCGGCTATTTGCAGCGGGCGCGGGATGAAATCATTCTCAATCCATCTGGAGGTAAATAAAATGGCAAAGGTACGGGAACCGTTGGAAGCATTGGGGCAGACGATCGAGACGCTGGCGGGCAGCGATGTCCGCCAGGCAGTGATGCAGGGCCACGAGCAGTTAAAAGACAGCAGTGCGCCGCACAAGGTGGCGTTGTGGGTGCAGGGCGCCATGCAGCGGCTGGACGAACAGGTGGAGGCGCCGCTGCGCCGGCAGATCATGGCGCAGTGCGGCGAGAACTGCGCCGCTCACAACCAGACGCCGATCCAGCGCGCTGTGGCCCGGCGCAAGAAGTTTGCCGGCGAGGCGGATTTTTTGCAGGCCGAGGTGGCCACGCCTCCGCCGGGGATGCGCCTGGAGCGTGAAGGCGAGGTGCTCTATCAGTATTACACCCCGCAGGCCTTTACCCACCCGATGCGCTGTTATTGCAGCCTGCTGCGCGGTCTGCCGGCGGACGCACAGACCTCGTTGACATATTGTGAGTGTTCGCGGGCCTTCGTGCAGACCTATTGGACGGCGGCGTTGGGCCGCCCGGTGCAGGTGGAACTGCTGGCCTCGTGTGTGGCCGGCGCGGCGGAGTGCAGGTTTGCGGTGCGGTTATCGTAGGGGAAGGCGTCTCTGCCGGGAGGTGTTTCGTCGCGGATGGGGCGGGCAGCCGCAAGGGCTGCC
>CAZHTS010000123.1:0-10387 GCA_964535315.1 uncultured Anaerolineaceae bacterium
GTTTCCTGATAACGTTTGGCAAAGTTTTCCGCATTGATGGCGTCCTGGCTGACACGCGTCAACATGGCGTACATCGTCGCATAATCTTCGGCCTGCCAGGCCTGCAAAAAAGCCTGGGCCGTCGCCTGCACGTCCGGCACGCTGGTGACCAATACCTGCGGTGGCCGCAGCGTAACCGTAGGAGTCACGGTCACCGCCGGCTGGGGTGCGCTGGCCGGTGAACACGAAGTGAACAACACCACGAATAGCAGCAATACGGACATCCACTTTCTCATCGCTTCATCCTGTTTTTTAGCAAAAGTTTCGCTCAATTGATCTCACGCCACAACGGACAGGCGTACTCCAGTTTTTGCTGGCAAATGTGCGGCACATGCGGTGGAACAACACCCCCCAGGCGGGTCAACAATCGCGCCAGGTGGCACAACGGCAGCCCCATGACGCTGGCATAACAACCGGCGAAGTTCTCCACCGGCTGGAAAGCCTGGTTCTGGATGGCATACGCACCGGCCTTGTCCAATGGGTCGCCGCTGGCGATATAGGCCGCCATCTCATCCTCGCTGTAGCAGCGCATGGGCACCTGCGAGGCGCACAGATCAGAGAACAGTATTCCATCCGGCGCAAAACCGGCGGCGATCGCCGTATAGACCTGGTGGGTGCGGCCGCGCAGCCGGCGCAGCATCTCCCCCGCCTGAGCGGCATCCGCCGGTTTTCCCAGCAAATCGTCGCCATCGGCCACAATCGTATCCGCCGCCACAACCACCCTGCCCGCCGCGGCAATCTGCATGGCGGCCTGCGCCTTGGATCGCGCCAGGCGCAGCACGTACGGCTGCGGTCGCTCGCCGGGCAGCGGCGTCTCATCGATATTGACCGGGTGCACGTCAAGCCGCCAGCCACACCAGTTCAACAACTGGCGGCGGCGCGGCGAATTAGAAGCCAGAAACAACTCGGGTAGAACCATTGCGCTTGATTCTAACACAGAATACAACCACCCCCGCCCGGGCCTTGCGCTTCCGCCCCAGGGCACAATTCTGCATTTTTCTCCCTGGTCTGCAACGCCAGAGCGAAGTAAAATGTCTACACAATCTGGCCCACCCATTTTCTGCAATCGATATTTTTATTTTGAAGGAGCATCCCATGCAGCTTTTAAAAGAACGCATCCAGAGCGAGGGTAGGAACCTGACCAACGGCATCCTCAAAGTCGACGGGTTCATTAACCATCAGGTCGACCCGGTATTGATGGACGCCTGCGGCGTCGAGTTCGCCCGGCGCTTTGCCGGCGTGGGCGCCACCCGCGTCCTCACCGCCGAAATCTCGGGCATCGCCCCGGCATTGATGACCGCCCGCCATCTCAATCTACCGGTTGTTTATGCGCGCAAGAGCAAACCCATCACCATGCCCGATCAGGTCTACCTGACCATTGCCCCCTCGCATACCAAGGGGCGCATGGTCGAGTTGATCGTCTCGCCCGAATACCTGGCGCGCGGCGAGCGGGTGCTGATCATCGACGACTTTCTGGCCTCCGGCGCCACCATCCAGGGGCTGGTGCGCCTCACCCAGGCCGCCGGCGCCACCCTGGTCGGCATCGGTACGCTGATTGAAAAGAGTTTTGAGGGCGGGCGCCAGGCGCTCTCCTATCTGAATGTCCCCATCGAATCGCTGGTGTGCATCACCTCGATGGAAAACGGGGAGATTTCATTCGATGAAAAATAGCATCGCCATCCTGGACTTTGGCTCGCAATACAGCCAGTTGATCGCCCGCCGGGTGCGCGAAATGCAGGTCTACTGCGAACTCTTCCCCTGGGACGCTCCGGCCGAAGAAGTACAGGCCATCGAGCCTTCTGCCTACATCCTCTCCGGCGGGCCTGCCTCGGTCTACGAGCCCGGCGCGCCCTACATCCCGGAATACGTGCTTGCCTCGGGGCTGCCTTTGCTCGGCATCTGTTATGGCATGCACGCCCTGGCGCACGCCCTCGGCGGGCAGGTCGTCTCTTCGGGCGAACGCGAATATGGCCCGGCGCAGGTCGAAACCACCTGCACCTCGCCCCTGCTGCACGACGGCGTCCAGCCGGTGTGGATGTCGCATGGCGACCGCATCGCACAGCTTCCCCCCGGCTTTGTGGTGCTGGCGCAAAGCGCCAACAGCCCAATCGCGGCCATGGGCGACGTACTCCACAAACGCTACGGTTTGCAATTCCATCCTGAGGTGCGCCACACCCCTCAGGGTAAAGAAATTCTGCGCCGCTTCGTGCTGGATATCTGCGCCCTGCAACCCGACTGGACGCCCGACTCGATCATCACCCGCTCGGTGGAAGCCATCCGCCGCCAGGTCGGCGATCAACCCGTTCTGGCGGCCGTCAGCGGCGGGGTCGACTCAAGCGTCGCCACCGCCCTGGTGCACCGCGCCATCGGCGACCAGCTCACCGCCGTCTTCGTCGACAACGGCCTGCTGCGCCAGGACGAACGCGGCCAGGTTGAAGCGGCCTTCCGCCGCAACCTCGGCCCCCACCTCATCGTAGTAGACGCCGCCGAACAATTCCTGACCGCCCTGAAAGGCGTCAGCGAACCCGAGACCAAACGGCGCATCATCGGCGAGACCTTCATCCGCATCTTTGAGGCTCAGGCGCGCCAGTTGGGCGAGCAGCGCTTCCTGGTGCAGGGCACCATCTACCCCGACGTGGTCGAATCGCGCGCCCCGGAGCGCTCGCAGGCCGCCCGCATCAAGACCCACCACAACGTCGGCGGTCTGCCCGAAGACATGCAGTTCGACCTGGTCGAACCGCTGCGCTATCTATTTAAAGATGAAGTACGCGCGGTCGGCGAAGCCCTCGGCCTGCCCGCCGAACTGGTCTGGCGCCAGCCCTTCCCCGGCCCCGGCCTGGCCGTGCGCTGCCTGGGCGAAATCACCGCCGAACGGCTGGAACGGCTGCGCGCCGCCGACGCCATCTTCACCGGCGAACTGCACGAAGCCGGGCTGCTGCACCAGCGCAACGCCCACATCGCCCAGGCCTTTGTCGCCCTGCTGCCGGTGCGTTCGGTGGGCGTGATGGGTGATTTTCGCACCTACCAGGAAGCCGTGGCGCTGCGCGCCATCACCACCGATGATTTCATGACCGCCGACTGGGCGCGCATCCCCTACGACCTGCTCGCCCGCATCGCCAACCGCATCGTCAACGAGGTCAGCGGCATCAACCGCGTGGTGTACGATATCACCAGCAAACCACCGGCCACCATCGAGTGGGAATAACCCCCCAATCCCTCACCGTACAGGACACGGCCCTCTTTGACGAAGGAGGGCCGTGTTGCTTTCAGAAAAAGATTGATAGGGGGGTATTTTTGCGCTTCGCGCCCCGCGGTAATAATTCCTGATGACCTTGAATGGACGGATTTCATCCCGTGGTGTATGATTAACGAGTAGGAAATTGCCAGTAAATTGTCGTATGTAAAGAAGGGAAGGAGCATATCATGGATTACGGTGAGGTTTTACAAAAAGCCTGGAAAGTCTTTTGGAAGAACAAAATTTTGTGGATCTTTGGCATCCTGGCCGGCTGCGGCAGCAATAGCGGCGGGGGCGGCAGCGGCAACAGCGGCAGGAGTTTCGATTTCAACAACAACCAGGGACAAAATGGGGATACGCCCAATCTCGATCCGCTAAAGCCTTTTCTCAAAGGCACCGAAAGCTGGTTCAACGAACAAAATGTATGGATTATCCTGGGGGTCATCTTCCTGGTCGTGATCCTGCTGATCGTCGTTCAGGCGTTAATCAGCGCCATCGGTCGCTCCGGCTTGATCTATGGCGCGGCCAAGTCCGACAAGGACGCCCAGGGCATCGGCGCCCTGAGCTTTGGCGAGGTCTTCAATCAGAGCCTGCAATATTTTGTGCGCGTCTTCCTCATGCAGTTGCTCGTCGGCCTGGTGATTGCCATCCCAATTTTGATCCTGGTCGCCATTCTCGTGGGCGCCGGGATCGCCACCCAGGGCATCGGCATGGTGGCTATCCTGCCCTTCTTCTGCATCTGCATGTGCCTGTTTATCCCCATCTCCTGGATCACCAACGTGCTCATGGAACAGAGCAGCGTGGCCATCGTCACCGAAGAGTTGGGGGTGTTTGACGGCCTCAAGCGCGGCTGGGGGGTGATGAAGGATAACATCGGCCCGATCATTATCATGACCCTGATCGTCTACGTCGGCGGCGGGATCATCAACGTGATTCTGTCCATCCCGGTGCTGCTGGTGATGATCCCCGTAATTGTTGCCTTTGCAGGCGGCCTGGCGAGCGGCCAACAAACCCTGATGGTCGGCGGCGTGGTAGTTTTCTTACTGACGGTCTGCGGCCTCGGTTTGCTGATGCAAATCCTGACCGGCATCGTGCAGACTTACATCGGCACCTGCTGGACGCTGACCTTCCGCCGCCTGACGGCGCCCAAGCCACCGGTCGAGCCGCTTCCGGTTGCGGAAGGCACAGTATAAACGCAGCCCACCGGCCGTCCGGGGATGATCCCATCCCCGGACGGCCTTAGCGCAATGCAATCCTATCCGTTCCGGGGAACCCTATGAATTACAAAGAAGTCCTGCAAGGTCAGTGAAAGGATAGCATAAGCATATTGCAACATGGCGAAAGCAGCCAGACACACCACCTCGTTATGCCTGTGGGTCAGCCTGGGGGTCACTCTCCTTGTTCTGCTGGCCTCCCCATCCAGTTGGGCCCACGCCCAACCCGGACAGGAACAACGGGTGGTACTGGCGGCGCCGGACGCCAGTAAGTTCCCCACCATCCAGTTTCAATTTGAAGCTTACGACGCCGAGGGGGCCTTCATCGACACATTGCAGGCTGAAGACGTCGCCATCCTCGAAGACGAAAAAGAACTGAGCCCCGCCGGCCTGCAAAAACTCCAGCCCGGCCTGCAATTTATCGTGGCCGTCAACGCCGCCCCGATCATGGAAAATCACTTCAACGGCGTCTCACGCTACGAAGCCGCCCAGGCCACGTTGAGCACCTGGAGCAAGGCGCAGCCCTTCTCGACCCCCGATACGTTCAGCCTGGCGACCAACACCGGCATTCAGGCCAGCCAGTTGAGCGACCCGACCGAGTGGACCAACGCCATCTTGAGCTACCAGCCCGACCTGCTCAAAGCCCGCCCCAATCTCAACAGCCTGACGCAGGCCATCGACCTGGCCGGCGACGGCGGTCCTGAACGTAAACGCATATTGCTCTACATTACACCCACGCTGGCGCCGGCCCTGCTCGACAACCTGCCGGCCCAAACCCAACGCGCCGTTCAACTGGGTCTGCGCGTCTTTGTCTGGCTGGTGGCCCCTCCCGCCGCTGCCAACGACCTCAAACAGCAGCCGCTGCGCGACCTGGCCGGGCAAACCGGCGGGGCGCTCTTCCTCTTTACCGGCCGCGAACAATTACCCGACCCCGAGACCCTGCTCAAGCCGCAGCGCAGCCTGTACCGGGCGCAATACACCTCTGCCGTCCAGACCAGCGGCGAACATAACCTGGCCATACGCCTGCGCGCCCCCGGCGGAGCAATTCGTTCGGAAGTGCAGGCCTTTTCCATCCAGGTACAGCCGCCCAACCCGCTGTTTGTCACCCCGCCGGCGCAGGTGGAACGCGGCTGGGTCAAAGGCAGCAACTCGTTCGAAACCACCCTGCAACCCGAAAGCATTGCCCTGCAAACCCTGGTCGAGTTTCCAGACGGCCACCCGCGTCCCCTGCGTTACACCCGTCTGTACGTCGACGGGCAGATGGTCGCCGAAAACCAGGCCGAGCCCTTTAACGCCTTCCGCTGGGATCTGCGCCAGTACACCACCAGCCAGCGTCACCTGATCCAGATTCAGGCCGAGGACATCCTCGGGTTGAGCAAACGCAGCGCCGAGATCCCGGTCGACTTTGTGGTCGCAGAGCCCGAGCAGCGCCCGCTGGGCAACATCCTCTCCGACCAGCGTTTCTATCTGGGGCTGGCCCTGCTGGCCAGCGCGCTGCTGGCTGCCCTCGGCGTGCTCCTCTGGCGGCGTAACCAGCAGCCGGCTTCCTACCAGGACCCGGTCACTCAGCCGGTCAACATTCGCCAGGAACGCTCGTTATCGCCGCGCCGCGCCGCCGCCGAACCCGGCAGCCAGCCCGTAACGACAGCGCCCGCCAACCAGGGCGCCGCCGACCGGCCTTCCTGGCCGCACATCCGCGTCGGACAGTTGGCCCCCGCCCGCCTGGTGCCGCTGGGCAGCGACGCTCCGGCGTCATCCATCGCACTGACCTATCAGGAGATGACTTTCGGCAGCGATCCGCAATTATCCGTCCACGTTCTCACCGATCCTTCCGTCAGCCCGCTGCACGCCCGGCTGCGCCAGACCCCCGAAGGCGGTTTCATTCTCGCCGACGCCGGCTCGGTCGCCGGCACCTGGGTCAATTACGCCCCGGTTTCCAAACAGGGGACTGGTTTAGAACACGGTGATCTGGTAAACTTTGGACGTAGCAGATTTCGCTTCGAACTGGCCAACCCACCCGCGTCGCGCCAGATCCAGGTTACGGTAGAAAAAGAGCAACCATGATCCTATCCGAGCAGGCCCATTTACCGGTTACCGCCCTCACCCATCCCGGGATGACGGGCAAAAACAACGAAGATCGTTTCGGTATCTCTGCTTTTTTCTTGCCGGGCGGCAAACAACCCACCCCCGTCTTGCTGGCCGTACTCTCTGATGGCATCGGCGGTCATCGCGCCGGCGAGGTCGCCTCAGAACTGACCGTTAACCTCATCAGTCAGACTGTGGCGCAAAGCGACGGCAGCCAGCCCACCCAGACGCTGGCAAAGGCCATCGAGACCGCCAGCATCGAGATTCAGCGCCAGGCCAGTGAAAACAGCGAACGGCACGGCATGGGCGCCACCTGCGCCTGCGCCCTGATCATTGCCAACCGCTTATACACCGCTACGGTAGGCGACTCGCGCATCTATCTGATGCGCAATCATACCATTCGCCAGCTCAGCATCGACCACACCTGGATCCAGGAGGCCATCGAGGCCGGCATCCTGCAGCCCGACCAGATCAGCGGACACCCCAATGCTCACGTCATCCGCCGCTATCTGGGCAGTCCCAAACCGCCCGAGGTGGATTTTCGCATCAATCTGACCGGTCACGAGAGCGAAGAGCAGGCCATCGCCAACCAGGGTATGCGTCTGCGCGGCGGCGACCGCCTCCTGCTGTGCAGCGACGGTCTGACCGATCTGGTGAAAGAAAACGAAATCCTGGCCGCCTATGAAAACGCCGCTCTCTCGGCCAGCAAAGACGCCCAGCAGGCCGCCACACAATCGCTGATCGATCTGGCCTGTGAACGTGGCGGGCACGATAACATCACCATCACCGTCATCGAGTTTCCGCCCGAGATGGTGGTAGAGCGCAGCAGACAGCTGCCCTGGCGCGCCATCGCCATCGGCTGCGCCGCCCTGCTGCTGGTTGCCGCCCTGGCCGGCGCATTGATTGCCGGCTGGTTCTGGTTCAACGACGGCGGCGCAGGCGCTACCCCCACACCGGCTGCCTCACAGGATCAATTGTTGCCCTGGGACAGCAGCGCCACACCCCAACAAGACGGCACTCCTGCCCAGGCCCCCAGCCTGGCCAGCGCGCCGCTGCCGGTCGCCGGAACGGCCACACACGCGCCTTTTGCGCCCGGCGGGCCGACGCCCACCCCCTGGCCCACCCACACCCGCGCCCCCAGTCAGACGGTTACCAGCCTGCCCAAAGAAACCGCCACCAGCACCCCCACGCTACAGCCCTGAAGCCGGCGTGACCGCAGCGAGCAGCTGAGCTAACAGGACTTGCCGGCGGCGCGTGCCCGCGCCAGTAGATTTTCTGCCATTTTGACCTCTGGCAGGTCGACCATCCGGCCGTTGACGAAATACAACCCGGTGCCTTCGGCCTGATAGTTCTGGAAAGTGGCAACCAGTTGTTGCGCCTGTGCAATGGCGGCGTCATCCGGGGTAAAGGCATCCTGCACCACACACACCTGGTCGGGATGAACCACCTGTTTTCCGCTGAAACCCATCTCGGCCGCCAGACGCGCTTCCTGGCGCACGGCTTCCAGGTTCACGTAATCCAGATTGAGCATATCCAATGCCTGTAAACCGTAGGCAGCAGCGTGTAATACCACTGCGCTGCGCGCGTAAAACACCTCCCACGCCGCCGGCGTGCGAATAGCACCCAGGTTGGCCGCCAGGTCTTCGGCGCCAAACAATAACGCTTCCAGGCGAGCGTCTGCCACACAAATCTGCGGCAGGTTCAACACGGCGCCGGGCGTCTCCACCAACGCCATCAGGCGCAGTTCTCCCACCGGCCAACCGCGCACCCCTTCCACCTGCGCCATCTGCCAGCTCACCCAGCCCAGCGGTTCGGCCGTATCCGATTTGGGCACCACAATCCCATCCGGCCGGGCGGGCAGGATGGTCGACAGATCGGCGTCCGCCAGCCCCGAGCCCACCGGGTTGATTCGCACCCAGCGTTCGGAACGGCCAAAATCCATCGTTTGCAACACCTGCGCCACCCGATGGCGAGCCTCTTCCTTCCGGCTGGGCGCCACCCCATCTTCCAGATCCAGACAGACACAATCCACCCCTGCCGAAATCGCCGCTTCAATTTTAGCCAGATCATCCCCCGGTACATATAAAAAAGCACGCCGCGCCCGCATGACACACCTCCAAAACAAAGTCCGATTTTGGCAAATTATAGCATCTTAGCCCATCATTCAGGCAAACTGGTACCCCCACCCGGCGCAGAGCACTTTATAATCGAGAATAATGCACCCCATCCCGGCCCACCGCTCGCCCCGCTTCTGGTTGATCGCCTGCCTGGCGCTCGCCTGGCTGATCTTGCCGGCCTGTAAGCGCGGCTTCAACCCCTGGCCGGCGACGCGCACCCCCACCCCGACCCTCACCCCCAGCCCGACCCGCACCATCACCCCGACGCCAAGCATCACCCCCACCGTCACCCAGACGCGCACCCCAACCCCCTTCCCTGCCGTACGTTCCACCTGGCCGGCCTGGCAGGCGCTGCCCACCGCACGCTATCCCGTTATAACCCCCATCCCGGCGGCGCTTACCGCCGTCAACCTGCCCGACGAGGTGCGCGTCGCCGCCCTGCTCGGCACCGATCGTTCTTCCCCCTTCGTCGGCCGCACCGACGCCATGCTGCTGGTCTTCTACCACCCACGCCTGGCGCGCGCCAGCCTGCTCAGCCTGCCGCCCGATTTACTGGTGTATATCCCCGGCTATACCATGCAGCGGCTCAACGTCGCCTACGCTCAGGGCGGCAGCCGCGTCCTGGCCGACACGCTACAATACAACTTCGGCGTCCGCCCCGATTGGTGGGCGCTGGTGCACCTCGACGATTTCAGCCGCTTCGTCGACGATCTCGGCGGGCTGGACATCGACGTGTTTCAGACCTACCCTCCCGAAGACCCGCCTGAGGCCGGCGACCCGTGCGTGGAAATTCCCACCGGGCGCGTGCACCTGAACGGTGAACAGACGCTGTGCTACGCCCGCCTGCGCCTGGGGCGCGACGAGGCCGCCCGCAGCCGCCGCCAGCAAGAAGTCTTTCACCAGGTTTTCAACAAGATGCTGGGAGAAGGCAACCTGCTGCGCCTGCCCGAATTTTACGAAAACTATCGCTACTCGCTGGAAAGCAACCTGACCCGCGACGATTTGTTGCAGGCCGTACCGCTCGCCATCCGCCTGGGCGACCCGCAGCGTATCGGCTATTTCCAGATCCCTGCAGCGGCGCTCACTCCGTGGCAGCTACCCGGCAAGGCCACCGCCGAGGTCTTCCTGCCCGATCAGGGCGTCCTGGCCGGCCAGGTGCAGCAGGCCGTCGACTTCGTCCTCACCCCCTCGCCGCTATCCGACGCTGTGCTCACCGTGCAGGCCATCTACAGCGCCACCCCGCCGCCCACCGCCACCCCGGCCCCTTAACGCGCATCCAGCGCCACCGGCGCAAAGCCTAACGCCAGAACGCAAACGGTATTAAAACTTTGCGCCTTTGCGTTAAACCCCCTGGCCGGGTTCAAACAAGAACAGGCAGGATAAAAGCAGGTCGGGGCCTGGTTTGAGATCATCTGTTCCAACTAAATCAAACCCGAAGCACTTTTCGTCGGGAATAATGGGGTTCTTGTACCAAACTGAGACTGCGAGGTAGCCGTTTATAGTTTTTGAGGTCAATCGACGGGGTTTGGGTCAGGCATTTGCGGATAGTTCCGCATCCAACCTGCCTGAGCAGACGCCAGATTTTCAGCTGGCTGTTCCAGCCCCGCTGCACACAAACCACAATCCCTCCCCACAGACATATTGCTGGCAATATTCGTGGGCGCCCCGCCACCTGGCCGTGTTATTGGTTGTTGCAT
>CAZHTS010000124.1:0-10371 GCA_964535315.1 uncultured Anaerolineaceae bacterium
CGCGGAGAAGATAAGGGTGGCCCCCGCTTTCCCAGTTAAGCGGGGGCCCGGTGCAAGAGGAGACGAAGATAACGATAGACCCGGTAATTAACCCTTAACCGCCCCGGCGGTCAGACCAGCAACGATGTAACGCTGCAACAGAAACGCCAACAGCAGCGGCGGGATCGAACCAATCACCCCACCGGTAGCCATCAGACCGTAATCGGTGCCGAACTGCGAACTAAACTCGGTGACGACCACCGTGATGGTCTTGGCATGCGACCCGGAAAAGATCAGCGCCATGAAAAATTCATTCCACGACGACAGGAACGTAAAAGCCGAAACGGCCACCAGCCCGGGGCCCGAGAGCGGCACAATCACGCGCACGAAGGCCTGCAAACGGGTGCAGCCATCAATCTGCGCTGCCTCTTCCAACTCGTGCGGCAGGGTGAGGAAATAGCTGTGCATGATCCAGATTACCGTCGGCAGCATGAAGCCGGAATACAACAACACCAGACCGCGCCAGCTATCCATCAGATCGAATTGCTGCATCATCAGGTACAACGGAATGATGATAACGATCACCGGCAGCATTTGTGAACTGAGGATCACGAGCATGAACTGGCTCTTGCCGGGCACGTGCATGCGCGCCAGGGCGTACGCCGCCATCGAACCGACCACCACACACACTGCGGTCGTAATCACACTGACCACCAACGAACTGGTCAGGCCGCGCAGGAACTTCTCCACCCCGGCCGGCATGCTGGTCTGGCCCTGCTGTGACCCGGTAAACAACATCCGGTAACGGTTCAAGGTGGGCTCGGTAGGAATCCAGTTGGGCGGTTTGGATGCCAGTTCGGTTTGAGACGAAATACTGGAGATCGCCATCCAGACAAAGGGCGCCAGCACGGCAAACACCAGCGCCAGAATCGCCACGGCAAAGAGTGCCTTGCCAATCAGCGAACGCCGCTGGCGTGAGGAAAGACGGGTTGGGGATGCGGTAGAAGCAGCCATCAGTACTCCACCTCCCGGTACAGGGCACGTTGGTATAGAACGACCAGCGCGGCCACGATCAACGTCATCAGATACGCCACAGCCGCGCCGCGCCCCAGGTTGAGCGAAACAAAGGTCTTGACGTAGGTATAATAACCAATCACCGTCGTGCCGCCTGACGGGCCGCCGGCGGTCAGGGTATAGATCAGGTCAAAGCTCTTCAGGGCCCAGATGGTGCGCAGGGTCAAGGCCACAAACAGGGTCGGGCGGATCAACGGCACGGTAATGTTGAACAGCGATTGCAGGCTGGTCGAACCGTCCACCCAGGCCGCCTCGTACAGATCCTTGGGGATGGTCTGTAAGGCCGCCAGGAAGAGCAGCATGATAAACGGCGTTTCCTTCCACACGTCCGCCAGGATGCACATCACCAACGCCCCTTTGGCGCTCCCCAGCCAGATGATGTACTCATCGATCAGCCCCAGTGAGTATAGCAGGCCATTCAGGGCGCCGTAACTGGGATTGAGGATCCACTTCCACATGATACCGTTGACCACCCCCGGGATGGCCCACGGCAGCAGCGCCAGCATACGCACCAGGTTACGCCCGCGAAACTCGCGATTGAGCAGCAGCGCCAACCCCAGACCCAGCAGAATCTCGAGCGTAACGGCGCCGAGCACGAACAACAGGGTGATTTCGGCGCTCTGCCAGAAGGTCGGATCGTTCAGGATAAAAAGATAATTTTTAAATCCAACAAAAGGATGGCCCAAATAGGGCTTGGTCAGATCCCAGGTAAGCAGACTGATCCAGAAGGAACGCAGGAGCGGGTAGATTGTCACCACCGCCATGATCAAAGCGGCTGGCGTTAATAAGAACAGGGTAAAGAATAGATCTTCGCGTTTGCGCCTGCTCAGGTGTGGAATACCGGTCATGGAAATTTCTCCATCGTCAAACGCCGGCGGTACAAAACCGGGGAAGGTTGGGGGAAGGCCAGGCGGCCCTCCCCCTATCGATACCAAATGAATTATTGAGCGCGTACGCGGTCGGTCTCGGTCACCAACCAGTCGATGGCTGCCTGCGGGGTCTTGGTGCCAGACATGACTTCCTGAACGGCGGTGGCGGCAGAGCGGCGCCACTCATCCAACCAGGGCACGGCCGGGACAAACTGCCCGTAGTTCAACTGCTCGGCCAGCGTCTCGAAACCGGGCCAGGCCTTGGCGATGTCGGCGTCCTTGTAGAGCGACACACGGGTAGGCATGTTGGCGCCTTCGATGGCATGATGCTTCTGAGCAGCTTCACCGGTCAGGTAAACGATGAATTTCTTGGCTTCTTCCTTGTGGGCCGAGGCCTTGAGCACGCCCAAACCGCCGGCGTACAGGTAAGCGGCGCTCTTGACATCCCCGGCGCCGGGCACCAGGATGTAACCGACCTTGCCGGTCACCTTGGACAGATCGGCGTTGCGGCTGGCCTGCGTGGAAGCCCAGGTGGAGTCGAGCAGGAAAGCGGTCTTGCCGGTGCCGAACTCAATCAGGGTCTCGTAGTCATCCAGGGCGATGCCGGCCTTGTCGAAGTAGCCTTCCTTGACGCCGGTTTCGATCATCTTCAACGCGTCCAGGGCCTGGGTGCCCTTCTGGAAGACAGGCGCGCCGCTCTCATCGAAGAACTGGCCGCCGCGGCTGAGCACCATCGTGCCCCAGTTGTAGTAGAAGTTGCCGGGGAACTTGGCCGAAGGAGCAAAGCAGAACTCCGCCGCACCCTTTTCCTTGATGGCCTTGCAGGCCGCCATGAAATCGTCCCAGGTCTTGATCCCGGCCGCATCGACGCCGGCCTTCTCGAGGATGTCCTTGTTGTAAGACATGTGGGCGCCACCGGCGTACCAGGGCATGCCCAGCAGCTTGCCGTTGAAGGTGTAGAAACCTACCACAGCCGGCAGCCAGTTGGCCTTCTCGGCTTCGGGCATCAGGTCATCGATCGGCTCGAACCAGTCGCCGGCGGCCAGCTTGGGGGCGTCGGCCGAGGGCATGAAGACGATATCGTAACCGCCACCGCCCGCAGCCAGGGTGGTGAGGGTCTTGTTGGTGATCTCGTTCCAGGCGACGAAATCGACGGAAACCTTGATGCCGGTTTCTTTCTCGAACTCAGCCGCATACTTGGCCACGTTGCCGCCCTCATCCGGGCGCACCAGCATGCGCAGCGTCACGCCTTCGGCCTTGGGGGCCTCGGTCGGCTTGGCTTCCGCGGTGGGTTGGGCCGCAGGGGGTTCCGTGGGTTTGGCTTCGGCGGGTTTGGCCTCGGTGGGTTTAACCTCAGCGGGCTTGGGCTCGGCCGGTGCCGGGGTCGCCGCAGCCGGCGCACAGGCGGCCAGCAGCATGGCAGCGACAACCAACACGGAAAGCAGGTAGAACATCTTGCGTCTCATGTTTCTCTCCTCATCAGAATTAGGGATTGGATTTGCCTGTAGGCAGGGGCAAAAATGAAGCGCCCATTGCAAACGAAGCCTTGAGAATTTAGCGCTCCTCTTGCGGCAACAGTTCAAACGTATTCGACACCCTCAGCAGCAAACCGCAGGCAGCGCCCAGCAGGCCGGCCTCGGGGCCGAGGGTCGAAGCCAGGATGCGCACAGTCTGCGCCGAGACCGGTTGGGCGTAACGCGCCACCACCGCGCTCATGCGGGGGATGAGAAAACCGGCGTGCGCCCCAACACTGCCGCCCAACACCACGATTTCAGGGTTGACCAGGCTGACGATGTTGGCGATGCCCATACCGAGCAGATCGGCGGTCTCGTCGGCCACCCGCCCGGCCAGTTCGTCGCCCTGTTGAGCGGCGGCAAACACGTCGCGGGCAGTAACCGGCTGCGCCAGCGTGGCCAACGCCGAAGCCGGCCAGGCACCGCTGTCCAGCAGCGCCTGGGCACGGCGGGCAATGCCCGGCCCGGCGGTGCGCGCCTCCCAGCAGCCTAACGAGCGCTCCTGCTGGCTCTCGCCGCCCGGCTCGCCGTGCAGCACAAACCAGCCGACGGCGCCCGCCAGGCGGTTCATGCCGCGGATCAACCGGCCGTCCAGCAGCATCCCGCCGCCCACACCGGTGCCGATGATCACGTCCACCACCGAGCGGCAGCCGCGGCCGGCGCCCAGCCACCACTCACCCAGCACGGCGGTGTGCCCATCGTACTCGATACACGCCGGCAGGTGGAAGTGCTGTTCCAGAGCGGGGCGCAAAGCGACGTCACGCCAGCCCGCCAGGTTGGGCGCCCAGATGACCCGGTCGCTGTCCGCTTCCAGCACGGCGGGGATGCCCACGCCAATGCCGGCGACGGGGGCAGACGGATCGTGCACCGTTTCGAGCAGGTCGATGATCTGGCGGATGCCGGCCGCCGGGCCATCCTGGCAGGTCGGCGCCTGGCGCTGCGCCAGGATGCGCCCATCCGGGGCAACCCGCGCCACCGCCACCTTGGTCCCGCCGATATCTACGGCCAGCACATTTGCAAGCGATTTCATCACAACCTTTCAGATCCCTTCGGTCAGGCTGCCGATGCGCTGGCGGCCGATATAGATCGCCAGCCCCTTACCGGGGTAAGCCGTACGCACACTCTCGACCACTTCGAACGATTCGTTAAAGGTCAGACCGCGCACCACCAGCACCGGATCACCGGGCTTGAGCCCCAGCAGGTGCGCCTCTTCGGGCAGCGCCGCCGCGGCCTCAACCGCCGCCTCGGTCCAGGTTGGGTAAATGTAGTATTTCTGACGCAGCACCTCAAACAGCGAGCGGTCGGTCAGGTCTTCCTGTTCCAACCCGGTGCACATCTTGAGCGGCAGGTAAGCGGTTTGCAGCGCCACCGGCCGGTCGTTGGCCAGGCGCAGACGGATCAGATGCACGGCGCTCTCGCCGGGCTCCAGATGTAGGGTGCGCGCCAGGGTCTCATCCACGGCCACCACTTCCTGGGTGATGATGCGCGAGCCGGGTTTCAGCCCGCGCTTCTTCATGTCCTCGGTAAAACTGGTGAAACCCTGCACGTTGCGCATCTTCGACTCGGCCACAAAGGTGCCGCGGCCCTGTTCGCGATACACCAGCCCGCTCTTGAGCAGTTCCTGGATGGCCAGCCGGGCCGTGATGCGGCTGACGTTGAGCATCTCGGCCATCTCGCGTTCGGATTGGATCTTGTCGCCGGGTCTGAGCGCCCCCGTCTCGATCATGGCGATCAGTTGGGCGGTAAGCTGCAAATACAGCGGGATATGACTGCCTTTGTCAAGCGCCTGAATGGACATGCGCACCTCCTTACAGGTAGAGCAAACGGCTGCCATAATGATCCATCCAACGCTGGTTGCTGTCCTCGCTGCCGTCCAGGTTGGCGCTGCGGAAGATGGGCGGTTCGACGCCCCGTTCCAGCAGCAGGCGAGCGGTCTCGGCCACCAGGGCGTTGACCAGCGCCGCCCCCACCACGGTGGAGGTAGAGCCCACCAGTTGCGGCAGGCCCTCCAGGCGCACGGCCGCATCGCCGATGACCCCGCAGTTGTCGATGACGTAGTCGGCCAGATCCATCAATTTCAACCCGGCCGGGTGGCGCGAGGTCACCGAACGGCTGTGCGCCACGTTGGTCAACGCCACCACACAGATGTGGCGCGCCCTGGCCTGTTCGGCCATCTCAATGGCGACGGTGTTGCGGCCCGAATTGGAGTGGATGATGAGCAAATCGTCGCAGCCGATGTGACTGGCCTCAAGCAGCAGGGTGGCGAAACCGGGCAGGCGTTCCAGCCCGGTTTCCAGCGTGGCCGGGCGGGTATGGACGCCCAGCCCAGGGCCAAAGATAGGCACGACCGGCACCAGCCCGCCGGCCCGGTAACACATCTCTTCGGCGATGATCCCGGCGTGACCGGCGCCGAACACATAGATCAGGTGATCGCCGGCGACCACTTCGGCCATCTCGTTGGCCACCGCCGCCAGGGTTTCCCGCTGGCTTTCGAAGGCGCGTTTCAAGATGGGTTGCAGGGCGTCGTAGAAGAGGAAGGAGTCCATAGGGTCTAATAGATCTTGCGGCGCAGATCGCGGTAGAGGTCGTAGACCTTCTTGTTGTGGTCGGGATCGGCCATGACGTTGGGCGAGACAAAGGTGGGGATGTGAATGCCGCGTTTGGCCAGGATGGCGGCCGTCTCGGCTACCAGGGCCATCGAAATGCACAACACGGTCACGGTGGAGGAAGCCGCAACCGGCTCTTCCCAGCCATCGATGCGGATGAGCGAATCCTCGGGCGGTGCGCCGTTGTCGATGACCACGTCGGCCACGTCGGCCAGTTTCTTACCGGACGAGTGCTTGGCCGGGTTCTGGCGGTAGTTCTCCATCGAGGTAATGGCGATGACCTTGAGGCCGTGTTCCTTGCCGATCATGGCGGTTTCAATGCCGGCGGCGTTGAGCCCGCCGTGCGAGACGACGATCAGGGTATCTTTGGCGTCGAGGTTATAGTATTCGAAGACATTCTTGACGTAACCTTCCTGGCGCTCGATCCACAGCAGTTCGGGGGTGCCGCCTGGGCCGATGACGTTGGACCACATCAAACGGGTATCGTGTATCGGCTGCAAACCGACGAACGAACCGTAGCGCGGGAAAACGTCCAGGGCAGGGATGACCGAATGGCCCGAGCCAAAGTAATACACGGCGCGGCCGGCGGCAATCGAATCGGCCATGCACGTGGCGGCCTGCTGGATGGCAGGCAGGCTTTCCTGGCTCAGGTTGGCGATCATCTCGTTGATCTTAGTGAAATAAAGCGAAGCGGACATGATGAGGCTAACTCTCCTTGAGGATTCCGCCGGGCAGGTGTGAACCTGTGCCTGCCCGGCGGTTGATGATTTGGTTATATGGTTATGTGGTTAGGTTGTTATAACCATTATAACCCGAGACGAGAAAAAAGCAATACCCGAAAAAGAGGTATTTTGGAACAGCCCCGTCTTTTCCCTGCTTACTTCAACGCTTCCAGCTTCTCGCTCAAGGCAGGCAGCACGTCAAACAGGTTCCCCACGATGCCGAAATCGGCCAGTTGAAAGATCTGCGCGTGCGGATCGAGATTGATAGCAACGATCGTCTCGGCGGTCTGGATGCCCGCCAGATGCTGGATGGCGCCCGAAATACCGCAGGCCACGTACAGGCGCGGCGAGACAGTCTTGCCGCTCAGGCCCACCTGGCGCGGATAGGGCTGCCAGCCGTGATCCACGCACGGGCGCGAGGCGCCCACGCTGCCGCCCAGAACGGTCGCCAGGCGTTCGAGCAGGGCAAAGTTCTCGCACGATTTAACCCCCGCCCCACCCGCCACCACCACATCCGCCTCCTCAATCGAGGCGCTGCCGCTTTCGTCGGGGATGAAACGCTCGAACTGCACCCGCGAATCGAGCAGTTCATCGATCCCGCCCACCACAGTCATCACCTCGGCCGGGCGCTCGGGCTGGCGCTGCGGCGGGCGCGTCGACTTGGGGCGCACCGTGGCCATCTGCGGGCGGGCATCGGGCGTCTTGATCGTGGCCAGAATGTTGCCGCCGATGGCCGGGCGCGTCTGCAACAGGTTGCCCGTCTCAGGCTCGATCTCCAACCCGGTACAGTCGGCGGTCAACCCGGCGCGCAGCTGCGCCGAGACGTAGGGCATCAACGTGCGCCCGGTGGTCGTCGCCCCGGCGATCACCACCTCGGGGCGAAAACGCTCGATCAGATAACGCAGCACGCGGGCATACGGTTCCACCAGGAAATGCGCCAGCCCGGGGTGATCGACGCGGTACACCAGGTCGGCGCCGCGTTCGCACAATTCGACGATGCCGTCGTTGCTGATGGCATGTCCCATGACCACCGCACACAGGCGGCAGCCGCGCTCATCGGCCAGCTTGCGACCACGGCTGAGCAGTTCAAAAGAAACCGGGTGCAGACCGCCCTCCTTCTGCTCGGCCAGCGTCCAGACGTCTTGCCAGATGGGATTGGAAGTGACAGCGCTCATACCAGGTTCCTCTTCTGCAAAAATTCCAGCAATCGTTCGGCCGCCGCATCCACATCGGCGGGGTCTTTAATCGTCACCAGTTCGCCCTGGCGGGTGACCTGTGGGTGATGAATACGCACCACGCGGGTAGGCGAGCCCTTGAGCCCGATATTCTCGGGGTCGGCTTCCACCGCTTCGGGGCCCCACACCGGCAGCGCCGTGCCCTTGGCGCGCAGCATGCCGCGCAGCGTGGGCAGGCGTGGCACGGCAATTTCCTTGACCACCGTCACCAGCGCCGGCAGCGGCGTGCGCAGCACCTCGCGCCCGCCTTCCACCAGGCGCGTCAGGCGCAACTGATCGTTTTCCAGCACCTCGATGTGGCTGACATAGGTCGCCAGTGGCAGATCGAGCATGGCGGCTACAGCCGGCCCCACCTGCCCGGTATCGCCGTCGGTGGCGCGTTCGCCGCACAGGATCAGGTCGGCGCCGCCCAGCTTGCGGATGCCCTGCGCCAGCGTATAGGCGGTGGCCCACGTATCCGCCCCGCTGAAACGCCGGTCGCTCAACAACACGCCGTCGTCGCAGCCCATGGCGATGGCCTCCTTGAGCGCTTTCTCAGCCTGGGGCGGGCCCATGCTGATGACAGTAATACTGCCGCCGTGCGCCTCGCGCAGCCGGATGGCGGCCTCGATGGCGTACAGATCCAGCGGGTTGATGATCGCTTCCAGCCCGGCGCGCACCATCGTGCCGGTCACCGGGTCCATTTTGACCTTGCTGGTTTCAGGTACCTGTTTGATAGGGACGATTATGCGCATGATGCACCTCGTGCAGAATCGGGGAAAATCTTGCCCGGGTTGAGAATGTCGTTGGGATCAAAGGCGGCCTTGATGCGCCGCTGCAACTCGATCAGATCGGGAGACATCACCAGCGGCAGATAGGCGCTGCGTTTGTGCCCGATACCGTGCTCGCCGCTGATCGTGCCGCCCAGCCGGCCGGTGGCCTGATAAAGTTCCACCAACACCTGGTGCTCGATGTCACGCCAATCCTCCATCGGCACCTCGGGCTTCTTGACCAGCGTGGCGTGCAGGTTGCCGTCGCCGGCGTGCCCGTAACAGGGGATGATCACCGGGTACTGCTGCGAGATGCGCTCCAGATCGGGCAGCAAATCGGGGATCTGGGCAAAGGGTACGACGATATCCTCCAGGCTTTGCACCGGGCTGTAAACCTTGAAGGCTTCGGCAATGTTGCGCCGCACCGCCCACACCCGTTCCTGGGTGGTGTGGTTGAGCGCCACATAGACCTCGATGGCGCCGTTCTCCTCACACAACTTGCCGATAGTCTCGTACTCTTGCTCCACCTGCTGCTCGCTGCTGCCATCGACCTCGATCAACAGCATCGCCCCGGCCCGTTCGTAGGGCAACTCTTCGTTGAGATACTTGCAGGTGGTCTGCACCGAAAGCTGATCCATGAACTCGATGGCAGTAGGGATGATGCGCCCGTTGCGCATGATCAGCGGCACGGTGCTCATGGCGCTGCGCGCGTCCGGGAAGAGCACCAGCAGGTCGGCCTTGGCGGTCGGCAGCGGCAGCAGCTTGAGGGTAACCTGGGTGAAGATGCCCAGCGTACCTTCCGAACCGGTCAGCAGATGGATCAGATCGTAGCCGGCGACGTCCTTGACGCGCTTGCCGCCCATTTGGACGATCTCGCCGGTCGGCAGCACCACTTCCAACCCGATCACGTAGCGTCCGGTGACGCCGTATTTGATCGCCTTACCGCCGCCGGCGTTCTCGGCCACGTTGCCGCCGATAAAACAGCTTTCCACGCTCATCGGGTAACCGGCATAGAACAGCCCGTCCTCTTTGAGCAGGTTGTTGATCTCGTTGGTCACCACCCCGGGTTCAACCACCACCACCAGGTTTTCTTTATCAACCTCCAGGATACGGTTCATGCGCTCGACCGACAGGACGATGCCGCCGAACAGCGGCACGGCTCCGCCCGACAAGCCCGAGCCCGCCCCGCGCGGCGTAACC
The DNA here is from genome assembly GCA_964535315.1 of uncultured Anaerolineaceae bacterium. Lineage (GTDB taxonomy): Bacteria > Chloroflexota > Anaerolineae > Anaerolineales > Anaerolineaceae > CAZHTS01. The sequence continues at coordinate 9,949 of CAZHTS010000124.1, forward strand.
GGGATGCGCTCGCGGTTGGCCAGTTTGAGAATGGCAGAAATCTCCGCCGCACTGGCCGGTTTGACCACCACCTCGGGCATGTGGGCGTAAATTGGGTCGGCGACCTCATCGCGGCTGTACGCCGCCAGCTTCTCGGCGTCGTCGTACAGCACATAGCGCGCCCCGACGATCCGAATTAATTCCTGAACGATTGGGGGGGTAACTTGTGCATAGGTTCCCATGACATATTCCTTTCGAGCCCAGGCTCATCGAAAAACCGGTACAAAGAAACATCCCCGCCGGGATGATCCCGGGCGGAAGTAACCTGCCCACATACCAGCTTCCCGATTCCGCCCGTCCCTGGACAGACCCCCACACGGGAACGTGCAAATTACAGAATCAAAAGCAACTGTATTCTAGCATGTTTTGGGAAGAAAAAGAAGC
>CAZHTS010000125.1:0-1915 GCA_964535315.1 uncultured Anaerolineaceae bacterium
TATCGGCTCGCCAAATTTTGCTGCGGGCTGCAAAAAATCGTCCGGCGACATGCGGAAGTCAAGTCCACCTCGAATTGCGTCAGCGATGGCCGAGCAGTTACGAAATTAATGCCGCCGGTTGAACGGGCGGGAGGCAAAAGTCGCGCAAAAGAAACTCTCAGCGCATCCTAGTCAGCAGGGGGTGAGAAGGGTAAAATCAGATTCATGGAAGAGCATCAGTATCTGCCAGACACCAACCGCCTGAGCATCCTCACGGCGATCATTCTGCTGGCCTATGCGCTGATCCCCTTTATCAAACTGCCCGAAACGCTGGTCCCCATTCCCTTTCCCGGCATTTCGTTTAGCTTCACCTGGAATTACAGCACGCTGGTATCCTATCTGGTGGCTGCCCTGGCGGCGGTAGGCGGCAACTGGCTGCTGCGCGATCACCCCAACCTCCAATCCCGCAGCGCGCTGCGGCATTGCATTCTGCCGGCCCTGACCGCCTGGGGCATCGGTGCACCGCTGCGCTCGCTGGCGGTCGGGATGCAGTGGTGGGCCATGTTTGCCTTTGGCGGGGTGCTGCTGGTGATGGTTTTCGTCGCCGAATACATCGTGGTCGATAACTCGGACGTGCGTTACGCCATCGCCACCATCGCGCTGACGGCGGTCTCGTTTGCCCTGTATCTGATCCTGACCGTGGCATTACGCGCCGCTGATTTGCGGCTGTATATGGTGCTGCCGGCGCTGGTACTGGCCATCGGGCTGGTGGCGCTGCGCACCCTGTATTTACGCCTGGGCGGCGAATGGGGCCTGCACTGGGCGATTGTCATCGCCATTATCGTCGGCCAGATCGTCGTTGGGTTGCACTATTGGCCGCTCCGGCCGCTGCGTTTTGGTTTGTTACTCATCGGCCCGGCCTATGCCCTCACCAGCGTGGCCGGCTCGCTCGAGGAAGGTCGTTCGCTGCGTACCCTGTGGGTCGAACCGGTCTTGATGCTGATCCTCTTGTGGGGATTGGCGTTTACCCTGGAAACCTGACAAGAGGTTGACCTTGCATCTGGTTGTATCCATCGAACACCGGCAACAAATGCTGGCGCATGTCCTGTCTAATATCCCAGAAGAAGCCTGCGGCCTGCTGGCGGGCACTCCTGGCAAGCGGCAGGTGCGCCTGGTGCAGCCCGTAACCAACAGCCTGCACAGCCCGCTGCGGTTCCGTATGGACGCCGGCGAGCAACTCAAAGCCATGCTGTGCATGGAGCAAAACGGGCTGGAACTGCTGGGCATTTACCATTCCCACCCCGGCGGGCCGGAGCGCCCTTCTCAAACCGACATCGCCGAATTCTACTACCCCGGCGTCGCCACGCTGATCTGGTCGCCGGATGTGCAGGGCAACTGGCAACTGCGCGCCTATGCCATCCAACCCGGCCAGGTGACCGAAATCTGCTTGCTCGATGATCACGAACGATTCGCTGCGCCCGGGGCATAAACACCGGGCAAGTCTGTACATACGGAGAAACCACGATGGAGATACTACAAATTGCCGCAATTTTGATTCTTTCATACCTGCTTGGCTCGATCCCATTTGGCCTGATTGTCGTCTGGATTGCCAGCGGCAAAGACATCCGCTCGATTGAAAGCGGGCGCACCGGCGGAACCAACGCCCTGCGCGCCGCCGGCTGCCTGGCCGGGCTGATCACCGCCGCGTTGGACGTGGGCAAAGGCGCCGCCTCGTACTACCTGGTCGAATGGATTTACCCAACGGCCGGGCCGCTGCTGCGCGTCGCCGCCGCCATCCTGGCCATCGTCGGCCACAATTATTCCATCTTCCTGCTCGAGCGCTTCGGCGTAGACGGCAAGGTGCGCCTGCGCGGCGGCGCCGGCGGGGCAACCTGCCTGGGCGGCTCGATTGCCCTGTGGCCCTACAGCTTCTTTG
>CAZHTS010000125.1:2015-10195 GCA_964535315.1 uncultured Anaerolineaceae bacterium
GGCGGGGCAACCTGCCTGGGCGGCTCGATTGCCCTGTGGCCCTACAGCTTCTTTGCCATCCTGCCGCTGATCGCCGTCGTCTACATCATTGGCGGCTACGCCTCCATCACCACGATGAGCATCGCTTTCCTGTCCATCGTCGTCTTCAGCATCCGCGCCGCGCAGGGTCTGTCGCCGTGGGTGTACGTTCTGTACGGCGTTGTGGCCGAGATCATCCTGATCTGGGCGCTGCGCCCCAATATCGAACGGCTGCGCCAGGGCAACGAACGGCGCGTCAACGTCTTCGCCTATCTGACAAAAAAGAGAGGCGCCGGCAACGGCACCTCTTCACAGCAAGAACAAAAACCTACGTCCCAGGACGAATAAAGCGTTATTCGTCCTTCATCCCGGCCAGGGCGTCCTCGCCCACCGTGGAAAAAATGCGATACAGGGCGCGCACATTGCGCCGGTGTAACTCCTCGGCCAATCCAGCCAGATACACGCGGCTCTTACCGCACGACTCGATATCGATCAACGCCAGGGCATCCTGCGGGTTGCGCCGTTTGGCGGCGGTACGCACTGCCTTGCGCACCGCAGAGAGATAGCCCAGGTTCTCTTTCACCGAGTCGTCGATCTCGCCGCGCAAAATGATATCGCCATGCCCCTGGACGATGTTCTCCAACCCCATCTTACCGATGCGCTTGATCGTGGCGGCAAGTTCATCCATGTCGCCATCCACAATATAGGGCAGCGGCAAGAAAGCGTCTCCGGCAAACAGCACGCGGTCTTCTTCCACCAACACCGAGACGCCGTCGCGGCTGTGTCCGGGGGTGGGCATCAGAATCAAATTTTTCTTTCCCACGCGCAAAGACAACCCGCCTTCATCGAAGGTCAGGTGCGGCGCCACCAGTTTCACCTGGCGGAAAAGCGGGTTCTGGCGGCGGGCCGCTTCCAGAGAAGCATTGCCCGTCTCGAGCATGGCCTGCCGGCAGGCGGCGTGCCCGATGATGGTGGCGCCAGGGAAAAAGCAGTTGCCCCAGGTATGATCGGCGTGATAGTGCGTATTGATCACGTAGCGCACCGGCACGCCAAGTTCTTCCTCAATAAATGAGCGCATGGCCAGGGTTTCTTCCGGCATGGCCAGGGTATCGATTACCACTGCCCACTGCGGGCCGGTGATTGCGCCGGCCGTTACCTGGGCATAGATTTCACTTTGAAACCAATAGACGTTTTCTGAGACGCGTTCGCGTTGCATAATCCCTTCCTGGGTATGAAAATACAAAATCACCCTGGTGTCGTTATCACCAAGCTTCAAGAATAGCATAAATGAAACAAAAAGTCAAAAATTAAAATCTCGCACGCCGCCAACCTGTGCTACAATGACCCGAATCCTTTTTTCCAAAAAGGCGTGTCCGTCACGCCGGCATAAGGCACAAGCTGATGTCTCTCCTTACCCGTATCCGCACTATGTCCCGGGAACTCAAACTGTTTGCAATGGCCTCGCTGGTCATGGGGATTGCCTACAGCCTGATCGATTCCACATTGAACAACTTCCTCAACGAACGCTTTGCCCTCAGCGGTTTTGAGCGCTCCTTCCTGGAATTCCCACGCGAACTGCCCGGCTTTCTGGTGGTGTTCGTCTCCGCCTTGTTGTGGTTCCTGTGCAGCCGGCGTCTCGGCGCCATCGCCATGCTGCTCGGCATCGCCGGAACGCTGTTGATCGGGTTTGTGTCCACTTCTTACGTCACGATGGTCATCTGGCTGTTCATCTACAGCATGGGCCAGCACCTGTTTATGCCGATCGCTTCCACCATCGGCATGGAACTCGCCCGCGAGGGCAAAGCCGGGCAACGGCTGGGGCAGCTTAACGCCATCCGCAATCTGGCGGCCATTCTCGGCAGTTTTGTAGTCTTCATCGGCTTCCGCTTCCTCGGCTTCTCTTTTGCCCATACCTTCGTCCTGGCCGCGGTTTGCTTTGCCGTCGCCGCCGTCTTCATGTTCAGCATGAAAACCGAAAAAGATCGGCAGCCCGTTCCCTATCTGAAACTGCACCGCGAATACCGGCTGTACTATTTGCTCGCCATCCTCTACGGCTCGCGCAAACAGTTGTTTATCACCTTTGCGCCGTGGGTCATCGTGACCGTGTTCCACCAGCCCACCCAGACCATCGCCACCCTGTTAACCATCGGCGGCATCATCGGCATCCTTTTCCAACCCTTACTGGGTTGGGCCACCGACCGCCTGGGAGAACGTTTCGTCCTCGCCAGCGAAGCCGTTATGCTGATCTTCGTCTGCCTGGGATACGGCCTGTCGGGCTCCCTGTTCGGCGAGCACACGGCCTTCCTCATCGCCTGCGTCTGCTACCTGTTGGATCAAATGTTGTTATCGGTCAACATGGCCCGCGCCACCTACATGAAAAAGATCGCCCGCCAGCCGGCCGACATCCAACCCGCCCTGACCACTGCCGTAACCATCGACCATATCTTTTCCATTACCATCGCCCTGGTGGGTGGGGCGATCTGGAATGCTTTTGGCTATGAATACGTCTTCCTCCTGGGCGGCTTCATCGCCCTGGCCAATCTGTTTGCCGCCTTGCAAATCCGTCTGCCGCAGGCCGCCAAGCCGGCCGGCGCCATACCAGAGCAGGGGGCCTGATCCGCATGAGCAACCAGCAGTGGAACGCCCGCGACTACGAAAAGAACTCGTCCCAGCAACAGCTCTGGGCGCAAGAACTGATTGCCAAACTCAACCTGCGCGGCAATGAAACCGTGCTCGATCTCGGCTGCGGAGACGGCAAGGTGACCGCCGAAATCGCCGCGCACCTGCCGCTGGGCTCCGTGCTCGGCGTCGACCTGTCGGCAGAGATGATCGCGCTGGCGCAGCAGCGCTACCCGGCGGAGCGTTTTCCCAACCTGCGTTTCCAGCAAGAAGACGCCAGCCGCCTGCCCTTCCGCCAAGACTTCACCACCGTTTTTTCCAATGCGACCCTGCACTGGATCCACGATCACCGGCCGGTATTACAGGGCATTTACAACAGCCTGAAACCCGGCGGCAGCGCCCTGCTCCAGATGGGCGGCAGCGGCAACGCCGCCGATATCATCGCCGTTCTGGACAGGCAGATCCATTCCCCTGCCTGGAGCGCCTGGTTTGACGGGTTCGTCTTGCCTTACGGCTTTTACGGCCCGGATGAATACACCCTGTGGCTGAAGGAGGCCGGCCTGCAACCCAGGCGAGTGGCGTTAATCACCAAAGATATGGTGCATCCCGACAAAAGCGGGCTGACCGGCTGGCTGCGCACCACCTGGTTCCCGTACACACAGCGGGTGCCCGCCGAACAGGCCGGCGCCTTTCTGGATGAATTGGTCGAAACCTATCTGGCAGAACACCCGCTGGACGCGCTGGGGCAGACTCACGTCCGCATGGTCAGGCTGGAGGTAGAAGCGCTGCGCCCCTGAAAAGAGAGGGCTAACGCTGCGCCAGACGGCGGCGCAGCCAGATGACCAGCACAACAAGCAGCGCGATGACCAGGAAGCCGGCCAGAATACCGCCCAGCAGGCTTAACACCACCGAGAACAGCGAACCGCTTGTAACCTGTCCGGCGCTCTCGCCGGTGGGCGTGGTCGTAACGGTGAGCGTCACGGATACCTCGGGCGAGGGAGAGGGCGTGGGCACCACATCCGTTTCGCTGGACGTCGGCGAAATCGTCCCGTCGGGCGTCTGCTGCGTGGCGCGGGTACCGGTGCCGGTTGCGCTGGGCGTCGCGCTCGCTCCGGTGGGCGAAGGCGTCACCGTGCGCTGCGTGCCGGTCGCGGTGCGCGCCGCCGTAGCCAGGGTGCCCGTCCGGGTGCGCGTGGCGGTGCGGGTCGAAGTGCGATAGGGGATATACGAGGTCGGGCTGCGATAGATGACGCTGGTCGACTGCTTGGTCTGGGTGCGCGTCAACGTCAGGGTGCGGGTGAGCGTCAGGGTGCGCGTCAGTGTGGGCGTAATGGTGGGCGTCAGCGAGGGCGTATGGGTCAGGGTCGGGGTGGCCGCGCCGATAGAAAACGATATCTGGTTCCAGATATTGTCAGGCTGCCCGGAATCGACCACGGTGATCTGCGCCGTGCCGATATAGCGGATGAGATCAGCCGGCACAGCAGCAATCAACTGCGAGTTGCTGACCGCCAGCGTGGAGAGTAACGTTTCGTTCCACATTACCCGGCTGGTGGCCGTAAAACCGGAACCCATCACATTTAAGGAAAAGGCCGGGTTACCCGCCACCGCCGAAGCGGGCGACAGAGAGGTGATTGCCTGATTGGTAACCACAAACAACTTTGGGCTGGAAGGCACCGGCTGCGGCTGTGAGGGCTGGTTGTTGACGTACACTTCCACCCGCCGGGCATTGGCCAGCAGGCCGTCGGGCACAATCGCCGCCAGTTCGGTAGAACTGACGTACATGGTGGACAGCGGCGTCCCGTCCCACACCACCACGGCATCCGTATCGAAATCGGCGCCCTTCAGGGTGAGGGCAAAACTATCGCTGCCCACCAGCGCACTGTCGGGGGTCATCAAACTGAGCGTGGACGTGTATACATAGAAATTTTTGGGGTCGGCCACCATGCCCGCGCCGGCAGGGTTGCGCACGGTAACAGAATAAATGCCCGCGCTGGATAAACGCCCCGAGGGCACCACGGCGGTCAATTGAGAGCAGCTTTGATAGGTGGTCGGTAATTCGACGCCGTTCCACCACACTTTGGCGTCGCTGGCAAAATTGGAACCGATCGCCACCACATCCAGGGCGCTGCTCCCTTGCCGGGCGCTAAACGGGCTGAAACCGGTAATGAGCGGTTGGAGATTATTGATGCTGAACGTAACCGGAGTGGACTCGCCCCCGCCCGGTGCGGGGTTGAACACGAGCACTTCCATATCACCGGCCAGGCGAAAAAACGAAGCGGGCAGGGATACCTTCAGCTGCGAAGCGCTGACAAACGTGGTGGTGAGATCACCGCCGTTCCAACGTACGATAGAACTGCTCACAAAGTCGCTGCCGTTAATCGTCAACGTCAGGGCCGGAGAGCACAAATCCGCATCGCCGGGCGAAAGATTATTGATCACCGGTACGGGATTTTTGATGGTAAACTGCGCTGCGCCGCTCGTTTCGGCTGCGGCGGTATTGAACACGGTCACGTTGATCGTACCGGAACTGGCGATCCGCGCCGCGGGAACAAGGGCGGTGAGTTGAGTGGCGCCGACAAAAGTGGTCGTCAGGTCACTCCCACCCCAACGCACCACCGCATCGGCGGCGAAATCGCTGCCGTTGACCGTCAGGGTGAAGTCCGCGCCGCCGGCTACAGCCTCAGTTGGAGAGAGCGTGCTGATGGCGGGCGGCGCCGCCAGGGGCAGGAAGGGCGGCAAGGCCCGCCCCGCCGGGACGATTAAAACCACCGCTGCCAGCAAAAAAGTGAGTTGCTTCAATGTACGTTCAAACCAATGTCTCATTCCCTCATTATACCCGATTGGCCAACACCCGCAACACGGTTGGCGAGGCAGACAAGTATATAAAAGAAAGGGGCCGCCCGATTTTTTGGACGGCCCGTATTCCCAAAGAACTCGCAACGTTATAACACTTTGCTGAGGAACAACTTGGTGCGCTCGTGTTTCGGATTGGTAAACAGAACCTCCGGCGGCGCTTCCTCGATGATCTGCCCGCCGTCCATCAAAATCGCCCGGTCGGCGGCGGCGCGCGCAAACCCCATTTCGTGCGAAACCACCACCATCGTCATGCCCTCTTTGGCCAGATTGAGCATGACATCCAACACCTCCTGGATCATTTCTGGATCCAGGGCGCTGGTGGGCTCGTCGAACAACATGATCTTGGGCTGCATGGCCAGCGCCCGGGCAATGGCTACGCGCTGCTGCTGCCCACCCGAAAGCTGCCCGGGGAAGGCGTGCGCCTTCTCGGGAATACCGACCTTTTCCAGCAAGTCCTGCGCCACCTTTTCGGCGTCGTTGCGCTTGCGCTTGCGCACCACCAACGGAGCCAGCAGAATGTTATCCAGCACCGAGAGGTGAGGAAACAGGTTGAACTGCTGAAAGACCATGCCCACTTCGGTGCGCACGGCGTTAATGTTGGCGGCGCTATCCAGCGGAATGCCATCCACCACAATCTTACCCTGATCGAACTCTTCCAGGCGGTTGATGCAGCGCAGCATGGTGGACTTGCCCGAGCCAGAGGGGCCAATCACCATCACAACCTCGCCGCGGTGCACATCCAGGTTCACCCCTTTGAGGGCATGAACGTGCCCAAAATACTTATGCACATTTTCAATGTGAATGATCGGTTCCATGCGCTCACCTCTCCATGCGTGTCTTGCGCTCGATCCAGGTCACCACCCGGGCGCTAAACAGGGTCAACACCAGGTACAACAACCCAATCATCACCCACGTTTCAATGGGCAAAAAGCTGGAGGCCATAAATTCACGCCCACGTTTGGTGATATCCGCCACCGCCACCACGCTGACCAGCGAAGAATCTTTGAGCAGGGAAATAAATTCGTTGCCCACCGGCGGAAGGATGACGCGCACGGCCTGCGGCAGGATGACGTGGCGCATGGCCTGCACGTAGGTCATCCCCAGGCTGCGCGCCGCCTCCATCTGGCCTTTATGAATGCTCTGGATGCCGGCCCGGTAGACCTCGCTCATATAGGCGCCGTAGCAAAAGGCCAGGCCCAGGATGGCCATCGCCAGTGGGTCGGCCAGATAGCGCTTCATCGGCTCGTAATTGAGCCATGTACCCAACCCCTGGATAACCGAAGGAAAGGCAAAATACCAGAACAATAACTGCACCAGCAAGGGGATGCCGCGCACAATTTCAACGTACAGGGTGGCAATTCCCCGCAGCAGCGGGTTACGCGAGATGCGCCCCAGTCCGCCGATCAGGCCGACGATCAACACCGCCACAAAGGAAATGAAGGTCGTCACGACGGTGACTTTAATGCCATCCGAGACAAAGGTGACGATACGCTGGTAGGGGTCGGGCCTGGCAAGGACCAGCACTGCGATCAGGAACAGTACTCCAAAAACCAGGAACCACCAGCGGTCAAAGGCTTCGGAGGGCTTGACCACCGGGTTGTGAACCGAAATTGCATCAGGAATCGCTTCTGGTTGTGTCTTGGGTTTATCCATGATGAACTCGCCTGGAATTCTGCGAGGCCCTTACGGGCCTCGCAGCTAAATAAATCTCAACCGGTTATTTTCCCAACAGCCATTTTTCTTCAAGGGCCTTGATCGTACCGTCCTTCTGGGCGGCAGCCAATCCCTCATTAATCTTGGCCTGGAGTTCGGGTTTGGTCTTGCAAATGGCCACCCCGTACGACTCGCTGGTGAAGACGTTGCCGACCGTTTCCAGCTTCTCGGCGTTCTTGGAGACGTAATTGCTGGCAATCGGATTGTCGACCACGACCGCATCGATCTGGCCCTGGGCCAGATCCAGGAAAGCGAATTCGTAGTTATCGTAGGTCTTGAGCTTGGCGCCCTCGATCTTGGTCACTTCCTCGGCGCCGGTGGTACCCAGCTGCGCCCCGATGGTCTTACCCTTCAGGTCGGCCGAACCCTTGATCGAGGTATCGCCCTTGCGCACCACAACCGTCTGGCCCGCCAGGGTGTAGGGCTCAGAGAAGAGCATCTGCTGCTTGCGCTCGTCGGTGATGGTGATGGCGGCGATGGCAGCGTCGTACTGGCACTGCGCCATACCGGCCAACATGGCGTCAAAACCGGTGTTGATGACCTCGACCTCAAACCCGCCCTTCTGGGCAATGGCTTTGATCAGTTCGATGTCAAACCCGGTGACCTCTTTGGTCTTCTCATCCACGAACTCGAACGGGGCAAACTCGGCGTTGGTCGCCACGCGCACCTTGACAATTTCAGCCTTGGTGGGTTCGGGGACTTTGGTGGGTTCAGGAGCTTTGGTCGGCTCGGCGGCCTTGGTCGGCTCAGCCGGCTTGGGCTGCTCGGCGGCTGGGGCCGGCTGGGCAGCGGGCGCGCAGGCAGCCAACACCAGACTCATCGTGACCAGAATGGTCACAGCTAGCAAGGAAATACGTTTCACTTCTTCCTCCATACAAAATAGATTGGAAAATTGGGGAACCGGAAGGTCTCCGTTATCACAAACGAGTAGAGACAGTATGATTATACCATAGCCGTTCTATCAACTTTTTATA
>CAZHTS010000126.1:0-10108 GCA_964535315.1 uncultured Anaerolineaceae bacterium
TTCCCTCCCTGAATTTCGTAGAAATTCGGGGAGGGCCAGGGAGGGGTGCTTTAAAGACGTCCCCACCAACCCGTCCGTGCGTCCTTATCTCGGTCCCGCCCGCCAACAGATTCGCTGCCCATTTTGACGGCAAAAAAACAAAAGCTATGCTATAGTGAATGCTATATCTTATCCAGGAGAAGTGAGCCATGCCCCCAGAGACAGCCACCATCCCCCCGCTGCGACGCCCGACCGCTCAAACGCCGGAGGAAAAATCGCAGCCGGTAAAAACGCCGCCGCCCACCACGCCCGCCAGCGGCGCCGAAAAGCCCAAGAAACGCCTGATCAACACCGAGAAACTCGGTCCGGCATTCTGGACCATTGCCAGCACCCTGTCTTTAATCGTTAACGTGATCCTGATCATTGTCATCGTGATCCTGGTACGACAGCTTTTCTCGCTCAAGGCGCTGGTCAACGATCAACTGCTCGGCGGGCTGTACAACAACTTCGTGCTGATGGATCAGGCGCGCATCAAGAGCACCATCCCGGTCAGCGCCGAGGTGCCGGCCAAATTTACCCTGCCGCTCGAGACCCAGACCGTGGTCGTGCTCAGCCAGGATACCTACATCCAGGGCGCGCGGGTTTCACTTTCCACCGGGGGACTGGCCATCGAACAGGCGCCCACCAACATCATCCTGCCGGCCGGCGCCCAACTGCCCGTCTTCCTCAAACTCCAGGTGCCGGTGGACGAGAAAATCCCGGTCAACCTGAACGTGGCGGTCGACATCCCCCTCAATCAGACCGAACTGCACCAGCCGTTCGTCGGGCTGCAAGAGGTGGTCGGGCCCTACCACAGCATGCTCAACGACCTGCCCAACTCGTGGAACGAGGCCGTCTGCGGCCCACAGCCCAACTTCCTGTGCCGCCTGCTGTTACCCTGAACGAGACGCCATGACATCCACCCTGAAAACCAGGCTGGCCAACGGCCTGACCGTCCACCTCAAAGAGATCCACACCGCCCCGATCATCAGTCATTGGGTCTGGTACCGGGTCGGCTCGCGCGACGAAGTGCCCGGATTGACGGGGATCTCGCACTGGGTGGAACACATGCAATTCAAAGGCACCACTCAATTCCCGGCCGGGGTGTTGGATCGCGCCATTTCGCGCGACGGTGGTTTCTGGAACGCTTTCACCTACCTGGATTGGACCACCTACTTTGAAACGCTGCCGGCGGATAAGATCGACCTCGGGTTGCAGCTGGAAGCCGACCGCATGGTCAACAGCCTGTTTGAAGAGGAAGAGGTCGAGTCGGAACGCACGGTCATCATCGCCGAGCGTGAGGGCAGCGAAAATGAGCCGCTGTTCCGGCTGAGCGAGGCGATGCAAAACGCCGCCTTTCGCCGGCACGCCTATCATCACGAAATCATCGGCGAAAAAGTAGATCTGCAAGAAAAAATTCGGCGCGACGACCTCTACCGCCATTACAACACCTATTACCGCCCCAACAATGCCGTGGTGGCGGTGGCCGGTGACTTTGTCGCCGCAGATATGCTGCGCCGCATCGAAGAACTGTACGGCGGGCTGCCGGCGGGAGCGCCGCCGCCGCGCCTGGCGCAGCCCGAACCGCCGCAAGACGGTGAACAGCGCATCGAATTGAGCGGCCCCGGCGAGACCACCTACCTGCAAATCGCTTATCGCTCGGCGGCAGCGGCCAGCCCGGATTTCTTTGCACTCTCGGTGCTCGACAGTCTGTTGACCGGGCCGAGCGGGCTCAACATGTTCGGCGGCGGCGGCATTTCCAACAAAACCAGCCGTCTGTACCGGGCGCTGGTGGAAAGCGAACTGGCCGTCAGCGTACACGGCGGGCTGCAGGCCACCATCGACCCCTTCCTGTACGACATGACCATTACCCTGCGCCCGGAGCGCAGCGTGCAGGACGTGCTGGCCTGCATGGACGAACAGGTGCGGCGTCTGCAAGACAACCCCGTGTCGCCCGAAGAAATTGGGCGCGCCATCAAGCAAGCGCGCGCCCTGTTTGCCTACGGCAGCGAAAACATCACCAACCAGGCCTTCTGGCTGGGTTACGCCGAAATGTTTGCCAGTTACGACTGGTTCGAGCACTACGTCGAACGCCTGGAACAGGTCAGCCCCGAACAGGTGCAGCGCATGGCGCAGACCTACCTGGCGAAGGATCACCGTATCGTCGGCGTTTACCTGCCGGATGGCAGCCCGGGAGAAGAAGACGAATGACCATTTCCGTGAGTTCGCTTCCCGGCCCAGACGATATCAGCCGCACCACGCTGAACAACGGCATCGTCGTCCTGATCCGCCGGAACGAATACAGCCCATCGGTGGTGATCACCGGTTACCTGACCAGCGGCAGCCAGTTCGACCCTCCCGAGCGGTTGGGACTGGCGCATTTTACCGCCCTGGCGCTGATGCGCGGCACGCAGCGCCGCAATTTTCAGCAGATTTACGATGCGCTCGAATCGGCCGGAGCCAGCCTGAGCTTTGGCGCCAGCGTGCACACCGCCGCCTTTGGCGGCCGGGCGCTGGCCGAAGACCTGCCGCTGCTGCTCGACCTGCTGGCCGAAGCGCTGCGCCGGCCCGTTTTCCCCAAAGAACAGGTCGAACGGCTGCGCGCCCAGTTGCTCACCAGCCTGGCCATCCGCGCCCAGGATACCGCCGACGTGGCCTCGCTGGTCTTTGACGAGACCATCTACCCCAACCACCCTTACGGACGCCCCGAAGATGGCTACCCCGAAACGATCCAACCCATCACCCGCCAGGAACTGGTGGACTTCCACCAACGGCACTACGGCCCGCTGGGCATGGCGCTGGTGGTGGTCGGGGCGGTCACGCCAGAAGAAGTGATCGAACAGGTCGACCGCGCCCTGGGCGACTGGAACAACCCGGCCCAGCCCGGTCACCCGGCCCTGCCCATCCCGCAGCCGCTGCCCGCCACCGTACGCCTGCACCGCCCCATCCCCGGCAAAACGCAAACCGACCTGGTGCTGGGCACCCTCGGCCCGCGCCGCTCCGCCCCCGATTACCAGGCCGCCTCGCTGGGCAACAACATCCTCGGCCAGTTTGGCATGATGGGCCGCATCGGCGACGTGGTGCGCGAACAGGCCGGGCTGGCCTACCACGCCAGCGCCAGCCTGAATTCCTGGATCGACTCGGGCTCGTGGGAGGTTTCGGCCGGGCTCAACCCGGCCAACCTGGAACGCGCCATCCAGTTGATCCTGGCAGAACTGCGCCGCTTCACCAACGAAATGGTCAGCGTCGAGGAACTGGAAGACAGCCAGGCCAATTACATCGGCCGGCTGCCGCTCTCGCTCGAATCTAACAGCGGGGTGGCTAACGCTCTGCTCAAGCTCGAACGTTTTCAGCTCGGCCTGGATTATTACCGCCGCTACCCGTCGCTGGTCAGCGCCGTAACCCGTGAAGAGGTGCTCGAAACCGCCCGGCGCCACCTGCTGCTCGACCGCCTGGCCATCGTCAGCGCCGGCCCGGAGGGATGAGGCGCCCGATTGGCATGTTGCTGCGCAGCGGCGTTGACCTGCTCGAAATCAACCGTCTGGCGGAACTCTCCCCCGCCATCCGCCGGCGCTTTTTGCAGCGCGTCTACACCCCCGGCGAACAGGCCGACGCCAACGACGACAACGCCACCCTGGCCGGGCGCTTTGCCGCCAAGGAGGCGGTGGCCAAAGCGCTGGGCTGCGGCATCGGCCAGGTCGGCTGGCAGGAGATCGAAATTCGCCGCGGCGCAGACGGGCAGCCCGAACTGACGCTGCACGGACGGGCGGCGCAACGCGCCGCAGAATTGGGTCTGGACACCTGGTCGTTGAGCATCAGTCACAGCCGCAGTCACGCCGTTGCCCTGGTGGTGGCGCTGGGCGCACCCGAGAACCCGGCATGAAGATCCTCTCGGTCAGCGACGTCGAGCTGAGTTTTATCTACAGCCAGCAGATCGTCAGCCGCTTTGGCGACGTCGACCTGGTGATCAGTTGCGGCGACCTGCCCTATTATTATCTTGAATACATCATCAGCATGCTCAACCGGCGGCTGTACTTTGTCCACGGCAATCACGCCAGCCGGGTGGAACATTGGGACGAAGGCGCCATCCGCCACGGGCCGTGGGGCGCCATCGACCTGCACCAACGCGGCGTACGCGACGAGAGTGGGCTGCTCCTGGCCGGCATCGAGGGCTGTCTGCAATACAATTACGGCCCGCACCAGTACAGCCAGGGCGACCTGTGGCTCAAGGTTTTTGCGCTGACGCCGCGGCTGTTTTACAACCGCCTGCGCTACGGGCGCTACCTGGACGTATTCGTCACCCACGCCGCGCCCTGGAAGATTCAGGATCGCGAAGACCGCCCGCACCGCGGCAGCCGCGCCTTTCGCTGGCTGGATCGCGTCTTCCGCCCACAGGTGCACCTGCACGGTCACATCCACATCTACCGCCAGGATACGGTCACCGAAACGCAATTTTACCAGACGCGCGTGATCAACACCTACGGCTATAAGCTTACGACCCTCGACCTATCTCCCCGCGGACGCTGAGTCGCGGGGCGCAGCCGGAGAGGGGGACCATCTGAAATCGGAAAGAAGTTCAGCAAGCCGGATCTCTACAACGCCGCCTCCAAATAAGCCGTCTTCAGGCAAACCGGCTGCTTCATTCGCATCAACCACTGTCTGTCGAGCAAGTTGCAATCTCCCCGAGCTATCCTCTTGATACTCGCGAACGAATGCCTTGTGAGGAAAGAGGGGGTCCGTAAGGCCAAATTTGGGCAGCGGCCATTCTTCTTTTAAGAACGGCCGTGTACTTTTTATTATGGGCCAACTGCCATTAATAATCCCCAGACAACCAAACTTCACGACGAGTAGAGCTTCCTCCGGCTTTTTTTTCCAGGTTTCTTCATCGTTTGGAATTTGATCATAGCGTGGCCCAAAGAAATAGCCTAACCCGCTTTTAACGCTACGACCACCGCTCACAAGTATGCCAGGCGCATACCCGCCGGAACGAAGCGGCACCGCAAACCAGAGCCCTTCGCGGCACTTAATCGTTTTGTTCCCCACAGCTTTTCTCCTGCATCGATCGCCATTCCTCTCTAACCGTACGCGCAGATGGAGTAAACGAGCCGCAGAGCGCCATTTCCGCAATCACGGGCGTGTCCACAACCGTTATCCCTGACTACATATTTTATATCACACATGCACACTCTTTTTTATGGGCAATCACCCGTCCGGTCACCCCTTGACAGCCCGCTAAATCGGTGTATACTGGTTTACAGCGTAAACCAGTATCCATAAGGAGCAAGAATGCACATCACCTCGCCGGTATTACCCGGCCCGCTCAACGAAGTCAAAAAACGCGCCGTGCGCGCCTGGTGGGAGGACGGCATCGCCGACCTGCTGCTGGCGCCGGGGCTGCTTTTATTGGGCATCTGGATGCACGGCCTCACCGCCCTGGCCGAATACCCGCTGGCGGGCTGTCCCTGGCCGCTCTCACTGGCGCCCGAGGGCCCCTCCACCAGACTCATCCTCGGCCTGCTGTGGGGCGCCGGCGGTTTTGCGCTGGTGCTGCTCTACCTGCTGCCCATCTTTTTCGTGGTCAAGAAGCTCAAGCGGCGCTTCATCGCCCCCATCCGCGGCGAAATCAACCACCCGTTCTGGGTGCCGGTCGAAACCAGCCTGGCGCTCATTTACCTGGTCGGGTTTGCCCTGGCGGCCTTTGGACTGGTGCAGCTCAACCGCCTGGTGACCGGCGATCTACGTTACACCTCGGCCGTGTTCAGCGCCTCGTTTGCGATGATCAACCTGGCCCTCGGGCTGGTCTATCACCTGCGGCGCTACCTCGTCCTGGCCGCCGCCGGCCCGCTGCTGACCTGCGCCGCCGAATGGTTCCTGGTGGAACACGCCAGCCGGGCGACCGGCCCGCAGCATTTCTTGCAGGCCTCGGCCTATAACGGCCACCCGCTGCTCACCCTGTGCATCTGGGCCGGCCTGTATGCGCTGTGCGGGGCCTACGGGCTGTACCGCACCCTGAAGGTGAACCATGACAACCCCAGCGCCTGACCCCGCGTACAACGAGATCACCAACATCGACCGCTTTCTGCACGAACCGGCCCGGCTGGTCATCATGGCGGCGCTGATGGGCTGCGAAAGCGCCGACTTCCAGTCGCTGCTGGCCCTGACCGGGCTGAACAAGGGCAATCTTTCGGCCCAGGCGATCAAACTGGAAGAAGCCGGGTATCTGACGGTCGAAAAAGGCTTTCGCGGCCGCACCCCCTACACCCTGTACCGGCTGACGCCGGCCGGCCTGCAGGCGCTGCAAACCTACAGTTCACAACTGCGCCGCACGCTGGATCATTTACAAAAATAAACAGAGAGGATAATCATGCCAACCATTAACGACGTAGCCCACCTTGAATTGACCTGGAAACAGGCCACCGTTTTCAAACAGGAATACACCCTGCTCGCCGGCGAGCAAACGCTGGCGACGCTTAAGTTTGCGGGTGGTCTGAGCGCCACAGCCACCGCCGCCTGCGACGCCGGCCATTGGACGTTCCGGCGCGGTTTCTGGCGCAGCAAAGTAACGGTCTATGCCAACGACAGCGCCGGCGAACTGCTCACCTTTCAGGGCAACGTCTGGGGCAACGGCGGCAGCCTGCACCTGAACGACGGTCGCCAGTATCGCACCCACTCCAATTTCTGGGGCACCCGTTACGAAATCCTGCAAGGCGAAGGCGAGGTCTTGCTGCGTTACCACATCCACAACGGGCTGCGCGTCGGCGCCACGTTGGAAATCACCCCCGCTGCCCGCCGCCTGCCGGAACTGGCGCTCTTCGCCCCGTTGGGCTGGTACCTGGCAGTCTTGCGGCAAAGCGATACCGCCGGCATCGCCGTGGTTACCGCCTGCACCAGTGCAGTAATCACAACCACCCTGCACTAGTCCGGGCCGGCGCGGCGCAGGATGCGCAGGGCCAGGAAGGTCAACCACGGCGAGGGTGTCTTCTTATCGCTAAACGACCAGCCCTTCCACGACTGGTACATCGAACCGGCGGTGTAACGCCCGTCCGGCCCGGCCTGGGATGCAAGCAAGGCCAGCATCTGGCGAAAACGTGGATCGCCGCGCACAAAAGGAAAACGGACGAGCACGTCGGCGACATGCAGCAGGTTGTACCAGACAAAGGGGTACTTGAGCTTGCGAAAGTCGCTGCCCACCCCGAAGAGATAATACTTTTCGCCGGGGGCCGCGGCCCAGTGTTGCAGCAGCATCTCGGCTGCGGCGTGTACCGCCGGAGCATCGGCCCATTCGGGGGCAAGGGCCAACGCCTTGAGCGCAAACACGTTGGCAATCGGGCAGGGATCGCCCTTGCGCCCCGGCCCGCGGAATTTTCCCAGTTCGGGGGCCACCACGCAGCCCCAGCCGCGCTCGCCGCCCAACCCGGCCAGGTGTTCCACCGCCCGGCGCAGGCGTTCGTCGGCGCCCAGGCCAAAGGCCAGCAGGCTGTAAAGCAGCGTCGGGCTGTCGCACACCATCCACGTCCAGCCGTCCTCGCCGCTGCCGCCAAAGGCGCGCGGCACGTTGACCAGGCTTTGCAGTGCGCCCTCGGGCGAGCGGTGCGCCAGCACGGCAGCGATGCCCGGCGCCAGACCGGGGTCGGCGGCGTTCAGGCCGAAATCGGCCAGCGTGCTGAACTTATAGATCGGATAAGCCGCGTCGTTATGGCGGGCAAAGGTGTACCCCGGCCAGCCGGCCACCTCGGCCAGCATAGCCTGCACCAGCGGGTGAGCGAGCAGGTCGGCGCGGGCGGCGCACACAGCCGCGTCCGTCTCGGGCAGGTCACACAGGTCGCGCAGCGTGCGGTAGCGCGTCCAGGGCTCATCGGATTGCAAGAGCCAGCGGGTAATCGCCTCCATCTGTTCTCCTTCTATCACACGGCCTCAATGAATGGCGACGTTGGTCAGGTACACCCGGGCCAGGTAGCTCTGGCTGCGGGTGTCGTAAAACTGCAAGCCGAGGAACTGCGGCGGGTTGGCAAAGCGTTCCTCCACGCCGTTCTCCAGGCGTTGAAAACGCTCCACCGGGCAGGCCAGATGGTACCACTGCCCCACCGGTATGGGCTGCGGGGCGGCGGCAAACCAGCCCCATTTACGCGCCTCGCCCTCCATCACAAAGCAGCGCACCGCCAGCGTATCCGGGCTGCCGGCGGGCAGATAGAGCCAGGCGCTCATCTCACCGGTCAGCGCCACGGCCTGCCCGTCCAGGCCAATCTGCCCGCTGTTGCCGGGGCCCATTTGCGCCTGGAACAGCAGCGTATCCAGCGCCTGCCCGTTACAGCGCAGCCCATCGTCGTACGCCAGGCTCTCACCCATGCGCCGCTGGTTCTCGTAACGGATCGTCCATTTACCCGGCGAGCCGCTTTCAAAGGTGTAATCGGCCGGGCCGGCAGGGCAGACCTCGGGGGCAGCGGCGGGCGGCGGCGCAGACGGCCAGAACAACAGCCCTGCCGGCAGCACCAGCAGGACGACGTACAACGCCGCCCAGCGCCGCAGGTGTGGGAAGCGCGGGTGAAAACGATTGTCAAAGTCGCTCTTCCGCCGGGCGAAGTACACCGCCCCCACCACCCAGGCCAGCAGGTACAGGTACAACAACGCCAGCGCCCAGACAAAGGTGCGCTGGCTGCGCAGGTAGAGTTCCAGCAGCGCATACACACCGGCCAGCGTCAACCCGCCGCCGGCCCACAGCACCTTACGTTCAATCAGGTAGGCGCCCAGGTCGCGCCATTCCGCCCGGATTTCTTTGTCCACAAAGCCTCCGTGGATGGGGATGTAATGTTATTATATGCAATATGATTAAAATGACCGAACGCGTTTACAGCAAAGCTTTTCCAGACTTCGACAGAGAAGTTGTGGCAGTTGATATTTTTTCTGTGCACGACCAGGAAAAAATCATACTGACGTTTGAAGCAAAAAACTCGGCATGGCGCCAGGGAGTCCGATTATCGTGCGACGACGGGCTGGCGGTAAACCGGCGGCACGGCGCCAGTATGCTGATCTGGTGTGAAGCCATCCCGCAGCAGGTTCCCATACAGTGTTTTACGACCAACGGTCTGCTGGTTGTATACAATATTTGGGATCGCGGCAGGGGCATGGATTCTATGGCGCACACCTCTGGAATGTTGATTGAAGACGTTGCACACGGGCGGCGGTATCGTTGTAACGATATTGGATTGGAAACAGATTTCAATAAGCTTATTTTTAGAATCGAGCGCGTCAGGGAAGATGGCGCCGTTTAAATGGGGGCACGCAGCGCCCCCACCAATCCTTGAACGCCCCGTCCAACTGGTGATATCATTCTCCCCATGACTGCCACACCTACCTGGAATACAACCGTACACGTTCCGGCTTTTGACGCCGATTTCACCCAGACCTGGAAGCCGGCCGGCGTCTGCCAGCAGTTGACCCAGATTGCCATGCAGCACGCCGGCGCCCTGGGCTACGATTACCGCGACATGCTGGCCGCCGGGCGCACCTGGGTGCTGTCGCGCCTCAAACTGCGCTTCTTTGACACGCCGCACATCGGCGAGACGCTGTCGGTCACCACCTGGCCCAAGGGTTTACAGCAAAAGCTGTTCTTCCTGCGCGACTTTGAAGTGCACGACGAAGAACACACCCTGCGCATCGCCGGCACCTCGGCCTGGCTGCTGATGGACACCCACGCCCGCCGCCTGCTCACCCCGCAGGCGTTGGGCGGCGCGCTGCCGGATAACGACGGGCGTTTTGCCCTGGACGAGCCGCTGGAAAAACTCAACCCGCCCGAACTGCCCGAACGTTTCATCGTCACCGCCCGCTATTCCTGCATCGACCTGATGGGCCACGTCAACAACGCCCGCTACCTGGAATGGATCAGCGACTGCTTCGACCTGGACGAATACCGCCAGCGCCCGATGGCCGGCCTGCAAATCAATTACCTCAACGAGGTGCGCCCGGGCGCACGGGTGGCGGTGTGCGCCGGCCCGGCCAACGGCGACGCCGCCCACTGGCTGGTGTACGGCGTCAATCTGGAAAGCGGCCTGCGCGCCTTCGAGGCGGCCGTATCCTGGAACTGAACCGGGCT
>CAZHTS010000127.1:0-9933 GCA_964535315.1 uncultured Anaerolineaceae bacterium
GCCGCTGTGTTTTGTCTGCGGGTGGGCTTATAATGGAGAAAACCGGTTGTCTGAGGGTTGTTGAGGATGCAAACGTTCTTTGCGGATCGTGAACGCGCCCGCCTGTGCGCGGTGTTGCTCTTTTTGCTGCTGGCAGCCTGCGCCCCGCGCCTGATTCCGTCTACCGGCGGTGAACCGCGCCCGCATTACGAGCAGAGCGCCACGCCACACCGCGCCTATCTGCCCCTGAACCTGAATCTCATTCCTACGGCCACGCCTACCCCAACGCGCACCGCCACCCCCACCCACTGGCAGCCGGCGCCCAACACCAGCTGGCAGATCCAGTACAGCGGCACACGCGATCTGACGTTTACCGTGCAGGTGTATAACCTCGATCTGTTCGATACACCCTCGGAGGTGATCGACGAGCTGCACACCCGCGGCATCAAGGTGATGTGTTATTTCAGCGCCGGTTCGTACGAGGACTGGCGCCCGGACGCCGGGCGCTTCGATCCTGTCCTGCTCGGCAACGATCTGGACGATTGGCCGGGGGAAAAGTGGTTGGATATCCGCCAGATTGCCTTGCTGGCGAGGGTGATGAATGCCCGCCTGGATCTGGCCGTGCAAAAGCATTGCGACGGGGTCGACCCGGATAATGTGGATGGGTACGCCAACGATACCGGGTTTGCGCTGACGTACGAAGATCAGCTTAACTATAATCGCTGGCTGGCTTACCGCGCCCACAATCGCGGCCTGGCGATTGGCCTCAAAAACGACATGGGGCAGATCGCCGATCTGGTGACACATTTTGATTGGGCGCTCAACGAGCAGTGTTTCCAGTACGAGGAGTGCGATCTGCTCGTGCCGTTCATCGAGCACGGCAAGCCGGTTTTTGGCGTGGAATACCAGACTGACCCCACCCAGGTCTGTCCCGCTGCCAACGCCATGAATTTTGATGTGCTCTTTAAAAACCTGGAACTGGACGCCTGGCGTTTGTCCTGTCGCTGAAATATTTGTTACCTTCTTTCTCATTTCTCGACATATTCTCGGAACGCGTTATCCCATGGAGTGATCACTCGAAAGGATGTCGATTGGACACGTCACAACCTTCTATCCTTGGACATCGTCTGGCGTCGAGCGACGACGAGCAACCGGTTGCCGAACTGCACCTGGCGCGCCGGGCCTGCCAGGACGGCGCCGCCTTTGCCGAGCTTTACCGGCGCTATCTGCCGCGCGTCTATGCCTATCACCTGGCGCGCACCGGCAACATTGAGGATGCCCAGGATCTCACCTCACAAACGTTTATGGCGGCGCTGGAAAATCTGCCCGCCTATCGCGGCCAGGGCAGCTTTGCCGCCTGGCTGTTGACCATTGCCCATCATAAGCTGGTGGACCATTACCGGCGCAGCCGGCCACAGGCCGCGCTGGATGACGCCGGCGAGTTGCTCGACCCACAGCGTTCACCGGAAGAGCAGACCGCCCGGCGCCTGGACATGCAGCGCATCAGTCTGGCGCTGGCCGAACTGCCCGCCGAACGAGCCGAGGCGCTCGGCCTGCGGGTGTTTGGCGGTTTGAGTGCGGCCGAAATCGGCCGCCTGATGGGCAAAAGTGAAGCGGCGGTCAAGATGCTGGTCTGTCGTGCGTTTCAAACGCTGCGCCAGCGCCTGATTGACCACCCCACGGAGGAACGATGACCCACGAAGAATATCTTCCCGAAGCCGACGCTCTGGATGCTGTCCTGGACGGGCAGCACCCGGCCGCGCCGGCCGATCTGGCTGTTCTACAAAAACTGGCGACGTTTGCCGCCCAGGCTCAACCCAACCCCGGCTTTGCCGCCGGATTGGAAGGCCGCCTGTTGGAGGCCGCCGGACAGCGCTCCCGCCCGGCGCGCCCCTGGTTTGCGCTGCCGCGCCTGATTTATCCACTGGCCGGGGCGGTGGCGCTGGTGGCGCTGCTGCTCTTTGGCGCTCCTTTATTGCTGCGCGGCAACACCCTGCCGGGTGCCGGCGCCCCGCCGGCGGCCAGTAACCTGCCGGGCTGCGCTTCTCCGGCGGAGACGACGAGCGGTTCCGGCGTGTGTGCGGTGCCGGCCCACGTCGCCCAGACGACGCCGGCCGTCTCACCTGGCCCGGCGCTGCCCTTTTTGCCCCGTCTGAACGCCCTCAGCGCTCAGGCTGCCGCCCAGGAGGGTGGCGCGCCTTTCTCCAAGACCGATTGGACGCTGGTCGCTAACATGCCGCAGGACGTCCCACAGGCGCTGACCGTCTACCGCCAGGCGCCGGACGAAGAACTGACCCCCGAGCGGGCAAAGGCTGTCGCCCAACAGTTGGGGCTGGATGGCGTTGTCTACCGCAGCCAGGGTGAACTGATGGGAGCGCCGGTGTATTACGTCGTTCAGGGCGGCCGGCGCGTCTGGTTTATGGCTTCTCCCGGGCGGTTTACCTATACTGAGGCGTACAACCCGGCCCAGAACGAGGCCGCCAGTAAGCCGGCTCTCGATCAACAGATGCAGGGCATCGAGACTTTCCTGAAGCAGCGCGGGCTGTTGGATTTTTCGTATCAGATTGAGGCGCTGCCGGTGAGTGCAGATGAGTTTCAGATCGTCCGCCTGATCGATGGTTATCGCTTGCGCGAGGATAATCCCTTTAACCCGCGTATCAGCGTTTCGGTCGATCAGGCCGGGGCAGTCAGCAGCGTCATGTATCAGGCCATGAAGCTGGACGTAGTCGGGCAGTACCCGCTGCGCTCCGCCGAGAGCGCCTGGCAGTTACTGCGTTCCGGGCAGGTCAAGGGGCAGGTGGCTTACGAGGTGTCTTCGCTCCAGCAACCTTCCCAGGCGCGCAGCTGGCAGCGTGCTTATACTTCCGGACAGCGGGTCGATCTTTACGGCTACCTGGATGTGTTGGAGCCGCTGCAGGCGGACCAGCCGCCCCTGCTCAGTATCAATAACCTGCGCCTGGATGGCGCCATTCAGGACCTGCCCGTTCAGGAAGTGAACGGCGTCTTGCTGCACGTGTGGGGTGAGGTGCGCCCTGAAGAAAGCGTGGGACAGTATCTCGTCGTGCAGGGTTGGGAACGCGCCACCGTAGAAGAAGAGGACCTGACGGGCGTCTTACAGCGCAAGGGCGACGCCGCCTGGCTGGTGCGGCCCGATGGTACCCGTCTGAGCATCCCCAGCGCGCCGGTGGCGGTGGCAGATGGCGAGACGGTGGATTTCCAGGGCGTACGTCTGCCGGGCAACACCCTGGAGTGGCGCTCGGTGCAGGTTGGCGAACAACCTTGTTTCAATTTCAGCTATTCTTACTCCACCTCCAGCGGTGGCGGCGGTGGCGGCGGCGGCGGCGGTGATTGCAGCGGCGATGCGCCGGTCAATTCGATCAGCGGCGGAGGCATGTTGATCGACAATGGCCCCACCCCGCAGCCCGAACAAAGCCCCACCCCGCCGCCGTATCCCTACCAACCGGGTGACGCGGTGGAGGCGTTGGTGGGTGAGCTTTCGGTTACGTTTTACAATCACGCCGACGGCAGCCGTACCGCCGAATACATCTTCAATGTGCCGGCCGGGGATGGATATTCCTTCCTGTGGGGCGCACGTCTGAGCGGCAGCCTGGATGGCATTGAAGCGCTGCATAATTTGCAGGTGCGCCTGTGGGGGCGTTTCGAAATGGTGGATGACCGGCCGGGCATCGTGGTCGAGCGTTACGAGGCAGCTGTTCCCGGGCAGCACGTCCAGGCCTGGTTTGGCGATCTGTCGCTCGAAACCGTGCAGGGGCGTAAGGCGGCCGTGCTGACCACCGCCGCAGGCGAAAAACTGCTCCTGATCTATTCTCTGGGCGTGCCCGAGCAGCAGATTGAGACGGCTTACGCCCCCAGAAAGGGCGTGGTGGTCGAAGGGTGCCAGATTCCGGGTGTCACCATGGATGGTTTTACCGCCGTGCGCGAGTTTGGCGTCGCCTTTGACCCCGGGCGCACCAGCCTGGAAGGCTATGAGTTGAGTTCGGCGAGCCCCGCAGTGATCGACGAGGGCGAAATGGAATTGCGGCAGCCGGAAAATCTGCTCGAGGGCGTGGCGCGGGTGGAGGAGATTAAGCTGGTGTATTACACGCCCGATCTCGGCCGCGGTTTCCCCGCTCCGTCGTCCGACGATCCCGGCCGTTTCGTCCAGCCGTTGTGGTCGTTTTCCGGCTCGTTCGAAGATGGGCGTCGTTTCGAAGTATTGGTGCAGGCGGTGGACGACGCTTACCTGAAATAAGTCTTTCGTAGACCCAACCCAAAAACACCTGCCGGGCGTGGTACAATACGCCCGGCAGGTGTCTATGGACTTAATGAACGATCTCAACGCACAACAACGCCAGGCGGTGACCGCCGGGCTGGGACAGATTCTGGTGCTGGCCGGACCGGGGTCGGGGAAGACGCGCGTCCTCACCCGGCGCATTGCCTATCTCATCCAGGCGATGGGCGTACGCCCCTACAACATCCTGGCGGTGACCTTTACCAACAAGGCCGCCCGCCAGATGGAGGCCCGCCTGGAGACGATGCTCGGCCAGCGCAACGACGGGCTGTGGCTGGGCACCTTCCACGCCGTTTGCGCCCGGCTGCTGCGCCGCGAGGCCGGTTATTTGCCCTTCAACGCCAGTTTTGTGATCATGGACGCCGACGACCAGGAAACGCTGGTGCGCCGGGCGCTCAAAGATCTGAATATCAACGAGAAGCAGTTCAAACCTTCCGGCATGCACGCCGCCATCTCCAACGCCAAGAACAATCTCTTGCAGCCCAAAGACGTGCCGGTGCAGAGTTATCGCGACGAAGTGGTGCGCCGCATCTACCAGCGTTATCAGGAATTGCTCCAGGCCAGCAACGCCGTCGACTTCGATGACCTGTTATTCTGCACCGTGCAGTTGCTGCGCGACAACCCCGAGGTGCGCGAGCGTTACGCCCGGCGTTTTGAACACATCCTGGTCGACGAATTTCAGGATACCAACACCGCCCAGTACGAACTGCTGGGGCTGCTGGCCTCGCATCACCGCAACATCTTTGTCGTCGGCGACGAGGATCAGTCCATTTACCGCTGGCGCGGCGCCGATTACCGCAACGTCTTGCGCTTTGAGGAAGATTACCGCGACTGCCAGAAGGTGCTGCTCGAACAGAATTATCGTTCCACCCAGACCGTGCTGGACGCCGCCCGGGCGGTGATCGATCGCAACACGCACCGCACCCCCAAGCGCCTGACCTCGGCCCGCAAGGAGAACGGCGAGCGCATCCTGTTGTATGAGGCGGTCGACGATCACGCCGAAGCAGCTTACGTGGTCGAGAGCATCCAGCAGTTGATGACGGCCGGCAAGGTGCGCGGCGGCGAAATCGCCGTCATGTACCGCACCAACGCCCAGTCCCGTCTGTTAGAAGAGGCCTTTCTGCGCGCCGGGCTGGCTTACCGCCTGGTGGGGGCGCAGCGTTTCTACGGCCGCCGCGAGGTCAAAGATATGATCGCCTTTCTGCGCCTGGCGCAGAACCCGGCGGATGAGATCAGCCTCAGCCGGGTGATCAACGTCCCGCCGCGCGGCATTGGCGACAAGACGCTGGTGACGCTGCAAATGGTCGCCCAGCGCGCCGGGGTGAGCAGCGGGGTCGTCATGCTCGACCTGGGGCAGAAGGGCCTCGAGTCGCCGTATTACAAGGATTTCAGCGGGCGCGGGGCGGCCGTGCTGGCCGACTTTGGCGGGTTGATGAACACCTGGCAGGCCGGCGTGCTGGCCGAGATGCCGCTGCCGGCGCTTTTCGACCGCATCCTCAGCGACAGCGGTTATCGCGCCTACATCGAGGACGAGAGCGAGGAGGGCGAAGATCGCTGGGAGAACGTGGAAGAATTGCGCCGCCTGGCTTACGAGTATCAGGAACGCGGCCTGCTGGCCTTCCTGGAAAACCTGGCGCTGGTCTCCGATCAGGATACCCTGCCCGAGCAGCTCGATGCGCCCACGCTGTTGACCCTGCACGCGGCCAAGGGGTTGGAGTTTGCTCACGTCTTTATCCCCGGCCTGGACGAAGGTCTGCTGCCGCACAGCCGTTCGCGCGACGACCCCGAAGAAATGGCCGAGGAACGCCGCCTGTTTTACGTTGGCCTGACCCGCGCCAAGAACCGCCTGTACCTGGTGCGCAGCGAACGGCGCTCGTCTTACGGCTCGTTTGAGGACAGCGAACCGTCGCGTTTCCTGGACGATATCCCTGCCGACCTGATCCAGCGCAAGGGCGGTGGTTTTCGTTCGGCGCTGCACGGCGGCGCTTCCGACCGTTACGGTGCGGGCGGCGAGAACCGCTTCGGTGGTTCCCGCAGCCGCAGCGACCGTTGGGAGAGCGGCCCGTCCACCTTTGCACAACGCACCCAGTATACGCCGCCGCCCGCTCGCCCGGCGCCGGTCGTCACCCCGCGCTACCCGGCCGGCACGCGCGTCAGCCATGCCTCGTGGGGCGAGGGCCTGGTGGTCGACAGCCGCATTCAGGACGGCGATGAGACCGTGGACGTGTTCTTTGACAGCGTCGGTTTCAAACGCCTGGCGGCTTCGCTGGCCAAACTGGAGATCATTCAGAAGTAACCGCGGCAGCGCGACGAAGCGTTAAAACGGCCGGCGCGCCGGCGGCGAGGAGGTCGCGATGGATGCAGAGCGGCGCGTCAATTACGATGGGGTGGCTGCCACCTATCATCAGCGCTACGATATCGCTCCGCTGCGCCAGTTGGAGGCCTTTGTCCTCTCGCTGGCGGCGCAGTACCCCGGCGGGCGTTTGCTCGAGGTGGGCTGCGGCACGGGGTGCTGGTTGTCTTTGCTGGACGAACAGGGATACCGGGTCTTCGGCCTGGACTTTTCGGACGGTATGCTGCGCCAGGCGCGCCGGCGCCGGCCCGGGCTGCGTCTGTGTCGCGGCCAGGCTGAACGCCTGCCGTTTGCGGACGGGCAGTTCGACCTGCTGCTGTGTGTCAACGCCCTGCACCATTTCGGCGCCCCCGAACAGTTCATCGCCGGCGCCCGGCGTGTGTTGCGCCCGGGCGGGACGTTGGCGATCGTTGGCATGGATCCACACGACCCCGCTACGCGCTGGTACGTCTACGATTATTTCGAGGGCGCCCAGGCCACCGACCGGGTGCGTTTCACCAGCGCAGCGACGCTCCAGACCTGGCTGCGCGCCGCCGGTTTTGACCATCTCGAGCGGCGGACGGTGCAGTCGATCCGCGATCGCTGGTTGGGGCGCGCCGTTTTCGCCGATCCCTTCCTGCAGAAGAACAGCACCTCACAGTTGATCCTGCTCAGCGATGCGGCCTACGCCGCCGGGCTGGCGCGCCTCGAGGCAGACATTGCCCGGGCCGAGGCGCGGGGTGAGACGCCGGTTTTTATCACCGAAAACGATCTGTTTGTGCACCTGGCGCGCTGACCGCGCCGGTCATTGCGCCGCTGCGGCCCGTGCGGCATAGGCCCGGCTCCACGCTTCGAGCGTGGTTTCGGGCGCGCCCAGCAGGTCGTTGGCCTCGGCCGGGCTGCCGCTGAGAATGACCTTCACCTGACTACAATACTGGAAGAAGGGCAGGGCGGCCTGGAGTTCCCTCCGTTTGCCCAGGCGGGCGAGGAGGCTGGCCGCCCAGAGCGGCACGTAGACCAGGCGTGCCTCGGGACGCACGCTGCGCCGGAAGCTGTCCACTGCCTGGCGCATGCTCAGCGCCTGTGGGCCGCACACGTACAGGATCTTGCCGGCCGCGGCCGGGGTGGCGTAGGCGCGCGCCACCATGCCGGCGTAATCGCTGGCGGCTACCCAGTCGTAGGGGTGGGGGTGTTTGCCGATCAGCAGCGCCAGCTTGCCGCGCAGGAAGTTGGGCAGTGTTTCCATAAAATAGGTGGAGCGGAAGACGGTGTAGCCGACGCCGCATGCCTGTAAGGCGGCCTCGGCCTGGTATTTGGCCCGCGTCCCGGCGTACCAGCAGTTCTCGGCGCACACCGAGGCGCCCGAGAGATAGGTGATGCGCTCTACCCCCGCCCGGGCAGCGGCCCGCGCCACGGCTTCGGCGCCGCGCCGTTCCAGGTCGTAGTCCATGCCGCCTTGCAGGTTGATGTGTACGCCGCGGCAGCCCTGGATGGCAGCCGCCAGGGCGGTCGGGTCTTCCACGTCGCCTTCTGCCACCTCGAACGTCTCTCCAAAGCGGGCGCGGCCCTTATGCGCCGAGCGGGTCAGCACCCGCACCTGCCAGCCTGCGGATTGCAGCTGGCGGGCGACCGGCTCACCCAACATGCCGGTCGCGCCGATGACCAGAATGGTGTCGCTCATTGTTCCTCCTGAGCCTACAGTTTTTCCTCTACCAGGGCGATGGTCTCGCCCAGCCAGCGGGCATAGATTTCTTCGTACAGTTCGCCAAAGCGGCGCGTGGCCTCCCACAGGATGGCGTCGCGCTGCGTCTCGGGGTGATCCGCCACCCACTGGCGGATGTCGGCGGCGGTGTTCTGGCGATACAGGCGCGCCTGCGCCTGGTGCAGCTCGTGTTGCAGGTGCAGCTGGGTGAGGATCGTCTCTTTGGGCAGCCGCGCCGCGAAAAACAGCTTGAGGATCAACGTTTCTTTGTGTTCGCTCAGCCCGGTCAGCGGCTGCGCCAGCCAGGCGTGTAGATCGGCGCGGCCGGCTGGGGTGAGGGTATACACCCGCCGGTCGCGCCGCTTTTCTTGCTGCGCCAGGGTCGAGGTGACCAGCCCTTCGCTTTCCAGCGTCTTGAGCGTGCCGTAGATCTGGCTGAGGCGTGCGTTCCAGAAATAGGCCGTCGAGCGCTGCATGCCCTGTTTGATATCGTAGCCGCTCATGGGCTGGTAGCTGAGAAAACCGAGGATGGCGTATTTCAACATGCCGTCTGCTCCAGAAGATAATATTTTATACATCAATATTGATATATCTGGATTGATTATCGCGCCTGCGGCGGTTTTTTTCAAGTACCTGTTTTGGGCGTTGGAGGCGAATGCAGCGGCGCAAAGGTTGCTGTCTTTGCGCCGCTGCGATTGGGCCCTGAAGGCGTACGAAACTCGGGTTATTCGTGCTGTTGGTCGTACACCAGGCCGGCGGCGTAGACGATGAAGGGCAGTACCACCACCGCGGCCAGCGCATACCAGAGCGTGTCCATATCGGGGGTGGGCAGGCTGCCGTTGGCGGCAAACGAGAGCCACATCAGCAGCGCATACGCCAGCACCGTCGATACCCAGTAAGCGCGGTTGCCGGAGCGGTCGCGCAGCAGCCGCGTGCGCTCGTCGGTTTCCTCGATCATCAGCCGGCGGGCGGCCTGCTCGTCCTTGCGGGCGGCGTTGTAGCGCACCAGCCGGGCGAACCCCAGCCCCAGCAGCAGAATGCCCAGCCCGCCGATGATGCGCGGGTTGAAGGGCAGTGCGCCCACCAGGGCGGGCAGCAGCAGGCTGACGATGAGCAGCAATGCTCCGGCAATCAGCAGGGCGTAACCCAGGCGCGCCTGGCGTTGTGTCCATTGAGAACGTGCGTTCATTCTAAATCCTCCTCGGGGGAATACAGAAATAAGTCTTCGATTCTGACCACAAACAGCCGCGCCAGGCGGAAGGCCAGCACGATGGATGGGTTGTAGCGGCCGCGCTCCAGCGAGATGATTGTCTGGCGCGAGACCAGCACCCTGTCCGCCAGTTCCTGTTGCGTCCAGCCCTGCTGCGTGCGTAATTCTTCCAGTCGATTCTTCATGGCGCTCCTCGAAGTAAAGTTTGCTTTACATAGGATAGCATGGATTGGAGCGGGTGTCAAGTGCGCTTTACATGTTTGCGAAAAACTGGGAACCGCGAAAGCGGCTTAACGCAAAGAAGCCTTTTTAAGGCCTGCGGCGCCGGCGTTGCCGGTCAATAACCCAGAAACGCCCCGCCCCGCTCTTCATCCTGCCGATCCTGCCCATCCTGTTTAAGCAGTTCGCCGGGGTGGTAC
>CAZHTS010000128.1:0-1775 GCA_964535315.1 uncultured Anaerolineaceae bacterium
CCGCCCATGCCGGGGCAGGCAGGGCTGGTCCTTGAGATGTTTTGGGCCAGGTAGCGGCCCGGGGTTGAAAGGAGCGAATTGGCGATGGGACAGCCGATCTATCAGGTGGATGCGTTTACACACACGGTCTTTGCCGGGAACCCGGCGGGGGTGTGCGTGTTGGCGCGGCCGGCCGGCGAGGACTGGATGCTGGCGGTGGCGCGGGAGATGAATCTGTCGGAGACGGCCTTTGTGCTGGATGAGGGCGGCGTCTTTGGCCTGCGCTGGTTTACGCCGCTCAAAGAGGTCAGCCTGTGCGGGCACGCCACGCTGGCCAGCGCCCACGTGTTGTGGGAGAGCGGCCGTCTGCCCGCCCAGGCGGCGGCGCGTTTCGATACTCTGAGCGGACGATTGACCGCCACGCGGCGCGGCGAGTGGATTGAGCTGGATTTTCCGGCGAAATACGCTGCCCCGGCCGAACTGCCCGACGGATTGGCGGACTGGCTGGGCGTAGCGCCGCAATACGTGGGCCGCAATCAGCTCACTTATCTGGTGGAACTGGCGGACGAGGCGCAGGTGCGGGCGCTGCGGCCGGATTTTGCCCGGCTGCGCCGGCTGGCGCTGCGCTGTTTGATCGTCACGGCGCGGGCCACAGTAAGCGGCGGGTTCGATTTCGTCTCCCGTTTCTTTGCCCCGGCGATTGGCATCGACGAAGACCCGGTGACCGGTTCGGCGCATTGTTATCTGACGCCCTATTGGGCCGGCCGGTTGGGCAGGGACGAACTGCTGGCCTGCCAGGTCTCGCCGCGCGGCGGGGTGCTGCGGGTGCGTGCGGTTGGTGAACGGGTGGCGCTGCAAGGGCAGGCGCTGACGGTTTTTAAGGGTGAACTGCTGGCGTCTTGACCGTATTGACTCTTTGCTCGTTCTCGGGCACAATTTGGGGTGATGAACAGCCATCTTCGTCTTTTACGCCAGGCGCGGGTCGCCCGGGGGGCGTTGCTTCTGACCGTGCTGAGCGGTTTTGTGGGCGGTGTGCTGGTGGTATTGCAGGCGCTGCAGCTCAGCCGTCTGATCGAGCGGGTCTTTTTGCAGGGCCAGGGTGTGGCGCAGGTGCGGCCGCTGCTGGCCGGGCTGCTGCTGATCTTTGCCGGGCGGGCGGCAATGATGGTGTTGAGCGAGGTGTGCGCCGGCGCCGTGGCGGTGCGGGTCAAGGCAGCGCTGCGCGGCTGGCTGGTCGAGCGCCTGTTTGAGCTTGGCCCGGCCTACACCCAGGGCGAACAGAGCGGCGAACTGGCAGCCACAGTGGTGCAGGGTGTGGATGCGCTGGACGCCTATTTCGGCCAGTACCTGCCGCAGATCGTGCTGGCGGCGCTGGTGCCGCTGACCATCCTGGTGGTTGTGTTCCCGCTCGACTGGCTGTCGGGGCTGGTGCTGTTGTTGACCGCCCCGCTGATCCCGATCTTTATGTTTTTGATCGGCAAGGCCAGCGAGGCATTGACGCGCCGGCAGTGGGGGGCGCTCAGCCGCATGAGCGCCTATTTTTTGGACACGCTGCAGGGGTTGACGGCGTTAAAGGTGCTGGGGCAGAGCCAGGCGCGGGCAGAAAAAATCGATGCGGTCGGCGAGCAGTACCGGCTTGCCACGCTGGCGGTGCTGCGGGTGACCTTTCTCTCGGCGCTGGTTTTGGAACTGGCGGCCACGTTGAGCACGGCGGTGATTGCAGTGCAGATCGGGCTGCGCCTGTTGTACGGTCGCCTGGGTTTTGTGGATGCGTTTTTCGTGCTGGTCATCGCCCC
>CAZHTS010000128.1:1875-9520 GCA_964535315.1 uncultured Anaerolineaceae bacterium
GGCGGCGCCGTTTGAGACACTGGTGTTTGAGGCGGTGGATTTTTCCTACCCGGGCGGTCAAACGGTGCTGCACGGCCTGTCGCTGACCGTGCACAACGGGCAGCAGGTGGCGCTGGTGGGCGCCAGCGGAGCGGGCAAGAGTACGGTGGCGCATCTTCTGCTGCGTTTTGGCGAGCCGCAGGCCGGGCGTATTCTGGTGGACGGCCGGCCGTTGGCCGGAGTGCCGGTCGAGGCGTGGCGCCAGCGCATTGCCTGGGTGCCGCAGCGCCCGTTTCTGTTTCACGACAGCCTGGCAGCCAATATCCGCCTGGGGCGGCCGGAGGCATCGCTGGCCGAGGTGAAGGCGGCGGCGCGCCTGGCCGAACTGGACGAGTGGATCGAGACGCTGCCGGCGGGTTATGAGACGTTGGTGGGCGAGCAGGGCGCCCGCTTGAGCGGCGGGCAGGCGCAGCGCCTGGCGCTGGCGCGCGCTTTTCTGCGCGATGCGCCCTTTTTGATTCTGGATGAGCCCACCGCTCATCTGGATGTGGAACAGGAGACCTTGATCGCCGCGGCGACGCAGCGCCTGTGCCGCGGGCGTACGACGCTGACGATCGCTCATCGCCTGTCCACCGTGCAGCGCATGGAGCAGATTTTTGTCATGGCAGGCGGGCGGGTGGTGGAATGCGGCGCTCCGGCGCAGTTGTTGGCGCAGGGCGGGGAATACGCCCGGCTGGCGCAGGCCGGCGGGAGGGCGGCGTGAGGACGGTGGTGCGCCTGGTGCGCTTCCTGCGACCGTTTGCCGGGTGGGTGCTGTTCTCGGTGTTGTTGGGGGTGGCGACGATCGCCAGTGGGATCGGGCTGCTGGGCGTCTCGGCTTACCTGATTGCGCGCGCGGCGCTGCATCCGTCGATTGCCGTGTTGCAGGTGGCGATTGTGGGCGTGCGTTTTTTTGGCATCACCCGCGGTTTGTTCCGCTATCTGGAACGTTTGATATCGCATTCGGTCAATTTCCGTCTGCTGGCGCAATTGCGTTCGTGGTTTTACCGCCGCCTGGAGCCGCTGGCGCCGGCGCGTTTGCAGGCCTACCGCAGCGGCGATCTGCTCAGCCGGGCGGTGGGTGATATCGAGACGCTGGAGAATTTCTACGTGCGCGCCGTGGCGCCGCCGGTGGTGGCGCTGGTGGTGACGGCAGGCATGGCGTTATTCGTCGGGCAGTGGAGTGCGGCGTTGGGCTGGCTGCTGGCAGGCGGTCTGCTGGCGGCCGGGGCCGGCGTACCGTGCCTGACGTATGCGTTGAGCCGGCATTCGGGGCGCCGGTTGGTGGCCAGGCGCGCCGAACTGAGCGCCGGTCTGGTGGACAGCGTGCAGGGCTTGAGCGATCTGCTGGCTTTTGGCGGGCAGACAGCCCAACGGGAGACCCTGGCGCGGCGCAGCGCAGCGTTGGCGGCGGCGCAGATGCGCCAGGTCTGGGTGAGCGCCGTGGGCAATGCGGCGGGCCAGTTGTTGTCCAACCTGACGTTGTTTGGCATGCTGCTGCTGGCCATTCCGCTGGTCACGGCCGGTCGCCTGGAGGGGGTGATGCTGGCCGTGTTGGCGCTGCTGACGCTTTCCAGTTTTGAGGCGGTCACGCCGCTGCCGCAGGCGGCGCAGCAGTTGACCGCCAGCCTGGAGGCCGCCCGGCGTCTGTTCGATCTGGTGGACGCCAGCCCGGCGGTGGTCGAACCGGCGGCGACGTCGCTGCCGGCGACAGGCACAACCGGGCGGCTGGAGGTGCGCAATCTGTGTTTTCGTTATGCGCCGGATTTGCCCCCGGCGTTGTGCGCTTTGAACCTGAGCGTGGCGCCCGGCCAGCGCGTGGCGCTGGTGGGGCCAAGCGGGGCGGGAAAAACGTCGCTGGCCCAGGTGCTGCTGCGTTTCTGGGACTATGAGGCAGGCGAGATTGAGTTGAACGGCGTCGATTTGCGCCGCTGGCCGCTGGAAGCGGCGCGCCGGCAGATGGCGGTGGTGACGCAGTCGGGCTATCTGTTTACCGCCACGCTGCGCCAGAACCTGCTGCTGGGCAACCCGCAGGCCAGCGAGGCAGAACTGCGGCAGGCGTTGGAACGGGCGGAACTGGGAAGGTGGCTGGCCGGACTGCCCGACGGACTGGATACCTGGCTGGGTGAGCACGGGGTGCGGATGAGCGGCGGCGAGCGCCAGCGCCTGGCGGTGGCGCGCACATTGTTGCGCCCGGCGGGGTTGTGGGTGCTGGACGAGCCGACCGCACACCTGGATGCGTTGACCGGGCGCGAACTGACGCGCACCCTGCTGGCGGTGACGCAGGGGTGCAGCGCAGTGTGGATCACCCACCAGCTGGCCGGGCTGGAGGGGATGGACGAAATTGTGGTTTTGCAGGCCGGGCGGGTGGTGGAACGCGGCCGGCACGCTGCTTTGTTGGCGCAGCGAGGCATGTATGCCCGTTTGTGGGAACTGGATAACGATGCACTGGGCGAGGTGTGAAACAGGGGAACCAGCGGGGTGAGCGATACGTCTTAGCAATGACGGTTTCGTTTTGCTTTTCTGGAGGCGTATATGAAGACTCGAATCCTGTTTTCCTTGCTGGCAGGTCTGTTGTTGTTGGCGGCAATCGCCAGCCCGGTGCAGGCGGATGGCATTATCATCCCCGACTTTCCCCCCGGGCAGCCCCCGCCGCCTGAAACGGCGCGTCTGGTGATCCGTTACCACCACGTGACGGTCAGGATTGAGAACCAACTGGCGGTGACGCGCGTTGACCAGGTGTTTTACAATCCGCACGACTGGCAGGTGGAGGGCACCTACCTGTTCCCGCTGCCGGTGGACGCGACCGTCAGCAATTTTGTGCTGTGGATCGACGGCAAGCCGGTGGAGGGCAAGGTGCTGGACGCCGATCAGGCGCGCCGCACCTACGAGGAGATTGTGCGCGGGATGCGCGACCCGGCGCTGCTGGAGTACGTGGGGCGTGGGGCGGTGCAGGCGCGCATCTTTCCCATCCCGCCGCAGGGCGAGCGGCGCGTCGAACTGGAATATACCCAGGCGCTGACCGCCGACAACGGGCTGGTGCGTTATCTCTACCCGCTCAACACCGAAAAGTTTTCAGCCGAGCCGCTGCAGAGTGTGACGGTGCGGGTGGAGGTGAGCGCGGCGCAGCCGGTGCGCGCCGTGTATTCGCCCAGTCATAACGTCAGCATCAAGCGCAGCGACGACCGTCATTTTGTGGCCAGTTACGAGGCCAGCAACGTCACTCCCGACGCCGATTTTGCCCTGTATTACTCGTTGGGCGAGAGCGAGGCTTTCCACCTGTTCTCGTATCGCGACCCCGGCGACGCCCAGGATCGCGACGGCTTTTTCCTGATGCTGCTGGCGCCTAAGCCGGGCGAGGCCAGCCAGCCGGTTGCCAAAGACCTGCTGCTGGTGCTGGATCGTTCGGGCAGTATGGAAGGTGAGAAGTTCCAGCAGGCGCAGGCGGCGGTGCGGTATATTTTGCAGCATCTCAACCCCGGCGATCGTTTTCACCTGACGACGTTTAACAATTTTACCGATCGTTACGCCGAGGGGCTGCGCCCGGCGGCAGACGCCGGAGCGGCAACCGGCTGGTTGAATCAGATGAGCGCGGTGGGCAGCACCGATATCAACCGGGCGCTGTTGGAAGCTGCGTCGCTGGCCGATCGCGAACGCCCGACCTATCTGATCTTCCTGACCGATGGGCTGCCGACCGAGGGGGAAACGGACAGCCAGAAGATTCTGAACAATTTTGCGCAGACGGCCCCCCGGAATGTGCGTCTGTTTGCCTTTGGGGTGGGCTACGATGTGGATACCTATCTGCTCGACTCGCTCAGCCAGGAACACCACGGTGTGAGCACGTACGTGCAGCCGGGCGAGGCGCTGGACGAGGTGCTTTCGTCGTTTTATGCCCGGATCAGCACGCCGGTATTGACCAATCTGGCGCTGGATTTTGGGGCGTTGAGCGTCTACGACCTGTATCCTGACCCGCTGCCCGATCTGTTTGCGGGCAGTCAGGTGGTGGTGGTCGGGCGTTACCGTGAGGGTGGGGTGACCACGGTGACGCTCAAAGGGGAAGTGAACGGGCAGGCGCAGGTCTTCCGTTATGCCGAGCAGCGTTTCACGGCGGATGGGCGCGGGCAGAGCGGGGCGCTGGTTGAACTGCCGCGCCTGTGGGCCACGCGCAAGATCGGTTATCTGTTGAGCAAGATTCGCCTGCAGGGGCCCGACCAGGAGACCATCGATCAGATTGTGCGTCTGAGCGTGCGGTATGGCATCGTCACGCCGTATACCTCTTACCTGGTGACCGAGCAGGCGCCGTTGGGGGCGGCCAGCCAGCAAGAACTGGCGCGTGATGCCTACAATGACTTGCAGGCGGCGCCGGCTGCGCCGGCTTCGGGGCAGGAGGCAGTGGAGAAGGCGGCCGGGCAGGGCGCCATGTCGCAGGCCGAGGTGGCGCCGAGCGCCTCGCAGGCCAGCGGGCAGCGGGTGCGCATCGTGGGCAGCCGCACCTTTGTGCTGAACGGCGGCGTGTGGGTAGATACGAGCTATGATCCGCAGGTGATGAAACCCACCCCGGTGGTGTTCCTGTCGCAGGATTATTTCCGCCTGTCACAGTCCCGCCCCGAAGTGGCTGCGGCGCTGGCGCTGGGTGAGCGCGTGATCGTGGTGGTGGATGGGGCGGCCTATGAGGTGGTGGCGGCCGGGGAACCGGCCGGCGCTGCGCCGTTGGTGCTGCCGGCGACAACTGTGCCCCAGCCGGCGGTGAGTGCGGCAACAGCAACGCCGCAAAACGTAACGACCGGGTCATCAACCACCGCCCCGGCGGTTCCGGCTTCGCCGGCGACGCCGGCACCGTGTGCGAGCGGGGCGCTGCCTCTGTTGCTGGCCGTGGTGGTCTGGCGGCTGCGGCTCTGAGCGCAGCCCAAGAATCAACCCAATGCGTTGAGCAGCCGGTCGGCGGGCAATGCGCCCTGGCGCAGGATGGCCGGCTGGCTGCCGGTGCAATCGACCACGGTGGAGGGAACGCCGCCTGGGGTGGTTCCGCCGTCCAGCAGCAGTTCGATACGACCGCAGAGCTGCGCCAGAACGTCGCCGGCGGTCTGGGTATTGGCGCCGCCGGACAGGTTGGCCGAGGTGGTGGCCAGCGGGCCGCTGTGGCGCAGCAGTTCCAGGGCGAAGGGGTGGTCTGGCATGCGGATGCCAATGGTGGCGGTGGGCGAGATGGACGCCGGCAGGTCGGGATGACGGGGGACGACCAGGGTCAGGGCGCCGGG
This sequence comes from uncultured Anaerolineaceae bacterium, assembly GCA_964535315.1. Taxonomy (GTDB): domain Bacteria; phylum Chloroflexota; class Anaerolineae; order Anaerolineales; family Anaerolineaceae; genus CAZHTS01. The sequence goes on from CAZHTS010000128.1 coordinate 7,152, forward strand.
CCAGAAGGTATCGGCCAGGCGGCGGGCGCTGGCGGTCAGGCCGGCGGTCACCTGGGTGATCTGCTCCACGCTGCCGACGAGAATGGGGATGGCCTTGCGCAGGTCACGCTCTTTGGCAAAGAACAGCCGCTCGACGGCGCGTTTGTCCCACGGCAGGCTGGCGACGCCGTAGACGGTGTCGGTGGGGAAGGCGATCAATCCGCCTTCTTTCAGGATGGCCAGGGCGCGCGGGATGGCCAGCGGGTTTTCACACGGGATAATTTCGGTCGTCATGGATCAGGTCTCGCTCGGAAGTTGGATGTGTAACAAACGGGGATGGCCGGCGTAGTCGTGGTGGAGGTGGATGCTGGCCTGGGGAAAGATTTCATAGGCCAGGGCGGGGGCCGATTGGCCCTGGCCGGCCTCGATTTCGAGCAGGAGGCAGGCGGCGGGCGCCAGGCAGGCGGGCGCCTGGGCCAGCAGGCGGGCGATCAGCCGCAGCCCATCCGGGCCGCCGTCCAGCGCCAGGTGGGGTTCGTGTTGGGCCACCGCCAGGTGATGCAGGGTGGCGGTGGGGATGTAGGGCAGGTTGGCGCACAGCAGATCGAACGGGCCGGGCATCTGTTCGAGCAGATCGGAGCAGACGAAGTGGATGCGGTCTGCCAGTCCGTGGCTGCGGCTGTTGGCGGCGGCCACAGCCAGGGCAGCGGGAGAGCGGTCGCCGGCGGTGACGGACAGGTCGGGGAGGGTGTGCGCCAGGGCGACGGCGATGCAGCCCGAGCCGGTGCCGACGTCGGCGGCGCGGCGGCGGCCGGGGTGAGCGTGTAGCCAAAGGATGGCGCGTTCGACGAGCAGTTCGGTCTCGGGGCGGGGGACGAGGACATCGGGCGAAACGATCAGTTCCAGGCCATAGAATTCGCGCCGGCCGGTGATATAGGCCAGCGGCTCACCGTTTTGCAGGCGCGCCAGGGCGTGGCGAAGAGCGGCCCACTGCTCGGGGTCGAGCGGCCGTTCGGGATGGGCGAGGATCTGCGCCCGGCTCAGGCCGGTGACGTGCGCCAGCAAGGCCTGTGCTTCGAGCGCAGGAATGGGGTATGTGCTGCCCTGCCGGCTGGCGTCGGCCAGCCAATCGCCAAAACTATTCGTCGTCATCCTCCAGGCCGGTGGCCGCCAGGCGCTCGGTCTCGTCTTGTAGTGAGAGTTCCTCGATGAAGATGTTCAGGTCGCCGTTCAGGACGCCGGGCAGGTTGTAGGAGGACACGTTGATGCGGTGGTCGGTGACGCGCGACTGGGGGAAGTTGTACGTGCGGATTTTTTCGGAGCGTTCGCCGCTGCCGGCTTGCGAACGGCGGGTCTCTTCCAGTTCGTGCTGGCGTTTTTGCGCCTCGATCTCGTACAGGCGGGCGCGCAGGATGCTCATGGCGCGCAGCCGGTTTTGCAACTGCGAACGCTCGTCCTGGCAGGCGACGACGATACCGGTAGGCAGATGGGTGATACGGATGGCGGTCGAGTTTTTCTGTACGTTCTGGCCGCCGGCGCCGGCCGAGCGGTAGATGTCCACGCGAATGTCGGATTCGGGGATCTGTACGTCAACCTCTTCCACTTCGGCCAGGACGACGACGGTGATGGTGGAGGTATGGATGCGCCCGGCGGCTTCGGTGGCGGGCACGCGCTGGACGCGATGGACGCCGGATTCGTATTTCAGGCGCGAGTAGGCGCCCTTGCCTTTGACCAGGAAGATGATTTCCTTGAACCCGCCGATGCCGGTCTCGTTTTGCGAGAGGACTTCTACCGCCCAGCGGTTGCGCTCGGCGTAGAGCGAGTACATGCGGAACAGGTCGGCGGCAAACAGAGCGGCTTCCTCACCGCCGGTGCCGGCGCGAATCTCAACGATGACGTTGCGCTCGTCGCGCGGGTCTTTGGGCAGCAGCAGCCCTTTGAGCTCTTTTTCAAGCTGGCCGACCTGGGGTTCGAGTTCTTGTAGATCGTTGAGCGCCAGCTGGCGCAGATCTTCGTCTTCGATGTCTTGCAGACTGCGCGCTTCTTCGATGCGCTGCAGCACGAGGCGGTATTCGCCGGCTTTGTTGACGATGGGTTCCATTTCGGCGCGTTCTTTGGCCAGTTCGGCGGCGCGCTGGTAATCTTCGCCCACCTGTTCCAGTTCTTTGCCAATTTCGTTGTAGCGGTTTTCAATTATGGCTATTTTATCAAGCATAACGGTTCAACAATCCTTGCCCGGCGGGCAGATAAAAATTTCAGCAGCAATTTTCAAGATAATTATTATACCAGATGGGCGAGGGTTAAAAAAACTTTTCTGTCGGAGCAACCGCACCTCGCCTGCCGGCGAAGTAAAGCTTAACGCAAAGCTGGCCGTTTTAAAAGGTGCGGGG
>CAZHTS010000129.1:0-4191 GCA_964535315.1 uncultured Anaerolineaceae bacterium
AATGGCAGAGCAAAGCGAACTGGAGCAACAGCTATACAGGATCCTGCCGGCCGAGACGGCGGCGGGGATGCTGGCTTACATGGAAGACGCCCGGCGCAATGGCTTCGGCCAGGTGAGCGTGGGTTTCAAGAATGGGGCGGCGGACATTATCGGGGTGGTGGTGACGCGCAAACTGCGCGGCGGAGACGCAGCCAGTGAGATGGGCGAGATCGCCGCCTGCCTGGAGATTGCCCGGCGCAGCGGGTGGGGCGAGGTGAAGATCAGCTTCAAGAACGGCCGGCCGGACAGCGTGAGCGTCGAAATGACGCGCAAGGTTTGATTTTTGAGGGACTTGCAAAACAGAACAAATGCACTATAATACTGTTAACACTTCCCGGCCGAAGACCGGGGACAGACCCGCCAGCTGGCATAGATCCCGGGGTAGTCTGAAACAGACTGCCCCGGGTTTTTGTTTTAAGCGGGCGGGAAACAGATGGATGGGCAAAGGAGCCCGGAGGGAAAGAAGGCATGCAAACGGTATGGCAATCAAGGAAGTTCTGGGCGGCGATCTTCATGCTCGCGGCCGTGCTGGTCTCGGTGTTTCTGCCGGCGGCCGGGGAGAAGTTCGAGGCGCGCGTCGAAGACCTGGCAGCCGGGGCGCTGGTGATCGTCTCGTTCATGGTGGGTGTGGCGGTAGACCCGGGCGCCGGGTGGAACGGTCTGCTGCGCTCGCGCAAGTTCTGGGGGGCGATCACCGGCTTTGTGGTGATCGCGCTGGACGTGTTCGGCAAGAGCCTGCCGTTCGACATGAACCCGGAGCAGGTCATCACTGCCTGTGTCACCATCAGCGGCTACATCCTGGCGGTGGCGTTCGAACGCAAGACGCTGGATACGAGCGCGGTGAGTGGGCTGTTGGGCTGGCCGGTGGATGAAGCGCCGCGCTCGGCTGCGCTTGAGAAGAATCACAGGGCGAAGTAAGGGCGTATGCAAGAGATCAGCGTCATCGATATTCTCACCGCCATCAGCGGGCTGCTGGGTGCGCTCGCGCTGTACCTGGGGCAGCTGGATCGCAGGCGTGCCCGCATCGAACGTGAGCGGGTGCTGGCCGAGACGAAGAAGCTGCTGAGCGATGCCCGCGCCAACGAGAAACTTTCGTCGGCAGATGCGGCAGACCGGCTGACCGGCACGGCGTTGGAGATCGTCGAGGCGCTGAAGAGCGAACTGGCGGCGGTGCGTACGGAGCTGGAGACGTTGAAACGCAGCGACGAAGAGAAAGGACGCAAGATCAGCGAACTGCTGGCGAAGGTGAACGGCCAGGAGCGCGAGATCGCCGTATTGAGCGCCGGCGCCGAGCAGCTCAGCCGCCAGGTAGAAGAGCTGGGTAAAGAACCGGTGTTCCGGCCGGGACACGCCCGGCAAGGAAGGTGACGATGGCAAGAAAAGTGGAGCGGGGGCGGCCGCTGGAAGAACTGGTGAAGGGCTCGCTGGATTATACGATGGAGATGATCCGCAGCGCCTTCTACAGCCAGTTTCCGCGCAATTACGAACGGAACGAAACGGACGTATGGATCGTGGAGATGTTTGGCGATCATATAATCGTGGGCAGTGCGCTGCAACCGCCGGACGAGTTCTACCGGGTGACCTACCAGGCCAACGCACAGGGCGGGTACAGCTTCGCCGCCCGCGAGCAGTGGGAAGTGGTGGAACTGGCCTACCAGCCCAGAGCGGTGGCGGCAGCACCGGCTGAAGCCGGCGTAACACCGGCCTCGGCCGGCGTAACACCGGCTGAGGGCGCAGCCGGGAACACGGGGGCGGAAGAAGCGCCATCCGCTGCAGGGGGTACGCCGGCGACTTCCCCGTCAGACGATACGCCACAGACCGCCGTTCCCCAACCCGTCAGCGAAAATGCCGGCAATTCCCACAAGCAATCGGGCGAAGTGAAGAAACGCCTGATGGAGCAAACCGGCTGCGTGGCGGCGCTGGACGAGAGCGCAGACGGGCGGGCGCGCACCATCCGGGCGGTGGGCATCACCGCAGACGTGATCAACGCTAACCGCCGGCGATACCCGGCGGCGGTGTTGCAGGCGGCGGTGGACGAACTGAAAGGACATTTGCACGAAAGCGCCGGCCAGGGTCGCTGGCTGCTGGGTGAGGCAGAACATCCGTCGGACAAGGCATCCAGGCGTCCGACTTTGCTGGAAACGGTGGTGCGCTGGAGCGAGGTGAGCTTTGTAGACGGCAAGGTACAGCTGCGCGGCCAGGTGCTGGAGACCAGCAAGGGTAAGGACATCCTGGCGATTCTGCAGGGCGGCGTACTGCCGGGGGTGAGCCAGCGCGGCTATGGGCTGGCGCGAACGGTAGAAGAAGACGGCGAAGAAATCGAGGAGATTTGCGAACTGCACATCACCGGCTACGACCTGGTGATGGAGCCAAGCGACCCGAACGGCGCCGTCCAGACACTCGAATCATTGGTGCCTCAGGAGGAGGACATGGATCCCAAACAACTTGCAGAATGGATCAAGGTGAACCCGGAACTGTTTAAGGGCCTGGTCGCCGAGGAAGTGGAAAAGATGAGCGAGGGCCAGTTGCAGGCGCTGGAAGGGCGCATGCGCCAGGCGCTCGGCATCGACGAGCAGACCGAGATTGGCCCGGCGCTGGCCGAGGCGATGACGGCCAAACGCACGCTGGAGGCGCAGAAGCGCCAGCAGGCGGTGGAGGCGGCGATTGCCGCCCAGACCAAAGACCTGCCGTACGGTGAACTGAACGGGGCGTTTGTGGAGGCGCTGCGGGCGGCCAACCCGGAGACGCCGGCGGCAGTAGAGGCGCTGGCCAAAGCCAAACGCAGCGAATACGACGCCATTGTGGCGAAGGCCCGGCTGGCGGGGATGGGGCTGCGGGGCGTGCAGGCGCTGGGGCCGGTGCTGGAGAGCGAGAGCGATCATCCCGGGTTTGCGCGGGGGGCGTTTGAGTTCAGCGAAGCGCTGGTGCAGCGCGGGCTGGTGGAACGGCGCGACCTGCGTAAGCCGCGCAGCGTGAACGAGAGCTTTGCGGCCAGGGTGCTGGAGCGCTTTGATGCGCTGTACCAGATGCACCTGGAGCACGAGAGCAAGATGGTGGAAGAGGCGGCGGCGCTGACTGCGGATCTGTCGCTGCCGTACTCGGTGGCGCGCACGGTGATTGCGGCGGCCCTACCGCGGTTGATCTCGTCCTCGCTGTTCGACTTTGGCGTGACCGACCAGTCGCCGACGCGTATCTACTACGAGACCTTTGCCGGTGACGACACGCTGGAGATTGCGGTTTCGAAGGAAGCCATCACCACGGATGCGGTCACGCTCAAGACGTGGATCTCGCTGGCGAACAAGCGGATCAAGCCGGCCACGGTGGTGGTGACCAACCAGGCTGAAGGGGTGACCTACGTGGAAGGGACGGATTATGTGATCGACTATGCCGGCGGGCAGTTGATGCCGGTGGCGACGATCACAACCGGGCAGGCGCTGAAGGTCTCGTACACGTACTACGGCATGCGCAAGGGTGAGAACCAGGGCATCCTGCGGGCAAAGATGACGCTGAGCCACAAGACGCTGGAAATTGCGGCCGACCGGCTGGCGACGCAGCTGACCAACGAAGTGGTGGTGTTCAGCCGTTCGCAGATTGGCTGGGATGCCACCACGCGGGTGCTGAGCGGATTGATCAACGAGATCCAGCGGCGCATCGACCAGGGGGTGCTGTACCTGGCGCTGTCTGCGGCGATGAGCGTGGCGAACAACAGCGGTGGGACGTACACGGTGAGCGGCGGTAACCTGAGCGACCTGGTGAAGTACCTGGGGGTGGCGCGGGTGAAGCTGGAGAAGCGTTACTACGAACCGCATGCCATCCTGTTGAGCACGACCAACAGCGATCTGCTGGCCAACTGGGATGGGTTCACGGCAGCCGGCAAGCGGCCGGATGTGGATCTGAACGCCAACGGGTATGTGGGACGGGTGAAGGGGCTGCCGGTGTTCCAGACGACCGAGTTCAGCGACGGGTATGGGCTCGTGGTGAACCGGGAATTGGTGGCGCACCGCGTCTACCAGCCGATGACGATCAAGGGGCCGTACCCGAGCTTCGACGCCAGCGGCAACCTGGTGGCCAAAGACCAGTGGTATGTCGAGGAATACAACGGCACGGCTGCCCCAGTGGCGGAGAAGGGGTCTTACATCAAGATCGCCTGAG
>CAZHTS010000129.1:4291-5818 GCA_964535315.1 uncultured Anaerolineaceae bacterium
GATGGCAGCACAAACGGTTGAAATCAAGCACGTTGGCAAAGAAGTGGTGATCGTGGGCGGAGAGGCGCTGTACCCCGGAGAGACGCGGGTGATTCCGGTCTATCTGCTGGAACTGGTGCTGGCGGCCGCCCCGCAGGCGATCCAGGTGGTGAAGCCGGACGGGAGCATCTCTGTTGAGGTTGAGCAAAAAGGAACGGTGAGCGATGGCAGTCAACCTGCAAATGCTGGTGAGCCTGTTGCAAAGCCTGGCGCCGGCAAGGGACGGAGCGCCCGATAACGCCGGGTACGAGCAGGCGCTGCAGGCGGCGGTGGTGGACTTCAACCGGCGCTGCCCCGGCCTGGCGTTCGGGACGCTGGCGCTGGTTGCCGGTGTGGCGGCGTACGCCCTGCCGGCAGACTGTCTCAAGATCGTGCGCCTGTCGCCGGCAGATGGCAGCTATGCCGGCCTGCTGGTCACGGCCGACGGGTTGGCGCCGGTCTCTTCCGCCTCCATCCTGCCCCGTTGGGTGGTGCGAGATGGGCAGCTTGTCTTTGCGATGGCGCCGGTGATGAACTGCCGGGTAGACCTGGTGTATCAGTCCGGGCACGTTCTGGTAGAGGGTGGGTATCCGCACATGGACGACGAGACGGTACAGCTGGTGGCGCTCAAGGCTCAGGCCGAAGTGTTGATGATGCAGGCCAATCGCCTGGCGGCCGAGGCCTGGCAGTACCAGATCGGACAGGAGCGGGTGAGCAAGGAGAAACTGGCGGCCGAAGTGCGCGCCCAGGCCCAGGCGCAGGAAGAGCGCTATGCCCAGGCAGTGGCCCGGCGCATTGGAGCGGCGGGAGGTTGGGGCCATGCTTACCAGCAGTGACCGGGTGCAGATGCGCGCCAATGCCGTCCGGTTGCGCAACGACCGGGTGGTAGAGATCGTTCTGCGCCGGGGCGCTCAGGAACTGCCGGCGCAGCCCGTCCGGCTGGTGGCGGCCGGCAGCGGCAGCGTGCAGCAGGGCGAGGCGGCGCAGGAGAGCCGGGGCGAGGTGCTGGTGCTGGGCGATGCAGACCTGGACATCCAGACCGGCGACCGCTTCACAGACGGCGGTGTGTTGTACCGGGTGGTGTTTGTCAACCCCAACCGGCTGGTGGGAACGGTCGCCACGGCCGAGGCGGCAGCCTGATGGCCGACACGGGCGTGGTGTGGGTCACCCCACCGCAGAACCTGCAGCGGGCCATCCAACTGTATGGCCGGCGGGTGATCGTGGCGATGCGCGCCATTGCCGCATACCTGGCGCAGCAGATGATGGAGGATGCCCGGCGCAGCGCCCCCTGGCGGGATCGTACCGGCAACGCCCGTTCAGGGCTGTTCACCGAAGTGGACATGCAGGGTGCGGCGGGCGACATCATCGAGATCTATCTCAGCCACGGACACACCATCGAGTACGGGGTGTTCCTGGAACTGGCGCGCGGCGGTAAGTACGCCATCATCCTGCCGACGATCGAGAAGCATTTGCCGCGTCTGCGCCAGATGTTGGATGAACTGTTCAGGT
>CAZHTS010000129.1:5918-7257 GCA_964535315.1 uncultured Anaerolineaceae bacterium
GATCGCATAAGCGCACTGTTCACGAAACGCAGCCGGGCGCAGGTGGAGAACACCCTGCAGGTGGAGAACCCGGCCATAGTAGAAAGCAGCATCCAGGCGCTGTCGATGTTTGGCGCCGAGGCAGAACGGGTCCGGCTGGTGCGATTCTGCCGGGAGATGTATGCCGGCGACCCGCGGGTAAAGGGCATCCTCAAGGCCATTGCCCGTGACGTGGTCAAGGGCGGCTTCCAGGTGAACTGCAAGGGCAACGCCCGGGCGGAGGCGACGGCCAACGCGCTGGTGAAACGGCTGGGGCTGGCCAGCAAGCTGGATGACTGGGTGCGCCTGACGCTGCGCGACGGCGATTCGTTCCTGGAAGTGGGAGTGAGCGCCGGCGGGGAGATCGTGGACGTGAGCCGCAAACCCACGCTGCAAATGCACCGCCACAGCAATACCGCCGACCGTTTTTCCGATCCGATCAAGGCGTACTGGTGGGCGGATGAAGCATGGGTTGGGCAGCAGCCGCCGGGGGATGCGCTGTGGTTTGCCGAGTGGCAGATCATACACGCTCGCTGGGATCACGACGAGGGCAGCCGCTACGGTGAGCCGCTGTTTGCCAGTGCGGTCAAGGCCTTCAAACGCATGAGCGAGGGCGAGACGGACATCGCCGTGCGGCGCAAGACGCGCTCGGGGATGCGTTATCTGCATTCGCTGGAAGGCGCCGGGGAAGCGGAGATCGAGGCGTACAAGGAGCGCAACAAAAACGCCCTGGAGAGTCCGTTTGCGGCGGTGATCGACTTCTTTGCCAACCAGCGGGTGACAGTCTCGGCCATCCAGGGCGACGCCCACCTGGCGGAGATCGACGACGTACTGCACCATATCCGCACCTTCTGGGTGGCGTCGCCGCTGCCCATGTCGCTGCTGGGCTACGGCCAGGATTTGAACCGGGACGTGCTCGAGGAGCAGCAGGAGCAATACGAGCGGGCGTTGGAACAGATCGCCGAGTGGGTGGAGGAGGAACTGGTACGCCCGCTGCTGGAACGGCAGTGGCTGCTGGCCGGCATCCTGCCCGAGGGGCTGGACTATGAACTGGTGTGGAAGAACAAACGCCCGATCACGGCCGGCGATCTGCGCGATGCGGCGGACGCAGCGCTGCGCTTGAAGTCGCTGGGGCTGCCGGGGGATGTGGTGGTGAGCGTGCTGGGACGTTTCCTGCCGGGGATCGACCTGAGCGCCGTGGATCTGGACGGCGGGCTGGAACGGCAGCTATCGGCCGGGGCGGGGTTGTATCCGGGGGAGGAGGAAGACGGCGAGGAAGATACAGTGGATGGGGGGAGCGACAGGGACGCTGGAAAGAACA
>CAZHTS010000129.1:7357-9233 GCA_964535315.1 uncultured Anaerolineaceae bacterium
TTCACCCCGCAGCTGCAACGCATCCTGGAGGCGGCAGACCGGCGGGTATACCAGGACGGGCTGGTGCTCAGCCAGCGGTTATGGCGGCTGGAGCACGAATCGCTGGAGGGCATCCAGGCGGTGATCTTCAATGGGCTGGCCAACCAGCGCAGCGCCTGGGACATGGCGCGGGATCTGGAGCAATACCTGGGCGCCAACAGCCGCTGCCCGCGCTGGGCGCACGCCCGCCTGCGCCTGACGAAAGCGGACATCGCAGCCGGCAACCGGACGGGGCTGTTGTCTGGGGCGGACTGCGCCGGACAGGGGGTGGCCTATAACGCCCTGCGCCTGGCGCGCAACGAGATCCAGATCGTCCACCACCTGGCGACGGACACGCTGCTGGAGAGCATGCCGTTTGTGCTGCGCGAGCGGGTGCTGCTCTCACCGGATCATCCCAAACGGGACATCTGCGACGACGTAACCTCGGGCGGTGAGAATGGCGACGGTGTGTACCCGAAGGGCGAGGTGCACCTGCCGCTGCACGTGCAGTGCCTGTGCTTCAAGACGGCGGTGCTGATGGACGAGACGGAGTTCACCGGCCGGCTGCGGGGCTGGATGCAGGGGACGGAAGCCTGGGCGGAGATGGACGCTTATGCTGAACTGGTGGGCGGCGAGATCGGCCAGCAGATCGGCGGGGCGGTGGTGGGCGCGCTGGTCTCGTGGCTGTGGGACGAGACCGGAGCGCTGGTGGGCAGAATCTGGAATACGGAAGACTGAACAAGGAGAGGCAGAAATGGCAAAAACAGCATTGACGGTGCAGAGCATCAACCGCGAGGGACTGGCGCCGGTGTTTGGCGCAGCCAACGCAGACGGGCATTATTTCCTGAACGACGGCCGCACCTATCTGGAGGTGAAGAACGGCGGCGGTTCGGCGGTGACGGTGACGCTGGTGGCGCAGGCGCGCATCGATGGCGTGGCCCCGGCCAACGGCGGCAAGCAGGTGACGCTGCCGGCCGGGGGTGGGCTGAAGATCGGGCCGTTCCCGGCGGACGTGTATAACAAGCCAGACGGGACGATGGAAGTGACCTTCTCGGCGGTCGCCGACCTGACGCTGGGTGCGTTCCGGGTGGGGTGATGACCTGAGATTGGGAGGACAGAACGGTGGAACTGCGTCAGGTTGTTTGCGAGTATCTTGCTGCCGATTCGTTGCTCTCCGGTATCCTGCCGGGTGGGGTATACGCCCTGGCGGAGATCACGCGCCAGGCGGCGCCGGGGGCGTTCGATGAGAACCTGGAGGTTCGCCCGTGTGCGCTGGTGAAGCTGGCGGGTGTCACGCCGGAAGGGCCATACCCCGAGGCGGCCGGCGCCACACTGGCGGTGTATCTGTATGAGGCGCAGGGTTACGCCCACATCGACCGGGCGCTGAACCGTTTGTTCCAGTTGTTGGATGGCTGCAAACTGGCGGCCGGCGTGTGGACGGTGCGGCACGTGGGCGACGTGCAGGACATAGAGGATCAGGCGCTGCGCTGCTCGCTGGCGGTGAGCCGGTATCGGGTCGTGCACCGGCGCTGAGCGAAGGAGGTGGCATGCAAATCAGGTATCGCAACGAAATGCCGGAGGTGATTGGCCGGCGGATGGCGGCGGGCTATTGCTGGTCGGCTGAGAACGGCTTTGTCCAGGACGTGGATGCCGGCATGGCGGCCAACCTGCTGACGCTGCCGGGGCAGGATTTTGTGGTGGATGCCGGCGAACCGCTGCGCCAGATCGGCGGCTTGCCGGGGCTGGAAGTAGAACTGGCGCTGGCCGGGATCGGCTCGCTGGCCGAACTGGCCGGGTTGGACAGGAACGAGGCCGGGCGCCTGGCGCAGGTGATGCAGGTGGCGCCGGCAGTTGTGCG
>CAZHTS010000130.1:0-1762 GCA_964535315.1 uncultured Anaerolineaceae bacterium
CAAAATCCCGGCCCATCCCTGTTCCCCCCATCCGTGTTCCCCTTTCGCGCCATTCTCACGTATAATGAATACCAGGGAGCCGTGATGGGGCAGATCAAGATTGCGCTACTGCAAATGACCGGCTGTGGCTGGGATCAGCCCGCCAACCAGCAAAAGGGCGAGGCCTTCTGCCGCGTCGCCGCCGGCCTGGGGGCCGACATCGCCCTCTTCCCCGAGATGTGGAACGTGGGCTACCAGCTCCCCGCCCCCGGCGACGAAGCCGCCCTGGCCCGCTGGCCGGCGCAGGCCACCGGCCCCGAAGATGGCTTTTACCGCCACTTTCAGGCCCTGGCCGCCGAACTGCAACTCGCCATCGCCCTCACCTATCTGCAGCGCTGGCCCGGCGCCCCGCGCAACGCCCTCACCCTGTTCGACCGCACTGGTCAGCCCGTGCTGACCTACGCCAAGGTGCATACCTGCGCCTTCGACCGCGAGGCGGCCCTCACCCCCGGCGAGGGTTTCTCCGTCTGCACCCTGCACACCCGCGCCGGCCCGCTCCAGGTGGGCGCCATGATCTGCTTCGACCGCGAGTTCCCCGAAAGCGCCCGCATCCTCATGCTGCAAGGCGCCGAGTTGGTGCTCACCCCCAACGCCTGTGAATTGGAAAGCCTGCGCGCCGGCCAGTTTCAGGCCCGCGCTTTTGAAAACATGCTCGCCCTGGCCCTGTGTAACTACGCCGCCCCGCAGGAGAACGGCGGTTCGCTGGCCTACGACGGCATGGCCTTCACCCCCGATGGCCGCTCCCGCAGCATGCTGCTGGTGCAGGCCGGCCCGGCCGAAGGCGTCTACCTGGCGAGCCTCGATCTCGACGCGCTGCGCGCCTACCGCGCCGGCGAGGTGTGGGGCAACGCCTACCGCCACCCTGGTTGTTACGCCCCGCTCGTCGAGCGCAGCGTGCAGCCGCCATTTCTACGCCCGGAGGCAAAATGACCATCCAACTTCGTCCCACAATCCCAGCCGATCTGGACTTCGTCCTCGCCACCGAAGCCGACTCCGCCAACAGCCCCTACGTCGGGCAGTGGACGCGCCAGGAACACGCCACCTCGTTGAACGACCCGGACATCCGCCACTACATCATCGAACACTGCGACGACCACCGCCCGGTAGGTTACCTGATCCTGGCCGGCCTGGCCGGCCCCAACAAGAACATCGAGTTCCGCCGCATCGTCCTGGCCGAGAAGGGCAAGGGCTTTGGCCGCCAGGCAATCGGGCTGGTCAAGCAGATGGCGTTTGAACAGTTGGACGCCCACCGCCTGTGGCTGGACGTGCGCGACCAGAACCCGCGCGCCCGGCGTCTGTACGAAACCGCCGGTTTCACCTACGAAGGCACGCTGCGCGAGTGCATCCGCGTCGGCGAGCGCTTTGAAAGCCTGGCGCTGTTCTCCATGCTGCGCCAGGAATATACCCCAGGGTAGTAAGCCATGCGCACGGCCGCCAACCGGATCGCCGCATGGCTGGCGCTGGTGGTATTGCTGGTGGGCTGCACCCCGCCCACCAGCGCGCCGCCGGCGCCGCCCAGCCTGCCACCCCCGCAAGCAAACGGCGCGGCGCCGGCGGCCCCAGCCGCGGCCAGCGCCACCCCTGCACCGGCCGTCACGCCCAGCCTGCCCCCCAGCCGCACCCCGACCCTCACCCCCACCCTGGGCCTGATCCTGGCCGTCGAACCGGCCGACCAGGCCAGCGCCGCGCCGCCCGCCGCCGCCACGCTGCCGCCTGTGGCAGC
>CAZHTS010000130.1:1862-9065 GCA_964535315.1 uncultured Anaerolineaceae bacterium
TACCGCCACCTGTGGCAGCTTTACCGCCACCTGTGGCAGCTTTACCGCCATTCCCCGGCCGCAACCTGTATAACGACCCGCGCCAGCCGTTGTGCGACGACCAGGCGCTGCACAGCCGCCTGGCGCAGTTGGGCTATCTCGAGCAAAGCGAAGAATGGCAGGCCAACGTCTTTGGCCCGCAGACCGAGGCGGCGGTGCGCAGCTTCCAGCGCGCCGGCGGGCTCAAGGCCGACGGCATCGTCACCTGGCAGACCTGGGCGGCGCTGTTCGGCCCGCAGCCCACCGTCGCCCCCGGCGCCGGCGTCTACCCCGCCGGCAGCGGCCCGCGCGCCCTGGCCTACGACGGCCGCCAGGTGTGGGTGCTGCACGACGACGACACGCTCATCGCCCTCGATCCCACCGGCGGGCGCATCAGCGCCCCCATCCGTCTTGGCCGGGCGCCCTGCGAGAGCGCCGGCCCGCCTGCCGCCGCCACCCCCGAGCCGCCCGTGGCGGGCGCCTCGAACCTGGTCTATGCCGGCGGCAAGCTGTGGGTCAACTTCGACTCGGCCCCCGGCCTGCTGCAAGCCATCGACCCGCGCAGCGGCCTCGTCTCGCCGCTCTACGACTTCGCCGGCGAAGAGGGCTACGCCACCACCTCTGCCCTGGGCTTCGACGGCCGCTGGCTGTGGGTCAGCGGCATGGACGACAAGGTGCGCGCCGTCGATCCCGCCAGCCGCAGCCTGATGCTCACCCGCACCATCGGCTGGCTGGCGTTCGGCACGATGGCCTTCGACGGGCGCTGTCTGTGGGTCGCCCGCTCCGACGGCGCGCTCGTCACCGGCTTTTACGCCCAGGGCCACTGCCCCCACCCCGGCGACCAGATGCTGCCCGCCGGCGCGCTGGCCTTCGACGGCCGGCGCCTGTGGTCCGCCGGTTACGATCTGCTGATGTGGTTCGACCCCACCAGCGGCCAGCTCGGCGAGCCGCTGCCCAACCCGGCCGGCGCCGTCGACGCCATGACCGTGGATGGCGAATACCTGTGGCTGGGCGGCAGCCAGAGCGTGTGGGCCATCGATACCCGCACCGGGCAGAGCAGCGAGATGCTGCCCATCGACGGCAACCCCTCGGCCCTGCTCGCCGCCGGCGGCCTGCTATGGGTCGCCAACCGCAGCGGCGACGAGGTGCTGGCGCTCAAACTGCCGCCGCTGGCCCTGCCCACCCGCCAGCCGCCCACCGCCACCCCCACTGCCACGGCCACCCCCACCCCGCCCGCCCTGCAGCGCGATCTGCACCTGCTCACCCCGCCGATGGAAGGGCCCGACGTGCTGCTGCTGCAACAGCGTCTGCTCAAGCTGGGCTACCAAGAGCTCGGCCAGGCCGACGGCGTCTTTGGCCCGCGCACCGAGGCCGCCGTGCGCCGCTTCCAGGAGGTCAACCAGCTGGTCGTCGACGGCTGGGTCGGCAAAATCACCTGGGAACGGCTCTTCAGCAGCGCCGCCGTCCCGGCGTCTTGACAAACCCTGGTATTTGTCTATACTTTTTAGATAGCCTGCTTTTATCGATCTCTGCACCGAGGTACACCGCAATGATGACCGCAACCACCATCGCCGAACTGCTCGAAATGGCCATTGCCGCCGAAAAGGCCGCCCGGGACGTCTACCTGGTGTTGGCGCGCAAATTCGCTCACGACGCCGAAGCCGCCCGCTTCTGGAAAGAATACGCCGAGGAAGAAGCCGGCCACATGCGCTGGCTGGAAAGCCAGCGCGAGGCGATTAAACCCGAACAGCTTTCCGTCCTGGCCGACCGCCGCATCGTGGAATACGCCAACAAGGTGCTCTCCTTCCCGGTGGAGGCCGCCCTGACCAAAATCCAGACCTTTGAAGACGCCTATCAACTCGCCAACGAGTTGGAACACGCCGAGACCAACGTCATCTTCGAGTTCCTGCTGGATAACTTCGCCGCCGACCTCAAGACGCAGACCTTCCTGCGCGTGCAGCTGCGCGAGCACGTCGGCAAACTGGTCAGCCTGCCCGGCCGGCTGCGCGAAAGCACCGCCCGCCAGTCGCTGCGCACCCAGGAGTGAGCCGCCATGACCAGCGTCGATGAATTGTTCACCCTGTCCATCGCCGCTGAAAAGCTCAACCGCGAATTTTACCTGACGCTGGCCGGCAGGTTCAGCCACCAGCCCGAGATTTCCGGCTTCTGGCGCCAGTACGCCCAGGAAGAGACCGGGCACATGCGCTGGCTGGAGAACCGCCGCGCCGCCCTCGACGCCCAACAGCTCGCCGCGCCCGCCGCCGAAGACATCGTCGCCGCCGCCCGGCGAGTGCTGCGCTTCCCGCTGCAAGACAGCCTGGCAGGCGTGCACACCCTCGAAGACGCCTGCCAGTTGGCCGACGAACTCGAACATGCCGAAACCAACGTCGTATTCACGTTTCTGATCGAGAACTTCGCCACCGACCTGCCGGCGATGAGTTTCTTGCGCCAGCAGTTACGCCAGCACATCGCCAAAGTCGACGAACTGCGCCAGAAATACCCGGACCTCGGCCAGCGCGCCCAGATCCGCGCCCGCCAGGATTGAGCGAGCGCCGCGCACCCTTCCCCTGGGAATGCGCTATAATCAAATAGACGCGCTTGCCCGGCAGCTCGTCGCGGGGGAAGCAACCGATTTCAATCTGCGCAAAGGAGGAAACACCTATGGCTTTCAGTCTACCTGCCCTACCCTATGCGGAGGACGCCCTCGAGCCGTATTATTC
The DNA here is from genome assembly GCA_964535315.1 of uncultured Anaerolineaceae bacterium. Classification (GTDB taxonomy): domain Bacteria; phylum Chloroflexota; class Anaerolineae; order Anaerolineales; family Anaerolineaceae; genus CAZHTS01. Next base: position 4,601 of record CAZHTS010000130.1, read on the forward strand.
GGCCCGCACCATCGGCTTCCATTACGGCAAACACCACAAGACCTACGTGGATAATCTGAACAAGCTGGTCGCCGGCGGCGAGTTGGAAAACAAGACGCTCGAAGAGATCATCCTGCTGGCGGCCAACGACCCCGGCAAGGCCGGGCTGTTCAACAACGCCGCCCAGGTCTGGAACCACACCTTTTTCTGGAACTGTATGAAGCCCGCCGGCGGCGGTAAGCCCGGCGGCGAACTGGCGCGCAAGATCGACGAGACCTTCGGCGGTTACGACAAATTCGCCGAACAGTTCAAGACCGCTGCGGTGGGACGCTTTGGCAGCGGCTGGGGCTGGCTGGTCAGTGAGGGCGGGGCGCTCAAGATCACCAGCACGCCCAACGCCGACACGCCGCTGGTGCACAGCCAGGTCGCTTTGCTGACGGTCGACGTGTGGGAACACGCCTACTATCTGGATTACCAGAACCGCCGGCCGGATTTCGTGCAGACCTTCCTGGATCAACTGGTCAACTGGGACTTCGTCGCCGCCAACCTGGCAAAAATCTAATTCTGATGCGGCACGTCTACGACGGGGAGCGGGTCGTCTCGCTCCCCGTTTGCTTTGCCCTGCGCCGGATCCGTCCCCACACGGCGTGCCCCATCGCCAGCAGGAGCGCCGCGGCAAAGCCCAGCGCCGGGAGAATGTAAGCATTAAACAGGTGATCGCCAAGCCCGTAGCGATAATCCCAGCTCCACACGCTGCCGTCCTCGAGCAAGACGTAATAGTGATACTCGGTCACCCATTCCCATTGCATCTCGCCGACGCAGTCCACCGGCCGGCCGGGCAATGCATCCAGCGGGAAACGGAGCGGCTCGAGCGACGGGCAATTACCCCGCGAGACGAACAGATCGGTCTGCGCCGGCTGCCAGCAGCAGTAATAGCGCCGGCCCGCCGCCGTTTCGGCCACCACGTCGTAGGCGCCGTTCTGAAAGCCGATGCCGGCCAGGCGTTGGGCGCGCTCGGGCGGGCTGCCCAGGGCTTCCCACGCCACCAGCCGCTGATCGCGCCCGCGTTCGTCTCGCCAGGCGCCGAACAGATAGGCGCCGCAGGTTAACGCCAGCACGAAGAGAAAATAGGCGGCCAGACGTGGCATAAAATCATCATAGCACGCCGCAGGATGCCCGGCTACCCCCGGTTCCCTCTTTCCGAGAAGCGGGTTGCCGCTAACAGCCGGTCAGCCCTGACCGCCGTCAGCCGTCCTGAGGCCGGGAATGCTTTTGCCCAACAGCCCGCTGTAACGTCCCAGCAGATACAGGATGAAAAGAGGCGCCAGCGAGAGCAGCATGCGATTGGCAGAATCAAACTCGCCCACGCTGAGCGGCAAACCGTTCATGCCGCGCTCCCAACCCACCGCCAGGATGACGGTAAAATACACAAACATGCCCACCGGAAGCCAGTTCCGCCCCGCATCCGGCGGCAAAAAAACGGTCAGGCCGACCAGGAGGAGGGCCAGATACCAGAACCCGCCCCACCCCCCCTTCAGGAACAAATTATAACGGATGGAGGCATCCACGACCTGCATCGTCTCCGGCCAGAACAGTCCTAAGACCACCAGCAAACATACGCACGCCAGAAACATCAACACCGGCCCCATGCGCAGCAGGCGCTGCACCCACGAGAGACGAGACGCCAGCACCAGCGTCATGGCCGCCAGCAGCAGGGCCAGGTAAATCAACGTGATCTTGGAATTAACGATCATACTGGTGGAAGACCGGCTCCAGAACAGCAAACACAGTTCCCACAAGAATAACGCCGCCAGCACCGGGATGGCGCCCCTGGAAAAATCGCCCGGCGAGCGCCCGTGTTCCATAAAGGCCAGCAGCAGAAAGACGGTCACAAAAATGACCCCCTCGGTGCGGGTGAGCCCGACGCCGAGGAAGGCCAGCATCCCGGCCGCCAGCCACGAGGAGGAGCGTTCTTTTTGCGCGAGCAGCAGGCTGCCCACGGCGGTCAAAAGAAAGGCGGCGTTCAACAGGTTGTTATGAATGTACACGGCGTGCTGCCGGAACATCGGGATGGAAATCAAACACAGCAGCGCTGCGCCGGCGAACATTCCCCGGACGAGGGTACGGGCGGAGGACAGGAACAGGCGGTCACCCAGAAAGCCCAGCAGCGCCAGCAAAGAGAAGAAGAAACCCGGGGCGATGGCGGCGATGTAATCCTCGCCCAACAACGGCGCCCCGCTGTGCAGCAGGATCAGAAAGGGCGGCCAATCATTCACCGCCAGACGCAGCACCTGCGGGTCGAGGACGAAGGCGTGGCTGAAGAACAGTTGATTGAAGGAGTCCGAGGTCACCAACACCAGCTTCCAGCCAAAGAAGATGGCGCTCAAGCCCGCCGCCGCCAGGGCGCCGGCGCCCATCGCCCGGGCTTCGCCGGTCGTGACGGCGCCGGCCAGGCGCCAGCCCGCGGCGCAACCAATCGACGAGACGGCGATCATCCAGACGGCCATGCCGGCCAGAGAAACCGGTATGGCAAAGATGGCGCAAAGCAGCGCCCCGATCACCCACATCAGACTTCCCCACAGGAAGGCCGAGATGCACAGGAAAAACATTCCGGTGGTCTTGCGCCAGGCCAGCAAAGGCGACAGGCCGCACACGTACAGAAAGAGGGTGAAGAGGATTTGAACGATCATGGCCGCGGGCGCAACCTTTCTGGCAGCAGGCTTTCTGCAACCAACAGGATTTGGGTATCGGTACACAGCCCCCAGAAGGAACGCTCTTCGCCGGCTGCGATCAGGATAATCTCCTTACCGAACTTTTCGCGGAGGAAGTCGTAACGAAGCGCGGGCTGTTGCAGCAGAGCGGCGGCTTCTTCGGCAGACAGATGACATGAATAGTCCCGCATCTGCTCCGGGATCGAGCCAAAAACACGTTGATACATCTTGAAGCTGGCATCCTGCGCCAGTTCTTCATCGATGGTGAGCGTGGTGATGGCGTGATATTTTTTCGCCAGTTCGGGGTTGGTGTATTTTGAAGCGCGGCCGGCCGCCAGATATTCAAAGCGGTGTTCGGGCAAAACGCTGCCGTCGATCTTCTCGGACAGATTGCAGACAGAGACGCCCAGCAGCAAAATTGCCAGCGCCCACAACCCCTTTGCAGGCATGCGGATGCCGGCCCATTGCGCCAGCAAGCTGATCGCATACGCCAGGCCGGCCAGCGCCCCAAACTCGGCCAGAAACACGCCGGCGACGAGCAATTTCCACCGGGTGGGCAGCGCCCACCAGGGGATATGTTCCACCCTGGAGAACTCAACCTCGCCCTTCTTTGCGGCGTAGAGATCGCGCTCGAAGACCTGGCCGTTCCAGGTGATCTGCACGATGCCGGCTGAGGGCCCGCTGCGAAAGAGGATGCGCATATCTTCGGGCGGGCGAGAAACATAGTCAAACACGGCCGGCTGGTCGCCTTCTGCCACCAGGCTCCCTTCTCGCCAGTTCCAGCCGGAACGGATCACGACCCGCTTCTGTGGGATCGGTTCACCCGGCGAAAGCGAGACAACTTCAATCACCGCCTCCCTGGCCAGCGGGTTGTGCGCCCCAGAGGCCTCGACCCGCAGCGTGCGCGGGTAGGGGATCAAAGGCGCCGGCAGCAGCAAGAGATACCCACCGGCGAGAATACCCAACACCACCAGGAAAGAGGGGAGCAGACGGGCGAAATTCTCACCCTCAAAATTGAAACCGGCCTTGCGCAAGAGGAGGAAGAGCCCCAGCGAGCACAGAACAAACAGTCCTCCGGCAATCACGGCGCGCAACCCACTCGCAAATGCGCCCAGGCGCAGCCAGGCCGCAACCAACACGCAAGCGCCCAGTCCCAGGCTTGCCAGCAGGGGTGCGAAAGCGGATATCCGCGATAATGAGAAGCGACGAACCATACCCACACCCCACCGGACAGCCAGTAATCTGCCCGGTTCCCAGAATGACTCGCCCCATTATATCATACCGGTTCAGGGCGCACGCCGGCCCTAGTGCAGCGGTGCGGCCCCGGCAGCCTCTCGCCCGGCGATTCCGGCCAGCAGATAGAGCGCTTCACCCACCGCCACCAGGATCAGCCCCTGGACGAAGGCGTACATACCCAGCAGCAGACCGGGCAGGCCAAACAAAAACGGCCCACCGGGCACGACCTGCGGGCCGCTGGCAAAGGCGCGCGAACCGCCCAGGAACAACCCCGCCAGGCTGGCAAACACGCCGATCAATACGATCAATACGCCAATGACGATCAGCAAAATCGCGGTGATCCGGGCGAACGCTTTCATACGGCCTCCTTGTCGAATACAATGATTATCGCATGTTTCCGGCCGCAAGGGGGCATACCCACCCGCCACTTGCGTGCATTTGCGATACAATAACGTATCTACATCACTCAAGGACGCCGCTATGAACTCGACGATCGACTACAATCAATTGGCCGGCGAATACGCCCGCCATCGCCAGGT
>CAZHTS010000131.1:0-9031 GCA_964535315.1 uncultured Anaerolineaceae bacterium
TTTCACCGGCAGACGTGAACGGCGGCAGAGGTTAAAGGCTTAACGCAAAGCCAGAAATTTGACCGGGCGAAAACCGCGAACGCCGGAGGAGAGGAACATCTGTTCCTGGGTTATAATGAGACCAGGTTAACGGTTGTTGGCAAAGGTACGCGGTTTGGAAAAATGATAGATCCGGCACCACCCCTCGTTACACACCCACGGTACGACAGAAACATTACCCTCGCCCTGCTGACCACCGGGGCAATCGACCCGAACAATCGCTCCATTTGGGCCGGGACGGTGGCCGCCTGTCGCGATTCCGGCGTCAATCTCGTCTGTTACCCCGGCCGGCTGGTGCGCTCACCGGTCGAGTTTGAGGCGCAGCGCAACGTCATCTATCGCATGGTCGACGCTCAGACGATCGACGGGCTGGTGTTGATGGGTGGGCTGAACGCCTGGGTGGACATGGCCGAGACGCACGCTTTTATCCGGCGCTTTTATCCGCTGCCGGTGGTCACGACCGGCATTGTTCTGGAGGGCATCCCCGGTGTGACGGTGGACAATTACCACGGCATGCGTGAGGTGGTGACGCATTTACTCACCGTGCATAACCGCCGCCGCATCGCCTTTATCCGCGGCCAGGCCAATCATCAGGAGGCCTTCGACCGCTATCAGGCCTACCTGGACGTGCTCAAGGAATACGACGTCCCCTTCGACCCCGAACTGGTTTACCAGGGCAACTTCAAGGAGAGCGGCGGGGTGATGGGGGTTGGGACGCTGCTGGACGAACGCCGGGCGCACTTCGACGCCCTGGTAGCGGCCAGCGATAACATGGCCATCGGCGCGCTGAAGACGCTGCAAAGCCGCGGTCTGCGCGTGCCGCAGGACGTGGCCATCGCCGGGCTCAACGGCGAAGACCAGGGGCTGGTCATCACCCCGCCCCTGACCACTGCGCCGCTGCATTTCTTCGAGCAGGCTTATCAGGCGACGTTGATGGTGCTCGCCCTGTTGGAGGGCAAGGAGGTGCCGGCCAAGGTGATCCTGCCCACCCGGCTGGTGGTGCGTCAGTCGTGCGGCTGTTCGGACCCGTTGGTGGCGCACGCCGAGGCCGTGCCGCACACCGAGAAGCTGGATTCCTTCACCGAGGAGATTCGCCTGCTCGATCAACTGGTCTTCGGCGACGAGAGCGCCTCGCTGCAATTGCCGCCCAACGAGCCGGTACAGCGCGCCTTCCCGGCTCTGCTCAAGCTGTTCCTGGCCGAGAGCCAGGGCAAACTGGAAGGCGAATTCCTGCCCATGTTCGTCGAGACGCTCGAAAAGACCGCTAACAGCAACGATGCCTTCCCGCGCTGGCACGAGATCATTTCTATTTTGCGCCAGTTTGCCATCTCGCAGCTGGCAGACACCAAATCCCGGCTGCGCATCGAGAATCTGGTGCAGCAGGCGCGGGTGGTGATCGGCGAATCGGCCCGCCGCCACTACGCTTACCGGGTGATCCAGGCCGACGAAAAGCTGCACATCCTGGGCGAGATCAGCCAGAGCCTGAGCGTGACCACCAGCACGGCCGAATTGACCGGCGTGTTGGAGCGTTCGCTGACGCTGCTGGACATCGCTCGTTGTTATCTGTTTTTGTACGAGAACCCCGAGCAGCCGGAAGGGCTGGCGCGCTTTATCTTTGGCTACGATAACCGCCGGCGGATTGCCATCCCACCGCAGCAGGCGGTCTTTCCCACCCGCCAGTTGTTGCCCGGCGGGCTGCTGGCGCCCGACCGCCAGCACAGTCTGGTAGTCGAGCCGATCTTCTTCCGCGAGGATCAACTGGGCTACGCCGTGTTCGAGGCCGACCCATACAAGGAAGCCATCTATGAAATCCTGGGCGGGCAGATCAGCGCTTCGCTCAAACGCACCATCCTGACCGAGCGCAACATCCGCCTGTTCGACGAGGCGCTGGAGGCGCGCAAGACGGCCGAGCAGGCCAATCTGTTGAAGAGCCGCTTTTTGTCGATGGTCAGCCACGAACTGCGTACCCCACTGGCGTTGATTGTGGGCACGATCGAGATGATGTTGCAGGAGGAAAAGGCCGGCAGCAATCCGCCGCTGCCGGCGGCCTATCGCCAGGATATGGAGGGCATCCACACCAGCAGCAAGCATCTCTCGCGCCTGATCGGCGACGTGCTCGACCTGGCCAGCAACCAGGCCGGCGAACTACGTCTGGCGGCCGAGCCGCTCGATCTTGCGGCGCTGTTTGCCGAGGTGGCGGTGCTGGGCAAGTCGCTGGCGCGCGAGAAGAACCTGCAATGGCGCCAGGAAATCCCCGAACGGCTGCCGTTGGTGTGGGGCGACCGCACGCGCCTGCGCCAGGTGACGATCAACCTGTTGAGCAACGCCGTCAAATTTACCGAGCACGGTTACGTTTCTTTGCGGGTGGCCAGCGACGACCACAACGTGCGGGTGGAAATCAGCGATACGGGCATGGGCATTCCCCCCGAAGAGCAAGAGTTGATTTTCGACGAATTCCGCCGTTCGGAACGCAGCGTGGCGCGCGGTTACGGCGGCATGGGGCTGGGGCTGGCGATCACCCGCCGCCTGATCGAACTGCACGGCGGCCAGATCGGCGTGCGTTCGAGCGGGGTGGACGAGATCGGCTCGACCTTTTATTTCAATCTGCCGGTCATGCCGCACACGGACGCCGGCGGTGAGACGCGCCGCGACCGGCGGAATACCGTGCTGCTGTTGATCGAGAGCGCCTGCGAACGGCACGACCTGCAACGCCACCTCGAGCAGAGGGGCTTTGCGGTGGAGGTGATGGAGGTTTCGCCGCAGTCCGACTGGCTGGAGCAGGTGGTGGCCCAACCGCCCGGGGCGGTGGTGCTGGATTTTCAGCCGGCTACCGAGCGCGGCTGGGAGTTGATGCAACTCATCCGCCAGAACCCCGAGACGCGCGACGTGCCGGTGGTGTTTTACAGCCTGCAGGCCGAACGGCCGTGCGGCTCGATGCTGGAGATGGATTATCTGACCAAGCCGATCAACAGCGCCGAACTTTCACAGGCGCTGGAACGGCTGGGCTTGAAGGGTGAGAACGGTCAGCAGACCATCCTGGTGGTGGACGACGACCCCAAGGTGCTGGATATGCACGTGCGCATGCTGGAGAGCCTGGTGGATTGCCGTATCCTCAAGGCGAGCGGTGGTCGTAAGGCGCTGGAGGTGTTGCAGAGCGAGCGCCTGGCGCTGGTTTTGCTGGATCTGATGATGCCGGACGTGGACGGCTTTGAGGTTTTGCGGGTGATGCGCGAGCAGGAAGCGACCCGCAACGTGCCGGTGATCGTGCTTTCGGCGCAGATTTTGACGGCACTGGATATGCAGCGTCTGCATGAGGGGGTGGCGGCGGTGTTGGGTAAGGGCCTGTTCAGCGTGGACGAGGTGCTGGCGCAGGTGGAGGCGGCGCTGAGCCACAGCAAGCGCCTGGGCAGCCAGGCTTCGCGGGCGGTGCGCGAGGCGATGGCTTACATCCACGAACATTACGCCGAAGAGATCAGCCGCGCCGAACTGGCGGGACACGTGGCTCTGACCGAGCGTTACCTGACGCATTGTTTCCGCCAGGAGTTGGGCATCACGCCGATGGTGTATCTGAACCGCTACCGGGTGAAGCGCGCCCGGGTGTTGTTGGAGCAGGGCGGACGCAGCATCACCGATGTGGCGATGGCGGTCGGTTTTGGCGACAGCAGCTATTTCAACCGCGTGTTTCGCCAGGAGGTGGGGGTGGCGCCGGGCGCCTACCAGCGCGGCGAGCGTCCGCCGGGTGGGGCTGTGTAAGCGCGCCCGCCTTCACGCTTCGTCGGCAAACAGGTGACGGGCGTCGTAGCGGTTTTGAGCGACGCTTACCTCGTCGATATTGGCTTCGGCCCAGGCGCGAATGGCGGCAATCGGGCTGCACAGCGTCTGCCCGAGCGGGGTCAGGGCATATTCCACCCGCGGCGGCACCTCGGCGTAAATGGTGCGCGTGATCAGGCCGTCGCGTTCGAGTTCGCGCAGGGTCTGGGTCAGCATTTTTTGTGAGATGCCCTCGATCTGTCGCTGTAATTCCGAAAAGCGCTGCGGACGCTGTTCCAACAGGCCGACCACCAGCGTGGTCCACTTGTCGGCGATGCGATCCAGCACCAGGCGGGTGGGGCAGGCTTTCTTATAAACGTTTGCTTTAAGGGGGTTAGTTTCCATAGGGTAAGTATAGCACTTTTGAGTGCCTGATTGTATATTGGGGGTAAGTATATTATAGTAACCATGAAAACCGATCTCAAAAGGAGTTTATCTGTCTATGCACATTGCTCTGTTTGGCGCAACTGGTAACATTGGGTCTGCGATTGCTTGCGAAGCGCTCTCCCGCGGGCACACGGTGACCGGGTTGGTACGTCACCCGGAGCGCGGCGACCGCACACACCCCAACCTGGTGCTGCGTGCGGTCGATATCCTGGATAGCGGAGCGGTCACTGAGGCTGTGGCCGGTCACGACGCCGCGATCAGCGCTTACGCCCCGCCCTTTGAAGATCCTGCCGCCCTGGTTGCTGCTGCACACAGCCTGATCCAGGGTTTGCAGGACGCCCAGGTGTCACGTCTCTTGATCGTCGGTGGGGCGGGCAGTCTGCGCGTGGCCCCCGACCTGGAACTGCTCGACAGCCCCGAATTCCCGCCTGCCTGGCGACCGATCGCCAGCGCCCACCGCGACGCCCTGGCGGTTTATCGTCAGGTGAAGAGCCTCGACTGGATTTATTTCAGCCCGGCAGCGATGATCTCTCCCGGCGCCCGCACCGGCCAGTATCGCATTGGCGGCGACCGCTTGTTGACCGATGCCCGCGGACAGAGCGTCATTTCCAACGAGGATTTCGCCGTTGCCCTGCTCGATGAACTCGAACAGCCGCATTTCAGCCGCCAGCGGATCACCGTGGCGTATTAAGACCCGAGGAGCATCCATGAGCGCAAAGCACGTTTTCTCGATGGCCGGTCAGCGGCCAACCTTTGAGGAAGATGGCGTCGTTGACAGCCAGGTGGTGGTGACGAAGGCGCAGAGCGAGGGGCGTTACAGCATCATGATCTCGCGCTGGCTCTCAACCTTTGAGGTGCCGCCGCACACCCACAAGGATCATTCGGAGACCTTTTATGTGATCGACGGTCAGGTCGAGTGGACGGTGGCCGGCGAGACCCGCGTCCTGAAGGCGGGGGATGCGTTGTACGTTCCACCCAATACGGTGCACAGCGTCCGCGTGTTGGGTGGGCAGGACAGCCACAATATGTTGGTCTACGAACCCGGCGGTTACGAAGAACAGGCCGATTTCAAGATGAATTACACCCCCGAGCAGTTGCAGGACCCGGAAATCAAGGCCCGCCTTCGCAAGATGAGCGATTTTAACGTGGTGGAGGAGTAGTCCACCCAGGGCAGGTAGCGGCGGGTCTCAGACCCGCCGTTTTTTGCGCGCCCACGGCCGGAGGGGGGCGCGGGCGGCCGCCACGGGGGATGGGGAGGGTGTGGGGTGAGGGGGGGAATTTGTCCAATTGTCCAAAAGCAGGCTCCAATTATGCAAGACTTTTGGAATCTTTTATGACAAACTAGAAACACCCGCAGGCGCTTTTATCCTTCATCCGGCGCCGCCCGGGGGACGATGCCCATGTTGCCTGTGCCCGACCCCGACCCAGACCCTCATGCTGCCGACCGGCTGTGTATCATCGGTGAAGCCGATCCGTTCCTGGCGCGCCTGCTGGCCCGTTTTGTGGATAAGAGCGGTTTGCGTTCGCTCCAGGCGCAAACCGGCGAGGCAGTACTGGCGCTGGCGCAGGCTGAACGACCGGCATTGATCCTGCTCGAGCCGGAACTGCCGGGCAAGCTGCGCGGCTGGGAGGCGGCCCGGGCGCTCGGCGCCGCCGCCGGGACGGCGGCAATTGCCATCATCCTGTGTACCTGGCTCGAAGCGGGCGACGCCCAGGCGCTGGCGGGTGAGGCGTACGTCTGTCTGCGAAAGCCGGACTGGCATTACGAGGATTTTGTCGCCGCCCTGGCTGCGGCGGGTGTAGAAATCTGAAATGAGGAGGCGATAGCGATGTCCATGACCGCACGTGAACGGTTCTTGAAGGTCTTGAAGGGGGAAATGCCCGACCGGGTGCCCGTCACCCTTTTTATCCAGGATCAGGGCCATTTCCTCAGCCAGAATTACCCGCAGGTGGACCCTTGGGATTACGAAACCCTGCAACTCAAGGTTATCGAACTGCAAAAGCAACTGGGCGCCGACGTTTTCGTGCGCATGCTGTTCGGCGTCAACGATCCGTTCTGGATCCACTTTGGCGGTCTGAACGTGGCCCAGCAAAGCGAGAACTGGGAGGTGACCAGCGAAGAAGTGCAGAACGGCAACACGCGCATCACCCGCTCGACCATCCGCACGCCGGGCGGCACGCTGACGCAGGAATTTTCGATCAACGAACTGCGCCCCGGGACGTATATGTACGCCTGCACCAAAAAGCCCATTCACACGATCGAAGAACTCGATCTGGCCATCCAATACGAGCCCCAAATGCCCGCTCACTGGCCGGCGCAGGTGCGCGAGCGGGTGCAGCGTATCAAGCGCGCTCTGGGGGACGACGGCATCCTCGGTTCGTGGACGCCGCACGGCCCGTTCAACAACGCCTCGCTGCTGATCGATCACGACCTGCTGTATGCGCTGTTCAAGACCGACCCGCTCTTTTACGAGAAGCTGATGAACTTTGCCATGCAACGCATCCTCGACTACACCCGCGCCATCGACGCCGCCGGGGTGGACGTTCACTGTGTGGGCGGCAACGTGCCCAATGCGATGGTCGGCAAACGCAATTACGATAAATACATCCTGCCGTTTGAGAAAAAGTATATCGAGTTCGTGCAGCAGAATGGCACCCCGGCCATGTATCATAACTGCGGCCAGGTAATGGCGCTGGTCGAATCGTACAAGGCGCTGGGGGTGCGGGTGGTCGAACCCTTCTCGCCGCACCCGTTGGGCGACGCCGATCTGGCGCAGGTCAAGGAGCGGGTGGCCGGCGACTATATCATCTTGAGCGGCATCGATCAGGTCAACGTGCTGCAAAACGGCAGCGTCGACGATGTGAAACGGGCGACCGAACAGGCGATCAAGACCGGCAAGCCCGGCGGTAAGTTCATCCTGCAGCCGGTCGATTTTCTGGAATACGGCACCCCGCTCGAAAACGTGGAAGCGTACGTGAAGACTGCTTTGGAACACGCCGCCTATTGAGCGTGACAGCCATCAATCGTTTTTTTGGAGGAAATGAATGAACTCACGAGAAAGGGTGCAACTGGCACTCAATCATCAAGAAGCCGACCGAGTTCCGCTGGATCTGGGCGGCTGTGGACAGACTGGCATGCACGTTTCGACGGTCTACGCCCTGCGCCAGGCGCTCAGGCTCGACCCGCCGGGCACCCCGGTGCGGGTGTCTGAGCCGTTTCAGATGTTGGGTGAGATCCAGGACGATTTGCGCGACGTGTTGGGGGTTGACGTGGTGGGTATGGGCGGCAGCGTCAATTTCTTTGGTTATAAAAACGAGGGCTGGAAGCCCTGGACAACCTTTGACGGAACGCCGGTGCTGGTGCCCGAATTGTTTAACACCGAGCCGGACGAGAAGGGCAACATTCCGATGTATGCCCTGGGCGACAAATCTGCTCCGCCGAGCGCCATTATGCCCAACGGCGGGTTTTATTTCGACGCCATCGTGCGCCAGCCGCCGTTCGACGACGAGCATCTCAACGTCGAAGATAATCTGGAAGAGTTCGGCCCGATTGCGGACGAAGAACTGGCGCATCTCCAGGGCGAGGCCGAGCGCCTGTACACGCAGACCGACCGGGCGATTGTGATGGTGTTGGGCGGCATGGCCTTTGGCGACATTGCCCTGGTGCCGGCGCCGATGTTGAAGCACCCCAAGGGTATCCGCGATATCACCGAGTGGTACATGAGCACCGTCACCCGCCAGGATTACGTGCGCCAGATTTTCGAGCGTCAGTGCGAGATTGCCCTGAGCAATCTGCCCAGGATTTATGCTGCGGTCGGCGACCGGGTGACGGTGGCCTGGGTGAGCGGCACCGATTTCGGCACGCAGAACAATTGCTTTATCTCACCGCGCACCTTCCGCTCGCTGTACAAGCCGTTTTACAAGCAGTTGAACGACTGGATCCACGCCAACACGCCGTGGAAGACCTTCATCCACTCGTGTGGCTCGATCCTGCCTCTCATCCCGGATATGATCGAGGCCGGCTTCGACATCCTCAACCCGGTGCAGGTTTCAGCAGCCAACATGGATCCGCAGGTGCTCAAAGATCGCTTTGGCGAGCAGGTTACTTTCTGGGGCGGCGGGGTGGATACCCAGCAGGTTCTGCCCTTTGGCACGCCGCAGGAGGTGCGCGAGCAGGTGCGCCGGCATTTGCACATCTTTGGCAAGGGCGGCGGGTACGTTTTCAACCCGATCCACAACGTGCAGGCGCGGGTGCCGGTTGAAAATCTGCTGGCCATGTACGAAACCGTGCGTGAATACGGCCGCTACGGGGCGTAGAGCCGGATATAGGATCGCCGGGAATAATTTGTCCAATAATCCAAAAACAGGCTCCAATTATGCAAGACTTCGCCGTTCGTTTATGACAAACTAGTGACGTAGGGAGTATCAAGGTTGTTCGCCTGTCTGTTCTGACAGGGAAACCCATTCAAACTTTTCATCTGAGAGGAGAAAGAGTTGATGAAACGTCCACTGTTCTACTGGATTACCGTGTTCGTGCTGGTAGCCCTCGTGCTGGCTGCCTGTACCCCGGCTGCTGCGCCTACTGCGGCGCCGGCCGCGGCGGAGAAGCCTACCGACAAACCGGCCGATAAGCCGGCAGGTAAGCCGCTCTTTGTCGTAATCAACAAGAGCGCCGACCAGCAGTACTTCATCGATTTGCAGAATTCGTTTGTGGATACTGCCGCCGGGCTTGGGGCCGAAGCCAAGAAGTTTGACGCCAAGCTCGACCCGAACCTGGGCGTGAGCCTGGTGAACG
>CAZHTS010000132.1:0-8836 GCA_964535315.1 uncultured Anaerolineaceae bacterium
CCGGCGGGGGCCTGCACCACCGCCATGCCGATGCCCATGCTGCCCAGGATGACGCCAATTTGCACCGGGTCGGCGCCCCATTCTTGCAGATAGATGGGCTGGAAGTACAGGAACATACCTTCGCCAATACCCCAGGTGAAGAGCGACAGCCCCAGCAGCAACAGATCGCGGTTCATGCGTCAGCTTCCGATGACGCGAAGCTGGCGCGGCATATCGCTCAGGCTCTCGCTGCCTCCGGCGGTGACGACCATGTCGTCTTCGATGCGCACACCGCCGCGGCCGGTAAGGTAGATGCCGGGTTCAATGGTGTAGGTCATCCCGGGTTCGAGCAGAAGTTGGTTTTCGCCGAACATGTAAGGCGGTTCGTGGCCTTCCATGCCCAGTCCGTGACCGGTGCGATGGGTGAAGAAGGGGCCGTAGTCGGCGCGGTGGATGACGGCGCGGGTGACCTGATCGACCGACCCGGCCGAGACGCCCGGACGCCCGGCGGCGCGCCCGGCAGTGTTGGCCTCCAATACGATCTGGGCGATGTGTTCGAATTCGGGATCGACTTTACCGACGGCGAAGGTGCGCGTCAGGTCGGAATAATAGCCGTTATAGGCGGCGCCCCAGTCGACGACCAACAGATCGCCGGATTGGATCGGGCGTTCGGTGGGGACGGCATGCGGGTTGGCGCTGTTGGGCCCGCCGGCGATGATGGGCGCAAACGGCAGCTCTGAGTCGGAGCCGGCGCGCAGCAACTGGATGCACAATTCGGCGGCAAACTGGCGCTCGGTCATGCCCACCTGGAAGTTCTTCAGTGCGGCTTCCAGGCCATCCTGGGCAATTTGTACGGCGCGGCGCATGGCGGCGATTTCTTCGGCGTCTTTGCGCATGCGCAAGCGGTTGAGGATTTCTTCGGCGGAAGAGAATTGGGCGCCGGGGGCGGCGGCTTCGAGCAGGCGCAGTTCCAGGAAGCGCAGGCGGTTAGGCTCGACGCCGATTTTACGTCCGGATAGCTGCAATGACTGGCAGGCGCGCTGGAAAATGCCCCCCCAGGTGGTGGGGGTGTCGCCGAAAGCAAAACAGGACAGCTTCATCTCGGCGGCTTCGGCTTTACGCATCTCGAGCTCGGGCAGGATCAATACCGGCGTCTGATCTGGGGCAAGCAATAACACGGTGGGGCGTTCCATCAGGTGGAAGTGCATCCCGGTCAGATAGGTCATGGTAGGGCCCGGGTTGAGGGCAATGGCGTCCAGCCCTCGAGTTTTTAACTGTGTGGTCAGGTGATGAATGCGATCGGTATACATGGTTCCTCCTGGGGTGATTATAACGTACTGACTTGAAAATCTACAGAACCGGCGGTCGGGATTCCGAAAGAGCCTATTTTTACCTGATTTCGAGTAGAATGGAAGGTGGAGCACGCAGCGAATGATTGGGATGCCGTCTGAGACACCCGGTTTACGTTCGGCCGTTGAAGAACTGGCCTGGATTTTGCTCGATCTGCTTGGCGCAGATCAGATGCTGGTTTATTGCGCCGGTTTGCAGGCCGAGGTGCTGGATCCCATTCTGGTGTTGGGGGCGTTCTCACGCCAGGAGAAACAGGCTTTCTGGTCTACGCCGTTGAATCTGACCACGGATGTGCTGGCCGGCGACCTGGCGGCGAGGCGCATGCCGTTGGTGTTGGCCGATGAGGCGGCGCGCCGGCGCTACCAGGCGTCGATTCTGTCGGAGTTGCGGGCGCGCTCGCTGCTGGCTTACCCGCTGGCCAACCACGCCGAGTTGTTGGGGATGGTGTTGTTCGGTTGGTTTGAAGAGGGGCATGCCATCACGCATTCGCAGGAGCAACTGGCCCGGGCGGTGGTGCGTTCGCTGGCGCTGGCGTTGGAAAATACCCGTTTATACGAACGTGCCAGTTTGCAATTGCAGCAGGCGCTCAGCGTGCAGGAGATCACCCAGGCCATTTTACGCAAAGTGGATTTGCAGGAAGTCTTGCAGTTGATCGGCCAGGCGGCGATGCGTTCGCTGGCGGTCAAGGGCTGTACCGTGCGGCTGGCAGATGAACACGGTCGTTTGCAGGTGGCACTGCAAGAAGGTCGGTCGCCCACCAGGACGCTGCCGCAGAACTGGCCGCCGGAACACCCGCCGCGCGGCAGTGATGTGGCGCTTTACAATCTGGGCACGCAGGGCAACGAACGCACGCTGTTGGTGATTCCCCTGGTATCGGCCGAGACAGTGATTGGAACGCTGGAGCTTTACCAGCGGCATGCGGCATTCAGCGCGCAAGAGGTGGAAACGGCGCGTTCCTTTGCCGGGCAGGCGGCGATTGCCATTGAGCACGCCCGGCTGTATGACGAGGTGCAGAAGACGGCGGTGGCGGCCGAGCGTGCGCGCCTGGCGCGCGACCTGCATGATTCGGTCAGCCAGGCGTTGTATGCCATGACGTTATATGCCCGGGCGGCGCAAAAGCAGCTGGCAGCGGGGCGCATCGAGGCGGTGGAGCGCCACCTGGACGATCTCAGCCAGACTTCGCGCGGGGCGTTGGGTGAAATGCGCCTGCTCATTTTTGAACTGCGCCCGCCGATGCTGACCGCCCTGGGCCTGGCAGGGGCGATTGAGCATCGTTTGAAATCGGTTGAGGAACGCAGCGGGATCGTGGTCGAGACCCGGGTGCAGAATTTGCCCCATTTGCCGGGGCGGGTGGAAGAGAATTTGTATCGCGTCGTTCAGGAAGCGCTCAATAACGTGATCAAACACGCCGGGGCCAGCCGGATGTGTCTCTGTCTGACGGGGGCGGCGGACGGGTTGAGGCTGGTGATTGAGGATGACGGTGTGGGGTTTGACCCGCAGGCGGTGGGAGACGGCGGTTTTGGATTGAAGACGATGCGTGAACGGGTTGAGAGCCTGGCGGGCCGGCTGGTGGTTAAGAGTCAGCCCGGCGCAGGAACGCAGATTGAGGTTGAGGTGCCTTATGACGGGAATACGAATCCTGTTGGTGGATGATCATCCCGTGGTGCGCAAGGGGATTCGCGCCATGCTGGATACAGTGGACGAGATTGAGGTGGTCGGTGAATGCGCCAACGGGCGCGAGGCGGTACAGGCGTATGAAAGCCTGCTGCCGGAAGTGGTTTTAATGGATCTGGTGATGCCGGTGATGGATGGTGTTGAAGCGATCCAGGCCATTCGAGCAAAGTACCCCAGGGCGCGCATCCTGGTGTTGACCAGCTTTACCACCGACGACAAGGTGTTTGCGGCGATCAACGCCGGCGCCAGCGGGTATTTGCTCAAGGATTCGGACCCGGAAGACCTGGTGAGGGCAATCTTTCAGGTGCAGCGCGGCGAATCCTCGCTGCACCCGGCCATTGCACGCCGGCTGTTGGCCGAACTGAGCCATACTACCGCAGCCGAGAAACCGCGCGTCGAGCAGTTGACCGAACGCGAGAAAGAAGTGCTGGCCTACCTGGCGCAAGGGTTGACCAATCAGGAGATTGCCGAGAAGATGGTGGTGAGCCGGGCCACGGTGCACTCACACGTCAGCCGTATTTTGGGAAAACTCAATCTGGACAGTCGCACCCAGGCGGCGTTGTACGCCGTGCGGGAAGGGTACGTGACTTTGCCGGCAGACCCGGGCGGCGAATAGATTTTTTTAGAACGAATATTCTCGACCAAAAGGTTCAGCCGGGCAGGGGGCAGACTTCAACCTTTTGGTCGAAACGTTTTAAAGCGTATATGGATGAAATGCCTGCCGTTTTTCGTTATCCTGATAGTGAAATCATTACTGGAGGATGTTATGAAGAAATCGCTGGTGCGGGACTGGATGACGGTCAAAGTCATCACTGCCGATCCACAGATGCGGTTGCACGATGCGCTGCGGCGCATGAATCAGGCCCAGATTCGTACTTTGCCGGTTGTTGAAGATGGGCGCCTGGCAGGGATTGTCACCAAGCGCGACCTGTTGCGGGCCGACGTGACCACGGTGATGAAAGACTCGTGGGATCAATACCGCATGGTTGGAAATTTGACGCTGGATAAGATCATGACGGCGGTGGTGATTACTGTGCCGGGGAGCAGCCTGGTTGCCCGGTCGGCGCGTATTCTGTTGGAAAACAAAATCACCGCCTTGCCCGTGGTAGATGCCGAACAGCACCTGGAGGGTATTTTGACCTCGTCGGATCTCTTCCGGTTGGTGCTCGAGGAGTTGCCGGTCACGCGCCAGGAAGTGACGGTGGGCGATTACATGACCCGCGATTTGCAGGTGATTGCCCCCAGTACTTCGCTGCTGGATGCTCAGCGCCTGATGGGTGTAAAGCGCATCCGTTCGCTACCCGTGGTGCAGGATGGCGTGCTGGTGGGGATTGTGACCCGCACGGATTTGCTCAGCGCGGCTCCCTCGCCGGTGGCAACTCAGGGCCGGATGGCGGTGGCCGAACAGGTACTCAGCGCTCCGATCCGTTTTATCATGACCAGTATGCCGATGACCGTGCAGCAGAAAGCCTCGGTTACAGTGGCGGCGCGCATGATGTTGGAGAATAAGATCCACTCGCTGCCGGTGATGGACGACCGGCAGGAAATGGTGGGCATCATCACGGAAAGTGATTTGTTCCGGATGATTGTGGCGAAGTTCTTATAGGTTTGGATTTTTATAGAGAGGTGATGAACTATGTCGCTAGCAACTGCTACCCCCGAAAAAGTTTCGGTTGATCTGACCGACCGGCGCTGGAAGCTGGTGAAAGCCACAATGCAGAAGCATAATTATTCCTCGCGGGCCCTGATTGAGACGCTGCATGTGGTTCAGGATTCTTTTGGCTACATCGATACGGATGCGATCAAATACATCTCACAGGAACTGCGCATCCCGTTGGCCAAAGTGTACGGGGTGACCACGTTTTATAACAGCTTTACCAGTAAACCGGCCGGCGAACACACCCTGGTGCTGTGCACCGGTACGGCCTGTTACGTTAAAGGCAACGACCAGGTTGCGGCCTACATCAAAGAACGGTTTGGGCTGGAATCCAATCAGACGACTGCGGACAACAAACTGTCGTACGTGGCGGCGCGTTGTGTGGGCGCCTGCGGCCTGGCGCCGGTCATGATCCTGGATGGAAAGATTATGGGCAAAATGACCGTGGAAGAGATGAAGGCGAAGATTGAGGAGTGGTTAGATGAATGAGCTATCCCTGGCGGAGATCGCCGCAAAAGAAAAAGAGATGCTGGCGCGTTATCGCCACATCATCCATGTTTGCGCCGGGACGGGCTGCATTTCTTCGAACAGTCAGCTGATCTTGAGCGCCTTTGACAAGGAAATTAAACTGCGCCAGATGGAGAACGAGGTTCTGGTCAAACAGGTGGGGTGTATGGGGTTGTGCGCGGCCGGGCCGGTGGTGGCGATTAAGCCGGATGGGCTGCTGTATAAATCGGTCACGCCAGAAGACGTGCCGGCCATCCTGGATGCGCTGGCGAGCGGCCGGCCGGTGGAAAGCATGTTGATCGACACCCGTGCGCCCTTCTTTGCCCGGCAACAAAAGGTGACGCTGGCGCACTCGGGGGTGGTCAACCCGGAAAAGATTGAAGATTATATCGGCGTGCAGGGGTACGTTGCCATGATCAAGTCGCTGACGGCGATGACGCCGGAGGCGGTGGTTGCCGAGATCAAGTCCAGCGGTTTGCGCGGGCGGGGCGGCGGTGGTTTTTCGACCGGCACCAAATGGTCGCTGGTGCGCGCCGCAGCCGGTGATTTCAAGTACGTGATCTGCAATGCGGACGAGGGCGACCCCGGTGCGTTTATGGATCGTTCGATCCTGGAAAGCGATCCGCACGCTGTACTGGAGGGGATGACCATCGCGGCCTACGCCGTGGGCGCCTGCCAGGGCTACGTGTACGTGCGCGCCGAATACCCGCTGGCGGTCAAGCGTCTGCGCCTGGCCATCCGCCAGGCGGAGCGCATGGGGCTGCTGGGCGAGAATATTGCCGGCACCGGCTTCTCGTTCAACGTCGAACTGCGCCTGGGGGCGGGGGCCTTCGTGTGTGGTGAGGAAACGGCCCTGATCAACTCGATTGAAGGCGAGCGCGGCACGCCGCGCGCCCGGCCGCCTTACCCGGCTGAATGTGGGCTGGATGGCCGCCCGACCCTGATCAATAACGTCGAGACGTTTGCGAACGTGCCGCACATCATCCGCAAGGGCGGCGCCTGGTTTGCCTCGATCGGCACCGAGAAGAGCAAGGGCACCAAGGTGTTTGCCTTGACCGGTAAGATTGCCAACACCGGGCTGATCGAAGTGCCGATGGGCATCACCCTGCGCGAGATCATTTACGATATCGGCGGCGGCATCCCCGGCGGGCACGAATTCAAGGCGGTGCAGACGGGTGGCCCATCGGGTGGTTGTATCCCGGCCGAATTCCTGGATACCCCGGTGGATTATGAGACACTCGGCCAGTTGGGTTCCATCATGGGCTCGGGCGGCATGATTGTGATCGACGAGACTTCCAATATTATCGATGTGGCCAAGTATTTCATGGAATTCAGCATGGACGAGTCGTGCGGCAAGTGTATCCCCTGCCGCATCGGCACCAGCAAGATTTACAGTTTGCTGTGCAAGTTTAGCGAAGGGGAGGCCAGCGAAGAAGACCTGGCTGTGCTGGAAGAACTGTGCGCCATGGTGCAGCAGACCAGCCTGTGTGGGTTGGGGAAATCGGCCCCCAATCCGGTGATCAGTTCGCTGCGCTACTTCCGTGAAGAATATCTGGCGCGCATTCGCAAGGATGAGCCGGTAGCGGTGGACTGCCTGTCAGAGGCGATGGCATCGTAGGGTTGTGGTATAGAGGCCCAGGGTGCCTGGGCAGCGTAGTTTTGCCCGGGCACCCTGTTTTTTACTGGATAAAGCGAGACGCGCAGGTAAAATAGAGGATAGGACTGCACATGGAGAGCGAAGAGAAAATTGCGTTGTATATCTGTATGGGGTCGGCCTGTCACCAGTTGGGGGTGTATAAAGTGCTGCCGCTGCTCCAGGAGTTGATCACTGCCCACCAGCTGGATGATCGCCTGGAACTGCGCGGGGCGTTTTGCCTGGGTACCTGCGCACACGGTGTGGTGGTTAAAATGGGCGAAGACCTCATCCAGGATATTACCCCGCGTAATGTGCGCGAAAAATTTGAGCAGGAAATTCTGGTGCGTTTACAGGAAAGGTCGGCGGCATGAAGAGTTTGTGGGAACTGTTGTGGAATTATGACCCAAACGGCCTGGTGGTGGTGGACGAACGGATGGTCGTCCAGGTTGCCAACCCGGCCTTTTGCCGTATGTTTCGTACCACGGCGGATGTGTTGGTCGGCTCGGATGCCGCCCGGTTATTGGGGGATGTGATCCACTTTCAACAGGTGTGGGAGACGGGCGAGGCGCTGGCTGGTGTGGAACGTGAATATCCGGAATACGATCTGTACGTGCGCAAGGTGATCTTTCCGGTGCGCGAGGAAGGGGTGGTGGCCTGTATCATGGTGGATATGACCCACGAGTGGAAACAGCGCAATGAGATGCTGGCGTTGAAGCGTGAGACGATCCTCAACGTGCATGCCATTGTCGACAAGCAAATGAGCGTGGCGCAGAAGATTGCCGGGCTGTTGGGCGAGACGACGGCCGAGACGAAGGTCAGCCTGCTGAAGCTGCTGGAAATGGTAGAGAAAGAACGGTTTTAGGTGAACAATTTCCTCGACATTTATCACCTGGGGTTGAATAAGAGCGGCGAAGAATTGTGCGGCGACCAGGTGCGCGTGCTCAAGTTGCTGGATCGCACGATTGTGGTGCTTTCGGATGGCCTGGGGAGCGGTGTCAAGGCCAATATTCTGGCGACATTGACGGCTGAGATCATCACCACCATGCTGCGCGAGTCGGTCGACCTGAAGGAAGTGTTGAGCACCGTCATCCGTACGCTGCCGGTGGATCGTGAGCGCCGCATTGCTTACGCCACCTTTACTATTCTGTTGATCGAGCACGAGGATAATCGTTTCCGGGTGATCAATTTTGATAACCCGGCGCCACTCTATTTGCATGCAGGGAAGATTGAACGCCTGGCGACCGAGGAAAAGAAGATCCTCGGCAAAAAGATTGCCATCAGTCAGGGGCAACTTGGGCTGGGTGACTTTATCGGTTTGATGAGCGATGGCGTCCTGTACGCCGGGTTGGGGACACTGGCCAAGTTTGGTTGGGGCTGGGAAAATATCGCCGGTTTTTTGGAAGAGGTATTTCGTAAGCGGGTGTATACGGTGCACACGGTGGTGAATCAGGTTATTACGATGAGCAATCGATTGTATGAATGGCAGGCGGGGGACGATTCTACGTTTGTCGGGGTGTATGTGCGGCAACGCAATGCGCTGATGATCTTCACCGGGCCGCCGGTGGATAACGGGCGCGATTACGTTTTTGTCAACCGGCTGCTGGATTTCAAAGGGCGCAAGGTGGTGTGTGGGGGAACGACGGCCAATATTGTTGCCAGTTTCCTTAAGGCCAATCCCGAAACTGATTTGAGCTCGCTGGCGGAAGGGGTGCCGGCGATTGGCCGGCTGCCGGGCATCGACCTGGTGACGGAGGGCATCCTCACCCTGGCGGCGGCGCTCGATCTATTGGAAAAGAGCGAAGGTAAGCTGGACGCTCTGACGCCGGAGCACAACGGCGCCTATTTGCTGGCACGCGAAATGTTGATCGCCGATGCGATCGATTTTCTGGTCGGTCAGTCGATCAATTCGTTTTACCAGAACCCACTGCTGCCGCGCAATATTTCCATCCGGCGCTATTTGATCGACCGCATCGCCGAAGTGCTGACGCGCTTTCACAAGGATGTGCGTATCGAATATTGTTGAGCCATGAGGC
>CAZHTS010000133.1:0-8748 GCA_964535315.1 uncultured Anaerolineaceae bacterium
CTTTTTGCGAAGTCAGGTATACTTATCAGCAAAGCACAATAACCTGTTGTCGATTTGTCAAAGGCGATCCATTTGGAAGCTCTGCCCCTCTTCTCCGCCGACCAACTCGCCCTGATCGAGACCCCGCCCGCCCGGCGCCTGTTCCTCGAGGGCCCGGCGGGCAGCGGCAAGACCACCACCGGCGCCGGCCGGCTGCTGCACCTCTTACAGCAGGGCGTGCCCGGCGAGCAAATCCTGGTGCTGGTGCCGCAGCGCACCCTGGCCGGCCCCTATTACCAGACCCTGCGCCGTCCCGACCTGCCGCCCGGCGGCAGCCCCAGCGTGCTCACTCTGGGCGGCCTGGCCCAACGCCAGATCGAACTGTTCTGGCCGCTGGTGGCGGCTCAGGCCGGTTTTGCCCGCCCCGACCTGCCGCCCACCTTTTTAACGCTGGAAACCTCACAGTATTACATGGCCCGCCTGGTCAAACCCCTGCTGGCGCAGGGCTACTTCGACAGCGTGCGCATCGACCCCAACCGCCTGTACAGTCAGATCCTCGACAACCTCAATAAGGCCGCCGCCGTCGGCTTCGACCACAGCCAGATCGGCGCCCGGCTCAAGGCCGCCTGGCGCGGCGAGCCGGCCCAGGGGCGCGTCTACGACGAGGCCCAGGACTGCGCCAACCACTTTCGCCAGTTTTGCCTGGAATACAACCTGCTGGATTTCTCGCTCCAGATGGAAGTGTTCGTCCGGCATCTGTGGCCTTCGCTGCTCTGCCGCCAGTACCTGCAGGCCGGCTACCGCCACCTGATCTGCGACAACCTCGAAGAAGACGTACCCGTAACGCACGATGTGCTGCTCGAATGGCTGCCGCACTTCGAGAGCGCCCTGTTGATCGCCGACAGCCAGGGCGGCTTCCGTTCCTTTTTGGGCGCCGACCCGCTTTCCGCCGAACGGCTCAAGGATGCCTGCGAACAGGTCGTCACCCTGAGCGGCTCGTGGTGTACCTCGCCCAACCTGCAAACCCTCGACGCCACGCTGGAAGGCATCCTGCGCCGCCAGCCGGCCTTTGACCCCGACCCGCAGCGTCTGCGCCCGGTGTTCCAGATCGACGTATACCGCTACACGCCCGAGATGACCGCCGCCGTGTGCGACCAGGTCACCCGCCTGGTGGTGCAGGAACAGGTGCCGCCCGACGAAATCGTCATCCTCGCCCCCTTCCTGAGCGACTCGCTGCGCTTTGCCTTGATGGCCCGCCTGGAGCAGGCCGGCATCCCGGCCCGCTCGCACCGCCCCTCGCGCAGCCTGCGCGAGGAGCCCGCCACGCTCTGCCTGTTGACCCTGGCGCGCCTGGCGCACCCCGCCTGGCGCCTGCCCTGCACCCGTCACGACATCCGCTACATGCTGATGCAGACCATCGACGGCCTCGACCTGGTGCGCGCCGACCTGCTGGCGCAAATGTTGTTCGCCCCCAAAGAGGAAGAGGGTCTGCGCCCGTTTGACCCGGTGCGCCCCGAGATGCAGGAGCGCATCACCTACGCCATCGGCCAACGCTACGAGACGCTGCGCGCCTGGTTGAGCGAGTACCGCCGCGGCGAGCCGGTCGAACTGGACGTCTTCCTCAGCCGGCTGTTCGGCGAGGTGCTCTCGCAGCCCGGCTTCGGTTTCCATACCCGCTACGACGCCGCCGCCGTCACCGCCCGCCTGATCGAATCGGTGCAAAAGTTCCGTTGGGTGACCGAAGACTCGCTGCGCCGCTCGGGGTTGAACGCCGGTCAGGAATACCTGCAAATGGTCGAAGAGGGCGTGGTGGCGGCGCAATACCTGCAAAGCTGGGTAGACCAGCCCGAGGGCGCCGTACTGCTCGCCCCGGCCTACACCTTTCTGATGTACAACCGCCCGGCCAGCTACCAGTTCTGGCTGGACATCGGCAGCCAGGGCTGGGCAGAACGCCTGCTGCAACCCCTCACCCACCCTTACGTACTCAGCCGCAACTGGGACGCCCCCAACGGGCGGGTGTGGAGCGAGGCCGACGAACTGGCCGCCGGGCAGGAGATGCTGGCGCGCCTGAGCAGCGGCCTGATCCGCCGCTGCCGCAGCGGCGTCTTCCTGTGCGTCAGCGGGGTGAACGAACAGGGCAACGAACAACGCGGCCCGCTGCTGCGCGCCGTACAGACTCTGCTCAAACGCCTGTCGGCCGTGGAGGGCAACCATGTTTAAGCCCCGCCGCACCCAACAGCAAATCCTGGACTACACCGGCGGCAAGATGGGCGTCTCGGCCGTGCCGGGCAGCGGCAAGACCCAGACCCTCTCCTACCTGGCCGCCCGCCTGATCATCGACGGCTACGTGCAGGAAGAACAGGAAGTGCTGGTCGTCACCCTGGTCAACTCGGCGGTCAACAACTTCTCGGCCCGCATCGCCGGCTTCATGCATGACGCCGGGCTGCTGCCCGAGATGAATTACCGCGTGCGTACCCTGCACGGCCTGGCGCACGACATCGTACGCGAGCGCCCCGACCTGCTCGGCCTCTCCGAACGTTTTCAGATCGTCGACGAGCGCGAGAGCGGCGAAATCCTCAAAGACGCCGTACAAAGCTGGCTGCGCGCCCACCCCGATTTTCTGTACGATTACACCAGCCCCGAGATCGACCTGAGCAGCAACCACCGCGTTGCCCAGAACTGGAACGACCTGGCCGTCAGTCTGGCCGGCAGTTTCATCCGCCAGTCCAAAGACCTGCAGGCCACCCCGGCCATGATCCGCCAGGCGCTGGACGGGCTGCACCACACCTTTCCCCTGCTCGAGATGGGGTACGCCGTCTACGCCGATTACCAGCGCGCCCTCAATTACCGCAGCGCGGTGGATTTCGACGACCTGATCCGCCTGGCGTTGCAGGCCATCAGCCTGGATGGCGACTACCTCGCCCGGCTGCGCTACCGCTGGCCGTACATCCTCGAAGACGAAGCGCAAGACAGCAGCCGCCTGCAAGAACAGATCCTGCGCCTGCTGGCCGGTGAGGACGGCAATTGGGTGCGGGTCGGCGATCCCAACCAGGCCATTTACGAGACCTTCACCACCGCCAGCCCGCGCTATCTGCGCGACTTTCTCAACGAACCAGGCGTTGCCAGCCACGCCCTGCCCGAATCGGGCCGCTCGACCGCCAGCATCATCGCCCTGGCCAACTACCTGGTCGACTGGACGCGCCAGCAGCACCCCGAGCCGCGCCTGCGCGACGCCCTGACCCCACCCCACATTCGCCCGACGGGGCGCAACGACCCGCAGCCCAACCCGCCCGACCAGCCCGCTTCGCTCTACCTGATGGACACCCCCTACGAGCCGGCGCAGGAGATCGAGGTGGTGGTGCGTTCGCTGCAAAAATGGCTGCCGCAAAATCCCGAGCGCACCGTGGCGGTGCTGGCGCCGCGCAACGACCGCGGCACCGAGGTGGTCGAGGCGCTCAAACGCCACGGCATCGAGTACGTCGAGATGCTGCGCAGCAGCCTGTCGACCCGCCAGACGGCCGACGTGCTGGCCAATATCCTGCGCGCCCTGGACGATCCCGACTCGTCCAGCCGGCTGGCGACCGTCTACCGCCAGCTCTACCTGCACGACGGGCTGGCGCCCGAAGCCAGCGAACGGGTCAAGACGGCGCACGCCCTGCTGCGCCGCTGCCAGTACCTGGAAGAATACCTGTGGCCGCGCCCCGACCGCGACTGGCTGGCCGGCCTGGACAACGGCGAGGTGCCGGACGAGGTGCTCGCCAACCTGGAAGATTTTCGCGCCCTCATCCGGCGCTGGCAGCAGGCCACCCTCCTGCCCATCGACCAGCTCTTACTGAGCGTCGCCCAGGACATCTTCGGCCACCCGGCCGAGCTGGCCCTGGCGCACAAACTGGCGCTGCTGCTCGAACACGCCGCCCGGGCCAACCCGGATTGGCGCCTGCCCGATTTCGGGCTGGAGTTGGAAAGCATCGCCCGCAACGAACGCAAGCTGCTCGGTTTTGGCGACGAAGATACCGGCTTCGACCCCGACCAGTACAAGGGCAAGGTGGTGGTCGCCACCATGCACAAGGCCAAGGGTCTGGAATGGGATCGCGTCTACCTGCTTTCGGCCAACAACTACGATTTTCCCTCCGCCCAGGAATACGACACGTTCATTGCGGAGAAATGGTTCGTACGCAACCGGCTGAACCTGGAAGCCGAGACGCTGGCGCAGCTCAAGAGCCTGCTGGCCGGCGACCTGAGCGGGCTGTACCAGGAAGAAGGACTGGCCACGCTCGAGGCGCGTTACGAGTACGCCGCCGAGCGCCTGCGGCTGCTCTACGTGGGCATCACCCGCGCCCGCCGCGAACTGGTGATCACCTGGAACACCGGGCGCAAAAAGGACGCCCAACCCGCCATTCCGCTGCGCGCCTTGCAACACTATCTGGAGGGCCACCATGCCACTGGCGCCTGATTTCCAATTTAACCAGAACAACCTGCAAGATTACGTCGACTGCCCGCGGCGCTTCCAACTGCGTCACATCCAGCGCCTGGCCTGGCCGGCGCTGCAAAGCGAGCCCGTCCTCGAGCAGGAACGCCACATGCAGATGGGCCAGCGCTTCCATCACATGGTGCACCAACACCTGCTCGGCCTCTCGGGCGAGGCGCTGGCCGCCCAGGCCGGCGGCGACGCCGATTTGCTGCAATGGTGGGACAATTATCTGAACCACCCGCTGCCCGGCCTGCCCGCACGGCGTTACCCCGAATTCATCCTCAGCGCCCCGTTTGCCGGGTATCGCCTGCTGGCCAAGTTCGACCTGCTGGCGCTGGAACCCGGCCGGAACGCCGTGGTGGTAGACTGGAAGACCGCCCGCCGCCGGCCGGCCCCGCTCACCTTGCAAGCCCGCCTGCAAACCCGGCTGTATCCCTTCCTGGCGGTCAACGCCTCGGCCACATGCAACGGCGGCCAGCCGTTTGCCCCCGAGCAGGTGGAGATGATCTACTGGTTCACCAACTTCCCCGACCAACCCCTGCGCCTGCCCTATTCCACCCGCCAGTACCAGGAAGACGCCGCCCTGTTGCAGGGGTTGATTGCCGAGATCAGCGGGCGCAGCGCCGAGATTTTCCCGCTCACCGCCCACGAACAACGCTGCGTCTATTGCACCTACCGCTCGTTGTGCCAGCGCGGCGTGCGCGCCGGCGAATGGCAGGATCTGCCCGAGGAAGAGGAGAACGAAGATAGCCCGGCTCTGGATCTGCCCTTCGACCAGATCGGCGAAATCGAGTTCTGAGCATGCCGCTGCCCTGGCTTGAACCCACCCCGCTTGAAGTTCCCGCCGGCCTGCACGCCGCCGTGGGCGGTCACCCGCTGCTGACCGAGATGCTCGTGCGGCGCGGCGTCACCACCCCCGCCGCGGCGCTGGCCTTTCTCGACCCGCAGCACTACACCCCGGCCAGCCCCTACGATCTACCCGACCTGCAAATCGCAGTCGAGCGGCTGGAGCGCGCCCTGCGCAGCGGCGAACGCATCGGGGTATGGGGCGATTTCGACGTGGATGGACAGACCGCCACCACCCTGTTGGTGGCGGTGCTGCGCGGCCTGGGCGGCGACGTGGTCTATCACATCCCGGTGCGCGGGCGCGAGACGCACGGCGTCAGCCTGGAATACCTGGCGCCCTTCCTGGACGACGGCGTACAGGTCATGCTCACCTGCGACACCGGCATCGGCGCCCATGAGGCCGCACAGTACGCCCGCCAGCGCGGCGTCGATCTGCTGATCAGCGATCACCACGGCCTGCCGCCCGAACTGCCCGACGCCCCGGCCGTGGTCAACCCGCAGCGCCTGCCGGCCGGGCACCCGCTGCGCACCCTGCCCGGCGTGGGCACGGCCTACCAGTTGGCCGTGGCGTTGTGCGCCGCCGCCGGGCGGCCCGAACTGGCCGAGGAACAACTGGATCTGGTGGCGCTGGGCACCGTCGCCGACGTGGCTACCCTGACCGGCGACGCCCGTTACCTGGTGCAGCGTGGCCTCGCCGCTCTGCGCTGCAATTGCCGCACCGGGCTCCAGGCGCTGCTCGAACAGGCCGAACTCAACCCGGCGCGCCTGAGCGAGGAACACATCGGCTTCATCATCGGCCCGCGGCTTAACGCCGTCGGACGCCTGAGCGACGCCAACCCCGTGGTCGAATTCCTGCTCACCGCAGACGAACAACACGCCCGGCGCTTCGCCGCCGAACTGGAAGCGCTCAACGCCCGGCGCAAATTGCTGTGCGACCAGGTCTTTCAGGCGGCACAGGCCCAGATCCAGGCCGACCGCAGCCTGCTCGATACGCCGGCCCTGGTGCTCTCACACCCGCTGTGGCCGGCGGGGGTGATCGGCATCGTCGCCAGCCGGCTGGTGGAACTGTATCACCGCCCGGTGATCCTGATCGCCACCCCGCCCGGACAAACCGGGCGCGGCTCGGCGCGCTCGGTCGAGGGCATTCACATTACCGAAGCCATTGCCGCCCACCAGGAACTGCTGCTGGGCTTCGGCGGGCACCCGATGGCCGCCGGCCTGGGGATCGACCCGGCGCGCATCCCCGAGTTCCGCCGGGCGCTGGGGCGCACCATCGCCGCCGCCTTTCCCTCCGGGCTGCCGCTGCCGCCGCTGAACATCGACGCCTGGCTGCCCTTCGACCAGATCGACCTGCAACTGGTCGCCGACCTGGATCGCCTGGCGCCCTTCGGCCCCGGCAACCCCTCGCTGACGCTGGCCTGCCGCGCCGTGACCATCCGCAACAGCAGCCCCCTGGGCCGCGGCGAAGAACACCTGCAACTGGCGGTTGAAGATCCGACCGGCGCCCAGCGCAAAGTGTTGTGGTGGCAGGGCGCCGGCGCCCCGCTGCCCGAGGGCCGTTTTGACCTGGCCTATACCGTGCGCGCCGCCAATTATCGCGGCCAGGTCGAGGTCACCGTCGAGTGGGTCGACGCCCGCCCGATCGCCGGGCCGGCGCTCGAGCTCGCTGCCGGGGTGGGCGAACACCACGACCTGCGCCAGGAGCCACACCCGGCGGACAGCCTGCAAAAGCTGGCGGCCGCCGAACCTGGGCTGTTGGTCTGGCAGGAAGGCGAGCACCCCTCGCCGCTGCCCGGCGTCGACCGTTATCACCTGGCGCCGGCTCCCGCCCTGGCGGTGTGGAATGTGCCCCCCGGCAGCAGCGAACTGGCGGCGGCCTTGCAGGCCGTCCAGCCGCAGCGCGTCTACTGGTTTGGCGTATCCGCCGCCGGCGACCAGCCGCGCTCCTTCCTGAACCGCCTGGCGGGGCTGGTGCGTTTCCGCCTGAAACAATCCGCCGAGATCGATCTGCCCGCCTTATCCGCCGCCTGCGCCCAGCGCCCGGCCACGCTGCGCGCCGGGCTGGAATGGCTGGCGGCCGGTGGGCACATTCAGGTACTGGCGCGCCGCGGCGATACCTGGCAGATTGCCGCCGGCGGGACGCCCAACGCTGCCGCCCAACAGCGCGCCGAAAACGACCTCAAAACGCTGCTGGAAGAAACCGCCGCCTTCCGCGCCTACTATCTGCGCGCCGGGCTGCCGGCGCTGCAAAATTACCTGCTCAAAAAATGACCCAACCGACCGGAAAGAAACGACAGGAAAGGAGCAAAACTATGAAACGAGTGCTACGTTGGGGTATCCTGGGGGCGGCGCGCATCAGCCGCGCCCTCATCCCGCCCATCCAATCTTCTTCCCGCCACCAGTTATTGGCGGTCGCCAGCCGCGACCTGGAACGCGCCCGCCAGCACGCCAGCGAATGGCGCATCCCGCGCGCCTACGGCAGTTACGAAGAATTGTTGGCCGACCCCGAAATCGACGCCGTCTACAACCCGCTGCCCAACCACCTGCACGCCGAGTGGACCGTGCGCGCCTGCCAGGCCGGCAAACACGTGTTGTGTGAGAAACCGCTGGCCCTGTCGCTTGAAGAGGTGGAAATGATCCAGGCCGCCGCCCAAAAAGCGGGCGTGGTCGTCAGCGAAGCCTTCATGTACCGCCACCATCCCCAGACGCTCAAGGTGCGCGAACTGGTGGCCGGTGGGGCCCTGGGCGAGGTGCGCCTGATCAGCGGTTCGTTTACCTTCCCGCTCGACCGCCCGGCCGACATCCGCTGGGACGCCAGCATGGGCGGCGGCAGCCTGTGGGATATCGGCTGCTATCCTGTAAGCTATACGCATATGATCGCCGGCCAGCCGCCGCTCGAAGTGTGCGGCTGGCAGCAGTTGACCCCCGGCGGCGTCGATCATACCTTCGCCGGGCAGATGCGCTACGCCAACGGCGTGCTGGCCCAGTTCCAGTGCAGCTTCGCTCTGCCGGTGCAGACCCACATGGAAATCCGCGGTACGCTCGCCACCCTGCGCATCCCCGCCCCCTTCCTCATCCGCCAGAAGACCAGTATGTACCTGCAACGCGACGGCAAGGAGGAAAAGATCAACACCCCGGCTTACGAACTCTACCTGGGCGAGATCGACAACCTGGCCGACGCCATCTTTGAGGGCAAACCCCTGCGCCTGGGGCTGGACGAGAGCAAACAGATCAACGCCACCTTACTGGCGCTGTACACCTCGGCCCGCTCCGGCCAGCCGGTCAGGCTGGGATAGGGGCCCCTCTCTGCCTGTACGGGCGAGGTTCACCCTCGCCCTCCCTGATCGCCGGCCAACCCGCCGGCAACGCACAGCCGGTGTCTCAAGCCACAAAGCTTTTCCTTGCGTCTTTGCGTTAAGCCCCCTGGCCGGCCGAAGAAAAGCCCTGCCCCC
>CAZHTS010000134.1:0-8395 GCA_964535315.1 uncultured Anaerolineaceae bacterium
TAAAACGGTGTTTTCACCCTCACCCCGGCCCTCGCCCTCGAGGGCGCGGGAGTCTGAACCCTCTCCGGTGGGGAGAAGGTGGCATGGCGCTTTCTCGGCGTGAATTGGGCATGGCAGAGGGGCCGGAGCGGCTATAGTATAGGTGATCTTTCACCGAATCGAACAGGAGCCAAAATGACTGCCGAGAAAAATACCACCACGCCCCGCCAGTGGGTCATGCGCACCCAGGAACCATTTTACATGGGCGAGTCGATCGAACAAACTCCCGCCGCCCTCGAAGCCTGTTTAACGCCTGAACTGTTAAACGACATGCAGGCCAGGCTGGCAAAGATCAGACCCGGCCGCGTCTTTGCGGTCGGCACCGGCACCTCGTATAATGCCTGCGAGTCAATAGCCTATACCTGCCGCAAGCTGCTCGGTATTCCCGCCGTGGCCTGCGACGCCCTGGAATTCGACCTCGACACCCCGTGCGAACTGGACGCGAATGCACTGGTCGTTTCGATCAGCCACTCGGGCGGCACACTGGCCACCGCGCGGGCGATGAAAAAGGCCCGCAGCCTGGGTGCGTTTACAGTGGGCATTGCCGCAAACGCCGGCTCGCTGCTCACCCAGGCCGTCGATTACCCGTTGGTGGACCCCAACCCCTACGAAGGCCGCCCCAAAGGGAAAACGCGCAGCTATCACACTTCCGTGCTGCTGGGCACGCTGGCGGTGGTGATGACCGCTGCGCCAGAAACCCGTGAGGCATTTGTGGCCGGCGCCAGAAAAATAGCGGCGCACATCCGCGCCAACGGCGCCGCCTGGGAGAAGGCCGGGCGGGAGGTGGCCGCCCAATGGGCCGGCGTCGTCTCACGCTACCTGCTGGCCGGATTTGGCTCCCAGAAACCCAACGCCGACGAGATGAGCCTGAAAATCATCGAGGTGCTGGGTGAAAACGCCGCCAGTTTCAGCCTGGAAGAACTGGCCCACGGCCCCGGCGCCAGCTTCCGCAAGGACATGGGCATCCTCCTCTTCCAAACCGACCCGCGGACACTGGAACGCTGCCAGGAGATCGCCCGGGGCATCGCCGTTTCTGAGGTCAGCCTGGCGGTGATTACCGACCGGCAGGATGCAGAATGGCCGGCAAAGGCGCAGGTCATCCCGATCACCACCAACGCACCGGAAGTGTTCGGCCTCTATCCGGCTGCCGCCGCGGCGCAAAACCTGCTGTACTTCCTCGCCATCCAGAAGGGCATGAACCCGGACGAAAATTGCCTGGATCAGCACCCAGAGTTGGCGGGCGTCTCGGCCATTTTCTTCCCTCCTGGAACACATTGATCTGCGGGCCGCGGGAGTCTGACATGGGATTTCTGGGCATCGATATCGGTTGTTCTGCGATCAAATATGGCCTCGTCCATCCGGGCGAAGAAGCGCAAATAGGTTCGTTTGACAGCATCGCCATCTCACTGTCTGCGGGCGCCGAAAAATACGCCAAAGCGCTGGAATATGTACTCCAGAACACGGCGGCGTATAGCGCCGTGGGGGTGGGTTTTCCCAGCCGCATCTGGGCCAACAAAATCTTGCGCACCACCATCGATTTCGACGGCATCTGGAGCTGGTTGGAAGAAACGCTCTGCGCCCGGCACATCCCATGCGCGGCGCTCAACGATGCCGACGCCGCCGGCCTGGCCGAAATCTCGCGCCGCGGCGCGGCCGAACTGCGCCAGGGGGTGACGATTCTGTTGACGCTCGGCAGCGGCATCGGCTCGGCTGTTTTTCTGGACGGCAGGCTGCTGCCCAACACCGAGTTGGGCGCACTGCAAATCTACGGCGCCCGGGCCGAATATTACGCCGCCGCCTCGGTGCTGTCACAGAAGGCATTGACCCTGGAAGAGTGGGCCGGGCGGTTGCAGGTTTACCTGGATGAGGTGGAATACATTCTCTCGCCTCATCACCTGATCCTGGGGGGCGGGATCAGCGCCAATTTCGAACAATACAAAGCGCTGCTGCACACCCGCGCCTTGCTCCGCCCGGCCTATTACACCAACCAGGCCGGTGTGCTCGGCGCGGCATTGTATGCCGCCTCACAAACCCGCTATTACAACGAGGGTCACAATCCCTGATTGCCGGCGCCAATTAAAAATGATATAGTTGCTTCATGGAAACCACGCGCCGTGAAACACTGATCATCTGCATCGGGCTCACCTTTTTCATCGCCATCGTGATCCTGTACACGGGCATCTGGTCTTTGAAATTTGAAACCGGCGTTCAAAACACCCTGAAGAGCCCGCTGCCTGTTCCCCTGTGGATAACGGGCGGGCTGCTCTTGTTGGGCGCATTGTTGAGTTTTGAATTACGCACCCGCTCGGTGCCCCAGGCAGGCTGGGCGCTGTCGCTGGCTGTCTGCGCCGGCATCTGTGTGTATCTGCTGTGGTTTGACAGGCCGTATGGCGTTCTGGCCTTTCTGCTGCCGATGTTGTACGCTGCATTTTTGTTTGAATGGAAGCAGGTGGCCCTCTTCATTACAAAAATCGGCCTCGTATCGACCCTGCTAAACATTTTTTTGTTCCGCGAGGGCTCGTTGCACCTCCAGGTGGTCGTCCCGGTGGTGCTGCTGCTTTCGATCGCGACGTTTATCGAATTTGCCATTCACACGCTCTTTTCAGACCTGGATTGGTACGAAAAGAATTACGTCTCCGCCCACCAGAAAGAACTCATCATCCGCGATAACGAAACCAAGCTGCAACGCCTGGTCAAAGACCTCAACATCACCAATCTACTGCTGGCCAAAGCGCAAAACGAGGCCGAAAAAGCCAAAAACGCCAAACAGATCTTTGCACAGACCGTCAGCCACGAATTACGCACGCCGTTAAATCTGATCATCGGCTTTAGCGAAACCATGTTCAACACCCCCGGTTCCTACGCCGCCGTCAACTGGACCCCTGAATTGAGAACCGACGTGGAATGTATCTACAAAAACAGCCAGCATTTAAAATCGTTAATCGACGACGTGCTGGATCTGGCCTCGCTGGAGAATCGTTCCTATGAAATCAATCCGCTCCCGGTGGATTTGAACGCCATCATCCTCGAAGCCACGTTTGTGTACCGCGACCGCTACGCCAACAAAGGACTGTTCTTACAAACAGAACTGGGCGACCAGGCCATTATGGTACACGCCGACCCGGTGCGCATTCGCCAGGTGATCCTCAATCTACTCTCGAACGCCCTGAAGTACACCGCCAGCGGGGGGGTGACCATTACGGCACAGCGCGCTCAATATCAGGCCCAGGTCGATGTCCAGGACAGCGGCAAAGGCATCCCCGCCGATGCGCTGGACAAGGTTTTTGAGGCCTTTTACCAGGTAGACAAATCCAGAAACCGGGAAGACTCGGGCACGGGGTTGGGATTGACCATTTCCAAACAACTGGTCGAACTGCACGGCGGTGAGATGCGTATTTCCAGCATATTGGGCAAGGGATCGGTGGTGTCGTTCTCGCTACCTCTGGTCAATTGAACGGCGGCTGGCACTCCCCCCCATCAGACCCTTCACCACCGTCACCGTCATACCCGCCAGCCCAACGGCGGCAAAGGCCAGAAACAGCCCGGAGGGGCGGTCGTCGTGCGGAACGTTGGCCTGCGGATCGATGATACGCACCCTGAGACAGCCCATCCCGGCCGGCACCCGCTCGGCGGCCTGCACGATTGGGCCACCGTCCAGCCGTACGAAAACGGCATTGGGCATGCCTCCGGTCAACAACACGACCCGGCCATCCTCGCCGGTCAATTGCGAACTTTGCCCATCGCCGTGGGTAACGAACACCGCCACTTGCGGCAGCGGCCGGCCGGCGATATCCACCACCGTCACTTCCAGGCCCTTCTCGCGGCGCGGCGACCAGACGCCCTCTATCCCGCCGACGTTATACGCAAACGACGGCCCAAAGGTGCGCCCCAACGCAGGCCCCAGCAACGCCAGACCACTCACCAACATGAGAAAAGCGGAAAGAACGAATGCCACGACCCACACTGCGCCTGGCCCCTTTTTCATACCTTCCTCCTCGGTTCGTGCACACGATTGTGCTCACTTCCCTGCTCTTATTGTACGCAAAGTAAGCGGATTTGTACCTGCTTTTTTCCAGATCGTTGCCGCTTTGCGAGAATCATAGTACAATTGTTCTATAAATCTTTTCCCTGGAAGGGCCCCATGCAAACTTCTGCATTTGATCCTCTGCCCCATTTCTACGCCCGGCAAAGCGCGATGAGCAGCCCCGGCCGCCATGCCCCGTTGTTTGATGCACTGCCCGAATACCCGGCGGAGTTGTGCGCCGCGCTCAACGGTGTAACCGTGTTGGAAAACCTGTGGATCGATCTGGGCGTCTTACAGGTGCCCGGCGAACGCCGCCAGGAGATCCAGTTACGCAGCGTGGAGCAAAAACTCGCCCGGATACTCGAACTGGACGAACGGGCGCTGACCGTCCCCCGGCCGTTTGAACGGCGCCTGCTGTGCAACTGTCGTGACCTGTCGCTGCTGCTGTGCGCCATGCTGCGCCATCAGGGCGTGCCGGCCCGCCTGCGTTCGGGGTTTGCCACTTTTTTCGACCCGCAACGCCGCTTCGATCATTGGATATGTGAATATTGGGCGCCCGATCAGCAGCGTTGGGTACGCCTCGATCCGTGGATGTATCAGGTAAAAAGCGAGCAGGAACGCCTGCCGCCGCCGCTGCGCGCCGGGATGGCGGCCCTGGCCTACGACCCGCTCGACGGGCAGCGCGAATATTTCCTTAGCGGCGGCCAGGCCTGGCAGGCCTGCCGCGCCGGGGCACAAACCGCCGGAAACTTCGGCAGCGGCGATCTGTGGGGAGAATGGTTCGTGGCCGACAATCTGCTGCGCGATCTGCTGGCGCTCAATCGCTGCGAAGTGCTCCCCTGGGACTGCTGGGGCCCGATGAGCGGCCAACGCCACCCGGTCTCACCCGGCGAATACCCGCTGCTGGACGAAGCCGCCGGTCTGACCTGCGCCGGTGAGCACGGCTTCGGCGGGGTGCGCCAGTTGTACGAAAATACCCCGGCGCTCCACCCTCCGGCAGACCGGTAGGCGCACCTGTCGTCTCGCTTACACCTCGGCGATGAACATCTCCAGCACCAGGGTGGCCGGCATGCTGCTATCTTTCATAGCGGCGTCCATCTCCAACAGGCGATGATAGATCGCTTCCAGTTCGGCCATGTTGAAACGGCGCGCCTGCTGTAACAGCCGTTCGGTGATCCGCCCCGGTAAGTGAAATTCGCCGGCCATCTGCGCCGCGGTCAGGCCGCCGGCGTGCATTTCGAGCGCCTGGATCATCAGCCGGTACTGGCGCACGATCATCCCAAACAGGCTGAGCGGCTCCTGGTGTTCCAGCAAACCGTGTAACAGGGCCAGGGCCTGGCGCGTCTGGCCGCTGGCGATGGCGTCGACCATCTCGAACACATCCACCGGGCCGCTGGCGTTGCACAGTTCGAGCACCTCTTCACGCTCCACCGGCCGGGCAAAATCGACGTAGGTCAGCAGCTTGAGCACTTCCTGGCTGGCAAGCTGCGTATCGGCCCCGGTACAGGCCGCCAGTTCGTCGGCGGCCTCGGCCGAGAACTTACCGCCCTGCTGCTCGGCGTTCTTGCGGATCCAGGCCGGCATCTCGCGCAGCGAGGGCAGGGCAAAATGGCGCAGTAAAACGCGTTTGCCGGCGGTGTTGGCCCACTTGAGCAGCCAGTGGTCCTCCGGCAGACTGCGCCAGCGGCCACGCTCGATCTCATCCTCGATCACCAGCGCCAACGCAGTGGTGTTGGGCAGTGTGTCGAGCAGTCCGAGAAAACGCTTGCGGGCCGCAGCTGAGGTCATGCGCGCCAGAGGATGGTCGACGATCACCAACCGGCGATCGGTCAGGAAGGGCAGGGCATTGGCGGCGTTGTAGAGCTCGCTGTCATCTCCCTGGCGAGCGTCCAGCCGGGTGATGTTTAATTCGGCCATCGCCGGGTCGCCCAGGCGTTGTTCCATCTCTTTGATTGCCCGAGCGAGTGCGTGGCGGTCATCGCCATGCAAGATATAAACGACCGGTTTGTCGTCAGATCTAGGCGAATCCACGAGTGAGACCCTAATGCCGGGTAATTACCCGGTAAACAGGCATATCTCCACGCTGGAAACAACGCACCTCCACCACCTGCAGGTCGCCGATATGTGCATCGGTGGTCAGGCGCGCCTGCAAGAGCGGCCCGATCGGCTGGCCGAGCACCAGGGCCAGGGCAGCAGCGCTGATCGCCAGCGGCAGGCGTTCCAGGCGGTCACGCGTACGTGGCCCACTGCCCAGCATGGCCAGCCAGGAGGCGACGCCCGCCAGCACCCCCAGCACGGCGAAGTTGGTGCCGCAGTTGGGATGAATCGCCAGCCCGGTCTCACCGCCGCGCAGGCGGCGCTGCGCCTCATCGATGGCGTCTTGCAAATCGTCGGCGCTGATCCGCCCCAGAATCCAGAAACCCAGCGGATCGGAATACCCTCCCATCAGAATATGCGGCACCTTCTGACCCAACACCGATAAAGTAGCGTGCTCCAGAGCATGGTTGCGGCGGGTACGGGCAACCGCGCCGGCATTTAACAAGGTAGATAACGACATGGTGACAGACTCCCAGAACGATTTGGTTCATTATACTGCGCTTTGGCGCCTGGCGGGGGCAGACTCAGCCGCCATCGTCTGTGCGATCCATCGCACCCGATCGTTACTTAAGTCTTTATGCTCAACGCCAGGTCACAACGTCGCGAAGGAATTTTTTTGCGGCCTGCGCCTTTGCGTTTAAAGCTTTTGGCATTGCCATGCTGTTCCGCAGGTTCAACTTTGTGCGTCCGGCGGTTACGGCTATTTTTCCTTCTGCGGGTCGCTGACCAGGGCCAGCATCAACGCCTCGCGCAGCGAACGCGCCTCTTGCACCTGGATGCCCTCCGGCCAGGGCTCGCCGCCGCGATGCAGCCGGCGGGGCACGATGGCCGAACGGAAGCCCAGCTTGGCGGCCTCACGCAGCCGGGCCGGGCTCTGGCTGACCCAACGCAGCTCGCCCGACAGACCGATCTCGCCGATCAACACCACCTCAGCGCGCACCGGCAGGTCGCGCATCGAGGAGGCAATGGCGGCCGCCACCGCCAGGTCGGCGGCCGGCTCGGTGATACGCAGCCCGCCAATGACGTTGACGAACACGTCCTGCTCGCCCAATTGCAGCCCCAGGCGGCGCCCCAACACGGCGGTGATCAGCAACAGCCGGTTGATATCGATGCCGTTGGGCGTGCGGCGCGGGTTGCCAAAATTGGTGTGACTGGTCAGGCCCTGGATCTCGACCAGCAGCGGGCGGGTGCCTTCCATCGTCACGGCGATGGCCGAACCGGGGGCGTTTACCAGCCGTTCGGCCAGAAAAGCTTCGGAGGGGTTGCTCACCTCGACCATGCCACGTTCGCGCATTTCAAACACGCCCACCTCAGAGGTGGCGCCAAAACGGTTCTTGACCGAACGCAGCAGGCGGTAGGACTGGTAGCGGTCGCCTTCCAGGTACAACACGGTATCGACGATGTGCTCCAGGACGCGCGGCCCGGCTATGACACCCTCTTTGGTCACGTGCCCGATGACGAACACCGCCATACCGCTGGACTTGGCCAGTTCACGCAGACGCGCCGAGCACTCGCGCACCTGCGTCACCGAACCGGCGGTGGAACTCAGCCCCGGCAGGTACACGGTCTGGATCGAGTCCACCACCACCAGCCCCGGGCGCACGTTTTGGATGTGTTCGAGGATGACGTCCAGGTTGGTCTCGGTCACCAGGTAGAGTTGTTCGGGCATGGGCGCGGCGTGGTGATCGTCGCTGCGCAGCAGGCGCACGGCGCGCATCTTGACCTGGCGCTCCGACTCCTCGCCCGAGACGTACAATACCGGCTGGGTATTGCCGGGGCGGGTGGCCATTTCCACCGCCATTTGCAACAGCAGGGTGGATTTGCCAATCCCCGGGTCGCCGCCGACCAGGACGATGGAACCCGGCACGACGCCGCCGCCCAGGACGCGGGCAAACTCGCCGATCGGCAGCGGCAGGCGCTCTTCGGCGTCGCCGCTGATCTCGGTCAGGCGCTGCGGCTGTGAGCGCCCGCTCAGGCCGCGCCCGGTTGGCGGGCGAGACGGCTCGGCCGGCGCCGAAAGCACTTCTTCGACCATGCTGCCCCAACTGCCGCACTGCGGGCAACGTCCTAACTGGCGGGGCGAGGTACGCCCACATTGCTGGCAAACGAAATGGGTCTGTATTTTGCTCATAGGACAATTGTACTTCAAACGCGGCGAGTCATGCCGGGCGGGAAGCATTCCCTGCGCGAGGAGGACGTACGGGCCATCCCGGCAGAGGGGCGGCGCCCCGGTGG
>CAZHTS010000135.1:0-8164 GCA_964535315.1 uncultured Anaerolineaceae bacterium
GGGCGGGGGCAGGCTCCGCACCCTACGGCAGAGGCGGCGACGGCGGCCTATATGCCGGCCGGCAATGCCCGGATGGGCCCCAGGCAGCATGCCCTACCCGAAAACTTCGCACCGGCTGATCACCACCTGTTTCCCGACTTAACAACTGCCTAACAAAAGAGTCAGGCGCTGCAGGGCCGAATCATACTTGAAATTTAGCCGACAGATGATCATAATGAATATACCGAATGACACCACAACGGGTCAGGAGGGAAAGGAGGCCAATCGATAAAACACCGGACATTAACAATCCCATACTTAGCGATCTCGGCCCTTATTCTTGGGCGTCTCCGGCAGCCATCCACAAGATGTTTCGCTGGTAGGCCCGAGGATCCCTTTGCCCACTCGCTGTTTGAGCGGTGCAGGCGGGCCCGGGACGAGAACTGGAATTTGAGGCGTTTCTCCAGCGCCGCGTGGTAAGTGTAGTTTAGTGACCCCGGTGGTTGTGGGGTGGTTCTGTTGGTTGAGCGGTGGCTGGAAAGTGCGGGCGATACTGGATACGGCGTGGGTCTGCGCAGGGTGCATACACACTACGTGCGAGCAAGCCTTCTCGTGGGCGTTTTTCGCGCAGGGTACACGGTCGGATGACCTGGGACGCCCTGCAAAAAGGCCCCACCAGACGCCAGATCGTTTCTCTTATTCTACGCTAGTCTTTTAACGTTGAACTAAAGACCCGGCCGCGCGGCCGGGTCTTTTGCAATTGTAACCATCCGGAGCCAACATGCCCCTCACCCACAAAGAACGCCTGCGGCGCGCCCTGTTGTACCAGCCGGTCGACCGCATCCCCACTCAGGTTAATTACACCGCCAGCATGGCGGCCAGGATGGCAGCCCATTGGGGCATCCCCGCTGCCGGCCTGCCGCGCCACCTGGATAATCATCTGCTACGGATCGATATCCGCCAGCCCAATCGCCTGAGCGCCGATGGCCGTCTGCGCTACGACTGGTGGGGCGCCGGGCACGCGACCGGCGAGGAGGGCTATTACATCGCCGACTACCCCCTGGCCGCAAACAAAGACCTGGACGCCTGTGCCTGGCCTGACCCATACGCCCCACAACTGCTGGATGATGCACAGCAAACACTGGCGGAATACGGCGATGAATATTTCATCGTGCCCAATTTCGGCTTTGCCCTGTTCGAACGCGCCTGGTCGCTGCGCGGTTTTGAACAAGTATTCCTCGATCTGGCCACCGACCCCGGCTACGTCGCCGCCCTGCTCGACCGCATCACCGCGATTCAACTTGTCCTCATCCAGCGTTTCCTCGACCTGGGGGTGGACGGCGGCTATTTCGGCGACGACTACGGCGCCCAGAAGAGCCTGCTCTTCTCGCCCGTCACCTGGCGGCGGCTGATCAAACCCCGCCTGGCGCGCCTGTTTGCGCCCTTTCGCCAGCGCGGCCTGCCGGTCCTGATGCATTCGGATGGCCAGATTGCTAAAATCCTGCCTGACCTGGTGGAAATCGGGCTGACCACGCTCAACCCGGTACAACCGGAGGTGCTGGATCACGACTGGCTGCAAACCACCTTTGGCGGGCGTCTGTCGTTTTACGGCGGCATTTCCACCCAGACGGTTCTGCCGCAAGGCTCGCCCGAGGAGGTGCGGGCAGCGGTGAACGCCTGCCTGGCGCGCCTGGCGCCGCACGGCACCGGGCTGCTGCTGGCGCCTTCGCACCGCATGATGAGCGATATCCCGATGACCAACGTGGCGGCGATGCTGGCCGCTTTTCCGCAGCAGACTGGAGCCGGATAGATGAACGTACAGGAACGCAAAGAGTGGGTAAGCGCCGCCTTCCAGCGGCAGTTCGGCGCCCAACCTCAGGTGTGGGGGCGCGCCCCAGGGCGCGTCGACCTGATGGGCAGCCACACCGATTACAACCAGGGCTATGTCCTGACCATGACCCTCGACCGCGACACCTGGATCGCCGCCCGGCGCCGCGACGACCGCCGGGTGAACGTCTATTCGCTCAACGTCCCCGGTGGTGGGAATTTTGACCTGGACGACATCCGCCACGACGACGTCACACCCTGGACGAATTACATCCGCGGTGTGGCCGCCAGCCTGCAAGAGGCCGGCCACACCCTGACCGGCTTCGACGGGCTGGTACACAGCACCGTACCCTTTGGCAGCGGACTGAGTTCCTCGGCGGCGATCGAGATGGCCTGTATGTGGGTGTTCCGGCAGATCGGCGAGCTAGCCATCGAGCCGCTGCAAATGGCGCTGCTCGGCCAACGCGCCGAAAATCATTTTGTCGGCGTCAACTCGGGTATTCTCGACCAGTACAGTTCGGCGTTGGGCCAGGCCGGCAGCGCCCTGCTGCTGGACTGCCGCGCCCTGACCAGCCGCATTGCCCCGCTTGCCGCCGGGTTGAGCGTGGTTATCTGCGACACGCGCGCTCAACGCAGCCTGGCCGGCAGCGAATACGGCGAACGCCGGGCGCAGTGTGAGCAGGGGGTGCGTATCCTGCAACGCCGCTACCCGGTCATCCAGGCGCTGCGTGACGTAACCGGCGAACAGTTTACCGCCTGCGAGGCCGAACTGCCGCCGGTAGTCGCCCGGCGCTGCCGTTTCATCATCGAAGAAAACCAGCGCGTCCTCGACCTGGCGGCGGCATTGCCCGGCGGCGACCCGCGGCGTCTCAACGACCTGCTGGCCGCATCCTACGCCGGCGCCCGCGACCTGTACGAAATCGGCGCACCGGCCATGCAAACGATGATGACCGCCATGAGCAGCGCCCCCGGCGTGATCGCCGCCCGCCAGGCCGGCGCCG
The DNA here is from genome assembly GCA_964535315.1 of uncultured Anaerolineaceae bacterium. Taxonomy (GTDB): domain Bacteria; phylum Chloroflexota; class Anaerolineae; order Anaerolineales; family Anaerolineaceae; genus CAZHTS01. The sequence goes on from CAZHTS010000135.1 coordinate 2,808, forward strand.
GCTTCGGCGGCTGCATGGTGGCGCTGGTACACAGCCAGCAGGTGCCCGAATTTGCCCGGCACGTGGATGACACCTACCAGAAGCAAAGCGGCATCCAGCCTGCCGTCTATGAGGTCAGGCCCACCGCCGGCGCCGGGCCGTTATAAACTGCCGCCGGCGCGACGGGCGAGGATCCCACACAGGTCCGGGTCGCCATCCTCCTCGCCCGTCAGCGCCGGCAAAAACTGCACTTCGCCAAAACCGGCGCTCTCGAGCAGGGCGGTGTACGCCTGCGGCTGATATGCCTGCATGCTGGCCGCATAGCGCTGCACTGCGCCGCTGGCGGCATCTACGATGTAGTAACGCTCGGTGGATACCTGGCGCGCCTCATCCCAGAAATTTTCGGTGAGATACAGGTAGGGCTGGTCGGCAAACAGGCCGTGCGTACACGTGCTCCACTCCGACGGCGTCCGGCCAATGCGCTCCACGGCGGCAAAGGTGTGCGCTTCTAACAACAGGCGCCCGCCCGGTTTCAGCGCCGCCCACGCCCGGCGCAAAATCGCCGCCGCATCTGTGCGGCGAAAGACGTTGAACTCGCCAAAGATCAACATCGCCAGATCGTAGCCGCCGCCGTAATCTGCCGTACGCATGTCGGCCAGTTGATAGCTGCAGGCCAGCCCCAGTTCGGCAGCCTGCTGGCGAGCATACGCAATCGAGGCCGGGGCAAAATCGATCCCCGTGCAGACGTGCCCCAGCGCCGCCAGCCGGGCGGCATACAGACCCGGCCCGCAGCCCAGATCAAGGATGCGCCCTGGCTGCCCCGCCAGCAGGTGGTGATGGATCCAGTGCACCTGCCGGTCGATAATTACCGCCCGCCGGCTGGCAGCGTCGTGCGCCTGGCTGAGATGTTCGTTTAACATTCGCCGGCTGAAATCCGCATCGTTCCAGGGAATCTTCTCCCCCTCGCTCCACGGTTCGGGCGGCAGGTTACGTTGTACGATGTCAATCAATGAACGCGTCTCCATACAATACCTTTTCAAGCGCGGCCGTTGAGGAAACCCCGGTACCGTTCGATCTTTTCACTCAAACGCTGCGCCAGTCGGGCGTTGGCCGGGTGTAACGCCTGATAAATCTGGATCGCCTCCTGGCGATAGGCCTCGATCCGCACCACATCCCAATAAAACGGCGGTTGGTACAGATTGGTAATGCGATCGGCCATCTTGACCACCCACACCTCGCGCGGCTGCTGGCAGATGCGCCGCAGGCTGTCGGTCATGCGTTCGCCCTTGTCCAGGCGATCGTCTTTGGTCAGGGCCAGCACCCCGGTCGCCACCGCCGGGCCGAACAGTTCATGCAGCGTTTCGTAACGGGCGTCGGTATCCTCGAGCACATCGTGTAACAGGGCGCACTGTACCGCCAGATCGCCGTCCAACCCCGCATCGTCCGGCAGGACCCAGAGCACCTCCATCGCCACGCTGCCAATGTGGTGAATGTAATCGACCTGTTCCCCAGGCATTGCCCCGCCATACGTCTGCCCGTGGTGATAACGGGTGGCAAAATCCCACGCCCTGGCGTACACATCCGGTGACCAGCTACTCATCCCGCACCTCCTGCCGGGGGCGCTCGCCCCTGACGGATTCATTATACCCAAACCCGGCGTCTATTCGTAGGCTAATACGTCGCGTACCGTCAGGCGCACCGCGTTGGAGGCCGGCAGCAGGCTGGCAATGGTCGAGAGTACGGCCACAATCCCCAACCAGAGCAAGATGCCCCGGGTCGAGAACACAAAAGGCAGCGGCAGTTGGATGAACGACGTCCCAACCACGTCGCACAACAGGCGGCTGATCGGGATGGCCAGCAGCGACCCCAACAGCCAGCTGATCGTGCCGATGACCAGGCCCTCCGCCACCACGATCCCCAGCACCGAAGCGTCAGAAGCGCCAATCGAGCGCATCACCCCGATCTCACGGGTGCGTTCCAGTACGTTCATGCTCATCGTACCCATCAGCCCGATGCCGCCCACCAGCGCAATCAGCCCAGCCATGACCATCAGCATGTACACCAGGACGTTGATCGAGGTGGCCTCGCGCTCCTGTTCCACACTGCCGGTGGTGATCTCGCTCACCCGCATACCGGCCAGTTCGAAACGCTTTTCCAGTTCGTCGGCCACGCGCTGCTGCGTGCCGGCGTCGGAGGGAGTGGTAGCAATCCGGTAGCTGAAAGCCTGTCCCACCTGACCGGTGATCTGTGCAAGATAGGCATTGTTGGCATAGATAACCGGCGGCTGCACGTTACCGGCCAGTGAAAAGATGCCCACCACCTTCCAGCGGTGTTCTTTGCCGTCAATTTGCAAGACGAGTTCATCGCCCACCTTCACATCCGGGCGTTTCTTGAGAAAGTGATTGCCGACCACCAGGGCGTTCTCATCGTTGGGCACCAGCCAGCGCCCGGCGGTCATGACCGGTTCGATCATGCGCGACCCCGGCGGCGGGCCAAAGAGGGTCACCTCGGTGGCAGTGAGCTTGTCGTCCGAGAGCACCCGGGCGCTGGTGATCCCCCAGCTTTCGGCGTATTTGACGCCGGGCACCGCATACAGAATCTGCTCGACCTCCTCGCTGCGATACAGGTCGTTAAACGAGACGTTGACGTCTGAGAGGAAATATCCCAGCACATCCTGAATGGCGATGGTAAAGGCCGCCTGCACATTGCACACGGCAATGAAAATCGCGCCGCCCAACGTCAGGGTGAAAAGCGTCAGCGCCAGGCGCGCCTTACGCCGGAAAGTATTGCGCAGCGAGATCAAGAATGGCCGCGGCAGAACCTGGACGCGCTCCAACAGGCGGTCGATGGCGTTGTTCCCGAAGCTGTCCGCGCCCAGGCCGTAGTTGCTGATGGCCTCGCGCACCGTCAGGCGCGTGCCGTGAAAGACGGGCACCAGCGAGGCTGCCAGCGGCACGCCCAACGCCACGCCGGTCTGCATGAGGATCGATTCGAGCGGGATGCGAAACGGCCCGGGGCGATAGTTGAGAAAATTGGCCAGCAGTCCGCCGGTCAAATGGGCGAGCGCAGCCGCAAGCGGCGCAGCCACCGCCAGCGACAGCAGGCCAAAGGCGGTCACCAGAACGACATACATCCAGACGATCTGATCGTTACACCCGCCCACCGCCTTCATAATGCCAATCTGGCGCGTGTGCTGGGCCATCAAGGCGGTGATGGTGTTGATCACCAGAAAGGCGCTCAACAACACCGACATACCGCCCAGCGCGCCCATGATTGCCAGCAGCGTGCGCGTCAACGAGGAAGCAAAATGCTCGCCCGGTGTAAACATGATGGTGGCGTAAGTGGTCACCCCGCCTTTTTCCAGCTTTTTGGCCACCTTCTCGGCGACGTCGCGGATGTGCTGCTCGTTGAGCTTGTCCTCAGAGACGGTCAGGTAAAGCTGGTCGTAAAATCCGTCGTCGCCCAGCCATTCCAGCGTGCGGGGGGTCACAAAGGCGCTGATCCGCCCGCTGAAAACGGTCGGAAAGCCCGCCACGTCGTGAACGATCCCCACCACCCGCAAGGTGCGCTGGCGTTTGTCGGGCAGTTCCACCCGGATGCTGTCCCCGGCTTTAACCGGCAGGAGCGAAAGCCCGGATTGCTCGATGTACACCTCGTGCAATTTCAGGGGCGGCAGTTCGCCCTCCTGCGCCGCCAGCGAAGGACGCAGGTGATCGAGTTCCATTTCGTCCAGCGGCGGGATGGCGTTCAATTCAATCGGCGTCCATTCCTGTTGGCTGCCGGCCACCCGCGCCACAATCGAACTGCGCCCGGCGGCGGTCTCCACCCCCGGCATACGTTTGACCGCCGCCAACTCCTCGTCGCCAAACGGCGAAGCGTAGATCGTGGCGGCGTGTGGGTTGACCGAGTTGTAATCGGCGTCCATATCGTTGAGCAGCACCAGAAAACCGCTGCTGACATAACCGGCGGCAAACACCCCCACCGCGATAGATAAAATGACCAGGACGGTGCGAGTTTTATTCCCGCCCAGATCGGTGATGACCTTGCGCCAGCGTGGAGAGATCATGGCGGGTTAGCGCTGTGCGGCGCGGTTTTCGTCCAACCGCTGGCGGACGGTGTGTTCGATGGCTTCACGGGTGCTCTGCGACTCATCCAGCAGTTCATCCAGCACCTGGCGCTCGATAGACAACACTTCCACCGGTTCACTGGCGGCGCGCACCGTGGCGACCGCCGACTGGGCGCGCAGCAGCTCGATCTCGCCAAAATACTGACCGGGCCCCATCTGGCTGACGACGGCCTCATCCCGCCCCGGCCGCTGCACGACGATCTCGACCGCCCCCTGGCTGATGATATAAAACCGGTCGTTGGACTGGCCCTGGTGGATGATGGGCTGCCCGTGCGAGAACACCTGGCGGTTCAGGCTCTTGCTGGCCTTGAGCATTTGCAAATGCGAGAGCGTCGGCAGGCTGCGGTAGATCCAGTTGTTGACGATCTCACCGTCGCTGATTAACACCGTGCGCGAGACGCGCTGCGCCAGCGAGTTATCGTGGGTGACGATCACAATTGTCTTGCCCTGGCGCGCCAGGCCGGTAAACATCTCGAATACCGACTCCGCCGTCCTTGAATCCAGGTTGCCGGTGGGTTCGTCGGCGATCAGGATGGGCGGGTCGTTGGCCAGGGCGCGAGCGATGGCGACGCGCTGCTGCTGACCGCCCGAGATGGTGGAGGGCAGCTTGTGGGCGTGATCCTGCATTTCCACCAGCCGCAGCAGATCCATGGCGCGTTCCCGGCGCTGGCGCGGCGCATACAGGTTGCAGAAATCCATCGGCAGCATCACATTTTCCAGCAGCGAGAGCATCGGCAGAAGCTGGAAGAACTGAAAGACGATGCCCAAATTGCGCCCGCGCCAGGTGGAGAGCTGGCCTTCGCTCAGGCGGTGCACCTCAACCCCACCGACGATTACTTCGCCGGAGGTGGGCCGGTCGATACCGGTCACCATATTGATCAGTGTGGACTTGCCGCTGCCCGACTTGCCGATGACACCCACGAACTCGCCGGGGTAAAACGCGGCGTCGATGCCTTTGAGCACGGTGAACTCACCGGCCACGGTCTTGTATACCTTGACCACCCGGTGCATTTGAATGATCGGCTGACGGTCGCCGCTAACCACTGTGGCCCGGGTGGGGGCCGCAGCGGGGGTACGCAAATTGAAAGACAGACCAAACATAACCAGGATCCTTTCCTTGACGTTATCCTATCTACGCAGCACCTGCAAAAAAGTTGTATAAACCGGAAAGTTTTTTCATCCTCCTGCTCTGTTGCCGCTCCCTCCTTGAATGGGGGAGGGCCGGGGCGAGGAGCCAGACTCCCTCCCCCTT
>CAZHTS010000136.1:0-7935 GCA_964535315.1 uncultured Anaerolineaceae bacterium
GAACGTTTCCAGCGACATAGAAGCGCCCTGATTCGGCCCAAAGCAATAAGCGCAGTGGGCCGTACAGGCAAGCGAAGGGATCAACATCCAATGGCGTGCAGAAAGTGAAGGCGCCATTCTAATAATATTCCCTCACATACCCATACGCCCGGTCGAAGAGATCCTGGTCCGTATGCAGCTTGTACTTCAACAGCGCCTTTCGCAGCTCTTTCTGGACCAGGCGTTCGCCTTGACTGGTGTGCTGCCAATCGGGGAACCGGACTTTCTTGACGATCTCGTCGATGTCGGCCACGATGCGCTCGACGATGATGTGAGTGTTCTTATTCTTCGCTTCCTGGAACAATTCGGTCAGTGCTTCTTTGGCCCGGTCGCGCTCTTCTTCCGGATCGGTCTCCTTCTCGGCGGCGACGACTTCCTGCGCCAGTTCGAGGATCTGCTTCAGAAATTCCAGACTGGTGAGGAAACCCTGCTCATGGCGCTCTTTGATCCGCTCCAACCGCTCCCCCAGGGCAATGAAGCGAGGATGCTTCATATGCTTGCGCAGCCGCGCCACCAGCATGATCTCGATCTCCCGCGCTTTGCGGCCCGGATCTGACTCCTTCAGCAGGTCGTTCAGAACCTGAGCATCGAGCACCAAAGTCTCCACATCGTCGCGCAGGGATTCCAGATGCACGTTCTGATTGATCAACTCGACGGTCTTGGCCCCCAGGGCATGCCAGAGCAGCTTGCCGTTTCCGCTCGGCGGCTTGACCGATTCATAGACCTGAGTGAGCCAGCAATAGTCTTTCTCGTAAGGGCTGAGGCAGGAATCGGGCGACAGGGCTTCCCAAAGGGTCCCCAAAACCGAATAATCTCCGGCGAATTGATCGCGGGTGGCGTTGTCGGGCAGACATTGCTGCGCGGCGGCCAGGCCTTCATAGCCCCCCACGCTGCGGTCCACGCCGGCAAAGAACGCCAGGCATTTCTGCACTTGCATAGGCAATGCCTGGCGCAATTGTTCGATATTGGAAACGACCTGCTGCACGGCTTTCTCGTCGAAATCCAACGCCTGGGCCACATCGTCGAAAATGCCGATGTAATCCACGATCAGACCGTGGGTCTTTTCCTGTCCGAAGGTGCGATTCGTCCGGCAGATCGCCTGGAGCAGGTTGTGATCCTTCATCGGCTTGTCCAGATACATCACCTGCAAGATGGGCGCATCGAAACCGGTGAGCAACTTGCTGGTAACGATGATAAACTGGAGCGGATCGGCCGGATCGCGGAACCGATCGAGCAGCTTCTCCTCGGCTTCTTTCTCCCGAATATGCCGCTTCCATTCGAGCGGATCGTTTTGCGCCGTCGTCATAACGATGGCGCTGGCCTCGGGTCCCACCAATTCATCCAACACCTGCTTATAGAGCACGCAGCATTCCCGATCGAAAACCACGATCTGCGCTTTGAAACCGTTGGGCTCCACCTTTTGCTTGAAATGGCGGACCATGTGCTGCACCACCGCCCTGATCCGTTCGGGGTTCTTCACCAGGACGGCCATCCGGGCCGCCCGGCGAGCTAATTCGTCGCTGTCGGCCTCGCTCAAATTGCCGGTGAGGGTCCGATAGGCTTCGTCGATGGCGGCCCGGTCAATCTTGAGCCGCACTTCCGGCGCCTCGAAATGCAACGGCAGGGTGGCATGATCGCGGATGGAATCCTGGAAAGAATAGCGGCTCATATACCCCTGCTCGTCCTCGTCGGCGCCGAAGGCCCAGAAGGTATTGTGATCGGCGCGGTTGATCGGGGTGCCGGTCAGGCCAAACAGAAAGGCGTTGGGCAGGGCATCACGCATGTTGCGGCCCAGGTCGCCTTCTTGAGTACGATGGGCTTCATCGACCATGACGATGATGTTCGAGCGCTCGTTGAGCCGGCCGCCGGCCTCGGCAAATTTATGGATCGTGGTGATCAATACTTTGCGGGCATCCTGCTTCAGTAAGGCCTGCAGCTCTTCCCGGCTTGCCGCGCTGACCATGTTGGGCACATCGGTCGCATTGAACGTGGCGGTGATCTGGGTATCGAGGTCGATGCGGTCCACCACAATAATCACGGTGGGATTGCCGAGCTGAGGATGGAGCCGCAGCTTCTGCGCGGCAAAGACCATCAACAACGACTTGCCGCTGCCCTGGAAATGCCAGATAAGCCCCTTTTTGGGGTATCCCTTGAGCACCCGGGCCACGATCTGATTGGTGGTCTCGTACTGTTGATAGCGGCAGATGAGCTTGATCCGGCGGTATTTTTTATCGGTGGCAAAGAGGGTGAAATTCAGGGCGATATCGAGCACGACCTCCGGCCGCAGCATGTTCTGGACGGCCAGTTGGACATCGATCAGGCTCCCCTCCCCTTGAGCACTGCCGCCGAATCGAGGTCCGGTACCGATCCGCCAGGGGCCCCAATCTTCGATCGGCATCTTGACCGCGCCGTAGCGGAACAGCTTGCCTTCGGAGGCAAAGGAGAAGACATTGGGGACGAACATGGCCGGCGCTTCTTTTTCATAGATCTGGTTGATCTGGAAAGCGCCGTCGAACCAGGTCACCGCGCTGCGGGTCGGGGTCTTGACCTCGCCGATGACCAGGGGCAGGCCGTTGACGACGAAGACGATATCGAAGCGCTTCTCCACCGCGCCGGCCTGATAGGTCCATTGATGGGTCACCACCAGCCGGTTCCGGCCGGGATCGGAAAAATCCACCAGCCGCACCGGCGTATGCTCGCCGGCCGGACCGAAGGGCAGGCTCTTTTCGCCCCGCACCCACGCCATGAAATTCTCATTGGCCCGCACCAGCCCGTCGGCCTGGACGGAGAGCAGGCAGGCCCGCAAATTGTAAATCACCTCGTCGGCGCGATCGGGCCGGGCGGCAATTTCGGGATTGAGCCGGATCAGCGCCTCGCGCAACCAGGGCTCTACCAGCACTTCATCCGGCCGGCGAGGAATGCCGGTGTGAGGGAGATAAGCCCAGCGAACTCCCGGCAAAGCGGCCCCGGCATATTTCGCCGGATCTTCCTGTACGACGCCCGCCGGTTTTCGGGTGACTGCATCCAGAATCATCTGTTCGACCGTATTGGACTCGGTGAAGGTCATACCGGACCGCCTTTCTGTTTTTATTTTTCTCTTTTACCAATGCAGTCTGTTTTCAGCGTCCCGCCATGTGCGGTTAGTCTGGAAAAAAAGCACATATTTTCGGCGGCTTTCTGAAGCCGCCGAAAATATAAATAAAAACAACTCTCTCCCCCTATCCAGCGCGTCGCTTTTTACCAGGAGAGTACCTGTTGCGGGGCGTAAAAACCGTTTTTAATCCGTACTTATGAACAATTACACAAGGCATTACTTCTTAAACTTGTAATCCGGGCAAAGAAACCGTACGTGTACTCCATTTCGTTCCAGGACCTCTCGATAATGCCACCAATCGCTATCCACTGCATCAAGAACAGGGGGATGTTCGGGATGAATGTAAGCCACAGCAACAAATTTGCGATCAGAAGGATCAAAATCAGCTAAAGCCGGGTCCGTTGGAAATTCCATAAAATCACGTGGTGGATCTAAATCGTCAGTAGGATTAATCGTAATGCTCCGATCGCAACATTCCGGGTTGGCCTGATTAAGGACCAGCCAGCGAAAGAACCTGTCCCCGGCTCCGGGCTGACCTGAATAGTTCAAACGGTCTCCGTATTCGTCAACAATATACCCGTCGTTATCGATAACGATGATATTGCCTTCATAGAAACTTTCCAACCAATCAATACAGTGTAAAACACAATCGACCGAAGCCTGGTGAGCTTTTTTGTTGGCCACAAGGGCGACGTTGGTATCCACAATAGCTTTCATGGTTTTGTCACTCTGAACTTTCTTTTGCCTTTTTGGCCCTTTGCCGCCGGCGCATTTCGGCTTTGGTCAACGCCACCAGATCCCCCATCTCGTCTCCGAAAAAGTCCTTGGGCCAGTTGGTAATATTGCCGTATTCGTCCAGGTTCAAAGGTTCCAGTCTAGATTCTCCGTCTTCAAATTTCGTAAAATAAAGGGCCGTCTGATCCGCCGTCAGTTCTTCTTCGGCAATTCGCCGCTGCAACCGATGCAGCAAATGCTCGCTGTGGCTTTCAATAATGAGCTGAATATGGCGAGTCTTGATCGCATCGATGAAAACATCGGCCAGACCAGCCTGAACCGCTGGATGCAAATGGATCTCCGGCTGCTCCAGAATAATGGTCGAACCCTCAGGCACATAATAACAAAGGATCAACACAGGTAAGACTTGAGATACCCCGAAACCAACATCAGTAATCAATACTTCTGAAGAATCGGCAGAACGTTTTACCCGAACTTCATATTCGTTGCGCCCCGGAGCTATTGGTTCCACTGTAAACGCTTCTATAAGCCCTAATTCCTGTAGCCATTCAGCAATTCGCGCTTCTATTGTCTGTACCTTTTCATTTCTGCGATCCGCAAGATAGAGATTCCATTTTCGAGTAGCCAACAAAGCCGGAATTGACCGCTCCCCTCGACGGCCCACATCTTGAGGTTGATCACCAGCCCACACATAACTCCGATGAGGATATTCTCGCAATGGCCCCAAATAGTAAATATTTTCAGAAAGATTTTGAAAAGCGAGCTCCAAATCAGATAACACACTGGCATTCTGATAAGCTGTTTTTGCCTGATCTGGAAAACCATAACATTTGACAGGAGAAGGCAGTGGGTTTGCGCCACTCCGAATTGGTAGTAGATCATAATTTTCATCAATCAGAATATATTTATCTTTAGATTCACACTGCATTCCAATGCTGTTAAGTATATTGTTATGATAAAAAGTATATTTAAATTCTGCTATATTCATAATTTCTGAAGTTTCAACTATCTCCGCGGAAAATTCAAGCATTTCCACCGGTTCAAGAAGCGCACCAGGACTCGTATTTGGAGCAAAAACAACAAATTTGTTAATCGGTTTCCATTGAATAAAAAACTTCAGCTCCGCCGGCAATTGATGCCCCCACACGATATCGGAAAATGTCCCCAGATCCACGTAGGCGCGTTCATCGTTCGTCGTTGAGGTATACAGCACCCGCTTGCGGTCCGCCGACTCGACCGTCTGTTTGAGCATCAACAGCCACTGTAACAGCGCCGTTTTTCCCGAGCTGTTTGCCCCGAAGATCGCGGTGATCGGCGCCAGGCGCATCTCGCCGGTGTCGCGCCACGACTTGAAATTCTCGATTCTCAATTGGGTAATCATTCCCTTCCCCCTTTTACGCCGCAACCTTACGGCGTCACCACAATCTCACCGTTCCGATGCGCTGCAACCAATTGCTCAAAAGCATGGTAAAGCCGCCGAAACGACCGCGATCGCTCGAAAACCGCAGCGACATCTAACTCCCGGGTATAAGCCGCCTGATGTTCCACCTGCCGATAGCCCAGGTTCCGCGTCAACCAATGTTTGGGATCGCGAATCGCTTCGGGATCTCCTTCATATCTCTGCCCGTCGGGAGCAATGGTCTCCAGACTGGCCAGGAACCAGCTTTCATATTCCCGGTGGGCGCAGACCACCACGATCGAAAAAGGCCAGGCACCATGTTCCTGAATCTTTCGGGCGACTTCCGGCCCCACTTCACAGGGCAAACCGTCGTCCAGATCGAAAAGCACCAATACCGCTGCACAATCCGGAAAACATCGATGAGCATCCAGGGCTTGAATTACATTTTCCGTACAGGGATAGAAATCGCCGCAGGAAGCCATCCGCCAGGGCTGCTTTTTCTTTGGAACGGATAAATTCCAATATCCCTGATCCAATAGCATTTTGGATACCAGTTCCTCGACCGCTGCCAATTGATTCGGCCCCGGACGATCGGCCTCGCCATGGCCTTCTACGATGCTGTAGATTTTATTCCCCGGCATCCGGCTCCTCCGAGGTTTCCTCGCCGGCTTCGGTCTCCCGATAGAGCCCCTGGGCGCGCAACAACTGCCCCGGCGCAAAAAGCCGCTTGCGAATGATCTCTTTCTGCGCGGCCTCGATCGGACCGATATGCGTCACGCCGTCGATCTTTTCCACAATCCGCAGTTGTTCCGCAGTACAGAGATCCAACAGATCGGGACTGTGGGTTGTAACAATGATTTGGCTGCGTTCCGAGGCCTTCTGGATCTCTTCCCACAAGGCCGCCATCGCTCCGGGATGGATGTTCAATTCCGGCTCTTCCAGGATGATCAACGGCCGCGGCGGTTCCTGATACAAAGCGGCCAGCAGCCCCAAAATCCGCAGCGTCCCGTCGGATTCCTGAAACAGCTCAAAGGGCAGCGTGGAATCTTTTTCTATATGGTTCAACCGGGTCACCAGATATCCCCCCACCTGATCCACCTGATACCCGCTGATATCCCCCAGCACCCTCTGCAAGGCCTGCTCCAGAAGAGAAGCAGTCTCTTGATATTCCTGCTTCAACTTCCGCAAAAAGCTCGCCAGATTATCCGCATTTTCACTCAATGGATAAGGATTGGAAGGTTTCTCCGGCTCTTTGAGCAATCGCGGAACGATCATATAAGAATTGATGCCGGTAAAGAACTCCCGAACTCCTACAAAAAAAGGTTCATTTCCTACAATCGACAAAGCCAGGGTTTTGGATGATAAGAAAAATTCTCCCTGTAGAGGTTTTTCCACCATAACCCCATCAATTATTCTGTAAAAAAATTCTTCATCTTCCCAAGATTCACTGTCATGAAGTTTATTAGCCTTACATGTTTCTTCTGTGATTTCATAGTCTCCAGAAGTTCCCCGGTCCAATTCCAAAAAATAATTGGCAGAAAAAACCCTATCAATTTCGGCTTGAAATTCAATTTCTATAATGGAGTTTCTATTTCCTTTGGCCGACCGATGCAATAAATTTTCAATTCCCCCACGGCGGGAGACAGCCGGATCCAAACCCTGAGTCAAAGCATCCCGCATAAAGCGCAAAATATCAATAAAGTTGCTTTTCCCTGAACCGTTGGCTCCCACCAAAACCGTCAATGGTCCAAGATCCACGGTTTCTTCGGCAAAACTCAGATAATTTTTAATCCGCACCTGTTTAAGCATCTGCTTCTCCTCAGTCCTTCATTCATCACAGTTAAGCCATTCCCCAAAAGAAACCCTCTAATAATTATCCCGATTTATTAACTCTAAACATTTCCCGTAATACCGTTAATCAAGGACCGTTGGAATCTATTCACCGCACTGGCGGCAGCTTCAATCTGTACTTTGTACAGGTTACCCCGCTCAATTTCACTGACCAATTGAACCTGCTCATTTAATTCGGGCAATGGAACAACCAGAGATCTGATATCATCTTGCGAAATGTTTTTCATGGCCCCACCTGTACCGCTGGCTCGGGCTTCAATTTGCGAGCGAAGCCCCTGAGATCTAAGAACGACTTCCACATAAGCCGGCAATACTTTATCTAAAGCAAATTCAAGCTTAATCGTTTTGTCACACAGCATCAATGAGGGGTAATCTTTCGGAACAATACACACGCGACCAACAAGTTCTCGAGTGTTACATCGTGTTATTAAAAAATCTCCAGCCTTCACAGCAAACCGGTGTAAAAAATCCTCTTGTTGAATTAACCTTTTGTGCTCAAGCGGATCAAATCCATTCGGACCCACCGCGCTGATTTTTAGAACTCCGTATTCACCGTTGCCGGCAGGTTCATTCACGCCTACCACACTTTTTCCTGGCACAATTGCTGTTAACACACTGCCGAGAGGAACACGTATAAAACGCTTCTCAAAACAACATTCATCCACAAAAACTTTACACCATTCCTCAACCCCAGTAGACACAGCATAATATTGCTCCAGCAAATCATCCATCGCCCATAGCACTTCCGCAATGCGCCGCTGCTGATCGAGCGGAGGAAGATCGAATTCGAATTTTGCAATATCAGGGAAGTTGATAT
>CAZHTS010000137.1:0-7913 GCA_964535315.1 uncultured Anaerolineaceae bacterium
CGGCCTTGTAACGTCCCGCAAATGGCCCTTTCCCCGTAAAACACGACGCGCGGGATGGCGAGAGAAAGTTTTTTGTTTATGTTTTCGGCGGCTTCAGAAAGCCGCCGAAAACATAGGCTTTTTTTGCCCCCGTCGCGTTAGCAGGCACTTTCTTGTCGAGCATTTTCAGCCCCAAAGGGGCGACCTTAAGGTAGCCTGGGATGAAATCCCAGGCTACCACGCCAGATGGGGAGAGAATTTTTTTGTTTAAGGTAGCTTTTTTCCAGAGTCGCCCCGGCGACACGAGCTGTCTACTTTCTACTGTCTACTTCCCCAAAATTAGACTTTTGTCGTATCGCAGAAAGGCAAAACAGAGTATTCTATAGCCAGCGATTAAAAAAATTCAGCAGGAGGATTGAGAATGTTCTGCTATCAGTGTGAACAAACGGCTCATGGGACAGGGTGTGTACTGGCTGGAGTCTGCGGTAAGAAAAAGGATGTCGCCGCCCTTCAAGATCTGCTCGTCGAAAACCTCATCGGCGTGGCCTGGTATGCCCATCGGCTGCATCAGCTGGGCATCGAGACCCCCGAGGCCGACCGGGCCATCATCGACGGACTCTTCACGACCGTCACCAATGTCAACTTCGACGCCGAACGCCATCTCCCGCTCATCGCCGCTTCCCAGGAAATCAAGACTCATCTGCGGACGCAATGGCACCAGAGCGGCGGGAACCCCATGACCGATCCCGAACCGGCAGCCGCCACCATGATCCCGGCCGGCACGCTGGAAGAACTGCTCGCCCAGGCCGAACCCTTCGAGATGCGCCCCGAAGCGCTCACCGATGACGCCCAAAGCCTGAAAGCCTTGATCCTCTTCGGACTCAAAGGGATCGCCGCCTATGCCCATCACGCCCACGTCCTCGGCCAGGACGATGCCGGCATCGACGCCTTCTTCAGCGAAGGGCTGGCCGCCCTGCACGATCCCAAACTGACCGCCGACGATCTGGTGGCCCTGGTGATGAAGACAGGCCAGATCAACCTGCGCTGCATGGAAATTCTCGACCTGGCCCATGTGACCCATTTCGGGCACCCCACGCCGACCCAGGTTCCCACCGGCGTCCGCAAGGGCCCCGCCATCCTGGTCTCGGGCCACGATCTCATGGATCTGGAAACCCTGCTGGAACAGACCGCCGGCACCGGCATCACGATCTATACCCACGGTGAAATGCTGCCCGCCCACGGCTATCCCGGCCTGAAGAAATATCCGCACCTCTACGGCAACTATGGAACGGCCTGGCAGAATCAACAGAAAGAATTCGCCGCCTTCCCCGGCGCCATCCTGATGACGACCAACTGTATTCAGGAACCGCGCCCCGGCTATAAAGGGCAGATCTTCACCACCGGCCTCGTCGCCTGGCCCGGCGTGACCCACGTCCCGGACCGCACCGACTTCAGCGCGGTGATCCAGAAGGCCCTGGAACTGGGCGGCTTCCCTGAAGACCGCGAGGACACCAATCTGCTGGTAGGCTTCGGCCGCAATGCCGTCTTGAGCGTCGCCGATCAGGTCATCGCCGGCGTCAAAGAAGGCAAGATCCGCCACTTCTTCCTCATCGGCGGCTGTGACGGCGCCAAACCCGGCCGCAACTACTACACCGACTTCGCCGAAAAGACCCCGGCCGATACCGTGATGCTGACGCTGGCCTGCGGCAAATACCGCTTCAACCGCGGCGATTACGGGAACATCGGCGGCATTCCGCGGCTGCTCGATGTGGGCCAGTGCAACGACGCCTACTCGGCCATTAAGATCGCCGTAGCCCTGGCAGAAGCCTTCGGCGTAGGCGTGAACGATCTGCCGCTCTCGATGATCCTTTCCTGGTACGAGCAAAAGGCGGTCTGCATTCTGCTGACGCTGCTCTCGCTGGGAATCAAGAACATCCGGCTTGGACCGTCGCTCCCGGCCTTCGTTTCGCCCAATGTGTTGCAGGTTCTGGTCGATAAGTTCGGCATCCGCCCGATCGGGGCCACCGCCGACGAAGATCTGAAAGCCATCCTGGGCTAATTCTAATCAATGAAATCGCGCGCCTCAGAAGGCGCGCGATTTCTTATTTTTCGACCTGTACGGTTGTTCATTAGCATAGATTAAAAACGGTTTTTGTGCCCCGCAACAGGCACTTTCCCGGTAAAAAGCGACGCACTGTGCGAAGCAGGGAGAGAGAGTTATTTTTATTCATATTTTCGGCGGCTTCAGAAAGCCGCCGAAAATATGGGCCTTTTTCTCAGTCTAACCGCACATGTACCGGACGCTAAAAATGCCCACCGCCCAGGTCAGAATTTCTTCAGTACAATCGGAAGATAGGCCTTCGGCGGAAGATAACAATTCTTCAACAACACCATCCCATCCAACGGCTGCAACGTCACCTGAGAAACCCTCCGCCCGTCGTTGTAGCGCGCCGTACTGGCCCACTTAAAAGCATCCGCCACGACCACGCCGCTCCCCGTCGCCGCGATCTCCAGACTGCTCTCCGCCCCGGCCGCAAAAGTATAGCGCCCCAGGCTCCGCCAACCCGCTGCACCCGAACTTTGATCCAGCGTCACCACCTGCCGGCCGCCGGCATAACGGATCGTCACCGAAACCGCGCTGCTCTGTCCCGCCGCCGGCGCGACCCAGGCCAGCACATCATACTCGCCCGGATAGGCCAGCGTCGGAGTGTAACGCGCCAGCGCCCCGCTGCCGGCCGTCGCCGTCAGCACCGTCGCCCCAAACTGCGTGTAAGTCGCCGTCGCCGAAATCCAGCCGCCGCTCGCCCAGGCCGCCTCATTATCCAGACGGGTCTGAAACAACGGCGCCTGCCCCCCATTGAGCCGGCAATAGGTCCCGCCCAGCGGCACCGTCTGCGACTCCGCCGTCGTATTGATCACCGCCAGCCCGTTGTCGAAAGGCCGGGCCCAGACGCCCAGCGCCCCTTCCTGTAAAGAGATATCGTCCAGCCAGAAAGAGCCGACCACATCGGCCCCCACAAATTCCAGCTTATTGTCGGTCGCCGAAACCGTCGCCACATCGGCCAGCTGGAAATATTGCCAGCGCGGCGTCACCGTCATCGCATACGAAAGCCCCGAACCCGTCCAGGGCGAAACCTGCTTGATCACTGCCGCGTGCAGCGTGCGGGTCACCTCGCTGCGCGCCCAGAACGAAAGGGTATATTTATGGCCGGCCGTCGTCGTTACATTTTTCTGGGAAAGCTCCAGCGTCCAGTAACTCCCCGTCGTGGTGACCACCACCCGCGCCCCGGCCGTGCCTGAAATCCCCCCCGTCGGTTCGACCCACACCGTGCCGCTCACCCCAGCGCCGGTATTGACGTAGACATTCCAGTCAGTCAACCCATTGCTGAAATCGCCGTTCTCGATCACATTGGTCGTCGTCAGCCGATCCACCAGCAGGAACGGCGAGCCGGCCGGCCGGCCCAGATAACCGCGCGGCGGCAGCATCGTCGCCGTATAGCCCGGCGTCATCCCGAATTCATCGTACCACCAGGCATTGCCGTGCCAGTCCGCCCCATAATCGTAAGAGAAAAGCCCGTCTCCCATCAAAGCGCTGGTCAGGCCGTAACGCATCCGCTGATAGCTGGCCGCCGTCTCATCCACCATCACTGCCGGGATATCGTCGATATGATGGAAGGTATATTTCTCCGAATAAAGCTCTTCGGGCGCGGTCTCGATAAAGGTTGTATGCGGCGCCACACCCCGTCCCGACCAATCCCGATAGCTGTCGATGATCTCATTCCAGGTAAAGCCGTCCCGCCCTTCCAGCAGCGTAATCAACTGCCACTCATAAAGCCGCCCGTTGATCCAGGCATCGTAGATCTGCGGGCCGTCGTTGCCCATCAGCACCGCCCCGGGGAAAGCCGCGCGGATCTGGGTGAAAAAGTCCTTCATGCCGGCCACATAGGCGGCGTTGAGCGTCGCCGGATCGTCGGCCTGACCGTTGAGATCGGCATCGATGTCGCTGCCCAGCCAGGAAATCGTGTCATGCAACCGATCCCAGAAAATGCCGTCGTAGATCAACTCCGGCTGCACCGCCCGGAAGCGGGAGATATTGTTCTCGACCAGCACCTTGCGGCAGTAAGGCTGGGTCATGTTGTACATCGGATGATCCCAATAGGGCACCAGCATAATCTGCCCCTGAATATTGCGCATCAGACAGGCATAGTCCGGCTGACCGGGCGTCGCCTCAGCCCAGGCCGCCGTCAGGCTGTCGTATTGGGTATAAGCATAAGTAGCATTCAATCCCATCAGCACCTTGGCATCAGGATTGAGCGTCCGCAACTCCGCCGCCTTGTTCGAGCTGCTGCCCCAGCCGCCCGGGATGTAGAGATCGTAGCCGGAGTAGAAATTGACCCCCTTCGCCGCATCAAAACTGCCCCAGATATTGGCGATGCGAGGATAGCCGCCCGCCCAGGGCCCCATAATGCGCACATGCGAGGACTGTTCATAGCCGTCCTCGCCGCCGGAGGCGGCCCGACAACGCACATAGAAACGGTACTCTTTCAGATTAGCCAGTCCGGAGATCACTGTGGCATGGGCCGGCGTCCCCTGCCCGCTCTGGAAAGTTCCGGTCATCGCTGCATAAGCCGTCCCGCCTGACGGACTCCACCGGCAATCGGCAGCCGCCGTCGTCGTCAGACTTAACGTCAGGGAAAGCGTGCCGGCCGGCAGCAATCCCGTCGGCGGCGTCAACGGACCCAACGGCGAAGATGTAATGGTCAGAGAGGTGCTCACCGGCACGCCGCAGCTTCCGCCGATATCGCAGGGCGTCAGCTCGAAGGTCACCATATCGCCGATAGCATAATCGCCGGGCAACCAGAGAACTTCATCGTTGAGCGCGGCACTGCCCCGGGCATAGCTCGCCGCGACCTCGGCCGCACTCAGAACCCGCCGACTCAGGCGCACATCGTCGATTGTGGCATCCAGCACCCCGCCGTCGCCCCGGCAACCGATGTCGAAAAGCTGCGGCGTCCCGGTGATTACACTGAAATCGCCCGCCGAAACCTGCGCGCCGTCGTAATAGAGGACCGCCCTGTTCCCCGGTCCCGTCCAGGTGGCGGCCACATAGTGCCACTCGCCGGCCTTCCAGGCCGGCGGCGCCGGCCAGGTGCCGTAATAGGCGCCGTTGTTGCGGCTGGTCAGAATCAGACGATCCGCGTTAACCTCCATCAACAGCTGATGCTCGGTATCCACCACCAGAGAAAAGAGCCGCGGATAAGAATCATAAATCGGGTCGGTGAGATCGTGCCCCAGCCGCACCCAGGCTTCAAAGGTCCCCTGCTCGAAGCCGATCCGCCCCGTCGCCGTGTAGGTCAGACGGCTGTTCAGCGAGGGACTGAAAACGACCGCCGATCCAAAGCGACCGGCGGTCAGGGTCACGCCGCGGGTCCGCGTCGGCACACTTCCATCGGCGCCGGCAAAACCGCTGTCAAAGGACAGGAGAACGGATTGCGGCACCGTACCGCTCAGCACTTCAGTACCATCGAGCAGCCAGCGGTAACGGCTGGCCCCCTCGCCTTCGCCGTCCGGATCGGAAAAAGTCCCGCTACCCCGCAGCGGCAAATCCACATAGGCCGGATTAGGCTTTAAAGTCACCGTCGCCGTCGGCGGAGCGGCCGGTATCCCGGTTCCCCCAATCAGCCCGATCAGTGCGATCAATAAGCTGCACAGGAATTGCATCGTGTTCCCCCTCAGGTTGAATGTCGGGGGTCAATCTATCACATCCCCGGGAAATGACAATGGGGGGGATAAGCCCATATCAGGCAACTTAAGGCGATGCATCGGTAGACCCCGGCCTTATAGCGCCCCGCAAAGGGCACTTTCCCCGTAAGGCACGTCGCTCAGGATGGAGGGAGAGAGTTTTTATTCGTTTTTTCGCGCGCCGCAGACGGCGCGCGAAAAAATGGGCTTTTTCTTCCCCTCTTTTCCGGGTGATTGCAATTGCAAATAGCTTAAGTTGCCTGATATGGGGGGTAAACAAAGGCGCGCCTCGGAAGGCGCGCCAGGGCTTAAACAATAACTCTTTTGTACCGGTATATTAGTTGATCGCACCTATATGAATATGATTATTGAAATCAGGCATAACCTTAAACTGATAATTTTGTTTTTCCAATTCTTTTAATCCGGCTTCTACATTTGAATTTAAAACATCTCTCGCTGCATTATCAACAACAGAATCTTCCCATTGGCCATTTTTAAAGGTGGAAATATACTTTTTATAGCTGTGCAACTTCCACCCGGCCAGCACTTTACCTTCTACCTTGTTGGCATTCAGTACCTTTGCAGTTGCTCTCTGGTCTTCTCGATCCGCTGAAGCAAAAAATTCAGATTTATTCTGCCACAGCCCAAGTTCATAATTACCCGGCCCCATATGTTGTAGTTCTCTTTCCACATCAGCCCAGGTAAACAACTTCAAATCAACAGCATTTCCGCCACCATGATATCCGTCATCCCCGGGTCGGACCAATGAATTTATTTTAAAGAACGAAGTGATTTCATCATCAGTACCGTTCAGCCAACTCTGGATATTGTCTCGAATGCTTTTATATAATTTAGGAAGAATTCTCAATGCCAGATTAGCCTGATCGCCATTTTCAGCTATATTGTTTAAACTGGCCAGTGGATCAGGATCAACAACGACAAATCCCCTTTCACGTGCATTCAAAATCCACTTGGCGTAATCCACATTATTGGCCGGTTCAGGTTCATTCAACCAGATCCTGGTCTCACGCCGCTTGCTACGTACTTCCTGCTCATACTGCGCATTGATACCTAATTCTTTCTCTGAAGAATCACAGAGCACTGCCCGAATAATATAAGTACCGTATCCAAGAGGTTTGAAATTCCAGGCAGTTCCAAAATCCTGGAGTACAGGTATTCCTACAGGCGGTTGATATCCTGTTCCATCAATTTTGGCTGAGACTTCCCAACGCACCTTTAATCCAGCCCCAATATTCTTGGAACTAAATTTCGCATTATATTTTCTTTCTTTTCGCATATATAAGGGTTTGGCTTCCGCCTCCGATTTGATCGAAAAATCATTCTTACAAGCAACCAACTCGCTTTTCACCATCCATCCCAACTCTTCTCCCTGAAGATTAACAACATAAGCCATCTCTGCCACATTGGCTTTGGACTTATTGCTCTGCACGACAACTCCCATTCCAGATTTTTTGATCTTTCTGGGAATTGAAGAACTATAATCCTTCGGCGTCTTATCACCGGAAATCAAACCAGGGTAAAGTTTCGAATTGTTAGCCCCGATGTAAAGTTGTTCATCCACCACATCCTGAGCAACCGATGTAAAACCCTTTGTTAAATTTTTCTTTGCCGTCCATCCAGAAGCCGGCTTTGGTTGATCAGGCAAAGGTTCAAATAAAACAAATTCTTTGTTTTTCTTGTCAATAAATTTCTGAGTAATTTTCCCCACGGTTCCCACGACAAACGTATCGGTCTTTGTCTGCACATTTGCAGGAGGAGTACGATGATTAGCTTCATCGTTATTAATGGCATACAAATTACCGTCATTCACAAGCTCAAGACCCGGCACGGCAGGATACTCGCTGGCTTCAAACCCTGCAATTTTAACCCCCGGCACATCTTCCTGACGCTGAATCTTCTTGCCGACCATCGACCAATGATCCTGCTTGGGCACGGCGGTCAAACTGGCAATTCCATGCTTCTGCCGAATCCCGTCGAACTGCGGATTCAACCCATCGACCTGGGCCCGGCTGGCGCTGCCGGTTTTCGCCCCCGCCGGGATGAACTTCTGCTCCATCGCCTGCCGCCCTTCCTTCTCCGCCGCATTGACTTTGGGATCGAGCGCGTCCCGCACATTGTCCACAAACCCCCGCGCCTTGCGAATGATCCAGTCGATCACCCGGTTGATCGGG
>CAZHTS010000138.1:0-7755 GCA_964535315.1 uncultured Anaerolineaceae bacterium
TGTTGAACCGCGCCTCGCAGGGCGGCGGTTATCCGCTCGGCTCGGTGTTCAAGATTATCACCATGGCGGCGGCGCTGGAGAGCGGCCTGTACGTGCCCGAGACGACCTACGATTGCGGTCACTACTTCACCGAACTGCCCGGCCCGCCGTTGGAAGACTGGACGGTGGCCAAGGGGTATCCGCCCAGCGGCGAGCTGGATCTGCGCGGGGCGCTGATGCGCTCGTGTAACCCGTGGTTCTATCACATTGGCCTGGATCTGTTCCGGCGCAAAGGGGCGACGTTGGTCTCGGGGCTGGCGCGCGGTTTTGGCCTGGGCGCCCCGGTGGGCACCGGGCAGATTGCCGAAGCAACCGGGGCCATGCCCGACCCGGAAAGTGACGACGACGCCGTGCAAATGGCGATCGGGCAGGGCACCATGCTGGTGACGCCCTTACAGGTGGCGACCTTTGTGGCTGCATTGGGCAACGGCGGCACGCTGTACCGCCCGCAGATCATCGAAAAGGTGGGCGTGCCGGATGGAGCGCCGTCGTCAACCTTCACCCCTGAGGCGTTCGGCAAGCTGCCGATCAAACCGGAGACGCTGACGGTGGTGCGCGAAGCCATGCGCATGGTGGTGGCCGAGAAACGCGGTACGGCGTTCAAGATCTTTACCGGTCTGAACGTGCCCGTGTACGGCAAGACCGGCACGGCGCAGAACTCGGCGGGTAACGCCCACGCCTGGTTTGCCGGGTATACGGATGCAAAGGATCCCGAACGGCCGGATATCGCCGTGGCGATCATCGCCGAGAACGCCGGCGAGGGCTCGGAGATTGCGGCGCCCATCTTCCGGCGCGTCATCGAGGTTTATTTTGATGGACGTCCCGGCCGTCTGTACCCCTGGGAAGCGAAGATCAACGTCACCCGCACGCCCACGCCGCTGGCGACCGATACGCCCGTGCCGGTGCCGACCGACATCATCGTTTCCACCCCCGGACCGGAGGAAGAAGTGACCGCCACGCCAATCCAGTAGGCGAGCCATGGAACGTTTTCCCGGTTGGGTCATACGTCTACAATCCGGTTTTTACACCGTCCAGTGCGAACAGGGGGTGGTGGTCTGTCATTTGCGCGGCCGGCTGAAACGCCAGCGCGTCCTGGCCGATTTTCTGGCGGTGGGCGATCGGGTGCAGATCAGCCTGCTGCCCGACGGCAGCGGGGCCATCGAGGAGATCGAACCGCGCCAGCGCGCCCTGGTGCGGTTGGCGCCCACGCCGCGCGGCGAATACCAGCAGATTCTGCTGTCCAACCCGGATCAAATTGGGTTGGTGTTTGCCTGCGCCCAGCCCGAGCCGCATTTGCGTATGCTGGACCGCTTCCTGGTGATTGCCGAGAAGCAGGGCATCCCGGCCTTTATCGTTGCCAACAAGGTGGACCTGGTGGGCATCGAGCGCGCCCGCCAGCGTTTTGACCTGTACCAGCAGTTGGGCTATCCGGTGCTGTATACTTCGGCCGCCAGCGGGTTGGGGGTGGACGAGCTGCGCAGCCGCCTGGCCGATAAGGTCTCCGGCCTGGCCGGGCCGTCCGGGGTTGGAAAATCCAGCCTGTTGAATGCGGTGCAGCCCGAACTGGGACTGGTGGTGCGCGAGGTCAGCCAGTCGACGACCAAGGGGCGTCACACCACCGTGGTGCGCCAGATGGTGCCGCTGGCGGACGGTGGGTACGTGGCCGACCTGCCGGGACTGCGTACGCTGGCGTTATGGGATACCGAACCCGAAGAATTGGACGGATATTTTCCTGAGCTGCGCCCGCTGGTGGCGGAATGCCAGTTCAGTGATTGTGGGCACCAGAATGAGCCCGGCTGCGCCGTGCGAGCGGCGGTGGCGGCCGGTACGGTAGCCGCCGAACGCTACCAATCGTATCTACGTCTACGTTATGGAGGAGAAGACAGCGCATGAGCGACACACACAGTTTGACCTGGGAGATGCTTACCCTGAAATTGCGCAACCCCTTCCGCCTGTCGTATGGGGTGAGCGAGACGCGCCAGGCGTTCTGGCTGCGGCTGGCCGGGGATGCGGGTTGGGGCGAGGGTACGATTCCGCCGTATTACCGGGTAGACGCCAGTGAAATGACGAACTGCTGGCAGCAGGCGGCCGGACGCAGCGAACCGTTTCCAGAGGAGATAGACGGCGTGGAGACCTGGGTGGGCAGCCAGGGGCCGGCGCCGGCGCGTTGTGCGCTGGAACTGGCGTTATACGATCGCATCGGGCGCCAGCGCGGTCTGCCGCTTTATCAGTTGTTGGATCTGCCGCGCCCGCAGGTGCTGCCGACTTCGTTCACAATTGCCATCGCCGAGCCGGAGGAAATGGCGCGCATGGCGCTGGAGATTCCCGAATATCCGGTGATCAAGGTCAAGCTGGGCAGCGACGATGATGAGGTGCGCCTGGCAGCCATCCGCCGCGTCCGCCCGGATGTGCGCCTGCGCATCGACGCCAACGCCGGCTGGTCGGTCGAGGAGGCCGTGCAGCGTGTGCAGACGTTGGAACGTTACGGTCTGGAGTTGATCGAGCAGCCTTTGCCGCGCGAGGAAATCGAGGCGATGGGGTACGTGCAGCAGTTTACTCGCGTGCCGGTGGTGGCAGACGAGTCGGTGCAGACGATGGACGATATCGAACGGCTGGCAAAGGCCGGGGTGCAGGGCATCAATCTCAAGCTGATGAAGGTCGGCGGGTTGACGCCGGCGCTGCGCATGCTGCGGCGCGCCCGCCAGTTGGGGATGAAGGTCATGTTGGGTTGTATGATCGAGACCTCGATCGGCACGACGGCGATGGCGCACCTGGCGGGGTTGGCCGATTGGGTGGATCTCGACGCGCCGATGTTGATCTCCAACGATCCGTTCGATGGGGTATCGTACGATCGCAACGCCAATTTATTCGTGCCCGAGCGGCCGGGGATCGGGGTGGTTGCCCGGGAGGCGCACGCGGGTTGACCCGGCGTGCAACGCTGGGGGCTGTTTTATCGATCCTGTACCCGCGCCAGTAATTCGCGGATGGTCTGGATGACGATATCCGGGTGTTCGGTCACCACGTAGTGACTGCTATCTTGTACCGGGATGTAATGCCCATCCGGTGAACTGGCGGCGAAGGCGCGGTACCACTGCTGGCGTGAGGCTTCCAGTTTGCGCAGCGCTTCGATCTCGGCCGGGTCCTGGAGCCCGGCAAAGGTCGGGGCGTAGTCGGCGTCCAGGATGAAGAGCGGCACGTCGGCCCGGGGTGGATATTGTGCGGTGCGGCGCACGTCGGCGGGAAAGGCTTCGATCATGTCGATGGCGGCGTAGCCGGTGCGGGCAGTGCCAACCAGCGGCGCAATTTGCGCCATGTAGGCGGCGTTGGTCTGGGCGTGATAGCGGGCCGGGATGCGCTCCAGCCAGCCGGCGGGGCGGGCGAAGAAGGCGTCGGCGCTCAGACGCCATAACCCCAGTTCGATCACACCGCTCAGCAGCCAGCGTGGCATGGGCAGCTGGTTGTCGTAACCGGCGATTTCCTCGGGCGACAGGGCGTCGCCTTCGGCCCACACCAGCCCTACCACGCGCGGGTCGTGCGGGTAGCGTTGATAGTAATTGTAGGCCGAGATGCCGCCGCCTGAGAAGCCGACCAACACGATCTCTTTTTCGCCGAGGGCCAGCAGGGCGCGGTGCAGGTCGTCGGCGATGCGGGTGGGGGTGAGCGGCGCCGGCGGCGCATCGCTCCAGCCGAAACCGGCAAAATCGTAACTGTACACCCGGGCGGTGCGGCCAAGCTCTGGTTGCACCGCCTGCCAGACTTCTGAGGCGCAGGTGAAACAGGGCAACAGTATCACCGCCGGGCCGGGATTATCTTTCCCGGTCAGGTGTAGATGGATGCGCCGTCCATCCAGGTCGACCAGCGGATCGCCGTCAGGGGGTGGGGCTTGCAACACCTGGCGGTCGCGCAGCCGGGCGTAGATGCTGCTGAAGAGCAAAAAGACCAGCAGCAGGAGCAGCAGCCCTTTCAGGATGCGCACGGACCAGCGTGCGGCGGTGGTTTTCACGGCACACCCGGCTTCAGGCTTTCGGCCAGGGCCAGGTCTGGCCGCTCTCTGCGGTGAAGAAGAGGATGCTATCCAGGGTCGGCAGCGGTTGGCCCAGGCCGGTCATTACAATCGAGAGCTCGCCGCGGTGGTGGGTGGCGTGCAGCATGCCTTGCAACAAGAGCTGCCAGACGGGGTAGTGGAGTTCATCCTCGTCCCATTTGACCGTGCGTACGAGCAGCAGGTCTTCTTCATCCAGGCCGGCGAGGTAGGCGCTGGTCTGCTGCGCCAATGAGTCCCACTGGCTGCGTATCTCTTCCAGGCTGACCGGTTCGCTGAATTGCGGCTCGACGCCCTGGCTATAGGCCAGAAAGGCGGTCTCGCAGGCCAGCATGTGGCGCAGCAGTTTAAAGACGGTGTCGTGGCTGGGGCTGCCGGGGGCCTGTAGTTGTTCTGCGGGCAGGCGGGCGGCGCTGTCCAGTACCAGCCGGTTGGCGTAATGGTTGTAGTGGTAGAGCGACACGAGCAGGTTGAGTTTCACGATTTTTCTCTCCTCAAATCGCCTTGTTTGAACCTGTTACCAGTATAGCGGCGATCGTCAGCTGGCGCAAACTGTTTGATCTCGGCAGTCGGGACAGCCGCCGGTTTAAATCGCGTTATAATCAAAAGCGTGAAACACTCAGCGAATGTGTGCACAGTGGGAATATTACAGGCATCATTGTCGTCAGGTTTATCCGTTAAGGTGACAGGAGCAAGAAAATGTTGGAACAAGTGAAGGCCGTGGTCGCAGATCATGCGGCAAAGTACCCGGATGGTCGGGTGCAGGTGTGTCAGGTGACGGTTGAGGCGCTGGATGGCGACCGCCTGGTGTTGGGCGGGCGCGTCCTGGAGGCAGCCATGTTGGAGGGGCTGCGAGCCGAACTGCTTCAGCGCTTCCCGGAATTGACGGTAGTGGACGCCGGGGTGAAGGTGCTGCGCCAGCCCGCCGCCCGGGTGTTGGCGGTAGCTACCAATCTGACCGGTTTGTACGCCGGGCCGTCTTTCCTGGCAGAACAATTATCGCAGATGTTATACGGTACCCGAGTGGAAATATTGGAAGAGCAGGAGCGCTGGATGTACGTGCGCCAGATGGATGGTTACCTGGGGTGGGCGTACCGTTCCTACCTGGCCGAGCCGCCGGCGGCTGAGGCTACCCATCTGGTGGTGGCGCCGGTGAGCATTCTGCGCGCTGCGCCGGATGAAAGAGGTGGCCTGATCAGCCGCGTGTTGGGCGGGACGTACGTGCGGGTGCTGCAGCGTGAGGGCGCCTGGGCGCAGATTGCCGCGCATTTCATCGGCTGGGTGCCGTTCGACGATCTGCGGGCGTTGGCCGATATGCCCAAAACAACCGCCGGGCGCCGCGCTCAGGTGCTGGCGGATGCCACCACCCGGCTGGTGGGGGTGCCTTATCTGTGGGGTGGGGGCAGCGCTCACGGCATCGACTGCTCGGGGTTTGCCCAACTGGTGCACCGCTGGTCGGGGGTGATTCTGCCGCGCGATGCCGACATGCAGTGTAACGTCGCGCGCCCGGTCGAGCCGCCGTTCCAACCCGGCGACCTGTTGTTTTTTGGCGAGAAGGGCGACCAGCGCTCGATCACCCACGTGGCGATTAGCCTGGGCGGCTGGCGCATTATGCACTCCTCGCGCACCTGTAACGGTGTGTACGAGGACGACGTACAGGCGACCGATCATCTGCGCGATAGTTTTATCTGTGCCGGCACTTTCCTGGAGGGCTAACGATGGAATATCGCATGCAGTCACCGGTGGGCGCACGTACGATAATCAACGATCGTGAGCGGGACTATTTTGCCGGATGCAGCTATCTGGGGTTGCAAAGCCACTCGGCCGTACGCCAGGCAGCCATCGACGCTCTGGCGCGTTACGGTCTGGCGACGGCCACGTCGCGCGGTGGGTACGGCGAGCACCCGATCTACGACGAACTAGATGAAGAATTGCGCGCCACGTTTGCCGCCGAGCGAGTATTGTATTACCCTTCGGGGTATATGAATACCATCTTCCTGGTACAGGGCCAGTGCGAGCATTATGAGCGTATCTTCGTGGACGCATCGTCACATTTCAGTGTCCTGGATGGAATGCAGACCAGCGGCAAACCGGTGGCGACCTTTCGCCATTGTGACCCCGAGGATTTGGAGCGGCAATTGCGCGCCGAACTGCGTCCGGGTGAACGCCCGCTGGTGTTGAGCGACGGCGTCTTTCCGGTATCGGGTGAGATTGCCCCGGCGCCGGACTATTTGCGTCTGGTGGAAGCCTACGATGGTTTGCTGGCGTTGGACGATGCACACGCCAGCGGCGTGTTGGGCGACAATGGGCGCGGTACGTTGGAGCATTGGGGCATCAGCAGCCCGCGCGCCCGGGCGGCCTATACGCTGAGCAAGGCGTTTGGCGGGTACGGCGGCGTGGTCGCCGGCGAGGCGGCCTGGATCGACGAACTCGACCGCAATTCACGTGTGTACGTGGCCTCCAGCCCGCCGCCGCTGCCGGTGGCGGCAGCCGCGGCGAAGGCGCTGCACCTGGCGCGCACCTGCCCGGAGATTCGCCAGAGTCTGCGCGCCAATGTGGCGCGAGCGCGGGCGGGCTTCCGCAAGTTGGGCTGGCCGCTGGCGGATACGCCGGTGCCGATCCTGTGTCTGGGAGTACGTCCGGGCGTGGATCTGGCCGCCATCCAGCAGGGGTTGTTTACCCGGGATATCTGTGTGGCGCATTCGCGCTCGTATACCAGCGTGCCGGAGGGCGGGGCGCTGCGGGTGGCGATTTTTGCCACGCACACCCGCGAGCAGATCGACCGCTTGCTGGCGGCGACGGCAGAATTGCTATAGCAGCGTTTGGGATACTATACCGCGGCGGGCCTCAGGCCCGCCGCGGCTGTTTACTCTGGCGGCAGTAAGAGCTGGCCCAACTGGCCGAAGACCCGGTTGACGGCGGCCTCGTCGTTCCAGCGGGCGGTGAGCAGGAAGAGGCGGCAGTTGCGGGTATAGCCCCAGTCGTGTAACACGTTGGGGATCGAGCCGGTCTTGTGGTAGAAATCCAGCGTGTCGCGCCGAATGTCGCGCAACAGCAGCGAGGAGTCCTGGTTGACCAGCAGCATCGGTTCGATCCAGGCGCGTTCTTCGGGGGAAAGAGCGGCGATACAATCGTATAACCGGATGCAGTCCTGGACGGTGATCCAGTTATCCAGGCCGCGGGCGCGGGCATCATAGTCCATCAGCTTGCGTTGCAATTCCACACCGTTCAGCCCGAGTTGGCGGAAGGCGGCGTTGAGCCGTTCCAGCCCAACGCGGCGGATGACGAGATTGGTGCACAAATTGTCGGACAGGGAAATCATCAGCATGAGCACATCCTGGTATGGGATGCGCCGGTTGTGCAGCAGCCAGGAAAAACCGGCGCCCTGCACCTGGGGCTCATCGTCCAGGCAGCACAATTCGCTGCGATCGAGCTGGCCCTGGCGTTCCAGGTGAGCCCAGGCGAGCAGAATGGGCACCTTGATGATCGAAGCGGAGGGAAAGCGCTCGCAGTTGCCGTGTAGCACGGCTGGCGCGCCGTGGCGTTGCAGATAAAAGGCGTACTGCTGATTGTCACATTGCAAGGGGGAGAGAATTGGATCGATATTCATGCTGCTATTATAATTTTAATCAGCTTTTTAGATGATGTTGATCCTGCCCGGTTTGACATCCAGA
>CAZHTS010000139.1:0-7574 GCA_964535315.1 uncultured Anaerolineaceae bacterium
CTTTTCTGGATGGCCCGATCTACACGTACGGCGAGCAACGCGACCGCCTGGATCTGGAAGGCAGCTCACAGCTTTCGCCGTATCTGCGTTTTGGCATGCTCTCTGCCCGCCAGGCGGTGCGGGCGGCGCTGGCGGCGAGCGAACGGGCGCCCGCCGCAGCCGGCAGACGCGGCTGCGAGGTGTTTCTCAACGAGTTGATCTGGCGCGAGTTTTACCAGGCTATCCTGTATCATTTCCCCCACGTGTTGACCACGGCCTTTCAGCCGGGCCTGCGCCGCATTCCCTGGCGGCAGGCGCCGGATGATCTGTTGGCCTGGCAGGAAGGGTGCAGCGGTTACCCGGTGGTTGACGCCGCCATGCGCCAGCTGCGCCAGACGGGTTGGATGCACAACCGGGCGCGCATGATCGCCGCCTCGTTCCTGGTCAAGGATTTGCTGATCGACTGGCGCGCCGGCGAACGCTGGTTCATGCGCAACCTGGTCGACGGCGATCCGGCGGCCAACAACGGCGGCTGGCAGTGGACGGCGGGGGTGGGCACCGACGCTGCGCCGTATTTTCGCATCTTCAACCCGGTGTTACAGGGCAAGAAGTTCGATCCACACGGCGACTACGTGCGCCGCTGGGTGCCTGAACTGGCCGGCGTGCCGGAGGCGTTCATTCACGACCCGTGGCGTATGCCGGGTGGGGTGGCCGGCTATCCCGCTCCGCGGGTAGAGCACGCCGCCGCCCGCCGGCGCACGTTGGCGGCGTATCGACAGGGCGCTTGAGCCTTGCCTGCCGGAAAATGATGCGGGCCAGGATGGCAGTCCATCCTGGCCCGGATTTTCGTGATCTGTGCGATTTTGACGCCGGTCTGCGTTTATTGCACGCCGACCTGCAGGGTGTAGTCGCAGGCTTCGCCGGTGTTGACGGCGACGATGACGTAATCCTGGGTGGCGGGCAGCTGGCCGCTCCAGCTTGTGGCGTCGCTGGCCGAACGCACCAGCGGCTGGCCGTCGCTCAGACCGTAGACGGTCAGGAGTACCTTGTTCTGCGGCGAGACGATATTCACGCTCATCGTCTGGCCGGCCATGGCGCGCAGCACGTAGGTGTTGTTGCGATGCGCGCCGGCCTTGCCGGCCACAAAGGAACTGACCGCCCCAGCCTTAAATTGGATGCGAGCCGGGATGACCACCTGCAGGGTGTAGACGCTGGCCTCGGTAGCCACCACCGTAATGCGATAGTCCTGGTTCTGGGTCAGGATGCCGCTCCAGTTGGTGGTGCCGTAAGCAGCGTCGGCCAGGATGCTGCCATCGTTCACGCCCACCAGCGAGAAGAATACCCGGTTGTTGGGGGAAGTGGTGGTGACGAACATGGGCACATTGGGGCCGGCGCGCAGCAGGTATTGGACGCTCTGCCCGGCCTGAATCGTGGCGCTCAGCGCTGCATCGGTGGCGCCGGGTTCAAACTGGATGCGCACCGGGCTGGTCGGCGCAGGCGGGGGCAGGGTGGCGGGCACTGCCGTGGGAGGCACGGGGGTAGGCGGCACAGGGGTGGGGGGAATCGGGGTGGGCGGCGGCAGCGGTGTGTCGCTGGGGACGGCGCTGGGGGCGATGAGCGCCTGAGTGGGCGGCGGGGCCGCCGGGGCAGGGGCGCCGCAGGCGCTGGTGGTGAGCAGGATGACAACCATCAGCAAAATGGAGCGGGACGAGCGTTTCATATTTTCTCCTTTGCATGAGAGCGGCTTGTGTAAGAGAAAATTATAGCTTAAAGTAAACAGGGGGACGAAACTTTTGCCGCCGCCGGGCGTATATAGGGGGAATGTGAATGTGTTCTGATCCCTGATCTGGAGGCGATGGATGAAAAACTGGCTTGTAAAAATTCTGGCGGCCTGCCTGGTAGTGTGCCTGGCGGCCGCTCCTGGCGTTTCACCGGCGGCGGCCGCTGCACCCGGCCCCGCTGACCCGGCCGAACTGGCTGCTTTTCTGGATGGCGTGCTGAGCAGTTATATGGCCGATCACCACATCCCCGGCGCAGTGGTGGCGGTGGTTAAGGATGGCAGCCCGCTGCTGAGCAAAGGTTATGGTTTTGCCGACCTGGAACAACGCACGCCGGTTGATCCGGCGCGCACGCTCTTTCGCCCCGGTTCGGTTTCCAAGCTGTTCACCTGGACGGCGGTGATGCAGCTGGTGGAGCAGGGGAAACTGGATCTGGACGCCGACGTCAATACCTATCTGGATTTCAGCATCCCGGCCACGTTTGCTCAGCCGATCACCCTCAAACACCTGATGACGCATACCCCCGGTTTTGAAGATGTGAGCAGCGATCTCTTCAAACTGCGCCGCGAAGAGGTGATGTCGCTCGAGGTCTATCTCAAGACGCACGTCCCGACGCGCGTCTTCTTGCCCGGTACGTTGGGGGCTTATTCCAACTACGGCACTGCATTGGCGGGTTATATCGTCGAGCGGACGGCCGGCATGCCGTTTGCCGAGTACGTGGAACGTAACATTTTCGCCCCGTTGGGGATGGAGCACAGCACATTCCGGCAGCCTTTGCCCGAAGCGCTGACGGCGGACATGGCTCGCGGCTATAACTACACCAACGGGGCGTACGTGGCCGGGCAGTATGAGTTTGTCCCGGCGTATCCGGCCGGCTCGTTGAGCGCACCGGCGGACGATATGACGCGCTTCATGATTGCCCACCTGCAAAACGGGCGTTACGGCGATGCGCGCATCCTCCAGGAGGAAACCGCCCGGCAGATGCACACCCGGCTGTTCAGTCACGACCCGCGCCTGGACGGTATGGCGTACGGTTTTTTTGAGGACACACTCAACGGTGTGCGCGTCATCTCGCATGGCGGCGATACCATTCTCTTCCACACGGGATTGTTTTTGTTGCCCGAACAGAACGTCGGCCTGTTTGTCTCCTGCAACGGCACGGGCGGCGGCGATTTGGGAAAGGCGCTGTTGAAGGCGTTTCTCGATCACTATTACCCCGTGCAGCAAGCGGCGGCCTCATTGACGCCGCCGGAGGGTTTTGCGGAGCGTATTGCGCCGTACCAGGGGGAATACATACCGGCGCGCAGCAACTTTACCACGCTGGAAAAATTGTTTGCCGTGTTTACGCCGATCAGCGCCAGCCTGAATGAAGAAGGCTACCTGGTGGTGTCGTTGGCCGGACAGGCGATGCAGTTTGTCGAGGTGGAGCCGGGGCTGCTCCAGGAGCGTTATAACCCGGACAACCGCATCGTCTATCAAACCGGGGCGGATGGGCAGCGTTATTTGCTGCCGACGATGCCGTTTGCTTTTATCCAGGTGCCCTGGTATGGCGGGCCGACATTCCATTTGTTCCTGTTGGGGGTGGGGTTGTTATTGTGCGTCGCTTCACCGTTGGGCTGGTTGATCGCCTGGCTGGAAGGGCTGCGCCAGCGCCGGCCTGTTCCCTGGACGTGGCGCCTGGCGCGCTGGCTGGCGACGTTCTTTTGCCTGGGCTTGCTGCTTTTTGTGGCGATGCTGGGCGGGGTGATGATGGATCTGCTGCCCGGTTTTGGCATGCCGCGCATTATCTTCGAGAACGTTCCACAGATGGCGTTTCTGGCGGCGCTGACGCCCTTCCTCGGCCTGGCGAGCCTGGGCATGCTGCTGATGAGCGTGCTGGCCTGGGTGAAACGTTACTGGCGGTTGGGCGGGCGCATCCATTATTCGCTATTGACGCTCTCGGCGCTGGCGCTGGTATGGATGATGATTTACTGGAATTTGCTGCTGTAACGGCAGGCGTTTGCTTCTCCTGGATGGCCTGGTAGAAACAGGGATGTGCAGGATGAAGCAGGGATAGGGCGCCTCCTCTTGCCTTCAGGTTTTGTGGTATTCTTAACCCGTTTGGCTATTGAGGAGGCGCTTTTATGACTGCTGGCACTTCACTGGCAGAGTTTACTCTGTCGCAACCTTACCATACCGACCGGCGCAATGCCCGGCGCTGGGTGTTTTCGCATGCGCTGCGCCACTGGCCGTTGATCCTGCTGCTGGTGGTGGGGGCGGTGGGCAATGCTGCCCTGGCGGCGGTTACGCCGATGATGGTTGGGCAGGCCATGAATCTGCTGCTTGCGCCGCCAATCGATTTCGCCGCGCTGCTGCACCTGGCGTTGATCGTGGCCGTCTCGCAGGTGGGGCGGGGTGTGCTTCAACTGGGACGTAATTTTGGCGCCGAGTGGATCTCGCAACGCATCGAGCGCGACATCCGCGACGAACTGTACGCCAGCCTGTTGGGCAAGAGTATGACCTTTCACTCGCTGCAGGCGGTGGGCGATACGATGGCGCGCGCCACCAACGACGTGCGCGAGGTCAACTTTCTGTTCAGTCCTGGCCTGAATATGGTCATCGGCTCGTTGATCTTCCTGGTGGTGCCGGTGTTCGTTGCGCCGCGCTATCATCCGGCGCTGGTGCTGGCGCCGCTGCTGTTTGCTGTGTTTTACTTTCTGGCTTTGACTTATTATCTGCGCCGTTTGCGCCCGATTACGGATGCGGTGCGCTCGGCGTTTGGCCAGCTCAACGGCCGGCTTTCGGAGGCGCTGGACGGGATCGAGACGGTCAAGGGCGCGGCGCAGGAGGACGCCGAGGTGCGGCGTTTTGTCGAGAACGCCCGGCGTTATCGCGACGCCGCCGTGCACCAGGGCGATGTCGAGGCGACCTTTCTGCCGATGCTGCTGTTTAGCCTGGCGTTGAGTGGGGGGCTGGCGCACGCACTGGTGCTTTTCCAGCAGGGGCTGCTCGATCTGGGCCAGGTGGTGGCTTATCTGGGCCTCCTGTTCATGCTGGAGTTTCCCACCTTTGTGTCGCTGTTTGCCTACTCTCAGATCTCGTTGGGTCTGGCCGGGGCGCGACGCATCCTCGAACTGATCAACCGCCAGACGGATCTGGATCAGAACCGGACCGGGTACGCCCGGACGATGACCGGGGCGATTGAATTGCGCGGGGTGGATTTCGCCTATGCCAGCGACGGCGAGACGGTGTTGACGGGGATCGATTTTTGTGTGCAGTCCGGTCAGACGGTGGCAATCGTCGGCCAGACCGGTTCGGGCAAGACCACACTGGCGCGGCTGGTCAATCGCACCTACGACGTGAGCGCCGGGCAGGTGCTGGTAGACGGTATGGACGTGCGATCCTGGAACCTGGAGGCGTTACGCCGCAGTATCTCGATCATCGAACAGGATATCTTCCTGTTCTCGCGCAGCATTGCCGAGAATATCGCCTTTGGCCGGCCGGGGGCCAGCCAGACGGAGATTGAGGCGGCGGCCCGGGCAGCGCAGGCGCACGAATTCATCCAGTCTTTTCAGGATGGTTATCAGACGGTGATCGGCGAGCGCGGCGTGACACTCTCGGGCGGCCAACGCCAGCGCCTGGCGCTGGCGCGCGCCTTCCTGACCGACCCGCGCATTCTCATCCTGGACGATTCAACCAGCGCCATCGACAGCGCCACCGAGGATCAGATCCAGCGCGCCATTTACGCTGCGGCGCGCGGCCGTACGACGTTGATCATCACCCACCGTCTGTCGCAGATTCGTTGGGCCGACCAGATTCTGGTGCTGCGCCGCGGCCAACTGGTGGCGGCCGGCGATCATGAAACATTGATGCGTACCAGCGAGTTTTACCGGCGCATTTTTGAGGAAAGGGGCTGAACCGATGAGTTTCTTTTCGGGTTTGAACGAAGAACAGTACGACCGCCAGTATTCCGATCGCGACCTGACCCGGCGGATTGTCGCTTACTTCCGGCCGCAGACCCGGCGGTTGGCGATTGCCGCAACGTTGATGCTGCTGACCTCGTTGTTGGGCGCGGTGCAGCCGGTGGTTGCCTCGCGCGGCGTCGATCTGCTGCGCAACGAGCCGGGTTCGCCCAGGATGTACTTGATCCCGCTGGCGGTGTTTTTGATCGGCGGCATCAGCTGGCTGGCCAGTTATGTGCGCCGCCGGGTGGCGACGCGCGCCATTGCCGATGTGGTGCTCGATCTGCGCAGCCAGGCCTTTGGGGCGGCGGCCCGGCACGATCTCTCGTTTTACGATCAGTTCTCGTCCGGGCGCATCGTGTCGCGCATCACTTCGGACACACAGGATTTTGGCCAGCTGGTGGTGCTGATCTCGGACGTGGCCGCTCAGTTTGTCGAGTCGTTTGTGCTGGCGGTTATTTTGCTGAACACCGAGTGGCGCCTGGCGTTGTATGTGTTTGCCATCATGCCGGTCGTGTTCGGCCTGGCCTTGAGCTACCGCCACCTGGCGCGGCGGGTTACCCGGCGCGGCATGCAGGCAATGGCCAATGTCAACGCCGCCATTAAGGAGACGGTCAGCGGTATCGCCATTGCCAAGAATTTTCGCCAGGAGGCCAGCGTCTACGCCGAGTTCGACGACGCCAACCGCCGTTCGTACAGCGTCAACCTGCGCCGCGGGCTGACGCTGGGGGTTGTTTTCCCGGTGCTCAACACCCTGAGCGGGTTGATGACCGCCTTGCTGGTCTATACCGGCGGGTTGAGCGTTTCGGCCGGGCTGGTGACTGCCGGGGCGTGGTATCTCTTCCTGCTCAGCCTGGATTACTTTATGTACCCGATGATGAACCTGAGCGCCTTCTGGACGCAGGTGCAGTCGGGGCTGTCGGCGGCCGAGCGCGTTTTTGCGCTGATTGATGCCACGCCGGTTGTGGTGCAGCGCGAGGCCCGTCCGGCGCCGGTGTTGAAGGGGCGCATCCAGTTCGAGAATGTGGGCTTCCGCTACGCTGAGCATGAACCGGTGCTGGTAGATTTCAGCCTGGATATCCGCCCGGGGGAGACGCTGGCGCTGGTGGGACACACCGGGGCGGGCAAGTCTTCTATTGCCAAACTGATTGCTCGCTTCTATGAATTTCAACAGGGGCGCATCCTGGTGGACGGCCTGGATATTCGCACGCTGGAACTGGCTTCCTACCGGCGACAGTTGGGGGTTGTGTCGCAGATGCCGTTTTTGTTTTCGGGTTCGGTGCTTGAGAACATCCGCTACGCCAACCCGGACGCAAGCCAGGCCGAGATCGAGCGGATTGCCGGGCAGATTGGCGGGGGGGAGTGGTTGGAGACGCTGCCGCAGGGTCTGCAAACTGAGGTGGGCGAGCGCGGCGGGCGGCTTTCGATGGGCCAGCGCCAGCTGGTTTCGTTGATGCGTGTCCTGGTGCAGCGCCCGGCCATCTTCGTCCTGGATGAGGCCACCGCCAGCATCGACCCGTTTACCGAGTGGCAGATCCAGCAGGCGCTCGACCTGATCCTTAAGAATGCCACCAGCATCCTCATTGCCCACCGGCTCTCGACGGTGCGCGCCGCCGACCGGATCATTGTCATCGAGCAGGGGCGCATCCTCGAGCAGGGTGATCATCGCGGTTTGCTGGCGCAGGGCGGGCATTACGCCACGTTGTACAATACTTATTTCCGCCACCAGTCGTTGGATTATCGCCCGGCGGGGCTGGATGAGTTTTTGCAAGAACGCCAGCCGGCAAAGGCGGTGTGAACAGTAGGGGCGAAGCGCCGCTTCGCCCGGGCGGCCTGTGCGCCATTCTTGCGCGGCAAATGGCGCCCACCCGTCGTG
>CAZHTS010000140.1:0-6588 GCA_964535315.1 uncultured Anaerolineaceae bacterium
TGCCCCAGCAGCACCCAGCCGGGTGAATACTCGGTAAACTGGCGGTCGAGCCCGGAGTTATATATCCACAGGCGGTTGAGGTAATCGAAGCTGAGATAGGCAGCGGCCTTGTGCCCGTCGACGGTCAGAAAAGCCAGTTGCAGACAACCGGCGTCAAAGGCGCAGCGCATCGTCGCCGCCATGTGCCGGCGCATGCCCGGGGTGAGAAAGGCCGCCTTTTGCTCGTCCTGCGCCATCAGACGCATGAAATCTTCGATCTCGCCCGCTAACTGCCCGGCGTCGGCAGCGATATACCAGTTGACCGGCGTGGCGCTTTCTTCGGCGCGACGCATCTTGCGGCGAATCTCGTGGCGCTGCTTTTTATCGATCCCGGCCAGATACGTCTCCCAATCGCCGGGCAAACGGATACAAGGCGAGTGCTGCAGGCGTTCCAGGCTGTATTGCCAGCCAGCCGCCTGGGCCGCGGCCTGCAAAATCGACAGGCTGGGCGAATCTTCCAGCAGGTTGTACAGGTCCAGCGCCTGCCAGGCCGGCAGACCGGTCTGCCGGCGCAGGAAAGGAAGCAGGGCGTCCACAAAGGCAGGCAAATCCTGCGGCCGGGCGATCAGGTCGAGATAGTCGGAAATCTCAATGCTGCCCAACAGCAGCAAACTGGGAACGCCCTGATGTACGGCGTAAAACAACGGCGCCACCCCCACCAGGCGCCCGTCCTGGTGGGCGGTCACGATGGCCAGTTCGGCCTGCGGCCACTCACCGCCGCCGCGCGTTTCCCACCAGGCGCGTAGATACTCGTAGCGCAAGAAAGGCACGTGATTGGCGCTCTCCGCCAACAATTCGTTCCATTCGGCTTCCAGATCAGCCGGGAAGCTGGTCAACAGGGATAGATCCATGTGGCTCCACTTCTACCAAAAGGTCAATTACGGGTTGTCCTCGGGCAAATGCAGCCCGCCGGTTTCCAAACGGTAACCAAACCCGCGCACCGTCAACACCCAGCGCGGGTTGGCCGGATCGTCTTCGATCTTCTGGCGCAATAGCCAGACATAACGGCGTACGGCGGCGGTGTCGTCCTGGCGAATATCGCCCCACACCGCCTGCATCAGGTCGAACTCCGAGACGGCCATGCCGCGGTGGCGCATGAGATATTCCAGCAGGCGGTACTCGGTGGGGGTCAACTGCACCAGCTCCCCGTTGCGGCGCAGTTCGCGTTTATCCAGATCGAGGACGTAGTCGCCGAAAAAGACCACATTGCGCTCGGGGGTCGGCTGGTGGCGGATACGCGCCAGAATGGCCAGGATGCGGGCGGTCAGTTCGGCAAAACTAAACGGCTTGGTGACGTAATCATCCACCCCCAGGCGAAAACCGCGCAGCTTGTCGGCCTCGGTCGACTTGGCCGTCAACAAAATAATGGGCACATCCGACATCTCGCGCAGCCGGGCGCAGACTTCCCAACCGTCCATGCCCGGCATCATCACGTCCAACACCACCAGATCCGGCTGCTCACGATACGCCAGGCGCATGGCGTCCTGACCGTTGCGCGCCGTCAACACCTCGACCGATAAATTGCCGTCGGCAGTAACGCCATGCTTACCTACATACTCACTCAAAAAACGCAGCAAGGTGGTGTCGTCGTCCACCAACAGGACCTTTGCACGCATCATGACTTTTGCACTCCTACAAGAGAAACATCATTCTTCCCAGCAATCCGGGGTGATTTCGAGGGGCAGCCAGCAGGTGAAACAGGCGCCGCCCTCGGGACGATTGGCTACTTCTATTTTACCCCCCATCGCCTGTAGCAGCCGCTGGACGATGTACAGACCCAGGCCGTGACCGTAAACGGTCTGGGCGTCGCTGGGGTTGTGCCGGTAAAAACGTTCAAACAACATCGGCAGCACTTCTTCCGGGATACCGGGGCCGGCATCGGCCACGCGGATAAAGGCCATGCCATCCACCCGCCCGGCCTCCACCGTAATCTGCCCCTCGGGGGCGTATTTAAAGGCGTTATCCAACAAATGGAAGAGCACGCTGATCAACGCCTGGTCGTCGGCCAGCAGCAGCGGCAGGTCGGCGGGCACCTGCCAGACGACGCGCTCGCTGCCCGGCAGGTGGCGCATCTGTGTTTGCAACGTCTGAACCACGCCCTGCAATTGCAGTGGGGCGGTAAAAAGCGGCATGCGCCCGGCGTCCAGGGCAGAAAGATCGAGGATCGTCTCGACGAAACGGGTCAGGCGCCCAATCTCGGCCTGCACCAGATCGAGCGTCTCGCGCAGGAAGAGCGGCAGGGTGCGCTGGCTGGCGAGCATCAGTTCGATGCCGCCGGCGATATTGGTCAGCGGGGCGCGCAGTTCGTGCGAAACCAGCGAGACGAAATCGGACTTCAAGCGATCCAGTTCCTGCAGTGAGCGGTTCTGCTGTTCGAGCTGGCGGTAGGCCTCGATCAGGCTGGCGGTCTTTTCGTCAACCTTCTGTTCGAGTTGGGTATTCAACTGCTCCAACTGATCGCGGGCGGCGGTGATCTGCTCGTAGGCCAGCTGCAGGGCGGCCTGCTGGCGCTTTTGCTCGCTCAGGTCGTGGGCCGTGCCGGCCAGGGCCAGCTTCTCGGAACGCCACAACCGGGCGGTCTGGCCGCTGAAAATGGGCCGCAGCGCCAGCGAAACAGGGATCAAACGACCGTCGCTGCGCTGCAGGTTCAACTCGCCCGACCAGCCCAGGCTCTGCTTTGCCGGCAGTTGGGCCACCTGGATCGAACGGGTGGCCTCGTCCGCCGGATGCAGCAATTGCTGCACCGGCTGGCCCAACAAATCACGCTCGCTCTCGTAGCCGGTGGCGGCCAGCAGGGCCGGGTTGACCAGTTGCAGACGACCCTGGCTGTCGCAGATAAAGGTCGGCTCGGCCACGCTGTTGACCAGGCTGGCGTACTGCTGGAATTCCACCTCGCCGATGATCAACCCCTGGCGGGCGATCAGGCCCAACCCGAGGATGACCGTCACCCAGAAGGCCAGGGCGTTGACGATGCCGTACAACTGCCACTCGAACAGCGCATACCAGCCAAACATGACCGCCAGCACCAGCGGCAGCAGGGCCTGTAAGCGCGGCACGATGCGCCGGAACAGGTGGTGCGAGAATTCACCCGGCAGAATCTGGGCAAAACCGGCCAGCGCCAGCAGCAAATCGCCCAGCACCCAGCCGATGTCGGCCAGCTGCCCGGCGGTATAACGCCCGTAGATCAAGACGTAGGCGTAAGCCAGATCGCTGAACAGATAGGCGAGGATGCCGGCGCTGATCAACCCGAAAGGCCCGGTGGCGCGCGCATCGCTGATCAACAGCAGGTTGATCAGCACGATCAGGATCAGCAGATCGAGCAGTGGGTAAACGACCGCATAGGGATGGCTGGCCTTCAGCGTGGCGGGAATCTGCTCCTGGGTGGCAAGCATGGGCCGCAGCACCAGCAGCCAGGCCAGGGTGACCATCGCGGTGGTGGTCAGGGTGGCGTCAAACATCAGGCGCAGCCGTCCGGCGTCGCGGCGCGGCTGGCGCGGGTAGACCAGCAATCCGGCCAGCAGGCACAACGCCCCGCCCAGGTACAGGGCGTCCAGGGGCGAGAGGGCAAACAGCCGGTCGGGGTTGTAGACCTGCATGCCCATGCGCAGCCCGTCGCTGGCGGCCCACAGCGCCAGCCCGGCAAACAACGCCCCCCAGGCAGTATGCACCGGCGTGCCAACGCTGCGCCGGAAAGCGGCAAAGGCCAGGAAAGCCGCCAGAACGGCGGTAAAGAACATCGCCAGGTTGCCGAGCAGGACGCGCTCCTGTAAATTGGAACGGCCCCAGATCACCCAGGCCACATACAGGATGAAATACACAATCCCGGTCAGCAACAGTTTGCGCCGCAGCGTACTTTGAGGGGGCGCAGCAGAAGTCATAGCTTCATTGTACTCAGTTGCAACAGAATCCGTCAATCAAAGTTGATTCCCTGGTTATAATAAGAGCCTGTGAAAGCTCTCCTGCACAAGGGTTGGACGGTATTTTTTGCCCTCAACGCCGTCGAAGGGCTGGCGGCGCTGATCATCCTGGCCGGGATGGCGGCGGACGCCGGCAGCGGGCGCCTGCTGGGCTATTCGCCTGCACGCCTGGCGTTGATGGCGCTGCTGCTGGCCGGCAGTCTGGCGTTTACCGGGCTGGCCTGGCGCCAGCAGCGCCGCCCGATCGACTGGGCGCGCCGCGCCGGCTTACTGCGAGCGCTGTGGGTGCTCGCCCCGCTGGTTGCACTGGCGTGCGGGCTGGGGCTGCAAATCCTCTACAGCCTGTATCGCACCGGCGGCGAGTTCGCCTTTTATGCTTATTACCAGCGCCTGCTGCCCGTGCTGGGCTGGGCGGCGCTGGTCTGCCTGCAAACGTTCGTCTGGCTGCTGGCCGGCAGCGGGGTGTTCTCCTGGCGGGCGCTGGGTACCCGGCGGGCAGTCTACCGCGCCGGGCTGGTCGCCTGGGGGGGGATGCTGCTGGCGTGGGGCTTTATCGCCGCCAGCGGGGTGGGCATCACCCGCGACCGGGTCGGCTGGAACGCCCCCACCGTTCCGCTGATGGAGTGGCAGATCTGGCTGGCGTGGGCCGCCGGCAGCCTGGCGGCCGTACTGCTGCTCGGTCGCCCCCAGGCGGCGCGGCGCCCGCACCTCGACCGCTGGATCGGGCTGGCGCTGTGGCTGACGGCCGCGGCGGTCTGGCTGAGCCAGCCGGTGCCGCCCGGTTTCTTCGCCACCCCCGGCCGCGCCCCTAATTTCGAAATCTATCCCTTTTCCGACGGCGCCTTCTACAGCCATTACGCCCACAGCCTGCTGGCCGGCGACGGCTTCAAGGGCGGGCAGATACCGCCCCGCCCGCTGTACATCCTTTTCCTGGCCGGGCTGCACGCCCTGGCCGGCGAAGATTACACCCGTGTCATCGCCCTGCAAACGCTGGCGCTGGCCTTTCTGCCGGTCGTCCTCTACCACCTGGGGCGCGAGTTGCACAGCCGCGGCGCCGGGCTGAGCGTGGCGCTGCTGGCCATCCTGCGCGAACTGACCGCCATCGTTGCCACGCCCTTTACCGACGACGCCTCCAACTCCAAGCTGTTCTTCTCCGATCTGCCCATGGCGCTGGTGCTGGCGCTGCTGACCCTGGCGGTGGTACGCTGGTTGAAGGCGCCGGATAATCCCTTGCGGGCGCTGCTGGCGGGCGGGGTGGCCGGGCTGGCGCTGCTGATGCGCACACAGAGCGTGTTGTTCCTGCCGTTTGTGCTCCTGGCGGCGCTGCTGGTCTACCGCCGGCGCGGTCGGGCGCTGGCCGGCGGGCTGGCCCTGCTGGCGCTGGGCGTGACGCTCAGCATCGCCCCCTGGGTGGGGCGCAACTACGCCCTGACCGGCTCGCTGATCCTCGACTCGGCCGACCAGACGCGCCTGTTGGCCAAACGGTACAACGCCGGCAACGCTCCGGCGTTGGGCCGCCAGGAAGACGAAAATGACGCCGCCTACGCCGAACGTATGCTGCAAACCACGATGGAAGGGCTGCGCGCCGACCCGGCGGGCATTGCCGCCTTTGTCGCCGGACACTTTCTCAACAGCGAGATCGCCAACGTGCTGGTGCTGCCGCTGCGCCACGACCTGGCCCGCCTGAGTGAACTGTTCCTGCCCGATCATGCCTTCTGGCAGCAGTGGAACGGTTCGCTGAGCGCCCGGCAGGCGGCGCTGCTGGCGCTCAACCTGGCCGTCATCGCCCTGGGGCTGGGGGCGGCCTGGCGGCGCACGGCCTGGGTCGGGCTGCTGCCGCTGTGCGCCAACCTGAGCTACAACCTGAGCAACGCCGTCGGGCGCTATTCCGGGCTGCGTTACCTCATCCCGGCCGATTGGGTGGGCTATTTCTATTTCGCCCTCGGGCTGAGCGAGGTCTTTGTAGCCGTGCTGCTGGTGTTGAGCGTGCCCGGCGAGCGCATCGACGCCGCCTTGTTTGCCGCCCAAGCGCCGGATGGCGGCGCGGCGCGGCCGGGCTGGCGGCGCGTGGCCCTGGCCGGGCTGCTCTTTGTGGGCATCGGCGGGCTGCTGCCGCTGGCCGAACGACTGCCGCAGCGCTACCCGGCGCTCGACCGCGCTGCACTGGCCGGACGTTTGCTGGCCTCCCCTGCCTTCCAGGCCGGCGGGCTGGATGCGGCCGCCCTGCGCCGCTTTGCGCTGGACGAAAACAGCTACCTCGCCTACGGCACGACGCTCTACCCGCGCTACTACGCCGCCGGCGACGGCGAGCCGATGACCGCCAAAGTTGGCTACGCCCCCGTCGATCGCGCCCGGCTGGTGTTCCTGCTGGTCGGCGATGGTTATCCGCTGGTGATCCTCTACCCCGACCAGCCGCCGGCCTATTTCCCCAACGCCGGCGAGGTGCTGGTGCTGGGCTGCGACCGCGGCCAGTACATCCAGGGCATCGTCACCCTGGTCTCCGGCGCAGACGAGGCGCTCTACGTCGACCCGGACAGCCGGGAGGGGCTGCAAAACGGGCAGTTGCGCTGCACCACGCCCTGAGGACAAAGCGAGCCCGCCCAGGGAGGCGTGGTGGATACACGGCGGGGGA
>CAZHTS010000141.1:0-6569 GCA_964535315.1 uncultured Anaerolineaceae bacterium
GTCAACCGGCGGCAGTCCTTGTTTTACGTTCCGCCGGTGACGGCGGCGCGTAATTCGCTGCTGTATGCCGCCGGGACGGTGGCGTTTGCCTTGCCGTTGGGGTTTCTGGCTACCGCTGCACTGCGGCGCAAGGCGCGGGTCAATCGTTTCCTCGACCCGTTATTGATGCTGCCGTTGGGCGCCTCGGCGGTGACGTTGGGACTGGGGTATGTGGTGGCGTTCAATCGCCCGCCGCTGGATGTGCGCTCGCTGCCGGTGCTGGTGCCGGTGGCGCACACGCTGGTGGCGCTGCCGTTTGTGGTGCGCACATTGCAGCCGGCGCTGGCCTCCATCCCGCAGTCGCTGCGCCAGGCGGCGGCAGTGCTGGGCGCTTCGCCCTGGCGGGTGTGGTGGGAGGTAGATTTTCCCATCGTGGCGCGGGCGGCGCTGGTCAGCGCCGTGTTCTCGTTTACCATCTCGTTGGGCGAGTTCGGCGCCACCACTTTTCTGGCCCGCCCGGAAATGCCCACCCTGCCGGTGGCCATCTTCCGTTTTCTTTCTCAGCCGGGCGCGTTGAATTACGGCCAGGCGATGGCCATCGCCACGATTTTGATGTTGGTCTGCGCCGCCAGTATTGTGTGGGTGGAATGGTTGTCTGGAGAGGGTTGAGGCACGCATGTTAGACGTACGTGAGATCTGGAAGACCTATGAACGCCAACCGCTGTTGTGCGGTATTTCGCTGCAGGTGGCGGAGGGCGAGACGGTGTGTCTGTTGGGGCGTTCGGGCAGCGGCAAGAGCACACTGCTGCGCATCATCGCCGGGCTGGAGAC
Source organism: uncultured Anaerolineaceae bacterium (assembly GCA_964535315.1). Classification (GTDB taxonomy): domain Bacteria; phylum Chloroflexota; class Anaerolineae; order Anaerolineales; family Anaerolineaceae; genus CAZHTS01. Next base: position 811 of record CAZHTS010000141.1, read on the forward strand.
GCCCGAGCGCGGTGAGGTGTGCTGGCAGGGGCGCGACCTGGCCGGGACGCCCGCCCACCGGCGCAATTTTGGGCTGATGTTTCAGGATTACGCCCTCTTTCCGCACCGCAATGTGGCCGAAAACGTCGCTTTTGGGCTGCGCATGCAGAACGTGCCCCGCGCGGAGATTGCCCGGCGGGTCGGCGAGGCGTTGGAGCAGGTCAACCTGCTGGGCTTTGAACGCCGGCGGGTGACCGATCTCTCGGGCGGTGAGCAGCAGCGGGTGGCCCTGGCCCGGGCGCTGGCGCCGCGCCCGCATCTGTTGATGTTTGACGAGCCGTTGGGGGCGCTGGATCGCACTTTGCGCGAACAGTTGGGCGAGGAACTGCGCCGCCTGTTGCACGCCACACGTATTCCGGCCATTTATGTGACCCACGACCAGGAGGAGGCGTTTGCCATTGCCGACCGGTTGGTGTTGCTGCACGAGGGGCGGGTGGAGCAAAGCGGCGTGCCCGAAGCGGTGTATCGCCGGCCGGCCTCGGCCTGGGCGGCGAGCTTTCTGGGGTTGAGCAATTTGTTGACCGGGCGGGTGGTGGGGGGCGCTCCGCTGCGGGTGGAGACGGCGGCCGGACCCTTTTACCCGGCGGAGGCGGCCGCCCTCGATCCGGGGACGACGGTCACGCTCTTGCTGCGCCCGGCCGAGGCACGGCTGGAGGCGGGCGAGACGAACAGCCTGACAGGGGCGGTGACCGATGTGGTCTTTCGCGGCGAGCGTTATGGGGTGAGCCTGCGCACCCCCTTTGGCGCCGATTTTCAGTTTTATCTGGAGCAGGCGCCCGTTATCGGGCAATCGCTGGCGCTGGCGTTTGCGCCAGAGGCGGTGTTGTGCCTGGCGTGAGGTGGGTATGACGGATGATATCGTCGTGATCAAACAGAACGTTCACGGACGGGAAACCTGGCGTTACAGTGGGCGCGTGCTGCGGCGTTGGCCGGCCGGCGTGCTGCTCGAAGCGCGCTTCAATCGCCCGGACCTGCCTTTTCACGGGATGCTGTTGGGGCAGGGCGATCGTTTTGTCGAGCTCTTTTTTAGCCGGCGCTGGTACAACATTTTTGAGATCCACGATCGTCACGACGATCACCTCAAGGGCTGGTATTGTAATGTGACCCGTCCGGCCGAAATCACTGCCGGGAGCGTGGCATACGTCGATCTGGCGCTCGATCTGCTGGTGTTTGCCGATAGGCGGCAACTGGTGTTGGACGAAGACGAGTTTGCTTTGCTGGAGCTCGAAGAGGCCGCGCACCAACAAGCCAGAAGCGCGCTGAACGAGCTTCAGATGCTGTTTCGTTCCCCCTTGAGTTTTCACCTGGAAGACGTGCTTGAAACCCCCATGGATTGGATGAATGGACGTTGACGTCCATTCATCCAATCCGAGCGTGTTTTACATCAACAGCGGCAGGATGGCCGTAAAATCTTCAAACCAGCCTTCGTTGCTTCCGGCGATACCGATGCCGGCGACGACCAGACAGCAGCAGCACAGCAGTACCAGGACGACGATCAGGACGATCAACCAGGTCTTCTTCTTTTCCGGTTCGCCAGCCGGGCTGACGGGTTCGGGGGTTACAGGAATGGGTTCAAAGTCGGACATTTTCTTCTCCTCTTGGGGGGGTGGGGGGGGATTAACGGCTTGCGCCGGTGGGGCCGCCGGTTGAGCGATTGGTCTGGCGATGGTTTTGTCGCCATCCGCCGGTTCCGGCTTCGGCATGGAGGAATTGGCTCCGTATTGGACGGTCTTATCGTCTTGATCCATAAGCGCTGCCTCCAGAGACTACGGATACGTCTGCATCTCGTTCGTGAAAGGCAGACATAAAGCAGGGGCGGCGATGGCCCCGGTGAAAATCAGGATCGTGAGGCACAGGCCGACCAGGGCAAACGCCAGGTTGAGATAACCCAACACCAGGCCGGCGGTAGCCATGCCGCTGCCGCTCATGCGGCCGCCGCTGCTGCGGATTTGGCCCTGAGCGATATGCCCGGCGATAACAGCCGCCAGCCCGCCCAGGCCGAACACCCCCAACCAGGCGAGCAGCCCGGCGATCAGGCTGAAGATGGCCCAACCGCTGGTCTGGCTGGCCGGCGCAGGAGGGGGATAGTATTGCGGCGGCGGGTAAGGATTTTGTGGTGGAGGATACGGGTTCTGCGGGGGATAAGACATAGACTGCTCCTTGTGATGATCTGCGGGCTCAGGCAGTTTGGCGCCTGCGCCAGATCCGCCAGACGATCCAGGCGGTGAGAATGACCAGGATACAGGCGATGATGACCGGGATGACCACAGAGAGGAAAGAGATCAGTGTGGCGACCAGGTCTTCGGCGATGCTGACGGGCACGTTGCCGGCCCCGCCGGTGGCGGCGGTGACGGCCGGACGTACGGCGGCAGCCTTGACGGTGTGCACACCACCGGCGATCAGCAGCCCCATCCCGAGCGAGAGCACGGGGTGGATTTCGGTGATGATCTGGGCGCTGGCGGCAAAGAGGATGGCGCCGGCCAGCGGGCGCACAATGGTCTGGATGATGTCATTGACATGGTTGACGGCCGGCACTTTGTCGGCGAAGAATTCGATCAGCGAGAGTACCACCAAAATACCAATGATCCACCAGCTGGTCAGTGTATCCCAGGGGGCCTTGAGTTGGATCAGCGTCGTAAATTTGGCCAGCAGGGCAACGATGAGCAGCGGGATGTAAGCGTTAAGCCCGGCGCTGGCCGAGAGACCAAAGGCAGATAGAACGTTGAGCAGTTCCATTCCTTTCTCCTACAATACAAATCCGTCCCAGGTGCCGGTCCACAAATATCGCAGCAGATCCATGAGGGCGATTTGGGTCAGGGCGGTGGCAAAGCCGGCGACCAGCAGCGGCCAGAGTTCTTTGAGGCTGTGGCTGGTGTTGTCCCGTTTGCTGATCATGGCCCACACCATGGTGTAGACCAGGGTCAGGATGATCAGGATGGTGGCTGAACTGAGCAGCGCCAGTGGGTAGAGCAACAGCGGGTTCTGCGAGAGGGTCGCCAGGGCGACCAGAGCGGCGCAGAGCAGCCAGTACCCCAACTGTCTCCAGCTTTCCAGGGTGGGGCGATTGTGCCAGTCCTGCCAGACAGTCTGGTTGAAGATGGGGTAGAGGACGGCTGCCAGGCCTAACCCGACTCCCATCCCTGTTGCCAGGCGCAGCCAGTTCTGTGGGGTGTACAGATCTACCGGCGCTTTGGGGAAGAATTTCATGTACGAATTGACCCCATCGATGCCGAAGCCTGCCAGAAAAAGACCCAGGACGATTAAGATTTTAAGGGGCGGCATCCCGCCGCGCCGCCCAAAGGGAATTTGCAGGAGCAGACCCAACAAGGCAGCCAGATACATCCCCGAGCAGCGGGCGCACAGTGGAAACGAGCGTTCGCCAATTAAAAAAGAGCGGGCCGTGATGCGGTGGCAGACGGCGTATCCCACTGCATCGGCCTTGCCCAACAAACCCGGTGGTGTCAGATAGAGCCACACCACCAGGATCAGGCCGGTGACCAGAAGCAGGAGCGCTTTGAGGGCGTTGAGGAAGCCTGGCCGGGCAAGGAGAGCTTTCATAATTTGTATCATTATATGGGTTTATGGAGTCTGTTGCAAGTGTAGCAGGCCGGCCTTTTCGAGGGGGAGCGATCATTTGTATCTATCATTAAATACGTTTTGGCCGACGGTTGGTCGCGGCGAAAATGGTTAGGAGATTGCAAAGTGGCCCGTCTTGACAGCCGTTCCTTTTTATGCCATACTAACCTCATGCTGGAGTCTGCTCCACAGAACCTTGCCATCCTTACAAACAGGAGGTGATGTCGAAAATGTCTGATAGTACGTGTACGAACCAGAGCGCTGCGGCATCCCTCCTCGTTGTTGGATAAGATGCCGCAGCCTCGGAAAGCCGCCCGCAAGGGCGGTTTTCTGTTTTAACCTCAGGCTTCGCCCAGGCAGATGCCCAGCGAGCGTGCGGTGTGGATGCTGTCGCTGTTCAGGTCGACGCGCTTGGGGATGGCCAGCGCTTCGGCCAGGGAGATATCGACGATGCGCTCGCCTTGCAGGGCAACCATGCGGCCGTAGGCGCCGCGGCTGGCCAGGTGAACCACGGCGCTGCCGAAGCGGGTGGCCAGCCAGCGGTCGAAGGCGGTGGGGGTGCCGCCGCGCTGCAGGTGGCCCAGGACGGTGACGCGCGTTTCGATGTTGCACACGCTGGTAATGTGGTCGGCGATGACCTGTCCGATGCCGCCCAGGCGGGCGTAGTGCACGCTGTCGCCGCCGATGCGATAGACCTGTTGTCCGCCGAGCGGGTGGGCGCCTTCGGCGGCGGCAATGATGCTGAAATGGTCGCCCAGGGCGATGCGCTGGTAGACCTTGCGGGCGATGGCTTCAAAGTTAAAGGGGATTTCGGGGATGAGAATGACGTCGGCGCCGCCCGCCAGGCCGGCGTGCAGGGTGATGAAGCCGGTGTTGCGCCCCATGAGTTCTACCACCATGACGCGGTGGTGCGCTTCGGCGGTGGTGTGCAGCCGGTCGATGGCGTCGGTGGCGACGTTGAGGGCGGTGTCGAAGCCGAAGGTAAATTCGGTGCCCTGGATGTCGTTATCGATGGTCTTGGGCACGCCCACCACCGCCAGCCCGGCCTGGTGCAGTTCGTTGGCGATGCGCAGCGTGCCGTCGCCGCCGACGACGATCAGGGCGTCCAGCGCCAGGGCGTGCAGGTTGGTGATGATCTGCTCGTGCACGTCTTCGACGATGGTCTGACCGTCGCGCACGATTTTGCGGGCGAAGGGGTTGCCGCGGTTGGCGGCGCCGAGGATCGTCCCGCCGCGGGGCAGGATGCCGCGCACGGCCTCCAGGTCGAGCGGCAGGGTGCCGGTGGGGCTGAGCAGGCCGTCAAAGCCGTCCTTGATACCGATCACCTGGCAGTCGTATTCCTGGACGGCGGTTTTGACCACGGCGCGAATGACTGCGTTCAGGCCGGGGGCGTCGCCGCCGCCGGTCAGGATGCCTAAACGTTTCATAATCGTCCTCCTGGTTGTTTATAATTAAAGCACGGCTTTGCGAATTGTGGGGAGTGATCCCGGGAGGTGCGATATGACGGTGGCGGTGTGGTGGATACGGCGTGATCTGCGCCTGGACGATAACCTGGCCCTGGCGGCGGCGTATGCCGGGGGGCGGGGGGTGCTGCCGGTTTTCATCCTGGACGGGCATCTGCTGGCGCGCCCGGCGCCGGGACGCCAGGCTTTTTTATTCGCCGGTCTGCGCTGCCTGGATGATGCATTGCGCCGGCGCGGGGTGCGTTTGTTGGTGCGGCGCGGCCCGCCGCTCGAGGCGCTGCGCGCCGTGTTGCACGAAAGCGGCGCCGAGGTGATTTGCGCCGAGGAGGATTACAGTCCCTACGCCCGCCGGCGTGATGCGGCGGTGGCGGCGGCGCTGCCGCTGGCGTTGTTCTCCGGCCTGACCGCCAGGCACCCCGCAGCGGTATGTAAACCCGACGGTGCGCCGTACAGCGTGTTTACGCCCTTCAGCAAAGCCTGGATGACGCATCTGTCGCTGGAGGCCGCCTGGAGCCCGCCAGAGCGTTTTTTGCCTGTGCCGGAGCTGCCCGGCGAGCCTTTGCCGTGCCTGCCGCCGCCGGCGCTCTTTGCGCCGGGCGAGGCCGAGGCCGGGCGTCGTCTGGCGGCTTTTCTGGATGGCCCGATCTACACGTACGGCGAGCAACGCGACCGCCTGGATCT
>CAZHTS010000142.1:0-6084 GCA_964535315.1 uncultured Anaerolineaceae bacterium
GAAGCGTACCCCGCCACAACCTTTTTGAGGACATTTCTTCGGTATTTCAAATTCTTTCGGTTCAACTTTTGGTAAAATGAGGTTGAGGCGCATATGGCTCATGTGTCTCCTGTTAGAATTTCCGGATAAACTGCCAGGTTCATCCGGAAATCTTTTTATACCCCTTTTTTACCATTTTTGGAACAGTCACCAAACAGTGGTGATGCGCCGGGCCGGGCGGGTATAATGAGATTGTGACCTTACCTTATTCAAAGCAGGATGGTGCCCAATGAGCGAATATCAGTATCACGAGTGGCAGACCGTTGACCGCCTGTTATCGCCGTCCGAACAGGCGGTCGTACGTACACTGTCCAGCCATATTGAGGTCAGCCCTGGCAAAGCGATCGTCACCTATCACTGGGGCGACTTCAAACATGCCCCCCGCCAGGTGCTGCTCCAATATTTTGACGCCTATTTCTATTGGGCTAATTGGGGCAGAATGCGCCTGATGTTTCGCTTCCCTGCCGGAATGCTCGACGAAAAGCAAATCGAGCCCTATTCCGGCGGCGAATGTGTTTCGCTTGAAACCGTTGAGAACTACCAGGTGCTGGATATAGACTTCAACCCCGAAGACAGCTTCTGGCAGAATGAATCTGGCATGGACCTGGCGGATTTCATTCCGCTGCGCGCCGCATTGCTGGAAGGGGATTACCGCCTGCTCTACCTGGCCTGGCTCAAGGAAGAGACGCTTTGGGGCGAGCCGGAGGATGAGGATGAAGACGAAGACGGCTCCGTGTACGGCCTCGAGCCGCCGGTTCCACCCGGCCTGAAGAAATTGACGCCGTCGTTAGAGAATTTCATTCGCGCCTTCAATATCGATCCTTTTCTGGTGCAGGCCGCCGCCGAAGCCAGCCCGGACTTGCAGCCCAGGCCATCTGTGGACTACCGCCAGCTGGTATCTCGCCTTTCGCGAGCGGAGTGCGACGACTTCCTGGCGCGTCTCGCCAACGACGACGCCACGGTGAAACTGACCTTACGCAAACGCCTGAACGAATTCTCGCCGCAGCCGCAGCCCGTGCACAACGCCGGAAAACGCAGCCTGCCGCAGCTGCTCCAGCGCGCCCGCCAGCTCGAAGAAGCCGAGAAGCAGCGTCAGGCCAAAGCCGCCCGCATGCAGCACATCGCAGAGATGAAAGCCCTCGCCCAAAACGAACCGCAAGCCTGGCAAGAGGTCGACCGCCTGCTGAAGACCGGGTCGAAGTCCGCGGCGAATTACGACCAGATCACCGCGCAGCTTAAAAAGCTCGGGCAGCTGGCCGAGTTTCAGGGTACCGTGACCATCTTCTCCAGCCGCATCCGGCAGTTGGCAAAGGAATATTCTTCCCGTCCTGCCTTATTACAGCGCTGGCAGGACCAGGGCTGGATTTAATACACTCGGGTTACACCGGCAGCAGCCTCAGGCGCAACATGGAGCGATCGACCAACGAACTGCTTAAAACGAAACTATTTATCCCCCGCCCGCGGCACAAGACCCTGGCGCGCCCGGCGTTGATCGAACTGTTAAACGCCGGGCTGGACAGTGCACTGATCCTGCTCTCGGCCCAGGCCGGGTCTGGGAAGACCACGCTGTTGGCCGAATGGCTGGCGCAAATCCAATCGCCGGCGGTGTGGCTGTCGCTGGACGAAAACGACAACGAGGTCAACCGCTTTCTGGCCTACTTCGTGACCGCCATCCAGAGCGCCTGGCCGGATTTTGGCGGGGCCATCGCTGCCGCCGCCCGTTCACCCCAGCCGCCTCCCGCCGAGACGCTCCTGGCCTGGCTGATCAACGAACTGGTCGAACGGGATGCGCTGGTGATCGTGCTCGACGATTACCATGCCATCCGGCTGGAAACCATCCACGCCGCCGTCAATTTCCTGATCGAACGCCTGCCGCCGCACATTCATCTGGTCATCGCCACCCGCTCTGACCCGCCGCTGGGACTATCCCGCCTGCGCAGCCGCCTCTTGCTCACCGAGGTGCGCCTGGCGCAGCTGCGTTTCAGCCGCGCCGAAGCCGCCGAATTCCTGGCCCAGGTGATGGGATTGAACCTGCCCGATGAACTGGTCGCCGTGCTGGAAAAACGCACCGAGGGCTGGATCGCCGGCCTGCAGCTGGCCGGCCTGTCGCTGCGGGGCGCCGGCGACCCGGCCGGGTTTGTCCGGGCCTTTTCCGGCAGCCACCAATACATCCTCGACTATCTGATCGATGAGGTCCTCCAGCGCCAGCCGCCGGAGATACAGACCTTCCTGCTGCGCACCTCCATTCTCAACCGCCTGTCGGCCCCGCTCTGCGATGCGCTCTGGCGGCCCGACGAGCAGCCCGCCCAGGGCGGTTACTCGTCGGCGGAGTGTCTCGCCTACCTGGAACGCAGCAACCTGTTCCTGGTGCCGCTGGATGACGAGCGCCGCTGGTTCCGCTACCACCACCTTTTCGCCGATCTGCTGCGCCACCAATTGGAGCGCCAGCCGGCAGACCAGGTCGCTCAATTACACCGCCGCGCCAGCCGCTGGTTTGAGCGGCAAGAGCTCGTAAGCGAGGCGCTCTGGCATGCCGTCCGGGCGGGCGACCACGACTGGGCCGCCGGGCTGGTAGAGGCCAGGGCGCAGGATTTAATGCTTCAAGGCTATATCCTGAAAATTGGCGAGTGGCTGGCGGCGCTGCCCGAAGACCTGCTGCGCGCCCGGCCCTGGTTGAGCGTGTATCAGGCCTGGTACCTGGTCATGACCGGCGAAGCCCGGCCGGTCGAGGCCTGCCTGGAGGTCGTCGAGCGCTGCCCGGCGGCGACGCCGGCCGAGCGCCAGGCGTTGGGCGAGAACGTGGCCGCCATTCGCGCCTTCCTCGCCGGCAGGACCCTGGACGCACCCAAAGCCGTCGAGGCGGCGCGCGCCGCGCTGGCGGCCATCGGCGAAGGAAACGTCTTATTGCGCGCCACCGCCTGCTACAACCTGGGGGTGGCCTCGCTGATGACGAACGATCTGACCGGCGCCTGCCAGGCGTTGCGCGAGTCGGGCCGGTTGGGGGCGGCGTCGCGCAACCTGAACATGGCCGTGCCGTCGCTGGCTTCGCTGGGCGTGCAGGAGATGGCGCTCGGCCGTTTACACCAGGCGGAGAAGACTCTGCACGAGGCGCTGCAACTGGCGGTTGGGCCAGACGGCCGGCGGCTGCCGCTCGCGATGCGCCCCCTGGCAGCGTTGAGCGAACTGCACTACGAGTGGAATCACCTGGAACTGGCCCGGCAGTTTGCCCAGGAGAGCTGCGCCCTGGAAAGCGGCTGGGGCAACACCGCCGCCGCGGCGCAGGCTTATCAGGCGCTGTGTCAGGTGTGCCTGGCGCAGGGAAACCTCCCCGCGGCCCAGGCGGCCTGTGACAGGGCCGAAGAAATCATCCGGCTCTATCAGCTTCCTGACTGGCACGCCGCAAACGCCATGCGCTGCCGGGTGCGCCTGTGGCTGCACCCCGGCGCGGGCAACCCGGCCGCCGCCCTGCGCTGGGCCGAAGAACAACTGGGAACCCTCCAGCCCGGCGATCCGCTGCCCTATCTGCGCGAGGCCGGGAACCTCGCCGCGGCGCGCGCCCTGGCGGCTGCCGGACGCGAGCAAGCCGCCCTGGATCTGCTGCAACGTCTGCACGCCTCGGCCCAGGATGGCGGCCGGGTCAGCGCTCAGATCCAGATTCTGACCCTGCAAGCCCTGGCCCACAGCAGCCTCGGCGAGAGCCACACCGCCCTGGAAACCCTGGAGCGGGCGCTGGCGCTGGCCGAGCCGGAAGAACACGTGCGCGCCATCATCGATGCCGGGGCGCGGATCGCCGCCCTGCTGGTCGAAACGGTGGCACGGCGCCAGACGGCGCGCCTGGATTACGCCATCCGCCTGCTGGCGGCGCTGGGCTACACCGCCGACCCGCATTCGCATACCGTGCAGCTTGCCGCCGGCGCGCCGGCCAGAACCGCCGGCAGCCTGGTCGAGCCGCTGACCGACCGTGAGCTGGAGGTGCTGCACTGCCTGGCGCAGGGCATGACCAATTCCGAAATCGCCGGCCGGCTCGTCGTGGCCGTCAGCACCGTCAAACGGCACATCAACCACATCTTCGCCAAACTGGGTGTAACCAGCCGCGCCCAGGCCCTGGTCGCCGCCCGGGAGTCAGGGCTGCTCTAATTCTGCGGGCCGCTCCGCATACGCTCATCCCCCGGCAGGGCGCTCCCCTGCCGTTTTTTTATCAATACACCCGGATATACACCCTCCCCGCCCTCCCGGCCCATCGCGGGTGGACGACAATACACCCGCCTGCTCTCTATAATGCAAATAAGAACGTTACAAGAGAGCGTATATGACCTCAACCCACACACAACTGGAAGGGATCTTTGAAATCCGGGTCAGGGGCGCCCTATCCCCCGCCTGGTCCACCTGGTTTGCCGGCTTTACGTTGAACCCGGACGAGGCCGGCAACACAATCATGCTCGGGCCGGTGATCGACCAGGCCGAACTTTACGGCGTCCTGGAACGTATCCGTGACCTGGGGCTGCCGCTCCTCTCGGTGCGGCAGGTGAAACCGCCCGAAAAGACGGACACACCTTCGTAATCAACCATTGATCAGACAGGAAACAAAGAAAATGAAAATGTTGTCGCGAATCTCAAACAGCCTGCAAAAATACACCAGCCGCTATTACCTCATCCCGCTCATTATCCTGTTCGCGGCGCTTGCCGTATGGATCGACCGGGGCCCCATCGGCAACACCCGGCTCAAAGAATTGAGCGGCGGCCTGGGCATGCTGGACATGCAGCACTTCGGCTATTCCGAAACGGTGGCCTACGACATGCTGGCCCAGATTGGCCCGGCCGGGCGCACCTTCTATGCGCAGTTGCTGGGGGTGGACGTTGTTTTTGCCCTGGTCTACATGCTGATGCAGTCGCTGCTGCTGACCAACCTCCTGCAGCGCGCCCACATCGCCGGCCGCTGGCAGCTGCTGAATCTGCTCCCCTGGCTGCGAAGTGGGCTGGACATCCTCGAAAACGGTGCGCTCCTGGGGCTGCTCTACCGCTTCCCGGCGCGGCTCGCCGGGCTGGCGTTCCTGGCCAGTACCCTCACCCTGCTCAAATGGCTGGTCTACGGCATCGTCATCGGGCTTCTCTTTGCGCTGGGCGCGTGGGTCACGGCGCGCTCCCGCCAATCTCAAAACAAACTTCAGAAAGCAGGCAAAACCCTATGAAATCCATCGCCATCTACTACTTTTCGGGCACCGGAAACACGGCCCTGGTGGCCAACACGCTCCAGGAAACCTTTGTCCAGTTGGGCTGCACGGTCGACCTGATCCGCATCGAAGACGTGCTGAAGAAGAACCTGGCCCTCGATCTCAGCCGCTACGATTTCGTGGGGATCGGTTCCCAGGTGATCGGCTACGGCACCCCCGGCCTGGTGCTCGACTTCATCCACCGCCTGCCCGCCGGGCAGGGGCAAAAGGTCTTCATCTTCCGCACCGCCGGCGGCGTGGCGCCGATCAACTACAACGCCTCCAAATCCATGATCCGCCGGCTGACCCGCAAGGGCTACGACGTGGTCTACGAACGCATCTTCTCGATCGGCAGCAACTGGATCGTGCGCTTTGAAGACGCCGTGGTGCGGCAGTTGGTGACGGCCACGCGCCGCAAGGCAGCGCTGATGTGCCACGAAGTGCTCCGCGGCGAGCGGCGTTATCTAAAAACCGGGCTGGCCCGCCAGATACTGATGGAAACGGTGGCCTTTCTTTCGCGCGGCTTCTTTCGCCTGGTCGGCCGGGACTACCATGTGGGCCCGGCCTGCTCCCAATGCGGCCTGTGCGTACGCAACTGCCCGGCCGGCAACATCTACCAGCGGGGCGGCCAGATTCGCTTCAAATGGTCGTGCGTCAGCTGCATGCGCTGCGTCTACAACTGCCCGCGCCAGGCGTTGCAGCTCAGGTTCTTCAAGTTCTTCCAGGTGGCGGGCGGGTACAACCTCAAGCGCCTGCTGGAACAGCCGGCGCCCGCCGGCGAGCAGCCCTCCGGCAAGACGCCCCCGTTTTTCGAGGAATACCGGGCCAACGACGC
>CAZHTS010000143.1:0-5998 GCA_964535315.1 uncultured Anaerolineaceae bacterium
GCGTTGAAGGTCAGGGTGGCGGCGGGCAAGTCTGCTCCGGGCAACAGCCCGGAGCCCGATCCGGGCAATAGCCCGGATTTGACCAGCGCCTGAAAGCCGTTGCAGATGCCGATGACCGGTTTACCCTGCTCGATGAAAGCGTGCACCTCGTCGGCGAAGTAGTGCAGCAGATCGAGCGCCAGCAGTTTGCCGGCGCCCAGGGCGTCGGCGTAGGAAAAGCCGCCGGGTACAACCAGCAGTTGATAATCCTGCCAGCGCCGTTCGCCGGCGCGCAGTTGGTTGATGGGTACCACTTCAGGTTGGGCGCCGGCCAGTTCGAACGCCTGGGCGGCGTCCTGGTCGCGGTTGGTGCCGGGGGCAAAGAGGATCAGGGCTTTGGGCTGCATACGTTTTCTCCTAAAGCGGTTTTTGCCAGGCGGCCACCAGTTGGGCCACGGGTACGTCCAGCAGAGTCCGGTCGTGCTGCCGTACGGTCAGGTTCGGGCGGGCGCCCACCCGTCCCAGGCAGGCGCAGGGCTGGCCGGCCAGAGTTTCTTCAAACGCCTGCCGGTCGGCGGGGGTGACTTCGACCAGCAGGCAGCCGGTCGTTTCGGCAAACAGGCTGCGCAGCGCCTCTTCGTCGCCGGGCAGGGCCAACTCGAGCCCCAACCGGCCGGCGATGCACATCTCTGCGGCGGCAACCGCCAGCCCTCCTTCGCTCAGGTCGTGACAGGCGGCCACCAGATGGCGGCGCATGGCGTGGTTCAGCGCGGCATACCGTGCGGGGGTGCTGCGTTCCAGCGCCGGGACGCCTTCTGCGACGCGCTGCCCGGCGGGGCACACCAGGTTGTAATGACTGCCGCCGAAGACGCCGCCGGGCTGACCGAGGCGATAGAGCAGGTTGCCGGGTGTTTTCAAGTCGAGGGTTACGGCGTTTTGCCAGTCGTCCATCACCCCCAGCGCCGAAATCAACAGGGTGGGCGGGATGGCATGCCGCTGTCCGTCCACGCCGAGATATTCGTTGTTGAAGGAATCCTTACCCGAGATAAACGGCGCGGCGTACAGCACGGCGCCTTCATAACAGGCGCGCGCCGCCTCGACCAGTTCGCCGAGCGTCTCGGGGCGCAGTGGATCGCCCCAACAGAAGTTATCCAACAGGGCAATGCGCTGCGGGTCGGCGCCGGTCGCCACGGCGTTGCGGACGGCCTCATCGATGGCGTTGAGCGCCATCTGGCGGGCGTCACGTTTGCCGTATTCGGGGTTGAGCCCGGCCGAGAGCACCAACGCCTGGCGGCCCCGGCTGCCCAACGGTCTGAGCACCACGGCGTCGGCCGGGCCATCGCTGGCGGCGCCCACCAGCGGTTTGACCAGCGTGCCGCCCTGCACCTCATGATCGTAGATGCGGATCACGCCGGCCTTTGAAGCGATGTTGGCGTGCCCCAGCAGCGCCAGCAGCAGGGCGGGGTAATCGTGGGGTGGGGCAGGCAGCACGCCGCGCTGCCCGGCGGCGCAGGCCGGCGGCGCGATGCGGGCGGTGAGACGGCGCTGCGGCAGCCCGTGGTGCAGGAAGTGATTGTCCAGGTCGAGCACGGTCTGTTCGCCATAACACATGCGCAGCCGGCCGCTGCGTTCGAAGACGCCGATGTCGGTCCATTCGACGTCGTAGCGGGCGCACAGGGCCTGCAATTCGGCCAGGTTTTCGGGCGGGACGGCCAGCACCATGCGCTCCTGCGCCTCCGAAAGCCAGATTTCCCACGGCGCCAGGCCGGGGTATTTGAGCGGGACGCGCTCGAGTTGTACGGCGGCGCCCAGTTCGGCAGACATCTCGCCCACCGCCGAGGACAACCCGCCGGCGCCGCAGTCGGTGATGGCGTGGTACAGGCGCCGGTCGCGGGCCAGCAGGGTCACGTCGATGACGCCTTTTTCGACCACCGGCGCGCCAATCTGCACCGAAGCGCCGGCCACCTCGCCGGTCTGGGCATCCATAGTCATTGAGGAAAAGGTGGCGCCGCGCAGACCGTCACGCCCGGTGCGGCCGCCGATGACCAGGATGTGATCGCCCGGCAGCGGGGCGCGCGGGTGGGCGCCGATGGGGGCGATGCCCACACAGCCGCAAAAGACGAGTGGGTTGGCGATGTAGCCGGGGTCAAACCACAACGCCCCGCTGACGGTGGGCAGCCCGATCTTGTTGCCGTAATCCTGCACCCCGGCGACCACGCCAGAGAGGATGCGCCGGGGGTGGAGCACGCCGGCCGGGATTTCGGCAAAACCGGCCTGCTGCGGCCCAAAACACAACACGTCGGTGGCCGCCACCGGTTTGGCCGAAACGCCCAACACGTCACGGATCACGCCGCCCACGCCGGTGTTGGCGCCGCCGAAGGGCTCGATGGCCGAGGGGTGGTTGTGGGTCTCGACCTTAAAGGAGACCTCGTTGGCGCCGTCGTATTCGACGATGCCGGCGTTATCGACGAAGGCCGAACGCACCCAGGGAGCGTGGATGGCCTCGCTGGCGGCGCGGATGGTGGCGGCAAACAGATTGTCGATGGTTTCCGTCCCCTGCGGGCCCTCGACCTGAATCCGGGCCTTGAAGGTCTTGTGTACGCAGTGCTCGCTCCACGTCTGGGCGATCATTTCGAATTCGACGTCGCTCAGGTCGCGCCCTTCCGCCTGGCAATAGCGCTGGATGGCCTGCATTTCGGCCAGATCGAGGGCGGCGCGGCGCTGCTGCGAGACGGCCAACAGTTCTTCGGGCGACAACTGGCGCAGCGCAAGGGTCTCGACCACCTGGCTGGCCTCGGCCGGGGCCGGGAAGGCCGGCTCGATCTCACCCAACGTGTAGCGTTGGATGACGGGGTTGGCCAGCAGGCGGCCGGCCAGCAGGTGACAGTCCTCTTCGCTCAACTGCGGCCCACTGACCACAAAGCGCAGCCCGCTCGAGGCAGCCTGGACACCCTGCACGCCCAGCAAATGGGCGGCGCGCACGATCTGCTCGGCGACCGGGTCGGTCACGCCGGGGCGCAGGGCAACATCGATGATGCGTTCGCCGGGCGGCGGATGAGCGACGCCGGGCCGGGAAACTTCAATCGCCTGCGTGACCGGGTCGTGTAGCAGGCGATGGCTGAGCAAATCAATTTCGTCGGGGGCGAGCTGGCCCTGGATGAAGTAGAGGTCAAAGCAACGGATGGCCATGACGGCCGGCAAACCCAGGGCGTGCGCGTCGTGTAACAAGGCGGTGGAACGCGGGTCCTGGGGGGTGAGGGAACGGACGATAAAGCGATAAACCGCCGGTTCCCGCGGCGCAGGAATATCCATAAATACCTCTTGGCGGAGGAGATTTTAAGGAGATTATACCTGTCCCGGCGGGCGTTGTCTAGTCAACGGTGCGCAGTGGAAGGCGCTTCTATCCCTGCGCACCGTCTGACGGCGGTGACACGGCGGCCCGGATTTCTGCGGCCAGCCGGCGGGCGCGTTCGGGGGCGATGCCCACGTAAGCGCTCACCTGCATCAGCGTCTCCAGTTCGGGGGCGGCGATCCAGCGCGTGATGGCGGGGTCGTCTTGCAGCCGGGCGGCCAGGTCGTTGGGGTGACCGGCCTGCACCTGCTGCCAGGCGGCCAGGGCGTGCTGGCGCAGGCATTCGTGCATCTCCTGCCGGTCGGCGCCCAGGCGGGCGGCGGCCATCATCACCCGCTCGGTGGCGGCAAAGGGCGCATAGGCCGCCAGGTTGCGCCGGATGGCTTCGTCACGCACCACCAACCCCTCGAGGATGCGCTGCGCCGTGCGCAGCAGTTCATCCACGATCAAAAAGGCCTCGGGCAGCAGCGTGCGCCGGTTGGCGCTGTCGTCCAGGGTGCGCTCGAGCAGTGAGTGGGCGGCGTTGCCCCACGCCACCTGCGGCATGACCGAGAGCGCTCGCGCCAGCGAGTCGATCTTCTCGGCGTTGATCGGGTTGCGTTTGAAGGGCATGGCCGACGAACCGACCTGCTTCTTGCCAAACGGCTCGCTCAGTTCGCCCACCGGCGGGGATTGCAGCAGACGCAGGTCGAAGGCCAGTTTGTACAACGAAGCGCCCAACCCGGCCAGGGCGGCGAGCAGGGTGTAATCTTGTTTGCGCGGGTAGGTCTGGGTGGCGATTGGGTAGAACGGCAGATCCAGGGCGGCGCTCAGGCGCTGTTCAAAGGCCTCGACCCGTTCGCTGCCCAGCAGATCGGCGTAAGCCGCGGCGGTGCCGACCGCCCCCTTGAAGCCCTTGCCGCGCACCTCGGACTGCAGGGCGGTCAGCGTCTGCCAGTCGACCAGCAGATCCTGGGCGTAGCTCGCCAGGCGATATCCCAGAGTGGAGGGTTCGGCCGGCTGTAGATGGGTGAAGGCCATCACCGGCGTGTCGGCATTTTGCTCCATCTTTGCGACCAGCGCCAGCAGCACGTCTTTGAGCCGCGCACAGACCAGCGCCAGCGCCTGGCGCAGACGCAGCGCGTCGGCGTTGTCTTCGATGTCCATCGATGTGGCGCCCAGGTGCAGCGCCCCGCCGCCCAACGGGCACTGTTCGGCAAAGGTCTTCAACTCGGCCATCAGGTCGTGATGGATTTCAGCCTCAATCTCCAGGGCGCGGGCGATATCAATCTCGTCGGCGTGCGCCTCCAATTCGGCCAGCTGTTCGGGGCGCACCAGCCCGAAATCCAGTTGCACGCGTGCCAGGGCGACCCAGATGCGCCGCCAGAGCAGCCGTTTCTGGCGCTCGCTCCACAGGGAGCGCATTTCTGGGCTGGCGTAGCGCCAGGTGAAGGGGGAGAGGTACTGATCGTAATCCTGTGACATGAGACACCTCGGGGGAGATTTTTAAAACAGGCTGAGTTGTTGTTCGCTGACGGGCGGTTGATAGCGCAGCACGTGAGTGGCGAGGCCCAGGCGGGCGCACAACTGGTCGCAATACTGCGCCAGGCGGCGGTATCGGCGCGCCGGGCAGCCGTATTGTTGACCGTAAGCGCGTTCGTATTGCGCCCGCAGGCCAGGAAAGAGCCGGTCGAGCTGCTCGTAGTAGTAGGCGCGCTGCCGGTCGCGCAGCGACATGCCAAACCAGGGGATGATGAACTGCCCGCCGTGTGCGGCGGTTTGCTCGATGATGGCGCCGATGTTGGCCTCGTTGTCCTCGAGAAAGGGCAAGACGGGCATGAGCGTCACCCCGGTCAGAATGCCCTGCCCGGCCAGCGCCGCCATTGCCCGCAGGCGGGCGGAGGGCAGCGGGGCGCCCGGTTCGATGCGCCGCGCCAGTTCGTCGTCCACCGTGGTCAGGGTGAAGCAGACCCCGGCGTAGACTCGCCCAACGTCCTGCAACACATCGATGTCGCGCAGCACCAGGTCGCTTTTGGTGATGAGAAAGGCCGGGAAAGCGTGGCGGGCGATGACCTGCAGCGCCCGGCGGGTGAGTTCGTAACGCCGTTCGGCCGGGGTGTAGGGATCGCTCATCGATCCAAAGCCGATGGCGCCCTTGACGCGTTTGCGCGGCAGTTCTTTCTCCAGCAGTTCAATGGCGTTGACCTTGACCAGCACGTCGTGAAAGTTCTCGATGCCGTAGCATTCGCTGCGCGAGTCGCAGTAGATGCACTGGTGTTCACAGCCGCGGTACAGGTTGAGGTTGTATTTGAGGCCGAAGATGCGGTCATCGCCGCGCACCGTGGCGAGCAGGGTTTTGGCTTGAATCTCGTGGATCATAACGTTTTTGACTCTTTTCCATTCTAACATCTTCAATCTTTTTTGCGCCAACAATCGGCCGGGCGAGGGGGGTTGACTCCTCGCCCCCGGCGGGGGAGAGGTTGGGTGAGGGGGGAATCTCTCCCGGCGGTTGGCAAGCAGGTAAACGGGGCTTTCACCCTCACCCCGGCCCTCCCCCTCGAAAGGGGGAGGGAGTCTGGCTCCTCGCCCCCGGCGGGGGAGAGGTTGGGTGAGGGGGGAATCTCTCCCGGCGGTTGGCATGCAAGGTAAACGGGGCTTTCACCCTCACCCCGGCCCTCCCCCTCGAAA
>CAZHTS010000144.1:0-5769 GCA_964535315.1 uncultured Anaerolineaceae bacterium
CCGGCGTGCCAATCGCCAGGATAGATCCCCCCCTCACCCAACCTCTCCCCCGCCGCGGGCGAGGAGCCAGACTCCCTCGCCCGGCGCAGCAGGAATGGGTTAGAGCGGAAACGTGACAGTCTGGTGTGTGGCGGCAGAGCGGTAGATGGCGCACACAATCTCGACCGCCTTGCGCCCCTCCAGACCGTCGACCTGCGGTGGGCGGCCGGTCTGCAACGCCTCGACAAAATCGCGCAGCTGGCGCAGGTGCCCGATGTGGCCGATGCCCAGCGGGTTCGAGGCCCCCGAACCCGGCGGCGCCTCAAGCGCCAGCATGGCCTGCTGTTCTTCCGGGCCGGCGTCTTGCAGCTCCCAGCGGGTGATACAGCCATCTTCGAGCCGGATGGAGCCGCGCTCGCCGCAGATTTCCACCCGCCCGGGGCTGCCCGGCCAGGCAGCCGTGCTGCCCTCGATGACCCCCAACGCCCCGCCGGCAAACTGCACCACGGCCGCAGCGGTATCCTCGGTCTGCATGCGGTGCGCCAGAGTAGCGCTGCAAGCCGTGACCGAGTGCAGCCCGCCGGCCAGATACTGGAGCAGGTCGATCTGGTGAATGGCCTGGTTCATCAGCACCCCGCCGCCGTCCAGTTCAATGGTACCGCGCCAGCCGCCGGTATCGTAATACGCCTGGGTACGATGCCACTTGACCTGCGCATCGCACAGCGTCAGGCGGCCCAACCGCCCGGCCTGGATGGCGCGGCGGGCATGCTGCACGCCGGGGCGAAAACGCGAAGGAAAGATACAGGCCAGCGTCACCCCCGCCTGCCGGGCGGCGGCAAGCATGGCGTCCACTCGTTCCAGGGTGATTTCGAGCGGTTTCTCGACGATGACGTGCTTTCCCGCCAGAGCGGCAGCAACGGCCACCTCCAGGTGTGCCCCCGACGGCGTACACACCGCCACGGCATCCACGTCCGGCCGGCGCACCATCGCCTGCCAGTCGTCGCAGCCCTCGGCGTGGTAAGGCTCGGCCAGGGCGCGGGCGCGTTGCAGAGTGCGGCTGTACACCGCCACCAGGCGCGCCGCGGGAATCTCGGCCAGCGCCTGGGCGTGCACCCCGCCAATGTTCCCGGCCCCGGCCAGTGCAAAACGAATCTCGTTCATCGGCTCACTCCTGCCCGGCGCTCAACCAACGGATGATCTCCAGGCAGAAATCGGGCAGGTCGTTGGGCATGCGGCTGGTAATCAGGTTGCCATCGCACACCACCGCCGCATCCACGTATTCAGCGCCGGCGTTGAGCAGGTCGTCACGCACCGCCACCAGCCCGGTCAGGCGCCGGCCGCGCACCACCCCGGCCGAGATGAACACCCACGGCCCGTGACAGATGGTCGCCAACAGCGCACCGCGGGCGTTGACGCTGCGCACCAGTTCGAGCACCTTTGGCTCGCGGCGCAAATAGTCGGGCGAAAAGCCGCCCGGCACCAGCAGGCAGTCCACCGCCGCCGGATCGATCTCGCCCAGCGTGCGGCACACGTAGCGCCGGCCCTCGGGCATGACCGGAATGGGCACCGGGTGGCCAAAACGGCCGGTGACCGGTTTATCGTTCAAAAAAGGCCGCGGGTGAAAGCCAAGCGCCAGCGGCACGACGATCACGGTCGCCCCCTCTTCGCTCAGACGCAGCAGCGGGTATAACAACTCGATGTCTTCAAATTCATTGGCAACCGGCATCACAACCGTTTTGGCGGTTAAACGGGCAGACATGATAACCTCCTTTGTAAATACAATCCCGGGGTTAGAACAGACGGCCCTGAGCGGGCAGGAGCAGGCCGTTGGCGCTCAACCAGGCGTCGTCCGGCCCCAGCCAGCCGAAGCGATGCAAATCGATGCGCTGGCGGTCGTCAAACTGGACGCCCTCTGCTTCCAACAGCTCGCGCTGCTGGCCGGCGCCGGGGCGGTCGCTGATCTTGCCCTGGGCGTTAACCACGCGCTGCCAGGGCACATCGGCCGGGCAGGCGGCCATGGCGTTACCCGCCCAGCGCGCCCGGTAGGCCGGGTAATCTTCGGCCGAGACCCCCTCTGGGGCAGGAATAAACGCGGCAAGCTGGCCGTAGGTGGCCACCCGCCCGGCAGGCACCTGGCGCGCCAGATTCCAGACGGCGGCGTAAAACGCGTCGCGCTGAGTTTGTGAAAGCTCGATCAACGGCATGGTTTGCCTCCACAAAAGATGGGATAGGTTGGTTATAGCACGAATCGCGTTTGCGGGAAAAGCAGAAAACAGGGAATCTGCTCCTGAGAAGCAGATTCCCTGACGGTTACCCGGCGTTGTGCGCGGGACGCAAATAACAGCGGCCCGGGGCGCACAGCTTATTTAAGGGCATCGACAATCATCTGGGTGTTGGCGCGCATCATGTCCAGGTAGGTGGGGGCCGGGCCGTCGGCGGCAGTGATCGAATGGCTGTGCAGTCCGGTCACCACGCGCACGCCGGTCTCCTGGGCAATCTGTTCGGCCAGGCGCGGGCTGGCGCCGGTTTCGAGGAAAATGGCCGGCGCGCCGGCCGCTTTGATGCGATCCACCAGGCGGGCCAGCTGCTGCGCCGAAGGGGAAGCGCCGGTGCTGACGCTGGGCAGCACCGTGCCGATGACGCGAAAACCGTAACGGTCGGCGAAATAACCAAAGCTCTCGTGATTGGTGACGATCCGGCGGCGCTCCACGGGCACCTGCTGTACCTGCTGCCGGATCCAGCCGTCCAGCTCGTTCAGCCTGGCGATATAAGCCGCGGCGTTGCGAGTGTAGACTTCCTTGCCCGCCGGGTCGGCCTGGATCAACCCATCGCGGATGTTTTCAACGTAGCGCACGGCCAGGGTGGGATCAAGCCAGAAATGCGGGTCGCCCTCGTGATGGTGATGCCCCACCGCCGGCCCAAAGACCAGCGGGGTGGTCTCGCTGCGGAAGAGGCTGAGCGCCAATACGTATTCGCCGGGCTGCAACTCGGCCACCCAACCCTGCGTCAGGCCGGCGCATTGCACCGGCAGGGCATCTTCAAACGCCACCGCCCCTCCATCGCCGCGGGTCAGGCTGGCCTCACCGGCGGCGGCCGCCAGGAAGTAATCGCCTTCCTCGTGAGCATCCAGGAGGACGTAACCGCTGTGGTGCCCATCCGGCTGGGTGGCCAGTTGGACATCCACCTGATGCAATTTGTGGGCCTGTTCGCCGGCGTGTTCGTCTCCGCCGGTCGTATGCGTTTCCTCGCCGTGTAGTTCCGCCGCCTCAGCGGCGCTCTTGCCGGCCCGGATTGTCCCCTCGGATTTACCTTCCGCCAGGGCGGCGCACAACGCCTCGGCCTTCTCCTCGGGCGACATGACCGCCTGCTCACCCTCGCGCCCGGCGCGGCCTTGCAGCCCGGCGGCTGCTTCGATCACCTGGCGCTGCCCGCCGGCGTTGTGCAGCACCTCGTCCAGCCAGCCCTCAAACCCGGCGCCGTTGACGATCAACACCTGGCTGTCGGCGATGCGCGCCACGTCCGCCGGGGTGGGGGCAAAGGCGTGCGGGTCGAGCCCGATGGGGATGAGCGCCTCGACCTTGAGCCGCTCGCCGGCCACGTTTTGAGCCATATCCGCCAGAAAGGTCTGCACCGCCAGCACCTTTACCGGCTGGGGGGAGCCGGCGGTCACCGGGGTCACCGGGGCCGCCGGGGCCGCCGGGGCCGCCTGACAGCCCACCAGAACAAGCATGGCCAGGAGAGATAATTGTTTTAAGATTCGAAATTTCATAGTCTGTTTCCTTTTTGATAATGAAAATCATTATCATTATAAGCAAAACAGAATAACTGTCAATGGATCAGTTTGTGCGCATTCACTCCGCCGGCAGCAGGGCCGGCTGGCTGTAAGGCAGCAGCCCCTGCATGCTGTGTCCCTTGCCCGGGATGATGGCGAGTTGAAAACGACTCTGCAACCCGTTGTCGCCGGCGAAACGCTGCATATCCGCCACCCAGTTACGCCCGATGGTAAAGCGGTTTTTGCCCTGCTGGCCGGGGTACGCCGGCAGCTCAGAGGTGTCGTTGAGCCCGACGATGACGGACAGCGGCACCTGGGTGGCCGCCAGCCATTTTTGCCGGTCGGGGATCACGTCCACGCGGCGGATCGTAGCGGCGTCCCATTCAACGTCGGCGTGCAGTTCGCCCATGCCAAACGGCCAGGCCACATCCCCCACCGGCTGCGGGTAGGTGCCGGCGGCGGTAATGACGGCGCGGCGCACCCGTTCGGGGTGCACCACCAGAAAACGGGCCAAAAACTGGCCCCCGGCCGAGTGACCGTAGAGCAAAAACGGCGCGCCCGCCTCGCCAAAGGCGCGCTGGTAAGCCGTCACCAGGCGCAGCAGCCAGGCGTCGGCGCCGATGCGCCGGCCAAACAGGCCGCGATAACCGCCCAGAGCGTGATCCCCGTAACGACTGCTGAAATCCTCCTGGTTAAAGGCCGGCGCAATCAGTACATAACCGTGTTCCTCGGCAAAATCAACCCACGACAGCAGATAATACCGGGCGGTTTCTTCGGCGCTTTCGTCTTTGGCCGGCGTGCCGTGGATCAAGGCCAACACCTCCGCCTCTGCCGGGGCGCTGCGGGGCAGGTAAGCGTAGAAGACGCCGTACGCATCGACCAGTTCGAGCGCCTGGCCGCGCCGGGCGGCGAGCGGCACGTCGGGCAGCGGCGCGGCGCAGGCAGCAAGCGCCCACACCAGTCCAACAAACAACGCTAATCGGACAGACAGGAGCGTGTGATTCGCCATCGGTGCTGCTCCATCTTTTTGTTGTCAAAGGGTGCGGCGTCCAGGACGCAGTTCAGCCCTTCTTACTGCGCACGGGCGGCTGTTTGGCAGTTTCGCCGTCGCCGGAAACGGTCTTGATCAACCAGTAATACTCAACGGTCAGTTCGTAACAGCTGCGTATGGCGCCGGCCACAAACGCCGCCCCGACCAGGAAAACGACCAGCGCATAGCGCCAGGCGGGCGCCAGACCCAGACTCTCGGCCTGCAAGAAGATCAGCGCCAGGGCGCCGAGCGTAATCAGGCCAAAATTCAAAGCCGAGGCGCGGGCGATGCGCATCCGGGTGCGGGTGTATTCAAAATGGGCGTTGAGCGGGTCGTTCTCTCGGGTAAGCGCAAAACGCATGGCGGGCACAGAGCGCGGGTTGTCGGGCAGGATACGCCGCCCAATCTTTTTGTATTGGGCGTGAAACAGGCGGTCGGCCGCCCGGTCGATGAGGATGCCGGTGGCGTAAGTGAAAGACAGATAGACGACGGTCAGCAGCGCCGACCAATCGGCCAGCACGTCGGCGCGCAGTTGCGCCAGCCAGCCCACACCCGAAAAAGCCAGCAAGAACAACACGATCCAGACGCTGGCCTGTACGCCGGCGATCAACAGTTCGATGAACAACAGGGTGGTGCTCATGGCCGCCGCCTCTCCACACGTCAGGGCCGGTCGCCCAGTTCACGGGCGGCGTTTTCAACGATGAAGAAGCCGCGCCGCACCAGCCCGTCCAGGCGCTGGAGCGCACCCGGCTGACCGGCCTCGGCTTCCTCGACGCAGCGCAGCAGCGAGCGGCGCACGCCGCTGGCCTGGTGCGCCCAATACGAATCAACCGACAGACGTTCCAGCCGGCTGATCAATTGACGGGCAAGATTGAGTTGTGAGTCCATAACCACGCCACGCAAAAAAGATGAATACATTATACACGCACCCGCCCATTTCGTTTGCCACTTGACAGCGCACTTGCTTTGGTTATAATAATGATCATTA
>CAZHTS010000145.1:0-5582 GCA_964535315.1 uncultured Anaerolineaceae bacterium
GCCTCGGAATTGCCCGCACCGCTCAGGATGACTTTCGAACTGCCGTCGCTCAACACCACCTTCACGCTGTAGGTGATGGTGGTGCCCGAGGGGCGATTCTGGTTCCTGGAGCGGCTGACGTTCATCTTGCATTCAGCCGCCAACACCTGGCCGGCCGGCAGCCTGAGCCCGGCGCTGTCCCAGGGGGGCAGCGGCCCACTGGACACTTTCAACACCTGGCGATCCACGCCGATCACGTCCGTATTGAGCAAAATCGTCAGATCGCGATAGACGATGAACAGGCCCAACACCAGAAAGACGATGGCGACCACGTCGCCCCAGCGCAGGGCAGCCGGGGCAGCGCCCCCCATGCCAGACAACAGCCCGGCCAGCGGGAAGCCCAAAAACGCCGCCCCCAGCACAAACAAAACGATCTCGGCGCAGCCATTCCCCGTGTAATACAGGCGGCGCAGCGCAATCTTCACCTGCTCCGGGTTGCGTTCCACCCGTATCCCTCTGGCAACTTCTTGCATGACACCCTCCCGGCCCTCCGGCAGAAAACACCCCAACGAACTGTATTCATTGAAACACGACCGGGACGAATTGTCAAGCACGCACCCTGCGGCGGCGCTATTGGCCCGCAGGCGGCGCGCCACACGCATACAGCTTCAACGCCGGGCGGCTGAACTGCGGCACCGGCGTACACGCGGCCTGCGCCCAGGCCTCAATATCCGCCTGGGTATTGGCCGGCTGCGACTGCCCGCCGGTCAACACGTAGCGCAGCCGGCCGGCGCTCACCAGCGCCTGCAAATCGGCCGCCGTCGCCACGCGATCCTGGCCGTTAAACCCGCCCACGTACAACACCGGCCGGCCGGTGCGCAAGACAAAGGGCGCGCCCACCTGGGCGCTGGGCGCCGCCAACAGATAAGAGACGTCGCCGGTATGCTCCTGTAAATAGGCCAGCAGAGCGGGATCGTCCCGCCCCTGCGGCGGGCGCACGGCCTGGCCGCCGTAGGCCGCCGGCAGAACGCTGTTATCCGCCACGCCCCACACCGTCAGGACGCTCCACCCCAGCGGGATGAACCCCAGCGAGACCAGCATCAAGATGCACGCCAGGCGGGGGATGTCGGCCGAAGCGGAATTGCGGCTGAGGATGAACAACCCGGCGGCGCCCAACGTCAGGAATTCGAGCGCCAGCAGCATCCACCAGGTGATGTTCACCCCCAGGCCCACCACCAGCGAAAACTGAAAGGCCAGCGTCAGCGCCGCGGCCGCCAGCAGCAGATCGTTGGCCCAGGCGCGCCGCTCGCGCCACTGCCAGAGCGCCGCCACACCGCCGCCGGTCACCGCCCCCAGGGCCGGCGCCGGCAGGATGAGGTAATAGACGTGGAAGAAGCCGGCGACGCTGAAAAACGCCAGGCAGGTGAGCAGCCAGCCGCCCCACAGCACCAGCCCCTTGTGCGCCGCAGAGAGCGGCAGGCGAAACGGGCGCGCCTGTACCGCCATGCCGGTCAGCCCCACCAGCGCCAACGGCAGCAGCCACGACAGCTCTTTGGCCAGCGGCAGTTGGAAGAAACGTAACGGCCCGGGCATCCCGGTCTCATCCGGCCCGCCCGGGCCGGCCGGCGGTCGCCCCGGCGTTCCGCCGGCGCCTCCGGGCGCCTTCGGGCCGCCGCCCGGGCCGCCGTGTCCCAACAGGCGCGCCAGGCCGTTGTGCCCAAAGAGCAGCCCCAGCACCGAATTGTCGCCCGAACTGCCGATATACGGCCGCTGACCGGCCGGGGTGACATCCACCGCCACGGCCCACGCCAGAGAGACGGCCAGCAAAAGCAGGCTGGCGAGCGCCAGACTGGCAATCTTACGCCGCCGGCTGCCTGCGGCGCCCAGCCAATACAAAGCGTAAAAGGCCGGCAGAGGCAAAAAGGCCTGCATCATCTTGATGTTAAAACCCAGCCCGACGATGGATGCCGCCAGCAGCAGGCGCCCCAACCCGCCGTTCTCGGCGGCCCACACAAAGGCCCAGGCCGCCAGCAGCAGGGTAAAGGTCAGCATGCCATCCATGGTGTTGTTGCGCCCGGCGGCAAAGGTCACCGGCGTCACCACCAGCACCAGCGCCGCCACCAGCCCCGCCAGCGTCCCCCAATAGCGGCGGGTGAGGTGATAGAGCAGGGGCACGCCCAACACCCCGGCCAGGATATTGGGCAGCACCGTCGTAAAACCGCTGACGCCCAGCCCCCAGGCAAAGCCCGCCTCGATCCACAGCCCCAGCGGCGGTTTGTCCACGCTGACCGAAGCGCCCGGCTCGGCCGCCAGGAAGAAGAAATTATGCCACGATTGCAGCATGCTCTTCACCGCCGCAGTGTAATACGGGTTCGAGTCGCCGATGGCGCCCAGATTTCCCAGGTGCAGAACCAACGAAAACAGCATCAGCCCGCCTACCAGCAGGGCCGCCGGCGTCAGACGCCACACCAGCGGGTGCACCAGCCATGCCCCCGCCCCACCCGGCAAAACGCGTTTATAATCAATACTAGTCTGCATACACCCGCTCCTCCCAAGAGACGACGAAAACCACTCGCCAGACTTAACCTGATTGTAGAAAACGGGTGTTCAGAAATGGTTTAGATTGTGTAAAACAAACCTGAACCGCAGCATTCTGAACCAAAAATAAACCGGCGTGGAGTATGATCAAGGGCATGAAGACTATTCTTGTTGTAGACGATAAAGCCAGTGTCCGCCAGCTGCTGCAAGAGTATCTGGCCGAACAGGGTTACCGGGTGACCACTGCCGCCGACGGCCAGCAGGCCATCTACGAGGCGCGGCGCGAGCCCCCCGACCTGATCTTATTGGATTTAATGATGCCGCACATGGATGGCTACGAGTTCCTCCGCCGCCATCGCCAGGAACGCAATACCCCGGTGATCATCGTCACCGCCAAAGAGGAAGAGACGGACGCCGTGCTGGGGCTGGAACTGGGAGCGGACGATTACGTGATCAAACCCTTCCGCATGCGCGAACTGGCCTCGCGCATCCGCGCCGTGCTGCGCCGCAGCGAGAGCGCCGCCCAGACGCCCGAACCGGTGCGCGCCGGGGAGATCACCCTCGACCCGGCCACCCACACCGTCACCGTACGCGGCCAGGACGCGGCCCTCACCCCGCTGGAGTTCGATTTGCTGGCCATGCTGATGGCTTCCCCTGGGCGGGTGTTCACCCGCCAGCAGATCGCCGACCACCTCGCCGACAGCGGTTTCACCGGCCTGGAGCGCACCCTCAACGTGCACGTGCGCAACCTGCGCGCCAAGATCGAAAACGACCCGGCCAATCCCGTGTATATCGAAACTGTATTCGGCGTCGGTTATCGCTTCCACTCACAAAAATGAAACGTTCGCTTTACCAGAAACTCGTCCTGGCCTTCTTACTGGTAGCCGTCACCGTTACCGTCCTGGTGGCCATCTTCCTGCACACCACCAACCCCGACCGCCTGAACCGCCTGGTGGTCGAACAGCAACGCAGCGATTTCGAGACGGTGGTGATTGAATACTACAACGCAAATGGCACGCTGGATGGCGTCTCGCAGCTGTTTCGCTCAAAGCACGACCAGAAGCCGCCGCCCGACGACGGCCCGCCGCGCCCAACAGCCAACCGCCGCATCCAGTTTGGCCTGACGGATGCCAACGGTATCATCGTCGTCGCCGTACCCGACCGCTTTGAAATGGGCCAGCGTATCCCCGGCGACATCCTCAGCCAGGGTAAAGTCATCGAAGTCGAGGGCAAACGCATCGGCGTCATCCTCAGCCCGCTGCCCCTGCTCAACCTCAGCCCCGAAGAACTGGCCTACCTCAGCCGCAGCGACCACGCCGTCGTCCTGGCCGCCGTAGCGGCCGTGCTGGTGGCGCTGATCGTCAGCACGCTGATGGCCCGCACCCTCACCCGCCCGCTGCGCGCCCTGACCCAGGCCGCTCACCGCATCGCCGGCGGCGACCTGGAACAGCAGGTGACGGTCAATTCGCGCGACGAGATCGGCGAACTGGCCCAGGCCTTCAACCGCATGAGCCGCGAGGTGGCGCAGGCCAATTACCTGCGCCGGCAGATGACGGCTGACATCGCCCACGAGCTGCGCACCCCGCTGACCGTCATCGCCGGCTACGTCGAAGCCATGCGCGACGGCGTGCTGACCGCCACCCCGCAGCGTATGGACACCATCTACACCGAGATCGAACGGCTGCAACGCCTGGTCGAAGACCTGCGCACCCTGTCGCGCGCCGACGCCTGCGAACTGACCCTCAACCGCCAGCCGCTGTCCGTCCCCGCCCTGCTCCAACAGGCCCTCACCGCCTTCCAGCACCAGGCCGAACAGCAGCACATTGGCCTGACCATGCAGGCGCCGGAGGAGATGCCCTTATTGTACGGCGACGAGACCCGCCTGATGCAGGTGCTGGAAAACCTGCTGAGCAACGCCCTGCATCATACCCCCGCCGGCGGGAGCATTACCCTGCGCGCCGCCTGCGACGCCGGGCAAATGCAAATCGCCGTCAGCGACACCGGCCAGGGCATCGCCCCCGAAGACCTGCCGCATATTTTTGAACGCTTCTATCGCGCCGACCCGGCCCGTTCCGAAGAAAGCGGCGCCTCCGGGTTGGGGCTGGCCATCGCCCGGGCAATAGTGCGGACGCACGGCGGCGAAATCCGGGCAGAATCGTGCCTGGGCGAAGGCGCCACCCTCCTGATCGAGTTCCCCGCCCAGGTCTTTGCGCACGATTGAGCGTTATTTGCGCAGCGCCACAAAAACGATCTCCAGCAGAATGTCATCATCGACCGAGGCCACCTGCGGCACGCTGGGGATGGTCAACTGGTAATCGCTGCGCGAAATTTTTGCCGCGGCGC
This sequence comes from uncultured Anaerolineaceae bacterium, assembly GCA_964535315.1. Lineage (GTDB taxonomy): Bacteria > Chloroflexota > Anaerolineae > Anaerolineales > Anaerolineaceae > CAZHTS01. The sequence goes on from CAZHTS010000145.1 coordinate 4,861, forward strand.
TGCCCTCCAACCGTTCGGCGCTGACCTGTGTCACCGTGGCGTCAAAGGTCACTTCCTTCGTCACGTCGCGGATGGTCAGATCGCCGCTGATCTTCAACGTCACCGGCTGCCCCAGGGCGGCCTGTTTGGGCAGACCGTCGATCGTTTTGGGCGTAAAGGTGATGTACTCGTACTGCCCGGTCGCCAGAATCTGGTTGGCAATCGCCCGGTCGCGGAAACTGTTGTCGGTCTTGAGCGTGCGGGCGTTGACCTGTACGGTGCCCAACTGCACCGTGGCCCGGTCGAAATCGACGGACAGTTCTCCCGCCACCTGATCGGTCGCCCCGACCGCGGTAAAGGGCTGGCCGCGCAAAACCTCATCGATAGAGAAGCGCGCCTGCGAGTCCTTCTGGCTGATCTGGTAAACCGCCACGCCGCTCATACCCGCAGCAGGCTGACCGGCAGCCGGTGCTGCCGGCGAGGCGACCGTGGGTGCAGCCGCAGTGGGGGCAGCCGTCGCCGGCAGCGGCACGGCCTGGATCGGCTGGCTGGGCTGCGCCGCCGGGCGCAGCACATACAGGGCGCCGGCGACGCCGGCAACCAGGGCAACCCCGATCAGGGCAAAAATTATCTTTTTCATGGGGACCACTCCTCAATTCTATTCGTTGGAAAAGGTAAGCACAATTAAGATATAGATTATCTTAATTGTGCCGTCAACACCTTAAAAGAGCGTGAGGAAACAG
>CAZHTS010000146.1:0-5562 GCA_964535315.1 uncultured Anaerolineaceae bacterium
GGCCTTTGCCCGCCAGGTGCGCCAGGTGGTGGCGTTGCCGGTCGAGGTTGCCTGAGGTCGGGCATCCGTTCTGGTGTTTTAACGCAAAGGTGCGGCAAGGATCGCCCCAGGAAATTGCCGCACCTCCATACCGCCGGACGAAGATGAGAAACAGGCCTTCGAGGCCTTGTTGGGGCGCCGAAGGATTTCTTACCAGACCCGCTCCAGATCGGGGTTATCCAGCGCCTTGCGCCCGACCTTGGCCAGGTCGACCCACTGCCCGTCGACCCGGATGCGCACCACGTCGGCGGTGAAGTCGGTCACGGTTGGGCCGTTGTTGCTGAACAGGGCCGAGCCGACGGCGTAGATGTCCACCGGCACCTGCAGGCGTTCGAAGCGGGTGATCTTTTCGGGGTTGAAACCGCCCGAGACCACGATCTTGACCGCCTGACAGAACTGGCGGGCGCGTTCGCGCCAGTTGGCCGGCACGTCCCAGCTTTCCCAGGCGGCGTCCAACGCCTGGCGCACCAGGAAGACCAGCCGCGGCGTCACCCCCAGATCCAACGCCGGGTCGCCCAGCGGCGGCACCGAACGGTCGCGCAGCGAGCCGCCGGTATCCAGGCGCACGCCGTACAGGCGGTAGCGCTCGGCCTCTTCGCTCTGCCCGGCTTCGACCAGGGTGCGGTAGCGCTCGAACATCGCCCGGCAGGTGATCAGCGAGTCGCGCACGCTGTCGTTGTTGAAATCGACCAGGGCGATGCGCGGGATGGATGGCGGCAGGGTCTGGGCGAAGGCCAGCATGGCTTCGGCCGTGTCGCCCAGGAAACAGGCGATGGCGGCGTGCGCCACCGTGCCGCCGCCGGCGCCCCCCCACCAGTCGCCCTGCGCGTCGGTCGAGACGAACGGCCCGAGCTTGCCGGCGTAGTCCATGTTGAAGCGCTGCACGGCGATGTTGTAGGCATAACCGTCCGCCGCCTGGACTTCGTGGGCGTCGAAGCGCGCCGGGAAGAACAGGATGGGTTTGCCGCGCGCCGCCACCAGCGTGTCGTAAACGTTGGTCGCCACCCGGCTGGCGCGGGTGAGGATGCCCAGCGTGGGCGTTTCCAGGATGGCGAAGTCGCGGTAACGGCCGCGCACGCGCAGTACGGGTTGGACTTCGAGCGGGTTGCCGTTGTAGTGCACTTCGCCGCCGTCCTGCACCGCCCATACCTGCAGCCGGTCGGCGGTGTTGACAAAGGCGTCGCCGTCGTAGTATCCGCTGCAGTGGCGCAGCATGGTCAGGGCCTTGTCCACACCCACCACCAGGGTGGTGCCGGGGCGGCGGGTGAACCACTGCATTTCCACCTCCAGGTCGCCGGCGCGGATGCTGGCCGGGTCGAAGCCGGGGGGCAGGCGATGATCCTGGCCGCGATAGGTGTAGCCCGCTGCGGACAGCAGGGTGAGCATCTGGGCGATGTTGGTAAAGTATTTGTCGGTGTACCAGCCGCGCCGCATGCGCTCGATATCCAGCTTGAAGGTCGAATTGTCCAGACGTTGGCCGTCGAAAATGCTCATTTTGTCTCCAGGTGCTAATAGTGTAATATTTACACTATTATACAGTCCTTTACGTGTCTGTCAAGCCTCAGTCAGGCGCCTTACAATCCGATAACAGGCTGAAAAAAACACCCGGCTTTGTGTTACAGTTTAAAAAGACATGTTTGCGATGGTTGGTAAACGCGGGAGGAAATGGAATGCGCAACGGGTGGCTGGTGATGATCCTTTTAACGGCGGCGCTCCTGCCCCTGCCGGGCCAGGGCGCGGCGGCGCAGGCGTCTGACCCGCCCGAACTGTTTGCCGATGCGCAGGCGCCGGCGGCGCAGGCGGGCGCCGACCCGACCAGCCGGCGCGAACGCTATGTGACCCTGCACCCCGCCGCCCTGGCGGCGCTGAGCGCCGGTCGCCTGGAGGACGCCGATTTGGCGCTCAACCTGTTTGACGACCGCCGTTATCTGGCGCATTTTATCGCGGTGCAGCCCGGCGTGGAAGCCGGTTTTGTCTTCTCGGGTTATTTGCAAGGCGAGGAAGACAGCGAAGTGCACCTGGCGCTGGAAGGCGAGACGGCGGCGGCCGAGATTTCGGCCGGCGGCGCCCTCTATACCTTGAGTTACGTTTCCGACGGCGTGCACCGGCTGCAAGAGCTGGAACAGGCCGCCTTTCCACCTGGCGGGCCGTCGCCGCTCCCGCCGCCCGCATCGCCCGCCGCCCAGGCCGGCGGCGCGGTCGACGACGATGGTTCGTTGATCGACGTCATGGTCGTTTACACCCCCGCCGCCCGTACGTCTGCCGGCAGCGAGGCGGCCATCCGCACCCGCATCGAGACGGCGATCAGTTCGGCCAACGCCAGCTTTGGCAACAGCCAGATCGCCACCCGCTATCGCCTGGTGCACACCGCCGAGGTCAGCTACAGCGAGAGCGGTTTTAACTGGAATACGGCCCTCGACCGCCTGACCGCCCCCGCCGACGGCTGGATGGACGAGGTGCACACCTGGCGTAACGAGTACGCCGCCGACCTGGTGGTGATGGTGGTGGGCGCCAACGACACATACTGCGGTCTGGGGTGGTTGATGGACAGCCTGACGTTGGGTCACAGTTTTGAGGCCTACGCTTTCAGCCTGGTGGCGCAGCGCTGTCTGGGCAAACGTTCGCTGGCGCACGAGACCGGGCATAACCTCGGCGCTCATCACGACGTCGCTCACGCCAGCGGCATGACCGGCGCGTATTCTTATTCCTACGGTTATCAGAACCAGACCGGCCAGTTCTACACCATCATGGCCTATTCGGGCGGGTGCAGCGGCTGCTCGCAGATCAATTACTGGTCGCACCCCGACGTGACCTACCGCGGTTATGCCACCGGCACGGCCGGCGCCGATAACCACCGCACGCTTAACAACACCCGCGGCATTGCTGCCGGTTTCCGCAACGGGCCCGAGCCGCCCACGCCGGGCGGTCTGAGCGCCGCCAGCACGCAGACCGGCGGCATCCAGTTGAGTTGGACGGACGCCGGCGCCTACGAAACCGGTTTTCGCCTGGAACGCCGTTTGCAGGGCGGCGCCGCCTGGGCGACGGCGGCCGACCTGCCGGCCAACACGACCGGTTTTGTGGACAGCAGCGGCCTGGCGTGTGAAAGCGACTACGAATACCGCCTGACCGCCACCAGCGGCAACGGCGATTCGCCGGCCAGCGCGCCGCTGGCGGTGCATTTCTACTGCCCGCCCGCCGCGCCTGCCAGCCTGAACGCCGCGGCGCACGCCCAACTGGCGCAGGTGACCCTGACCTGGGTGGACGCCAGCGCCAATGAGAGCGGTTTCCGCCTGGAACGCAGCCCGCACGCCGCCGCCGATTGGCAGGCGGTGCAGACGCTGGCGGCCGGAACGACCACCGTTACCGATACGGGCGTGCTGTGCAGCACGGCCTACGATTACCGCCTGTTTGCGCTCAACGGGCCGGTCGTCTCTGCGGCCAGCAACACCGCCGCAGTGACCACGGCGGTGTGTGCCCCGCAGAATTTGCAGGTCAACCGCCACAGCGGCAGCCAGAGCCGGCTGGATCTGGCCTGGGGCGACGCCAGCCCGGACGAGAGCGGGTTTGCCGTCCAGCGCTGGCTGTCCGGCAGCGATTGGCTGGCGCTGGGCAGCCTGCCGGCCAACACCACAGCTTTCACCGACGCCGGGCTGACCTGCGGCAGCAGTTACACGTACCGCGTGGGCGCTTACCGCCAGAGCGAAACGCCCGTTTTCAGCGGGACGGTCTCGCAGACGACCCACCCCTGCGGCCCGCCCCTGCTGCCGGTGACGCTCTCCGGCCGGGCGGCCGGGCTGTACAGCGTGCAGCTAACCTGGACGGACGTGGACGACGAGACCCAATACGAGCTCCAGCGCTCGCCCAACGGCGTCGACTGGACGGCCCTGGTCTCCCTGCCGTCCGGGACGACCGGCTATCTGGACGAAGGGCTGCAGGCGGATACGATCTATCATTACCGGGCGCGGGCGGTAAACGGTTATCTTCCCCACCCGGATTTTGGCGCCGCCGTTGAGGTGCACACCTATCGTTACCTGCTGGCGGCTCCGCTGGCGCGCTGAACGCCGGCCTTACAATTCGATAACATTTACCAAACCTTAATCTCTTTGTGGTACAGTAAAATCACACAACCCAGGTTGTGTACTTGGTTTTGCGTTCTATCCGCCGGAACAGGCGGGCGCAGTGTCTACCGGTTCAAGATCATTTTTAGGGTTACAAGGGCTGTGGTCACACATCGATCCTGATCGGGTTGAACCGGCATTACGGCCAGTGAGGTAGGAATGAAGGCGTGGATGCGTTTATTGGCGGCGATTATGTTGGTGTTGGCAGCCGGGCCGGGCGTTGTCCCGGGCGGCCAGGTGCTTGCTCAGGAAGATACTCCACCGGATTTGTTTGTGGACGCCGGCGGGCCGGACGAGGTGGGCGCCCTGGCAGAGAGCGACCCGACCACGCTGCGCCAGCGTTACGTCACCCTGCAACTCTCCTCCCTGGCGGCGGTGCGCACCGCTCTGGTGGAAGGGCGCAGCGAGGACGCCGCCCTGACGCTGAAGTTGTTCGACGATGCCAGCTACGTGGCGTTGTTTACAGAATTCGAGGACAGCGCTACGGGGGGGTATGTACTGAGCGGTTCGCTGCAAGATCAACCCCAAAGCGAGGTACACCTGGCGGTGGAAGGCGAGGTGATCACGGCGCTGGTCACGTTGTACGGCGCTTCGTACGTGGTGGAATACAACCCGGATGGGCTGCACCACATCCGCCAGCTTAACGTCTCTGCCTTTCCGCCCGAGGCGCCGGATCTGGTGCCCGACGGGCAGCCGCCCGAGCCCGAGGTGGAGGCCCAGGCCGGCACTTCGCCGGACGACGGTTCGCAGATCGATGTGATGGTGGTGTATACCGACGACGCCCGGGCCGCGGCCGGGGGGGCCAGTTCAATCAACTCTGCCATCAATTCCGCTTTCTCTTTGACCAACCAGGGGTATGCCAACAGCGATATTAACCAACGGGTCAAACTCGTGTCTACAGCCGAGGTGTATTATGACGAGTCGATTTTCTATACGCCCGGTCCCTGGGATAATGTCCTGGATCATTTGACCGGCACCAGCGATGGCTACATCGACAACGTGCACGCCTTGCGTGACACGAACAGCGCCGACCTGGTGGTGCTGGTGGTTGAGGACACCAATGTGTCGGTCAATGGTATTTGCGGTATCGGCTGGTTGATGGGCGGCTACTGGTTGGGTTCGCAGTTCCGGTCGCTGGGGTTTAGCGTGGTGCGGCGAGGCTGCCTGTCGAACAACACCCTGGCGCACGAGATGGGCCACAACATGGGCGCCCATCACGACCGCGCCAATGCCAGCGGGCAGGGAGCCTACAGTTATTCCTACGGGTATCAGAACCAGAGCTATAGTTTTTATACTATCATGGCCTATTCCAATGGCTGTTATGGCTGTTACCGGGCCAATCAGTGGTCTAACCCGGCGATCACGTACTGGGGCGGTGTTACCGGCACCAGCGTTGATGACAACC
>CAZHTS010000147.1:0-5425 GCA_964535315.1 uncultured Anaerolineaceae bacterium
GCGTTTTTGGGATATTCAAACCGGGAATCTGATTGCAGAAACGGAACTCGATTTTCGTATTTCTAATCTGTCAACGGAAAGTGACTTTGCAATCAGCCCTGATGGACGGCTCATTGTTTTAACGGGACAAGATGGTCTGATGCGCCTTTGGGGTATACCGCGGCAAAAAACGGGTCATGAAAAGTAAAGAATTGGCCCCTGTTCTTTTAACAGGGACCGGCAGGCTGGACAGGATTCAGGGGGGCTGCTATGCCGGCCCGTGAGACGCGTCCTGGGTAGGGGCAGGCGGGCGGTTTTGCCGCGCCGGCCCGTGTTTTATCCCTTGAAAGAGAGGTGGGCAGGTCGAATCAGGGCCGCTGCCGCCACCACAGGCCGGTGCATTCCGGCAGGGTGGGCGAGCGCAGTTGGCCGGCCAGTTCTTCGCCGAAGAAGAAGCGGGTCAGTTCGCACGCTTCTTCCAGCGAGGCAAAGCGGTAATCGGTGCGGATCCAGGTGCTGGAGAAACCGTGGCTTTCGAGGAAATCATAATAGGGCCGCAGTTTTTCGGGGGCGTGCGGGGTTTCGTAGCCGGTGCCCTGGGTTTCGATGATCACGATGCTCCCACCGGGGCGGACGACGCGCTGCATTTCGGCCAGGGCGGCGGCGACTTCCGCGCGCCAGTCGTGGGCGCCCCAGTCGACCAGGTAGGCGACGCTCCAGCCAGAAAGCGCCAGGTCGGCGCTGCCGCCGGCGACCGGCAGGCGGCGATGGTCGGCGATGCCCAACTGATAGCGGCGGTGACCGCTCTGGCGCAGCCGCTCGCCGGCGACCGCCAGCATGGCGGCGGAGATGTCGAAGGCGCACAGCGTGGCGGCGTAGGGCGCCAGCAGGCAGGTCAGGCGGCCGGTGCCGGCGCCGCTCTCAACCACCCGGCTGTCTTGCAGCGGGGCGATGCGCTGCAGGGCGGGGGTGAGGTTGTCCTGATAATCCTCGCGCCCCACCAGGCGCTGGTATTGCAGGGCGTACTGCTGGTAGATGGTCTTGTGATCGGGCATGGTGAATTCCTCCGGCAAACAGCCTCAGGGTTGTTCGCCGCCCTTGAGCAGCCCGCGTTGGGCGGCGATGGCGATGGCGGCCGGGCGCGAGTCGACCCCCAGTTTGTTGTAAATGCTGGCAAGGTGCGCCTTGACGGTGCGCTCGGTGATGCCCAGGTGCAGGGCGATTTCCTTGCTGCGCTGCCCGGCGGCCACAGCCAGCAGCACCTCGCGTTCGCGGGCGGTCAGGCCGCCGTCCTCGACCGGGGCAGGGGGCGGGGCTTGCAGCAGGCGCGCCAGCAGTTCCGGGCGCAGCAGGGTTTCGCCGCGCGCCGCGGCGTAGAGGGTATCAAACAGAGTCTGGCGGTCGGTGTCCTTGAGCAGATAGCCGCGCGCTCCGGCCTGCAGGCCGCGGCGCATCAGATCGTCCTCGTTGTAGGTGGTGAGGATGACCACGGCAACGGCGGGGCGCTGCCGGCGCAGGGCGGCGATGGCCTCCAGCCCGTCCATGCGCGGCATGCGCAGATCCATCAATACGACATCGGGTACCAGGGCGCAGGCCAGTTCCACCGCCTGCGCACCGTCGGCGGCCTCGCCCACCAGTTCGAAGTCGGCGTTGGTTTCGAGAATCAGGCGCAGGCCGTCGCGCACGATGAGGTGGTCATCGGCGATCAGAATGCGGATGGCTGGGTTCATGGCTGTCTTCCTTGGGGGGGAGCGGCAGGGTGACGAGCAGGCTGGCGCCGCCGCCCGGCTGGCTGTGGATGTCGAGCGAGCCGCCGGCCAGGCGGGCGCGCTCGCTCATGCCCAACAGGCCGTAATGTCCGCCGCCGCTGGCCTGGGAGGGCACGAAGCCCTGTCCGTCGTCTTCGATCTCGATGTGTAACTGCTCGCCGGCGAGATACAGGCGGACGGCGGCGCTCTGGCAGCGGGCGTGGCGGGCGGCGTTGGTCAGCCCCTCGCGCAGGATGCGCAGGCTGTGCTCGGCCAACGCCGGGGGGAGGGGGACAGGCAGGTCGAGCTGCACCTGGCAGGCGGCGCCGCTGGTGGCGCGGAAGTGGGCGGCCTCTGCGGCCACGGCGGCGGCAAAATCATCCTGAGCGGCCTGGCCGCTGCGCAGTTCGTCGATCACCCGCCGCGACTCGGCCAGCGTGCCGCGGGCGCGGGCCATGGCCTGCTGGATGATAGTCTGAGCACGCTGCGGGTGATCGTTTTGCAGATGGCTGTCGGCGGCTTCCAGTTGCAAGATCAGGCCGGCCAGGCCCTGCGCCAGGGTGTCGTGCAGTTCGCGCGCCATGCGCTGGCGTTCGGCGGCCAGGGTCAGGTCTTCGATGCGGGCGGCGTAATCGCTCAACTGGCGGTTGGCTTCTTCCATTTCGGCCGCCAGCCGCTGCGCCCGGGTGCGGGCCTCGGCCTGGCGGATGAACAGGATGACGTACAGGGTAACCAGCACGCTCAGCGGCAGGATGGTGAACAGCCATTTGTACAGGTCATCGCGGCTGTAGATCAGCACGAAGTTGGCGCCCGAGAGCAGGACGAACCACACCAGCGCCAGGGCGGCGCGGCGCCGCTGGCGCTGGACGCCGGCAGCCTCGCCGATCAGGGGCAGGTAGAGGCACAGGATCAACTCGATTTGGTTCCCCAGCCAGGCGATGACGAAGGCCAGCGCGCCCTGCACAAACAGGTAAGGTAAGACCCAACGCGGGGTGAGATCATTCCCCAGCGCCAGCCAGTGCAGGAGGGTGTGGATGATCAGCAGGGCGCCATACAACGCCAGGGTGGCCGGGTGGTGCAGGGCGGGAGTGGCCAGGGCCACCCATACGCCAATGCCCACGATCATCAGGCTGAGCAGGATTAAGAAGGGAGTGTTCTGCCGGCGTAGTGTTTCGGGTGGGTTCATCTCGGGAGCGTCCTTGGGTCATTATACCCGTTCCCGGCCCCCGATTGCATCGGGTTTGTGGACAGTGTACGAAAGTACAATACCCGTACGCCGGCAGGGACGATGGCAGGGGCGCCGTGGCTGGCTATACTGGATCAAATCCTAAAAAATGGAGTGTAGTATGCCTGCCAAATCGATGATTGCTTGGATGGCCAAAATTTTGGGTCTGACGGTTTTGTATTTTTTGTGTGTCATGCTGGGGGGGGCCCTGTTTGTTTCCAGCCGGTTGTCTTTGCCGGCTGAGCAGCAGACGGCGGCAATGTTGTCTTCTCTCCTGGCGGCGCTGGTGTGCACCTCGCTGCTCGGCGCCTTGATCCTGTACTCGCGCTGGGGTGGCTGGCGGTTGATGCTGGCGTTGGGTTTTTCGTATTACGGCATCCAGACCTTTATGGCGCAGATCGAGACGGCCTATTTTGGCCCGGCGTTCGGCGTGCCATCTTCAGATCTGCCGGGATTGTTTGCCATGTCGCTGGTGGTGATTTTTGTCTTTATCCCGCTGGCGGTGGTGGTTCTGGGGAAGGGGCGCCAGCCGGCGCAAAGCGGCGAGGAGAATCGCCGCCTGCAAATGCCGGCCGGTGAGTGGCTCTGGAAGCTGGCGTTGATCGCCGTGGCGTATCTGGTGCTCTATTTCGGATTTGGCTATTTTGTCGCCTGGCAGAACCCCAACCTGGTGGCGATGTACGGCGGTGGGACGAACACCGAGGTGTTCGATAATGCCCGTCTGGTGCCTTTCCAGGTGCTGCGCTCCGGGCTGTGGACGCTGTTTGCCCTGCCGGTGATCCGCATGAGCCGGCCCGGCGTGTGGGGCACGGCCATCTTGATCGGCCTGCTGTACGCCCTGCCGATGAGCATCGGGCTGGTTGGCCCCAACCCGTACATGCCCGATGCCAGTGTGCGCCTGTCGCACTTTATCGAGATCATCACCTCCAACTTTCTCTTTGGGTTGATCGTCACCCACCTGTTGTTGTGGCGGCGTAAGGCGGCGCGGTGAAAAAACGGCGCGCGGCAAGGCCGTGAACGTTTGGTCAGGGATGGGGCGCAGGCGCACCCATCCCTGACCCGGGTTTTTGAGCCGGCGGTGGAACTGACCTGCACTGTGGAAAGGGTATAATTTACCCCTACGAGGTGCATATGGAAATTTCTCATCCCAGCCAGCAAGTCATTCCTCTGCCGGAACGGGTGCGGCGCACGATGAGCCGTACGGCGGAGTGGATCGGTCGTTATGGCGGCCGCCTGGCAGGCAGCGATGCCTGCCGTAAGACGGCCGAGGTGTTACAGCGTGAATTCCAGCGTGCGGGTGCAGCGGTGACCCTCGAGCCGTTTCAGACCCGGCCCGAGGCATTTACCCAGTTTTACCGGGTGGATGCCCTGTTGTACCTGAGCGCGCTGATCTTGTTATTGCTCGACCGGCCGTTGGCGGCCAGCGTCATCTTTCTCTTTGTCATCGTGGCGGCCGGCCTGGAATTTGGCTGGTACGTGGAACTGTACGACTGGTTGTACCCACAGCGCACCTGTTATAACGTCAGCGCCGTGCTGGAGCCGCGCGGCGAGGCGCAGCGCCAGTTGATTTTTTCCGGGCACCACGACTCGGCCAAAGAATTGCATTTCCTCACCGGCAATCAGAAGTTCTATGCGCTGAAAATCCTCATCCCGGATGTGTTTCGCATGTTGGGTTTGCTGGTTTCGTGGTGCTGGCTGCTGTGGCAGGCGTTCACCGGCTCTGCGCCGGCTTTCTTGCCGCTGGCCAAAGTGCTGCTGGTGATTGGCGTTTATTTTGTCTTTACCAAGTTTTTCCTGTTTAGCCGCTCGGCCACGCCGGGCGCCGGCGATAATCTGATCGCCTCGGCCATGCTGGTGGATCTGGCGGAACGGTTTGCCGTCCCCGGCGAGACGGGCCGCTCGCTGCTGGAACATACTCGCCTGATCTTTGCCAGCTTTGACGCCGAAGAATCCGGGCTGCGCGGTTCGCGCGCCTGGGTGCGGGCGCACCGTGCAACGCTGCAGGCCCTGCCTGCCTGGGCGCTCAACATTGACAGTATCTATGCGGCGCGCGATTTGCAGTTCCTGATTTCGGATCTCAACAGTCATGTGGCCCTGGACCGGCCGTTGGCCGAGCGCTGCGTCGATATTGCCCGCCGGCAGGGCCTGCAGGCCGAACTGGCGGTGATGCGTTTTGGCGGCGGCGCCACAGACGCCACCGAACTGACCTGGGGCGGCGTGCGCGCCACCACCATGATTGCCATGCCGACCAGCGTGGTGCGCGAAGGTCTGGTGTATCACACCATGCGGGATACGGTCGAGGCGATTGAGCCGGAGGCGGTCAGCGCCTGTCTGGCGGTGGCCGAACGACTGGCCTTCGAGCTGGACGGGCAGCCATAGCGCTGCGTCAGGGCTGCTTTTTCGCGGTATCTCTGGTGTTTAACTGGAGGGTTCCGCGGCGATTGGCAGGCAGGTAAACGGGGCTTTCACCCTC
>CAZHTS010000148.1:0-5393 GCA_964535315.1 uncultured Anaerolineaceae bacterium
CTTCCCGCCCTCCCCGAAAAGATTCACCCTCAACTCTTCAATCTTTCTTGCTTGTTTTAACAATTAAACCGTGCTAACATAATAACGTCCTTCCCACTCATTCTCATAAGCCGCGGTGTAGGGCTGAATTTTAGCGGTAAGTACCAACGGACTGAAAGCACCACAGGATCTATCGGGCAGTTCGTCAACGTTTCCGAATCCTTTGACCGTTGTAAACCGTGTGCCGCACTCTTTTAATCCCCCCACAAACTGGCGCATATCTTGCGGAGGGTGGGGTGTGTCTCGAAAGAGCCACCCGCTGTTACCCCTTTGTCTGTTCTTCCCCCCATTTCCCCAATAGAGGTGTCGCGTTATGCTCTCTGTCTCACGGCGATTCCAACCCTGTTTCCAAGGAGGTGAGACGCTCAAAACGATAATCGTTCGTATCCCCTGTCCATTGTTACCAACCCGTTTTTTGCAAGGAGAGAAGCATATGAAGAAGATTGCGATTTTGCTTGGCGTATTCCTCATTGCCAGCCTGCTGCTGGGTTCTTGCAGCAGCGGTCCGACCAAGATCCCGGTAGGATTGATCGCCGAATTGACCGGCGATATCCCGGCGGTAGGCGCTTCGTGTAAGAACGCCGCTGAAATGGCGGTGAAAGAGATTAACGACGCCGGCGGTCTGGAAATCGGCGGGAAGAAATATCCCATCGAACTGTTCGTCGAAGACAACGCCGGTAAGGCCGACCAGTCGGCCTCGGCGGCCCAGAAACTGATCACGCAGCAGAACGTCGTCGCCATCATCGGCCCGAACGCCAGCCGCTACGCCATCCCCGCTTCGGAAATTGCCGAAAGCTCCAAGACGGTGTTGGTCAGCCCGTGGTCGACCAACCCCAAGACCACCCTGGACGCCAAGAGCGGCGCCGCCAAGAAGTACGTCTTCCGCGCCGCCTTCATCGACCCGTTCCAGGGGCGCGTGGTTGCTAAATTTGCCCTGGATAACCTCAAGGCCAAGAAGGCCGCCATCCTGTACGACGTGGCCTCGGACTACAACAAGGGTATTGCCGAGTTCTTCAAACAGACCTTTGAGGAGAACGGCGGTCAGGTGGTTGCCTTTGAAACCTATACCACCAACGATAAGGACTTCTCGGCCCAGTTGACCAAGATCAAGAGCGCCGAACCCGAAGTCATCTTCCTGCCCAATTACTACAGCGAAGTCCCGCTGCAAATCCAGCAGGCCCATCGTCTCGGCCTGACCGTGCCCTTCCTGGGCAGCGACTCGTGGGGCAGCGCCGAGTTGATTAAACTGTGCGGTACAGAATGCGAAGGGTACTACTTCAGCACCCACTACGCCCCCGACGCCGCCACCCCGGTGGCGACCAAGTTCATCGAGGGGTACAAGGCCAAGTACGGCAACGTCCCGGATGACGTCGCCGCCCTGACCTACGACTCGTTTGGTCTGTTGTGGCAGGCGTTGCAGAGCGCCGGCAAGATCGACCGCGAGGCGGTGCGCGAGGCCATGGCCAAGATCCCCAAATATGAGGGCGTTACCGGCACGATGCAGTTCAAGGAAGGCTCCGGCGATCCGATCAAGAGCGCCGTGATTTTGCAGGTGAAAGGCGACAAGTTCGTCTGGTTCGCCAACGCTCAACCCTGATATTGCTCAATTTGCCCCCTCCCGCAGGCCACGCCGGTCTGCGGGAGGTTCAAAATAAGGATGCGCTTCCTATGACCTATTTCTTCCAGCAAATCCTGAACGCACTCCAGTTGGGCAGTATCTATGCGCTCATCGCTCTGGGCTACACCATGGTGTACGGCATTCTCACCATGATCAATTTTGCCCACGGCGATTTGTTCATGATCGGCGCGTTCTTCTGTTTCCTGGCCGCCACCTTTCTGGGGATGCCTTTTATACCCACGCTGCTGATCTCGATGGCCGGGGTGGCCCTGTTAGGCGTGGCGATCGAGCGGGTGGCCTACCGGCCGCTGCGCCAGGCGCCGCGCGTTTCGGCCATCATCACCGCCCTGGGAGTTGGGCTGTTCCTTGAAAACTTCACCCTGGTGTTCAGCCCCTACCCGCAGGCCGTGCCCCAATTGATTTCTAACGTTACCTGGGAGATTGGTGGAATCTCCATCTCCTCCTTACAGATCATTATCATCCTGCTTTCGATCGGTTTAATGATCCTGCTCGATCTGATCGTGCGTCGCACCATGGTCGGTATGGCCATGCGCGCCATCTCCTGGGATAAATCGATCGTCCCGTTGATGGGCGTGCCGCTCGATCTGATCATCTCCATCACGTTTGCCATTGGCACCAGCCTGGGCGCCGCCGCCGGCACCATGTACAGCCTGGCCTTCCCGGTCATCGACCCGTACATGGGCATCATGGTCGGCTGGAAGGCCTTCATCTCGGCGGTGGTGGGCGGCATCGGCAATATCCGCGGCGCCATGATCGGCGGCTTCATCCTCGGAGGGGTCGAGATTATGGTAGCGGCCTTCATGCCTTCCACCTATCGCGATTTTGTGGCCTTTGCCCTGCTGCTGGTGTTGCTTATCTTCCGCCCGCACGGTATTTTGGGCAAACCCCGCCCCCAGAAGGTGTAGCCATGTCCGAACAGATGACATCCTTGTTCGTCCGTTTGCGTACCAACTGGGAAAAACTGGCCAACAATCGCCGGGTACTGCCCATCGCCCTGGCCGTTGGCCTGGTGTTATCGATCCTGATCGCCCAGTTCGAGTTGATCAACCCGTACATTCAGTTGGTCATCATCTATGTTGGCATCAACATCATCCTGACCACCAGCCTGAACCTGATCAACGGCTACATGGGCGAGTTTTCAGTCGGTCATGCCGGTTTCATGGCGGTGGGGGCGTACGTCTCCGCCCTGCTGACCACCCAAATCATCCCCACCGATCTCAACCCGTGGCTGTTTCCGCTGGTCGTCCTGGCCGGCGGGCTGGGGGCGGCCCTGGTCGGGTTGGTGGTGGCGGTGCCGTCCTTCCGTACCCGCGGCGACTACCTCGCCATCGTCACCCTGGCGTTCAACATGATCGTCAAGTCGATCATCGAGAACATCGAAGCGATCGGCGGCCCGCGCGGCATCCCCGGCATCGAAAAACTGACCTCCCTGCCCTGGACCTTCTTCTGGACCGTGCTGGCGGTGTGGATCATCCGTAATTTCGTCTACTCTAACTTTGGGCGCGGCGTGCTCTCCATCCGCGAGGACGAAATCGCCAGCGATCTGATGAGCGTCAACACCCGTCAGGTCAAGCTGCTGGCGTTCATCATTTCGTCGTTCTTTGCCGGGGTGGCGGGGGCGTTGTTCGCCCACGTGTTACAGTTCATCAGCCCGCGCGTCTTTGACATCATCAAGTCTACCGATGTGTTGATCATGGTCTATCTGGGCGGCATCGGCTCGATTGCCGGTTCCATCCTGGGCGCCACCCTCTACACCGTGTTGCTGGAACTGCTGCGGCCCTTTGGGGTGTGGCGCATGGTGTTGATGCCGCTGGTGCTGGTGCTGCTCATGCTCTACCGGCCGCGCGGCATCATGGGGCTGCGCGAGTTGCGCTGGTTCGTGCCCCAGCTCGATCTGCTGGCGAGCAAACTCTGGCGTAAGAAAAAGGAGGGCGTAAGCGATGCCACCTCTATTGCAAGCTGAACACGTCTCTCACTTTTTTGGCGGCCTGTGTGCGGTTTCGGATTTCAACCTGGTGTTACAGCCCGGTGAACTGGTGGGCGTGATCGGCCCCAACGGCGCCGGTAAGACCACCGTGTTCAACCTGATCACCGGGGTTTACCGCGCCAGCAAGGGCGATATCCGCCTGGGTGACGTCGAACTGGTGGGCAAGACGCCCAACCAGATCACTCAACTGGGCATCGCCCGCACCTTTCAGAATATCCGCCTGTTCAAAGACCTGAGCGTGCTGGACAACGTGCGCATCGCCCATTATTCTCAGGTGCACTATAGTCCGGTGGAGGCCCTGCTGCAAATCGGCCGTTACGGCGCCGAAGAAAAGCGCATCACCGAACATTCGCTCGAACTGCTTGCGGTCTTCAAGCTGGATCAATACGCCGACGAACTGTCCAAGAACCTGCCGTACGGTTCGCAGCGCCGCCTGGAAATTGCCCGGGCGCTGGCGACCAACCCCAGGCTGCTGCTGCTGGACGAGCCGGCGGCGGGGATGAACCCCAACGAAATCACCCAGTTGATGGACTTCATTCTATGGGTGCGCAAGGAGTTTCACCTGACCATTCTGTTGATCGAGCACCAGATGCGCCTGGTGATGGGCATCTGTGAGTGGCTCAAGGTGCTGGATTTTGGCGCCACCATTGCCGAAGGCTGGCCGGCGGATATTCAGAAGAACCCGCGCGTCATGGAGGCCTACCTGGGCGAAGGAGGTGATGCATGAACGACGTGCTGCTTTCGGTGCAGGACCTGGTCGTTTCCTACGGCAACATTCGCGCCGTGCAGGGCATTTCGTTTGACGTACGCGAGGGCGAGATCGTGACCCTGATCGGCGCCAACGGGGCGGGCAAGTCGTCCACGCTGCGCGCCATTTCGGGCATCGTTTCGTATAACGGCGTCATTGCCTACAAAGGCCAGAGCTTGCACAAAATACCGCCCGATAAGATCGTCGCCCTGGGGATCGCCCAGGTGCCGGAGGGGCGCGGGATTTTCGGCAACCTGACGGTGATGGAGAACCTCAAGCTGGCGACCTGGCAGCGCAAAGATAAGGAAGCGCTGCCGGGCGATTACGAGCGCGTCTTTGGCATCTTCCGCCGCCTGGATGAGCGCAAGAACCAGTTGGCCGGTACGCTCTCGGGCGGCGAGCAGCAGATGCTGGCGGTCGGGCGGGCGTTGATGAGCCGCGGGCGCATGATGCTGCTGGACGAGCCATCCATGGGCCTGGCGCCGGTGCTGGTGCGTGAGATCTTCCGCGTGGTGGTCGAAATCAATAAAGCGGGCACCACCGTTTTGTTGGTCGAGCAGAACGCCAACATGGCGCTGCGGGTGGCCTCGCGCGGCTACGTGCTCGAAACGGGCGCCATCGTTCTGTCTGGCTCCGGGCAGGAATTGTTGGGCAATCCCAAGGTCAAAGAGGCCTACCTCGGCGGTTGACCGTGTATAACACACCACTCCGACCTCAAAGGGGCGGGGGAGAAAGAATTTTTGGGGTGGTTTGCAGCGCAAACCACCCCAAACCCTTTTCTGGGGAATGGACATCATCGGGCGTACGGCGCCTCTGACGCCGTGAAGTTTTTTCGGGCGGACACGTCATGCGCCCGCCCGGTTTTCCTGTAAAACGGCTGCAATGTTCGCTTTGAGAGTGGTATGATAGGAGCGTGATGATCCGCAGATGAAAGGAGCTCAAATGTTAGAAGGCATTGTTACCTGGGCTGAGATCGATCT
>CAZHTS010000149.1:0-5088 GCA_964535315.1 uncultured Anaerolineaceae bacterium
AGCGCGGGAATGTGGGTGTCTGCCTGTACGGGCGAGGCTTGCCCTCGCCCTCCCTGACCGCCGGCCAACCCGCCTCAATCGGATGATTTTGGCAGCTTGGGCAGCAGCCAGTCCAGGAAGGCGCCCTCGCTGCGCGTCTGCAACAACACCTTGCCCGGGCCGGTCAAATCAACCACCAACCCTTCGCCGCCCAGCACGGTCGACTTAAGCCCGCCGATCGGGCGCACCTTGAAGCCCACCTGAGCGCTAAACGCCACCAGGTGACCGGTGTCCACCGTATACCCCTGCCCGGGCGCCAGATCCAATTCGTGAATGGCGCCATAGCTGGACAATATCAGCGTACCGTTGCCCGAGCAGCGCAGCATAATCAACCCCTCACCGCCAAAAAAGGTCTTTGCGCCCGACCACTTGGTGTCGGTCTCGACCCCCTGGCTGGAAGCCATATACGACCCCGACTGCACCAGGTAAGCATCGCCGCGCAGTTCAAAGGTAAAGACATCGCCCGGCATGGTCGGGGCAAACATCACCTCGCCGCCGCGCCCGCCGGCCTGGAAGGTATTGGTGAAGAAAGATTCGCCGCCCAGTACCGAACGCGCCAGCGATTTGAGAAAACCGCCTTTCATGCCGGTCTGCACCTGCACATCAGGAGACATGCCCACCATCGCGCCCGTTTCGGCCTGAACGGTTTCGCCCGCCCCCAGGATCACCCGGGCAATCGAGTAAGAAGGCCGGTAGAGAATTTCAACCTGCATGCTAATCCCTCCACAAAATAATCTCCCGGCGTCCCCGCTGCCCACCAGGGTGTAGTGTGATCGCATAAAGCGTCAGACGCATTGTAGCACAAAACACACTTCATTTCAGGCGTGCATTCGTTCTCGCACCGCACCGGGCGCTTCTTCCGACAAGGCAGCCAGCGCCTGTACGCTGACATGCCCGTAATCCAGGCTGCGGATGATCTGTTTCGCCTGCGCAATGGCCGGCGCGTTCATGCTCAATTCGTCAACCCCCAGCCCCACCAGCAGCGGAATGGCCTGCGGATCGCCGGCCATTTCACCGCACACCCCGGCCCACTTGCCACGCTCGTGAGCGGCCACCACCACCCGCCGGATCAATTCCAGCACCGCCGGGTGAAATGGATCCGCCAGCGCCGCAACCGACGGGTTGCCGCGTTCGGCCGCCAGGGTGTACTGCGTCAGATCGTTGGTGCCGATGGAGAAAAAATCCACCTCGCCGGCGAACTGCGCCGCACATAACGCCGCCGCCGGGATCTCGACCATAATTCCGGTCTCGATCCTGTCCGGTGCCGCGTATCCGCCGGCGCGCACCTCGTGCAGCGCCTGCTGCAAACAGGCCCTGGCGGCGCGCCACTCGGCCACGGTTGCCACCATCGGGAACATGACCCGCAGTGGAAATTCCGCCGCCGCGCGGGCAATCGCCCGCAGTTGTGGCAGGAACACCTCCGGCCGGGCCAGACACAGACGGACGGCGCGCAGCCCGAGATAAGGGTTAGCCTCCGCCGTCACGTTCAGGTAAGGCAAAAACTTATCGCCGCCGGCGTCCAACGTGCGGATGACCAGCGGCCGGCCGGCCAGTACGCCGGCGGCCTCCCGGTATACCTGATACTGCTCCTCTTCGGTAGGGGCGCTCTGGCGCTGCAAGAACAGGAACTCGGTGCGAAACAGGCCCACCCCCTCCGCGCCCGAGGTCAGCGCCGCCCGGGCGCCCTCGACAGAGCCAATATTGGCGGCGACTTCCACGCGCCGTCCGTCGCGGGTCACCGCCGGCAAACGGCTCCCGTCCAGGGCCGAGGCCCTGGACGCGCCGGCGAGCGCCGCCTGGCGGGTGTATTCGTCGATCACTTCCCGGCCCGGCTCCACCCAGACGGCGCCGCGGCCGCCATCTACCACCAGGGTCGTCCCGGCGGCGACGCTAAGAATCTCGTCGCCAAGCCCCATCACCGCCGGGATGCCCATACTCCGCGCCAGGATAGCGGTGTGCGAGGTCGCCCCGCCCCAGGCGGTGCAGATGCCCAACACCAGCGCCGGGTCCAGGTGCGCCGTTTCAGCAGGCGTCAGATCCGCAGCGATCAGGATACCTGCGGCGCACATCCCCGGAGAAGAAGGCTCCAGGTGCAGCAAATTCGCCAACACCTGCCGGCCCACGTCGCGCACATCCTTTGCCCGCGCCTGCAGGTACGCATCGCTCAGGCCGGCGTACTCCCCCGCCACCGTTTCAACCGCCTGCTGGTAAGCCGCCGCGGCGTTTAACTTGCGCTCAAAAATGGCGGCGCGGGCCACCTGTAACAGCGCCTCATCGTTCAGGTAGAGCAAATGCGCCTCAAAAATTTCTGCCGCCAGAGCGGCGGAACGCCCGGCGGTGACGCGATCGGCCTCTATCTGGGCACGCGTCCTGGCAATGGCCTCCTCGAGCCGCGCCCACTCGCCTTGCACATCGCCGGCCAGACCGGTTGGGATGGCGGGTAAGGCGGGCCGGAAGACCTGCGCCGGCCCGATGGCAATGCCCCCGGCCGCCGGCAGCCCTTGCAAAGACGCCCCGGCGACGGCGCACCCGGCAGCCGCCGCCCGCTCGAGCGGTACACCATCGCCAAAATTGGCGTCGGCCAGCGCCTGGATCGCCGCCAGCGCCGCCTGCGCTTCTGGCCCCTCGGCGCTGACCAGCAGTTCGTGCCCGTGTGAGACGCCCAGCGTGGTCACGGCATTGATGCTCCTGGCGCTCACCGGGCCGCGCCCATCGCTCAGATTGCTCACCCGAATGTCCGTTTGAGTGAAACGCCCGGCGATCTTCACCAGGCGCGCCGCCGGGCGGGCGTGCAGCCCCAACGGATTGTTGACGGTCAGGCGCAGGCTGGCTTTCTCGCCCGGCGCAGCAACGCCGGCGTCCGGCGTCGCCTGCGCCGGCTCGCCCAGATGCCCGGCCTTGGCCGCCAGCGCCCCGCGCGCCTCTGCCGCGACCACCGCAAGCGGGCTGCCGATGCGCGCCTGCACTGCGGCGGACACCGCGCCCTCCACGAGCGGCGCAGCGCACAACACCACGCCGGCGCGTTTCTCGTCCGGCAGCATTTCCACCGCCATCTCGGCGCTCAACAGGGCGCTGCCCAAATCCATCAAGATCAACACGCCCTCGTCAGAATAGACTTTTTCAATTGCCTCCAGGATCAACAGCGGGTCGGTGCCATGCGGCCGCCCCGGCAAATTTAATCCGCCGGCCGCCTCAATCCGCACCTCTGCCCCGCCCATCTCGCGCGCCAGATCCACCACCCCCTCGGCCAGTTTTGCGCTGTGTGAAACCACCACAATGCCAATCATAACTCAGGCGAGGTCACGCCACACATCGGCGGCGGCTTTCAACAGAAAATAGGATGACGTGGCCCCCGGATCCTGGGTGCCGGCGCTGCGCTCTCCCAAATAACTGGCGCGCCCCTTTTTAGCAATCATCGGCACAGTAGCCAGCATGCCTGCCTGAGCGGCTTTTTCCGAGGCGCTCAACGCCTCGGACAGCGACGCCCCACCGTCCGCCGCGGCTTTCAACGCCGCCAACGCCGGCAGCAGCGTATCCAGCATGGTCTTATCTCCCGCAGCGGCCTTGCCGCGCCGGATAATCCCATCGGTCGCCGACTCAAGCGCGGCGAGCCAATCGGACAGGGTCAGTTCCATTTTGCCGGCCGCCGCCTGACCAATCTGCAAGAAAAAGGTGCCATACAGCGGCCCGCTGGCGCCGCCGACGGTGGAGATCAGCGTCATGGCGACGTTCTTGGCGATCGCCCCGATGTCCTGATTCTGCATGGCGGGTAATCTGGCCAGCACCGCCTGAAAACCACGATCCATATTAATTCCGTGATCGGCGTCGCCGATGGCCGAATCGAGCGCGGTGAGGAATTCTTTGTTTTCTGCCACCACGTTTGCAAAAGCCTGGATCCACTGGATGAAAGCGTCGCGGGAAATACTCATCGTTAGACTCCCCAGCGCAGGGCGGGCGTCCGCACAGGGGCGTCCCACAGGCGGGTCAATTCGTCGTCCAGTTTGAGCAGGGTGATCGAACATCCCGCCATCTCCAATGAAGTGATGTAGGAGCCAACCAGGTTGCGGGCAATCGTCACCCCGCGAGCGGCGCAAATCTTCGCCAGTTCATTGTAAACCACGTACAACTCGATCAGCGGCGTACCGCCCATACCGTTGACGAAGGCCAGCACTTCATCGCCCCGCTGGAAGGGCAGGTCGTCCAGGATGGCGGTCGCCAGCATGGCGGTGATTTCGGCGGCAGTCTTGAGCTGCATGCGCGTGCGCCCCGGTTCGCCGTGGATGCCGATGCCAATTTCCATTTCGTCTTCCGGCAGATCAAAGGTCGGTTTTCCGGCCTGCGGCACGGTACACGAGGTGAGCGCCATGCCCATACTGCGCCCCTGGGCGTTGACCCTGCGGCACAGTTCGGCCACCTCCGGCAGCGGGCGACGCTCTTCGGCCGCCGCACCGGCAATCTTTTCCACCAGCACCGTCACCCCCACGCCGCGCCGTCCGGCGGTGTACAGGCTGTCCTTGACAGCCACGTCATCATTGGTAACAACCACTTCGACCTCGATGCCTTCGGCGCGCGCCAGATCGGCGGCCATTTCAAAGTTCAATACGTCGCCGGTGTAATTTTTGACGATGTGCAGCACCCCCGCGCCGCCATCAATGGCCTGGGTGGCGGCGAGCATCTGATCCGGTGTGGGCGAAGTAAACACCGCCCCCGGGCAGGCCGCATCCAGCATGCCCATGCCCACAAAACCGCCGTGCATCGGCTCGTGCCCCGAACCGCCGCCCGAGAGAACGCCCACCTTGCCCTGCACCGGCCCACCGGCGCGCACGATGAAATTGGGGTCATAATGAACTGTGACCAGATCGGAATGCGCCAGGGCGATGCCCTGCAGCGCCTCCATGACCACATCTTCCGGCTTATTGATGAGTTTTTTCATGATTGTTTTCTCCAGATGACCATTCTTGCAGATAGTTATGATTATATAGCCAGTTTCCGCCCTCGTTTGTATTTTCACCGCCCTTAAGAGGATGTCTCATTCGCCACAAAGCCACT
>CAZHTS010000150.1:0-1089 GCA_964535315.1 uncultured Anaerolineaceae bacterium
TGTCGTTTGTGCTGCCGCACAGCGCCTGCGCCCAGTCTTCACTGACCGACCTGCTCGAAGGGCTTTCCTGGCGGGCGGGCGAGTGGGGGGCGCTTCACCTGCTGGCAGATGTGGATGAACGTTCGCAGGCGTTTGAAGGTATGCGCCGGGCGGGTTTTGGTATTTACGCCTGGCAGAATGTGTGGCGCATGTCGCCGCGCTGCCCCAACGGGCGCAGCCCCGGCGTGTGGCAGCGCATCAACGAGGGCGACGAACTGGCCGTGCGCAGCCTGTACCAGCAGCTGGTGCCGCCGCTGGTGCAAAGCGCCGAGCCGCCGCCTTCGGGGCGGCTGCACGGACTGGTGTACCGCCGGCGCGGCGAGGTGTTGGCGTATGTCGACGGCGTTTTTGGCCCACAGGGCATCTATCTTCACCCGCTGGTTCACCCCGAACTGGAAAACGTGGTTGATCTGCTGCGTGACCTGACCCAGCACCTGCCCGGCCCCAGCCGGCGCCCGGTGTACGTGGCGGTGCGCTCGTATCAGGCCTGGTTGCAATCGGCCCTGGAACAGTTGGAGGGCGAGGTGGCCCCACGCCAGGCGCTGATGATCAAACATCTGACCGTTCAGCAGCGTGTGCCGGCGTTGAACCCGCGCCTGTCGGTGCTGGAAAACCGGCGCACCGAGCCCACCGCGCCCATTGTCAACCCATTTGATCCATCCGATCCGCTGACTGCGGATGCGATTTATGGAGAAAGACGGTAGAATTAAGAGCTATGACGCAACGTCGTATTACGGATGATTTACAAGCCTTGCTGGACGTCTTACCCCCTGCCATCACCCAGGCGGTGTTGCGGGCCGACGACAGCGACAACCTGATCGAAATTGTGCTGGATCTGGGACGGGTGCCGATGGCGCGTTTTGTTCATGGCGAAACGCAGCTCAGCCAGGTTGAGATTCAACACGCCGACATCGATTATGTGGTGGCGCGCATCGGCGACTTTGACGCCGACAACCGCGCCGGCCTCGAACGCACCCTGCACCGTATCTCGGCCATGCGCAACCGCCGCGGGCACATCGTTGGCATGACCTGCCGCGTGGGCCGCGCCGT
>CAZHTS010000150.1:1189-4906 GCA_964535315.1 uncultured Anaerolineaceae bacterium
GCGGTCGAGAACCACAACCCGGAAGTGATCGTGATCGACGAAATCGGCCGTGAACTGGAAGCCGCCGCCGCCCGCACCATTGCCGAACGCGGCGTGCAGCTGATCGGCACGGCGCACGGCAAGACGCTGGAGAACCTGCTGCTCAACCCTACCCTCTCCGATCTGGTGGGCGGTATCGAGTCGGTCACCCTCTCTGACGAGGAAGCGCGCCGGCGTGGCACACAAAAGACCGTGCTCGAACGCCGTTCGCCGCCGACCTTTGACGTGTTGATCGAGATCCTCGAGCGCGACCGGGTGGCGGTGCATGCGGATGTTTCTGAGGCGGTCGACTCGCTGGTGCGCGGCTACCCCAAGCCGCCCGAGATTCGCTGGCGCGACGCCGAGGGCGAATTGCATGTCGAAAAGCCGCAGCCGGCCTCGCCGGTCAGCCGCCCCGGCGCCCCTGGGGCACGCCGCCCGGCAGCCGGGACGACGACGGCAGGCGGGATGGAGACCATGCCGTTCAATCGCTCTGTCGGGCGCAGCGAAGAGCCGCGCCCGAGCGTAGAACCGGTGGTGGCAGCCGGGCCGCGCCCGACCATTCGCATTTACCCCTACGGCGTGGCGCGCAACCGGCTGATCCAGGCCGCCAAACGCCTGGGGGTGTCGGTGATGGTCATGCGCGACGCGGGCGAGGCAGACGTGATGATGACGCTGCGGGCTTATTATCGCAATCGCCAGCAGACCATCGTCGATGCCGAGCAGCGCAGCATGCCCATTTATGTGCTGCGCGCCAACACCGTCAGCCAGATCGAACAGTCGTTGGCCGAAATGTTCAACCTTTCACTGGACGCCGAGCCGGTTTCTGAATGGGACACACACTCGCTTCAGACCCAGAACGCCATCGAGGCCGTGCTCAACGGTGAGCGTTGGGTCGACCTGCCGCCCGCTTCAGCCACCATCCGCCGCTTGCAGCACGAGATGGTGCGCCAGGCCCAACTGGTTTCACATTCGTATGGTAAGGAGCCCAACCGGCGGGTGCGGGTATATCGCGAGTAAGCATGTTTATCACCCTGGAAGGCCCGGAAGGCAGCGGTAAGTCTTCACACATCCAGCCGCTGGCGGAAGATTTGCGCCGGCAGGGTTACCGCGTCTATACCACCCGCGAGCCGGGCGGAACGGTCATCGGCGATCAGGTGCGCGCCATTCTCACCCGTCTGGATAACACCGCCATGCAGCCGCGCACCGAAATCCTGCTCTTTCAGGCAGCGCGCGCCCAACTGGTCGAGGAAGTCATCCGCCCGCGTCTGGCGCAGGGTGAGATTGTCCTGTGTGATCGCTACGCCGATTCCACCCTGGCCTATCAGGGCTACGGGCATGGCGTCGACCTGGGCGTCTTGCGCCGCCTGCTGGAATTTGCCACCGGCGGCCTGCAACCCGATCTGACCGTCCTGCTGGACGTGGATGTGGAAGAGGGGCTGCGCCGGCGGCGGACGTGCGGCGGTGAGTGGAACCGCCTGGACGCCTACCAGCTCGAATTTCACCGCCGCGTGCGCCAGGGTTACCTGGAACTGGCCGGCAGCCAGCCGGCGCGCTGGCGCATCATCGACGCCGGGCAGGCGCAGCCGGACGTATTCCAGGCCCTGGCGGCGGCGGTACAGCAATATATGACTTCGTTTAAACCGTCCGGCCTGATCCTGGCCGGTACGTCATCTCTAGAGAGGTAGAACCGTATGCGCAATCTGTCGCTTTCGTTGGTCGTACTGCTGAGCATTTTGCTCTCTGCCTGCCAGTCTGGCGGCGGCGCAGCGCCCACACCGCAGGCCACCCCGGCCGTTCGGGAACCGGCGCAATGCACCGTTTCCAGCCTGTTGCCCGCTCAATCGGAAGAAGAGTCGCGTTTCCCAAACCCCACCGAAAAGGATTGGGTTGAAGGGCCGTCGGGTGCGGCCGTGGTCGTGCTGGAGTATAGCGATTTCCAGTGCCCCTACTGTTCGCAGCTTGCTCCGGTGTTGTTGCAACTGCACGTGCAATACCCGCAGGACGTACAAATTGTCTTCCGCCATTTCCCGCTGCCCGGCCACGATAAATCGCTGCTGGCTGCCCAGGCGACCGAGGCCGCCGGTTTGCAGGGCAAGTTCTGGGAGATGAACACGCAGTTATTTGCCACCCAGGTCAAGTGGGTCGAGATGACCCCCGATGCGTACAAGGATTGGCTGGTCGAGCAGGCCAAAGAGATGAAACTGGACGTGGATAAGTTCAAGAGCGACCTGACCAGCACCGCCATCATCCAGAAGGTCAAGGATGCCCAGGCTGAAGGCGACCGTTTGCAGATCCCGCACACACCTTTTGTGGTGATCAACGGGCGCATCTACGACGGCCCGCGCGACCTGGCCAGCCTGGGTTCGATCGTAGAATTGTTCAAACTGCAAGGGCACCAATATAGCGAATGCCCGGCAATGGGCGTGGATCGCCGCAAACAGTACATCGCCACCCTCGAGACCGAGAAAGGCAAGATCGTCGTTCAGCTTTACGCCGACCGGGCGCCGTTTACGGTGAACAGCTTTGTCTTCCTGGCGCGCGAAGGCTGGTTCAACGGCGTGACCTTCCACCGGGTTCTGCCCGGTTTTGTGGCGCAGGCCGGCGACCCCAGCGGCAGCGGCATGGGGGGGCCGGGGTATGCGTTTGGCAACGAGATCGACCCGGCGCTGACCTTTGATCGCGAGGGTATGTTGGGGATGGCCAACGCCGGACCGAACACCAACGGTAGCCAGTTCTTCATCACTATGGCCCCGGCGACCAACCTCAACGGCAAGTACACCGTCTTTGGCGAGGTGATCGAAGGTATGGACGTGGTCAAAAAGCTCGCCCCGCGCGATCCACAAACCGGCAAGGATTTGCCGTCCGGCGATAAGATCCTGAGCGTGCAGATCGAGGAAAAGTAAAACGTGCAGAAGTCGCAGAAGTTTCACCTGCCTTCGTTGGGACAGTTGCTGTACAGCGGCACCGGTCTGGCAACGTCACTGTCTGTGGCGGCCGCGGCGCTGGCCGGCGCCTTGATGTTGATTTCGTTGCGTAGCGACCCCAGCGGACAGCAGGCCGGTGTGATGTTGGGCACTTTCTGGACCTCCTTGTTGGTGGCGGCTTTGATGCTGCCCTCGGGCGGGTATGCATTGCTGCGCTTGTTGGGCCGGCCGCTGCCGGCCTGGCGTCTGCCCAACCGCCATTGGTTGACGACCATTGGCCTGGTGCTCTGGCCGCTGGCGGTGGCGTTGGGTGCGGTGTTGTCGCAGCAGGACACCCTGGCGCTGCTGTTCTTGCCGCCGTTACAGGTGGCGGCGGTGGGGCTGCCCATCTGGTGGGTGGTGGAAATCGGCCGGGCGCGTTTACCCCACGGCAGCCCGCAGCGCGGCTGGGGGCTGTTTGGCGTCAGCCTGACGCTGACGCCCTTTGCCCTGATCCTGGCCGAGGTTGGCCTGATCGCCGTGGGCATTGTGGTGTGGGCCGTCTGGTTGTCTGCCCACCCCGAAGTGTTAAACGAACTGCGCTCTTTGCGCTTTATGGTTTTGTCGGATCGCCCCGACCCGGAATATCTCCGTGCGATCATGGCGCCTTACCTGCGCCAGCCGGGAGTGATCTTTGTGACGCTGGCGTTCATGGCCGGCCTGGTGCCGGTGGTGGAAGAATTGCTTAAACCGCTGGCCCTGTGGTTCCTCCTGCCCCGCCGTTTGACGCCGG
>CAZHTS010000151.1:0-4793 GCA_964535315.1 uncultured Anaerolineaceae bacterium
ACCTGGCCGTGTTATTGGTTGTTGCATTCAGTTGTTAATTTCCCCCATTGCGTTGGAACAGATGGGTTTGAGATATCCCCCGCCCCGGTAGGAACGGCCCCTTAAAAGCTACTTCTGTGCTAAACTTAGTCTATCAAACTTCTGCCCCACTCAAGCGAAAACGGGGTTTGCCGAGAGACATGAAATTTTGGGGACGTTTAGCGGTAGCGATTGGCCTGGTGCTGTTGGCTTTTTCATTCTCAAGCCAGCTATCTGTTGGTACGCGGGTGGCGCAGGCGCAAGACACGCCGCCGGATGGCCCCAAGCGCAAAACAATGCTGACCGTCGCCTACATTGAGTATTACTGGTGGTTGATCGGCTGGCGCGACAACACCATCCGCTGCACGATCAAAATCGAACACGAGGGCACCCCCACCAGCGACGAAATCCTGACCGCCTGCGGCGAAAAACTGCACGACGCATGGTTCAACACCGAACCCTGCCATAATTACGGCAACTGCACCGGCATGTACCTGCACCTGGCGAAGAACAAACCCGGCGAACGCGTGGTCGAGGTTGAACTGCCCGTCAGCAAGGTCTGGCTCTCTATCAGCGGCTGCGAGATGGAGCCGCCCGAGAACCGCTGCACCACCCTGCCCAATCTACATTTCGTCGGCGAAGAGCCGCTGCCCAACGAACGCATCATCCGCATCCAGGGGGCGGTCAACAACGAGCCGTTTAGCTGCGCCGGCAACGAGTGCGATGTGCCGCTTCTGCCCACCGGCGAGCAGGGCGTCCCGGTTGAATTCTGGGCCGACTCCAGCTTTGGAGATTCCAGCCAGCATTTCACCGCCCAGGTGCGCGTGGTGCCGTGGGGCAATTTCATGGATCCCGAAAACCCCGGCAACGAAGAACAGGTGTGGTACGTCGATGTGCTCAGCGATCAATGGCGCGGCGCCCGTCTGGCAAGCTGCACCGACGTGTGGCAGGTTTTTCCGGATGTCGGCGGGCCGCCGGCCTGGCTGACCACTCCTGAACGGGTCGAAGACCTCGCCTCTACCCAATCACTGTATTACCTGGCCGGTATGCTGATCGCCAACGGCTACGTCGACGCCAGCCAGTGCCCCGATAACGGTTTGCAGGCCCCGCGCGTGGCCAACGGCTGCGGCGTCGAAATTGCCCGCCCGGCGGTGATCGAATGGCAGAACCGCTTCGACGGCGATATCCTCAAGGTCTCACAGGAGACCGGCATCCCGGCGCAATTAATGAAAAACGTCTTCGGCCGCGAAAGCCAGTTCTGGCCCGGCATCTACAAAACCTACCGCGAAGCCGGCCTGGGACAGCTCACCGAAGGCGGCGCCGATACCATGCTGTTGTGGAACCCCAGTTTCTTTGCCCAATACTGCCCGTTGATCCTTAGCGACCAGGCCTGCAAGGTCGGTTTTGGCAACCTGCCCGAGGAAGAAAAGAACATCCTGCGCGGCGCATTGGTCAAAGACGTCAATGCCTCCTGTCCCGAGTGCCCGGTCGGCATCGATCTGAGCCAGGCGCACGTCAGCATCAGCATCTTTGCCAGGGGGTTACAGGCCAACTGCGAGCAGGTCGGGCGCATCCTGTACAACGCCACCCGCCAGAGCGCCGGGCAGGTGAGCGGTTACGTCGATCTATGGAAGTTCACCCTGGCCAATTACAACGCCGGCTCGGGCTGCCTGGAAAAAGCCGTGGCCGACACCTGGACGAGCGGTTATCCGCTGGATTGGGAGCACATCTCCGAGCGCTTTGAACCGGCCTGCCAGGGCGCCATCGATTACGTCAACGATATCAGCAGCATCCCGCAGCCCACGCCCACCCCCACCCCGGCCGTCCAGCCCGAAGCGCCGCAAGCAGCGGAAACACAGGAAACCCCGCCGCCAGACGAAACGACGGAAGCCACCCCCACCCCCACTGCGCCGGCCGAAACGCCGGAAGAAACGCCCGAGCCCACCGCCACACCGGAAGAGACCGAGGAACCCACCCCCACGCCCTGACGACGATTAACGCCTGCTGCGCGGCGTCCAGCCCCAACCGCCCTTGCGCACCTGCCCGGGCTGCTCGCTCCACACCCCGGCCACCGCCGCGCCGCATTGTTCGCAGCGTCCCTCGCCGGTCAGATGATATTCCAGGATGGTATAGCCGCGCCGTGCGATCAGTCGCTGCTGGCAGGCGGGGCAAAAAGTATCTTCCAACGACCCCACCCGGCCGGGTAAGTTGCCGGCGTACACATAATGCAGCCCGGCTTCCTGCCCGATTTCTGCCGCCTGTTGCAGGCTGGCCGCCGGGGTCGGCGGCGGCTCGCTCATGTGATAGTCCGGGTGGTAAGCGGTCACGTGCCAGGGGATATCCGCCGACACTGAGACCAGATAACGCGCCGCCGCCCACAATTCGTCCGGGCTGTCATTGAAACCGGGGATGACCAGCGTCACCACCTCCACCCACAGCCCCAGGTCGTGCGCCGAACGGATGGTGTCCAACACGTTTTGCAACACCCCGCCCAACGAGCGGTAGTTGGCTTCGTTCATACACTTCAAATCGATCTTATAACCGTCCAGGTAGGGGCGCAAATAAGCCAACACCTCGGGCGTGGCGTAACCGTTTGAAATGTATACACAACGCATCCCGGCCTGTCTGGCCAGTTTAAAGATATCCACCGCCCACTCGGTGGTGATCAACGGTTCGTTGTACGAAGACGCCATAACCCCGGCGCCGTGCTGCAAGGCATAATCCACCAGCTGCTGCGGGCTAACGCGCTGGATGAAGTCGCTGTCCAGGCGAATGTTGGTATCGCGCAGCGGCTGGGTGGTCAACCAGTTCTGACAAAAACTGCAATGAAAATCACAGCCGATCATGCCAAACGTAAAGGCATAACTGCCGGGCAAGAAATGCGCAAAGGGCTTTTTCTCGATTGGGTCGGTGTTGGCCGCCGCCACGTAGCCCCACGGCACGCGCAGTTCACCGTCGCGGTTAAAACGCACCTGACAGATACCGTGCTTTCCGGGGCGGATCAGACAGCGATGAGCGCAGGCCGTACAACGTACGGCTCCCTCTTCCAACGCCTCGTACAACTTTCCGGGCGCCGTCCACCGCTCCAGTTCATCGCGCAAGGTAGCCATACGCTTTTCTTCCTTCTTTCTTCATTATAACCACATTATGACGGTCGGGCGCGGCCTAAACGGGTTTATACCCGCCAAAGATGGCATGCCCGGCGCGCATCCAATAGGTGTCCACTTCTCTGAAACCTGCCTGTTTGAGCCAGTGCAGTTGCGCCAGCAAGGAAGACGGCCGGTCCAGCGGGTCGTCGGGATAACGGAAGAAATTCCACTGTTCTTTGACAAAAAACTCAAACATGCGCTCGTCGCCGTCGATCTGCACGGCGCGCTGGCGCACGGCGGCGTCGTAGGCGTCGGCCGCACAGGCCATGCCCAACGCCGATTCCGGGCGGATCAGGTCGGCCACCAGAAAGGTTCCACCCGGCGCCAGCATATGGTACACGTCCGCAAACAAGGCGGCCTTCTGCTCGCCATCCAGATGATGGATCGCCAGCGAAGACAGCACGGCGTGCACACCGCCGGCGGTCTGCGGCTCGCGCCAGTCACTCGCCGCCAGGTCAAAAAGCTGGCCGCGAAAACGCTCGCCGTAATCGACCAGGCGCTGCGCGGCGCGCTGCAACATCAAGGGCGAACCGTCCAACCCGACCACCGTACAATGAGGGAAGCGCGCCAACAACGCCTGCGCCAGCAGCCCCTCGCCGCAGCACAATTCCAGCGCGGTAAACGGCCGGCCGGGGTCGGCCACCAGTCCCACCAGTGTGTCTATCTGCATCTCCCGCTCGGGGACAAAATATTTGCCGTAATCGACAAAAGTCTGCGAGTTCGCCTCGCTCCAGCCTGTCTGTTCGCTCATGTATGCTCCTTTCTGGTTCCGCTGCGCCCATTCCCGGCCGGAACGACGCTCAAATCACGCCTGTTTATTATCCCGAAGAAATTCTTTTTTGTCCACGGCAGGACCAGAGTCCGGTTTTGCAAAGCCTCAACGTTTCTTCTTTATCGTCATTGACACCCCATCGCACAGCATCTATAATAGAATAGAACAAATTTTCAATCAGAGGATCGACATGGACATCTACGAAGCTATCGCCAGACGCCAGACCATTCGCGACTTTTCCGCGCAGCCCATCCCGCCCGAACTGATCCAGAAAATCGTCGCCGCCGGCCTGCGGGCCCCTAGCAACAACCACATGCGCCAGTGGCATTTCGTCCTGCTTCAGGACCGAGAGATGCGCAAGGCCCTGCTGGATCAGGTCATTCAACCCGTTGGCAAAAAAGGCGCCATCGGCATCGTCAACCGCTGGGGGCTGAGCGACGAATCGCAACGGGAGATGTATATCGAAGCCATCCCGCGCCAGTACAGTATGCTGATGGACTGCGCCTGCCTGCTGCTGCCCTTCTTTTACCAGTCCAGTCCGCTGCTCAAACCGAAAACGCTGTCGGATCTGAATGCCTTTGCTTCCATCTGGGCCTGTGTCGAGAACATGCTGGTTGCCGCCGCCGCCGAGGGCATTTACGGCGTCACCCGCATCCCCTTTGAGCCCGAACGCCAGGCGATCAAGGCCTTCGTCAACAGCCCGGAAGGCTACGAGACGCCCTGTTATCTGGCGCTGGGCTATCCGGCCGAAACGGCAAAACGCGCCGGGCAGGTGCCCATCTCGCTGGAAGAACGCATCCACTTCGACCGCTGGTAAAACGCGGCCGCATCCGCCCCCAAAAATGGCGAGAAGC
>CAZHTS010000152.1:0-4684 GCA_964535315.1 uncultured Anaerolineaceae bacterium
CGAATAATCGGCCACCCATATTTGCAGCGCTGGTTTTGCCCGCCAGCTACAGCAACCAGCCTTTCTCCACCCACTCCTGAACTTGCTTCTCGGATACACTGCTGCTTAATACTTCAACCAGCTCCCCTCCTTCCAGTTCGGGATCCAGGGCGAAAACGACAAAATCCGAGCTGGTATCCAATACAGTCGTCCAATCCTGGCGCGTCAGGATGGCCGCCACATCCCGTAAAATGCTCGCAGCGTCCTCCCACCTGTCGCCGGCGCGAATCTCCTGTTCCAGGAGAGCGCACAGCTCCATCGTTTGCGGATCATCCAGGCTAAAGAGCCATTCTTTTTCAAAAACGGGAGAGAAAATGCACCGTCGATCCCTGGGGTCATGCGATTGCAGCATCTTCGACCGGTAGCTTTCCGGCAGGATGAGGATAGAGGGAGGAAACTGTTCGGCGAACTTATTGTAAGACAATTCGATGCCATACACCTTCTCCCGGATATTGGCCGCCCGGACTCTTTGGGTGATTGCCTCTACCAGCTTCGTCGTAGCCACGTCTCTGATATCCTGAAATGTCTGCCCCTTCTCACGCTTCCGGTAAACCGCCTGTTTTTGTCCATTCTCAAAAACCCGGTCGATGCTGACTAATGCGCCGGCCGCATCGTACCCGAACTGTTCTTGCCAGGAATGTGGGCCAATCCCAGGAACCTGAGAATACCCCGAAATCGCCTTCAGTCGTTCCCCGGCATAACGATACGCCTCGGCAGTAATAAACCGTCCATTGGGACCCAGCCACGCATACAAGCCGTCCGGGTCTGCCCCTTTTTCACGATACGCCGGGCTGTACCCATTTACCCGGAACGAGCCGGAGAATTTCACCTTCCTCTTTTCAAAGAATATTTGCTGGATACTCAAAGGGAGCGGTGGATGTGGGGCAGCCGAGAAGCCAAGGATCTCAATCCGATCCGGCAGGTAGTGGTAAAAGTTTTCGCGAAGCAATTCCTTCGACACATCTTCACGCCGGAACATCTTTTGCAGAAGGGCTGCCGGGGGATGGGGTTTGTATTCGTACTCCCGCTGTAAGCACACCCTATTCTGCCCGTCAAATCCGTACAGAAAATAATTGCCGATCGAATTGGGGGCATCCTTCAAAATCCGCCCCCGGCCCGGAAAACGCACGAAATGATATGGCAGCGGGTTGTATCGTTCCCCATCGGTCCATTCCCAACGCACCGCTTCCTTTTCGGCTTTCGATCGGTGGAGATCATATTGCCCAAAGGCTTTTTTCCAGCTTTCTAAAAGGCTTCGCAGCTCCTCTTCAAACATCAAAACCTCCAGCGAGCACTGTGATGGAAAAGGGCCGACTTCCCGGCAAGGCCCCCGCTCTCTTTATAAAAACTCCGCTCGCAGCCTATCCAATACCCCTTCCATGAAGGTTCAGAGAAATCCTTATCGATTCTACCTCATACTCGTTCCAATGACCGGTCGGTATTCTAAATTGTTGCCATAGACCGTCATTCCGCCTTTTACCCGGTTTCCAACCGCCCCCCATTTTCACAGCAGCCTCACAGCCTCTTCTCAGTCAATTCTTGGGCTGCAAGACTAAGATTTAAGTGCCCGGCATAACAGCCGCCAGGGATTCGCTTTATCCACACCCTGCCGCTGGCCTCTGTCCTGGCAACACCACACTAAACCGAAGAAAGAAGGGTAAGAATGGGAAATAAAAACCTGGCTCATATTGCATTACTGCTCGTCCTGACATTCTCGCTGGCAGGCCTGCTGTTGGGCGGCTGCGCCACGGCCCAAACCGGCAATACGAGCCCCGCCCCAAGCGCCGCGGCGACAACGACCGGCGGCAGCACGGTGATCGATAACAACACCCATACGTCCTACGAAGCCAAAACAACCGTTTCGGGGAGCAGCCTCACCAGCTATACGGAGCGCGCGGATGAGTACAGCGTCGGCTATTACATCCGCGACGGAAAGACCGTCGCAGAAAAATCCGTCCTCGCCCGCTCGGATGAGGCGCTCTCCAGCCTGGACTTAAACCTGAGCGTGAATGGCTATGGCTTCACCCCGGTGTACGCCACCGGCAAGGACACCACCCTCGCCCTGACCGGGAAAATCAGCACCACCGATAGCAGCGACGGCCAAAACGCCTCAGACTATACCGGCCTGGGCAGCCAGATCATCGCCGCCAATTACGCCACGATCAATGCGGACAGGCTTGAGATTTCCACCACCGGCTTTATGCACGATGCCTTCATCGTCGACGAGCACGCTCAAATCACCGTCACTGATTCGACCATCAGCACGCTGGGGGCGAACCCGCTTACCCAGGCCTACAGCGGATACCAAAACAGCGCCATCCAGACCCTCATGATTTCCCCGCCCTGGGTATTGGGCATTCAAGGCGGTGTGCGGTCGACCAACCTGCTGGGCAACAACTCCACCCTGTCGGTGATCGATTCACAAATCACCTCGGGCGGCTGGGCAATCCTCTCCACAGACGCCGGCTCAAATTTTGTCGTCAACGTGCTCGATTCGACGCTGGCGATTCTGCCGCAAGCAAAAGGCGGCATGTCATCGGGCAGCTTCTCGTATAGCAGCCAGTACGGTTCGGGCTACGGCTCCTACCTGATTGGAGACGCCACCCAGAATTTTTACGGCGCCAAAATTTCCGGCACCACTTACGGCGCAATCCTGACCGGCGGCACGGCCACCTACCAATCCTCAAACGGCTCCATCACCCTGAAAAACGCCGACGGTGAAACGGTGGGAACGTACACGGGGAAAAATCAGCCCTCCAGCATCGATTCGGTCTTTGGTTTCATGTCGCACAACAACGGCACGATCCATGTGCTGGACGGCACCCAGGTCAATGCTCAGGATGCGGTTTTCCTCTACAAAGCCGGGGATGTGACCTTCAACGCCGATAACGCCTCGCTGAACAGTCATTCGGGCGTCATCCTCCAGATGATGGACAACGACGACGCCACGGTCGGAGCTCAAAACGGCAACGGCGGCCCCGTCTTCAACACAACCTTCTCCGAAAAGGCCGGCTGGCCCAGCGAGAACGGCAGCGTTTCGGCGGCGGGCGGGCGCTCCAATACGGTTAACCTCAACCTGACAAACGGCGCCTACACCGGCAACGTGTACAACGGCACCGGCTATTACGGTCAGAGCGGCGATGCGCTCAACGTCAACCTTGGCAAGGGCGCAAACCTGCAAGGCGCAATTTCGCTGACCGAAACACGCCACATCAACGAAAACGGCGAGCAGAACACCGGCTTCACCATTGCACAGTATTACTACCTCGGTCATGTCGAAAACCGGGCTTATAACAACCAGAGCAGCAAATTGTCCGTGACGTTGTCGGACGGCGCAACCTGGAGCGTAACAGGCAGCAATTATCTCACCAGTCTGACCATCGACAATGGCTCCATTCAGGCTGCGGACGGCAAACAGGTGGTGATGACGGTCGACGGCGTCGCAACGCCAATTGAAAGCGGCAAAACCTACACCGGAAACATCGTCATCGCGGTAAAGTAAGGTGGTACGGATGAAAACAAAAGGCCTATGTAGATTACGTCAGCGGCGATGTCATCCTGGTCAAGAGCACCAGTGCAGCCATTAACCTGACAAACACAGCGCTTTCCTCGTACAACGGCGTGTTGATCCACACCGTGCTCAACAATGACAGCATGGGAAATTTTCTAAAAGCCGGTGAAAATGCCAGCGTCCCGACCTGGGTTGTCAGCGGGGATTCGACCTTGACCCACCTGACGATTGACGGCAGCGCAGCCGTATCGGCCCCGGCCGGAAAGACGCTCGTCATGACCGTGAACGGCACAGAAACCCCGATTGCAGCAGGAACGTATAGCGGCGCAATCACCCTCACAGTCAGGTAGCCCTGAACTTCCTCTATCTTCGGGGTCTGGCTATCCCGATATCCATAACGCCCGGATGATGCACGTGCTCATCCGGGCAGCTCTCAAATCCGCGCCCACATCCCAGGCCCGGCTAATCTCATGACGCCCAGGCGTGTATGGGGCAGCCCCTTTTGAGACAGCTCAGGGGGATGGGGCGACAATCCCGTTGATCAGTGCGGCCCTACCCCAACACAAACTGGCTAATATAATCCAGATACCCGCGCGACCCATTGCTGGACCACTTCTCCACCGAGCGGCGCAGCCGCTTGAGACATTGCAAGATCACGTCGACCGTCAGCGGATCAGGCGCCGGCCCGTCAGAACCGAGATCCGTCTCCCGCCCCAAACGCCATTCGCACAGGGATGCCACGCTGCGATACACGGCGAGCGCCGCTTCTCCCGCCGGCTCAACCTTTGCTCTGCCGACCGCCTCGTTGCGGTACGTCTGCACCAGCGCCGCATAGGCCCTGTCTACGTCCGCGTCGCTCAATTGGGGCTGCTGGTGATACACCATGACCACCGCCGCCTCGATGTTCTGCATTACGTCCATATATTCTTCTTCGATCCGCATGATCAATCTTCTCCAAACAAACCGCCCCAGCAGTGGTTGGGGCGATTTAGGTCAGGCGCCCCCGCCGAGACTCGAACTCGGAACCTACTGATTCGAAGTCAGGCACTCTGTCCAATTGAGCTACGAGGGCGTGTGTTCTTATTATACCGCAAAACCCTCAAAAATGGCGACAAAAGCGCCTCCCCCGGCGGG
>CAZHTS010000153.1:0-4631 GCA_964535315.1 uncultured Anaerolineaceae bacterium
GCTCATCTTCATCCCCACCATTCTGTTCATCTTTGCCATCTACCTGATGGTGCCGATGTTCTACCGCACCTTTAAAGACACGACCTTCATCGCCATGCTGGTCACCACCGTCACCACCGCCTACCTGGTCTTCCCGGCCATGTTCACCGGGGTGAGCGACCTGGCCTACATGTCGCCGCTGACGCTGGCGGTGCAGATGTACCGCGGCGAATCGTTTGGCTGGCGCGAATACCTGTTCCCCTCGCTGCCAATGGCGGCCATCTTTGGCCTGGCAGTCTACGCCGGCACCCGCCTGCTCAACGAAGAATTCCTCATCGGCTACCGCTCGATCACCCGCAAGCTGGCCGACGCCGTGTACCTGGCGCTGGATCACACCCGCCCGTACCTGTCGACGATGCTGTTCAGCCTGTTGTTCATCCCGGTGGTCTACATGTTACAGGTCATCTTCCTGATCATCGCCACCAACCTGCCGCCCGGTCTGATCCTGGTCGGCACGCTGGTGGTGGCGGCGCTGATCGAAGAACTGACCAAGTCGGTCGCCATCCTGGTGCTGCTCGAACAGCACATCGTGCATTCCGTACGGCAGTTGCTCGCCCTCTCGGCGCTCTCGGCGTTGGGCTTCCTCATCGGCGAGAAACTGCTGCTGCTCTTTTCCATCAGTGTCGTCTCGCAGATGGCGCTGGCAGACACGCTGCTCAACGCCCGTTATCTGCTCATTCCGCTGCTGGTACACTTTGTCTTTACTTCGGGCGTGGTGCTGTTGAAAAGCAAGGCCCGCTTCAGTTACACCCTGGCGCTGCTGCTGTGCGCCATACTGCATGCCATTTATAACCTGCTCCTGACGGGGGTGATCTGATGAATGCATTCTGGGCAATCGTCAAAAAAGAATTGTCGTCTGTGGCGCGCGACCGCACCATCCTGATCGCCATCCTGATCCAGTTGTTCATCGCCTCGTTCTCTTCGGCGCTGCTGGTAGGGCTGCTCTCGCTGTACGACGTCGATTCGGTCGGGGTGTACACCCAGGTCGACCTCAAGGTGGGGATCGTCGGCCAGGCCGACCCCGAACTGGTGGCGCTGCTCAAGGGGCGCGGCGTGACCGCCGCCGCCTACCCGTCGCTAGACAAGGCCGAGGTGGATTACCGCGCCGGCGAAATCGGCGCCATCCTGACCGCCCCGAGCGAGCGCAACGGGCTGCAAGAAATGCGCATGTTTATTCCACCCAACGAGACAGTCTCGTCGGCCATCCTGATGACGCTGCAGGACCCGCTCAAACGCTACGAGAACCTGCTGCGCAGCCGCGCCGGCATCCCCGTGCGCTACACCGATCTCAAGGGCTCGCCGCCGACCGCCTTCGAGTTCATCTACTCGGTCATCATCCCCATGTTGATGCTCTTCCCGGCCTTCGTCACCGGCAGCATGGTGGTCGACTCGCTGACCGAGGAGGTGGAAAACAACACCCTCGAAACGCTGCTCTCGGCGCCGCTGTCGCTCAACAGCATCTCGGGCGCCAAGATCACCGCCTCGCTGCTGCTGGCCGCCATCCAATGCGCCCTGTGGCTGGGGCTATTGGGATTGAACCGCATCGAGATTCACAACGCCGGGTGGGTGCTGCTGCTGGCGACGTTCATCGCCGCCATCATTGCCGTGGGGGCGGCCATCATCGCCGCCATGTTCAAAGATCGCGAGCGCTCACAGTTCGTGTATTCGTTATTCACCCTGGTGGCCGCCAGTTCCAGTTACCTGTTCAACGCCTCGCCGATCAAAACCATCTCGCGCCTGGCCATCGGCGATTACTACACCGGCCCCCTCGATCTGTTGGCTTTTGCCGTCGTGCTGGCGGTCATGCTGCTGCTCTTTTTTCGTTTGGTCAACAAAAGTGGCACGGCATAAAAGCAAAAACTATGGTATACTAGGCCGTCGAGCCGTGCTGGCTCGAAGATTACAGGGAATTGTTTTGATCCTTCCGAATGATTGCCCGACGTAAGCTGGTCGGGCTTTTTGTTGCCAGGACGACTGCCCCGCGAGGGGCAGCCCGGTGATACGGCAGTGGGCAGAAGTGCGGAATTATCAAAACACCCCTCAACTTACAGGAGTTTTGATGATTACCGAATTTTCTGCATTAAA
Source organism: uncultured Anaerolineaceae bacterium (assembly GCA_964535315.1). Classification (GTDB taxonomy): domain Bacteria; phylum Chloroflexota; class Anaerolineae; order Anaerolineales; family Anaerolineaceae; genus CAZHTS01. The sequence goes on from CAZHTS010000153.1 coordinate 2,125, forward strand.
CCTGCACCCACTGCTGGTGCGGGCGATCGACGAACTTGGCTACCAGACCCCCATGCCAATTCAATCCGCCATCATCCCGCTGATGATCGCCGGGCAAGACGTTATCGGTCAGGCGCAAACCGGCACCGGTAAGACGGCCGCCTTTGCCCTGCCCATTTTGCACAGCCTGGAGGCCGGCTGCGGCCACCCCCAGGCGCTGGTGCTGGCGCCCACCCGTGAACTGGCTCTGCAGGTTGCCCAGGCAATGAACGAGTACGGCCGATACCTGGACGTGCGCGTGCTGGCGGTCTACGGCGGCCAGGCCTACGGCCCACAAATCGGCCAGCTCAAGCGCGGCGTGGACGTGGTGGTCGGCACCCCCGGCCGTCTGATGGATCTGATGAACCGCGGCAGCCTGAACATCAGCCAGGTGCGTACGGTGGTGCTGGATGAGGCCGACGAAATGCTCAGCATGGGCTTCATCGAGGACATCGAGACCATCTTGAACGAGACGCCGGCCAGCCGCCAGACGGCGCTGTTCTCGGCCACCCTGCCGTCCGAAATCCGCCGCCTGGCAGAACGCTATCTGCGTGACCCGCAGTCGGTGCTCATTCGCAGCGAGCACGTCACCGTCGAAACGATCGAGCAGCGCTATTACCTGGTCAACAAGACCGACAAAACCGCCGCTCTCACCCGTCTGTTTGAGATGGAAGAAGTGACCAGCGCCCTGATCTTCGTGCGCACCCGCTCCGAGACGGGCGAACTGGCCAACGAACTGACCGTGCGCGGCTTCCCGGCCGAGGCGCTCAACGGCGACCTGAGCCAGGACGTGCGCGAACAGACGCTCAACCGCTTCCGCCAGAACAAGATCACCGTGCTGGTGGCCACCGACGTGGCGGCGCGCGGGCTGGACATCGACGACATCTCGCACGTCTTCAACTACGACCTGCCCGACGATCCTGAAATCTACGTCCATCGCATCGGACGCACCGGGCGCGCCGGCAAAACCGGGATTGCCATTTCGCTGCTCTCGCCGCTCGACAAGCGCCATCTGCGCCAGATCGAGGCCTTCACCCGCCAGAAGATCGCCCGCGCCGAGATGCCCAGCGAAGAAGACATCCGCAACCGCCGTGAAGAACGGCTGATGAAGCAGGTGCTGATGTGGCTGCAGCGCGGCCGCTGCCGCCGCGAGCGCGAGCTGGTGGAAAAGATGGTGGCCGAAGGCTACGATTCGTTGGAAGTGGCCACCGCCGCCCTGAAACTGGCCCGCTCGCAGGAGAAACAGCGCCCGATCGAGGCGGTCAGCGAAGTGGTCGAAATCCAGCCGGTCCGCCCGGTGCGCGAAGGCCGTCCCACCCGTTCGGGAGAACGCCCGCAGGGTGGCCGCCCGAACGCCTCGCACGAGCCCGGTATGATCCGCCTGAGCCTCAACATGGGTCGCCAACACGGGCTGCGCCCCAACGACATCGTCGGCGCCATCGCCCACCACGCCGAGATTCCCGGCAGTGTGATCGGCAAGATCCACATCGAAGACAAACACTCGCTGGTAGATGTACCCGAGCAGTTTGTTCCGCAGGTGCTCGCCAAGACCGGCAAGGTGTACATCCGCCGCCAGTTGATCAACCTGCAGCGCGCCTAGACCGCGCCACAACCTTTCATGCAACTTTTGTGCTGCCCGGCAGCTCCACGATAAACGTGGCGCCCTCGCCGGGCAGACTTTCTACCCGGATCTGTCCGCCGTGCGCCTGCACCAGCTGGCGGGCGATGGCCAGCCCTAACCCACTGCCCGTTCCTGCCTGGCGGGTGCGCGAGCGGTCGCTCTTCCAGAAACGGTCGAAGACGTAGGGCAAATCTTGAGCAGCGATGCCGCTGCCGGTGTCCTGCACCGTCAGGCGCACCCCGTCCGGCGCCCGCGGCTGCGCCCGCAGGGTGATGCAGCCGCCCGCCGGGGTATGGCGCAGGGCATTAGACACCAGGTTGCTGAGCACCTGATCCAGGCGATCCGGGTCGGCGCGAACCGGCAAATCGCCGTCCTGAGCGGCGCAAACCAGGCGCAGTTCTACCCCGGCGGCCGCCGCCTGGCCCGCAAAACTGGTCTGTACGTCCTGTAACAGATCGACGGTTGAGACCAGAATGGGGTGGAGGGGCAGTTGCCCCGCCTCGGCCAGCGAGAGGGTCTGCAAATCGTTGACCAGCCGCGCCAGCAAACGCGTTTCCTCGAGGGTGGCGGCGATGTGCTCGCGCTCGGGCTGGTAGACGCCGTCCAGGATACCTTCCAGGTTGCCCTGGATGATGTGCAGCGGTGTGCGCAGTTCGTGGGCCACGTCGGCGGTCATGTTGCGGCGCTGTTGGGCGGAACGTTCCAACTCGGCGGTCATGCGGTTAAAACTGGAGGCCAGGCGGCGAAATTCGCCGGGCCCATTCTCGTGTACGCGCACCGAAAAATCGCCCTCCGCCACAGCGTCGGCAGCCGCCATTACCTCGACCAGCGGCGAGCCGATGCGCCGGAAGGCCAGCCCGCCGAGGAT
>CAZHTS010000154.1:0-4552 GCA_964535315.1 uncultured Anaerolineaceae bacterium
TCGTATTCCGTTTTATACCGCCGTCAGCATCTTTTCGAACATCACCCGGCTCAGGCCGCCGGCTGGCCCAGGCGGGCGCGTTCCTCGGCGATGATCTTGGCTTCCAGCTTGCGGAAGAGCGGCTGCGGCTGTTGTAACGCCTGGCCGGGGGCAAGCTGGCTGGGCTCCCAGCGCCCGGTGGCCTTTTCGCCGTTGTAACGCAGCACGGTGTGCTCGCCCAGGGCGTCCTGGCGGGTTTCGACGTTTTGTTCGCCGAACAGGGGCGTGGTGTAGCCCAGGTAGGTGTGCAGTTTCTCGCTGGTGAACGGCAGGAAGGGCGCCAGCAGGATTTTGATCGAGTCGACGGCGCGCAGCGCAGTGTACACCGAGCGGGCAGCGGCGGCGCGGTCGGTCTTGATCGCCTGCCAGGGGGCGGTCTGATCCAGGTATTTGTTCACCTCGGTCGCCAGGCGCATGGCCTCGCCCAGGGCGGCGCGCAGACGCACCGCTTCCATCTCGTCTGCCACGCTCTGGAAGCCATTCTCCACCTGCGCCAGCAGTTCCCGGTCGCGCGCTTCCAGTTCGCCGGGGTCGGGCACGTGCCCTTCCCAGTTCTTGTAGGCAAACGAGAGCATGCGGTTGGCCAGGTTGCCCCAGGTGGCGACCAGTTCGTCGTTGTTGCGCTTGAAGAAGTCTTCCCAGGCCCAATCGGTATCCTTGCTCTCGGGCATGTTCACCGTCAGGTAATAGCGCAGCGGGTCGGGGTCGTAGCGGCTGAGGAAGTCGCGCCCCCATACGGCCCAGTTGCGGCTGCCGGAGATTTTCTCGCCTTCCAGGTTCATGAATTCGTTGGCGGGCACGTCGTGCGGCAGTACCAGCGGGGCGGCCGGGCTGCTGCCCACCAGATCGTCAAAGGCGGTGCCGCAGCCGATCAGTTGCGCCGGCCAGATGACGGCGTGGAAGGGGATGTTGTCCTTACCGATGAAGTGATAGACGCGCGACTGCGGGTCGTGCCACCAATCGCGCCAGGCTTCCGGCTGCCCGGTAATCTGGCTCCACTCAAAGGTCGCCGACAGGTAGCCGATGACCGCCTCAAACCACACGTACAGGCACTTGCCGTCCCAGCCTTCCAGCGGGACGGGGATACCCCAGTCCAGGTCGCGGGTGATGGGCCGGCCGCGCAGCCCATCGGCCAGGATCTGGCCGAGCGACTGGCGCAGCACGTTGGGCCGCCAGTAACTCTCGCGCTGGCGCAGAAAATCGACCACCTGCGGCTGTAACTTACCCAGGTCGAGATAGTAATGTTCGGTCTCGCGCAGTTCGGGGGTCGAGCCGTCGATCTTGGAGCGCGGCGAGATCAACTGCGCCGGGTCGAGCAGACTGCCGCACTTATCGCACTGGTCGCTGCGGGCGTTGGTGTAGCCGCAGATGTAGCAGGTGCCCTCGACGTAACGATCGGGCAGGAAACGTTTCTGGCTGGGGGCGTACCACTGCATCTCGCGCGCCGGGTAGAGATAGCCGTTCTCTTTGAGCGCCAGAAACACTTTTTGCGAGATGTTGAAATGGTTCTCGGTGTGCGTGCTGGTGAACAGGTCGTAGGTCAGGCCCAACTGCTGGTACAGGTCGAGGAAACCGGCGTGGTAACGCTCGTACACCTGGCGTGCGGTGGTTTTCTCCGCATCGGCGCGCACGGTGATGGGGGTGCCGTGCGAATCGGAGCCAGAAACCATCAACACTTGCCGGCCGCGCAGCCGCTGGTAGCGGGCAAAAATGTCGGCGGGCAGGTACGAGCCTGTCAGGTTACCGACGTGGATTTCTGCATTGGCGTAAGGCCAGGCAACAGCAACAAGGACGGGTTCAGGCATAGATACACCTCAGTTTCGGATAGATAAGAGCATTTTATCACGAAACTGAGGCGCTTACTGCACGCGAAAGTCCATCATCGGCGTATAGGCGCTCCAACCGTAGGCGTTGCCGGCGCGCACCTTGAAGCGATAGGCGCGACCGCGCACCACCGAGATGGTGGAGACGTACGAGCAGGTGCTGCCGGTGCACACGTTGCCGGCGTTGAGGGTGCGGTAGATGATGTATTTGCCCTCGCTGAGTGAATAGACCATCAGGTAGTACTGCGTGGCGAGCGGCACAGCGCTCCAGGTATAGGCCGGGTCGGTGGTGGTGATCGTCCCGCCGGGGGCGATGAGGGCCGGCACCGGCGGCAGCAGCACGACTTTAAAGCTCATTTCGGTGTAGGCGCCGTAACCGTAGTTGTTGGCGGCCTTGACCTGGAAACGATAGGCGCCCTCTTTGAGTTTGGTGGTGGGCGTGTAACTGCACTCGCCGGCGCCACACACCTTGCTGGCGGATAGTTCCAGGCGCAAAACAGTTTTGGTAGAAGCGGCGGGCAGCACGCTGAGAGTGTACTTGCTCGCCCCGTTCACCGGCTTCCAGCGGTAGGTCGGCAGGTTGGTGTTGATCTCGCCCTGTGGCGCGACCAGCGTGGGGGCGGGCGGCAGCAGTTCGGCCTTGAAGGCCGTCCAGGCGCTGAAGGCGCCCCAGCCGGCCGGGTTGTAGGCCTGCACCTTGAAGCGATACGAACCGTGGGTGAGCGAGACGGTCGAGACGTAGCCGCAGGCGGACCCCGAACACACCGCACTGGCGGACAGGGTGCGATAGATGACGTATTTGGACTGGGTGTCCGAATAGACCATCAGGTAATACTGCGTGGCGCCGCTCACTGCCTGCCAGCGATAGGTGGGACTGTGGGTGGTGATGGTGCCGGTGGGCGCCTGCAGGGTGGGGGCGGGCGGCAGCAGCACCACGCGGAAGGCCAGCGCCGGGCTGGCTTCGCCCCAGCCGTAGCTGTTGGCGGCGCGCACCCGCCATTCGTAGCTGCCGTCCTTGAGGCTGACCGCCGGCTTGTAGGAACAGGTGCTGCCCGAACACACCGCCGAGGCAGCCAGCGTCTGGCGCACGGTATAGCTGCTCGCTCCGGGCGGGGTTACCTGTAATTCGTACTGGGTCGCCCCGCTCAGGGCGTACCACTGGTAGGCCGGCTGCGCCGCGGTCACATTTCCGTTGGGGGCGATCAACGTCACCGGCGGCGGCACGACGGCCTGCTGGCCGGTGTTGCCCGAGACGAGCAGGTTGCCCGGGCTGCACTGCGTGCCGTACTGCGGGTAGGCGGCAGCCTCGGCGCAGGTGCGCGGTGTGCCGTCGTTAATGCTCACGTCGTCAAAGCGGATGTCGACCGAAGAACCCCAATAGGTGGCGGCGTTGGTGTGCACGTGAAAGTGCAGGTGATGTCCGGTGCTGTAACCGGTGTCGTCGACGTTGCCGATGAATTCGCCCTGGCGCACCACCGCCCCGACCACGCGCAGCCGTTCGGGGATGGAATTTTGCGCCAGGTGGTAGTACACCTGGTAGGTGGTCGGGTTGGTGCTGGTGTCTTCCAGCACCAGGTAGTTGGCGTTTTCTTCGTTGCCGTTGGCGTATTTCCATACGGCGTATTTGACCCGCCCACCGCGGGCCGCCAGCAGCGGGAACATGGTGCCGTCGGCAAAGTCGTAGGCGTAACGGCAGGTGCTGGGGCAGGACTGGTAGGTGAGCACATGCCCGATGCTGCCGCTGACGCGTTTGGCCAGTCCGGCAGCCCACGGCAGGCGATAACCGCGCAAGACCTGGCTGGCCTGCGCCATGACCTCTTCGGCGGGCGGCATGAAGAGCTGTTTGTCTTCGGCCGGCAGCAGATCGTCGGGCACCTGTTGCAGCGCTTCGACCCAGCCGGCGTCAGACTGGAGGGTCACATCCCAGGTGGCGGGTTGTTGGGCGCTGCGATTGGCAATCGCCAGACCGGGCTCGGTCGCCAGCGTTTCGCCGCTCTGGGCGTCCACCAGCGCCAGCCAGACCAGCGCCTGGCTGCGGTCGCCGGCAAAGGTCAGGTGATCGATGCGGACCGTGTTGACCATCAGCGCCAGCACTTCCTGCTGTTTGCCGTGGACGGCGCTATCCAGGGCCAGGCGGATGGCTTCTTCGTCCGAGACGGCGGTGGTGGGCGAGGGTGTGGCGCTGGGAGTGAAGGTGGGGGTCGCCTGCGGCGTTTCGGTGGCGGGCGGGGTGAGGGTCGGTTCCACCGGGACGGGGGTGTCGCTGGCGGACGGGGCCGGTGTATCGGCGGCGCGCGTGGCGGTAGGCGGCTCAGGCGTGGGGGTATCCACGGTGGGTGTGGGCGCTTCCGGGGTGGGCGTGTCTGCCGCCGGCAGCGGGGTATCCGTCGGGGTATCGGTCGCCGGCTCGCCTTCCTGGGCCGGCGGGGCAGCCAGCGAGGGCGCCAGCGGGACAAACAGCAGCACGGCCGCCAGGCAAAACGCCAGCACGGGCAGCCAGCGGCTGTGGGATGAGCGGGTGAGTGGGTTGCGGTTCATGCAGGTCCTCCGTGGGTTGAGCGCCAACCGGCCGGCGTGCACACCGCCCGGCGCGGCCCCCTGGCAAATCCTGTTTCATTATACGAAGCGCCCCGCGCCGTTGCCCAAACGTTTTTGTTAGACCACCCTACAGGCGCCTTACAACGCCGCGC
>CAZHTS010000155.1:0-4541 GCA_964535315.1 uncultured Anaerolineaceae bacterium
AAGAACTACGGACTTGTGCCTCATTACGTAGTTCTCTTTGGTAATTAAGAGAGTCGTAAATCATAAAAAAGCCCCGCACGCTCCTCCTGCTACCCGGTTGCCCGTTGCAGGCAGGCGAAGATAAGCTGACACTATTGTAAAGGCCGGGTGCGTTGTGCCTGGGGCAAACTCTGGTAGAATAAGATTATGGCGTTTGGGCAAAAAGGAGGCAGGATGGCTGAGGGTACGGTTCCTTCTACGGAGACGCAAACTGGGGTGCGAACTGCAACGCAGACCAATGGTTTAATGGTGCGAACGATTGGCCTGGGCGGTGTTTTCCTTTTTGGGCTGCATTGCGTCAACCTGGCTTATGCAGGGGTGCTGCCGTTGTCGACGGTGGCCGGGGCCTGGCCGGGCAGCAATCTGCCGGTTATCCTGACGCTGGCGGTGGTGTTGTGCATGTTTCACGCCTACACCTATGCGGTGATTGGCTCGGCGGCGCCGCGTTCGGGGGCGGATTATGTGGTTGCGACGCGCACCCTCAGCGCCCCGTTGGGGTTTGCAACCAGCTGGACAATGGTAATTCTGAGCGCCTGGGCGGCCGGCACGTTAATTGCTGGCATCCCCCGCACCACCATGCCGATGCTGCTGCGCTCGTTGGGGATCATTTTTGACAGCAAACAGTTGGTCAGTCTGGCGCAGACGGCGTCTTCTACCTACGGCATCATTTTGTTTGGAACCATGCTGACCGTGATGATTTACATCTCCATGCTGCTGTCGACGAAGACACTGGTGCGCTTTTTGCAGATTGGCCTGGTGGTGGGTGTTCTGGCCTGGGTGATTATTTACGCTCAACTGCTTTTCCCGCTCGAAAGTTTTGAACCGGCCTGGGATCGCTTTATGGGAGCGGGCAGTTATGGGGCGCAGGTTGGCCTGGCGGAAGATGCCGGCATGTTTTATAGCCGCGATATGGGCGCAACCACACTGGCCGGGTTGTTGTTAGGTTTCTGGATTTTTTACGGCGCTTTCGTCCCGACCCTTTTTGCCGGTGAGGTCAAGGAGCCGGAGAAAAACCTGCTGCGGGGCAGCTGGTTGGCGTTGGGGGGCAGCTGGGCGATCTTTATGTTGGGGGTGCTGCTGGCGCAGCGCCTGATCCCGGCCGATTGGCTTGCGGCGCAAAGTTACCTCTATCAACATGGGTCGCAGACTGCCATGCCGTGGATCATCTTTTATGCGGCGGTGTTGCGCCCCAGTGGGCCATTGCTGGTCATCGTGAGCGGGGCGTGGATGTTGATGCTGTTCAACCTGGCGCAGACGTATTTCTTCTATTGCAGCCGGGTAGTACTGGCCTGGGCCGAGGATGGCCTTATGCCGCCGATTGTGGGTTATATCCACCCGCGGCGGCGATTCCCCCTGGTGGCGATGTTTTTGATCGCAGTGGTTGCTCAATTGGGGGTAACGCAGGCTGCACAGCAGGGTAACCTGGCGATACAACTCGACTTTGTGCTCTTCGTGGCGGTCTGCCAGTTACTGCCCGTGCTGGCGATCACCCTGTTCCCATTTGTGCGGCGCCAGCAGTTCGAGAGCAGCAAACCATTTGTGCGCGCCCGGGTGTTGGGCTTCCCGGTCATCAGCCTGGTTGGCGTGGTTACCCTGGCCTATCTCTTGTGGCTGATTGTGGGCTCCTTCTTGTATGCTGCGGATCTCACTGTGTTGTGGTTGAGTGTCATTGCTCTGGCGGCGGTATTGGTGTTAGGGGTCGTGTGGTATTTCATGCGCATGGCCCGTCTGCGGCGGTTGGGGGTGGATGGCCGGGAGGCCTTTACCCGCTTCCCGCAGGATTAGAACGTAGATCCGCGGCGCTGTCCCAGAGCCGTCAGCCCTGCATCTATGCCTGGGCGTCATGACAGCCAGACCCCGCCAACGCCCCTCTTTTCAGAGGGGCCAGAATTGTTTCGGGGGAAACTGGAGTTGTGATAGTGTGTACAAACCCGTGAAATTGCTTTTACAATCTGATATAATTCGATGTAGATTATCATAAATTTAGACAGCCCCGGCCAATGAGTGCAGGGGTTGCATCAATAGCAAGGGAGGACCCCTTATGGATAAGCAAGATCATTTAAAACTGTATCAAGAGATGGTGGTCATCCGCCGCCTGGAGGAACGGGCCGCCGAGTTATATCAACAGGGCAAGATTGGTGGGTTCTTGCATTTGTACATCGGCCAGGAAGCGGTCAGTACGGGGTTGGTTGCGGCGCGCCGGCCGGAAGACCGCGTCATTACCGCTTATCGCGATCACGGGGTGGCGATTAATTGCGGCATCCCGGCGCGGGAGGTGATGGCCGAACTGCTGGGGAAAGCGACCGGCTGCTCGAAGGGCAAAGGCGGCTCGATGCACATGGCGGATGTCAGTAAGAATTTCTGGGGCGGGCATGCCATTGTGGGGGCGCACCTGCCGCTGGCGGCCGGCCTGGCATTGGGCGACGCTTATCGTAAGACCGATGGCGTGACGATCTGTATGTTTGGGGATGGCGCTTCAAATATCGGTTTTTTCCACGAGGCGCTGAACTTATCCAAAGTTTGGAAGCTGCCGGTGCTGTGGGTGTGCGAAAACAACCAGTACGGTATGGGTACGGCCATCGATCGCGCTTCGGCCGTCTCGGAGATGCGGCGCAAGGCGGACGGATATGGCATGCCGAACGCCCAGGTGGATGGGATGGATGTGATGGCCGTACGTGAAAAGACGGCGCAGGTGCTGGCCGAGATCCGGGCAGGCAGCGGACCGCAGTTCCTCGAGATCATGACCTACCGTTTCCGTGGGCACTCGATGGGCGACCCGGAACGCTACCGTAAGTCGGAGGAGGTGCACCGCTGGCAGGAGAACGACCCGATTGGGATTTATCACCGCTATTTGCTGGCGCAGGGGATTGCCAGTGAGGCAGAACTGGAAGAACAGGCGCAGCGCGCCGAGCAGATGGTGCAGGATGCGGTTGAGTTTGCCGAAAACAGCCCGGAACCGGCGGTCGAAGAGTTATACAAAGACGTATACGTAGAGGAATAAGGAGGGAGACATGGCCCGTATCACGATGCGCGAAGCCATTTCCCAGGCGTTGTGGGAAGAGATGGACCGGGATGCGAATGTGTTTATCCTGGGAGAAGAAGTAGGGGTGTGGGGCGGTACGTATGCCGTCACCAAAGGTTTTTATGACCATTTTGGCCCCGAGCGGGTGCGCGATACCCCCATTGCCGAGTCGGCCATCGTTGGCGCGGCGATTGGGGCGGCGCTGACCGGTCTGCGCCCGGTGGCAGAAATCATGACGATCAACTTTGCCTTTGCGGCGATGGATCACATCGTCAATGAGGCGGCCAAGCTGCATTATATGTTCGGCGGGCAGATGACCCTGCCGATGGTGATCCGCACGGTGGGCGGCGGCGGGCGCCAGTTGGGGGCAACGCACTCGCAGACGCCGGATGCGCTTTTTGCGCATTTCCCGGGGTTGAAGGTGGTGGCGCCGGGGACGCCGGCTGACGCCAAGGGGTTGCTCAAGGCGGCCATTCGCAGCCAGGATCCCATTTTCTTTATCGAGCATGCCACCCTGTACCAGACGCGCGGCGAGGTGCCGGAGGGTGATTACGTCGTACCGATTGGAAAATCAAAGGTGCAGCGTCCGGGGCGGGACGTGACGATTGTGACTTATAGCAAGATGTTAGAGGTGTCGCTCAAGGCCGCCGACCAGCTTGCCCGAGAGGGCATCGAGGCCGAGGTCGTCGACCTGCGCACCTTGCGCCCGCTGGATATGCAGCCGGTGTTGGAGTCGTTCAAGAAGACCAACCGGGCGGTGGTGGTGGAAGAAGGCTGGCGCTCGTACGGGGTGGGCGCCGAGGTGGCCGCCCGCATCTACGAAGAAGCGTTTGATTATGTGGATGCGCCGATCAAGCGCGTGGCGCAGACCGAGGTGCCGCTGCCCTATAACCGGGCGCTGGAACAACTGGCGCTGCCCAAACTGGAGGACGTGGTGGCGGCGGTGAAGGAGGTGCTGTGATGGCTGAGACAATTCGCATGCCCAAACTGGGTTTCGATATGGCCGAAGGCATGCTGGTGCGTTGGGTGAAGACCGAGGGCGAGGCGATTCAAAAAGGTGAGGTGCTGGCCGAGATCGAGACCGATAAAGCCACGGTGGAGGTCGAGGCAAGCGTGAGCGGGGTGGTGTATCGCCACCTGGTAGAGAAGGGTACGAGCGTCCCGGTCGGGCAACCGATTGCGATCATCGCCGCGCCGGGTGAACAGGTGGATGTGGCTGCCCTGGAGGGTAACGCCCCGGCGCCGGCGGCGCCCGCGGTCGAGACGAAAGCGGCTGCGCCGGTGCAGGCGGTGATGGGCACGGCGCAGGAGGCGGCGGGGACAGTACGCGCCTCGCCGCTGGCGAAACGCATTGCGCAGGAGAAGGGGCTGGATCTGCGCCAGGTGCGCGGCAGCGGGCCGGGCGGGCGCGTGGTGCGCCGTGACGTGGAGAATGCTGTTGTGAGCCCAACTGTGGCCGGGGTGGCCCCGGCTGTGGCCG
>CAZHTS010000156.1:0-3124 GCA_964535315.1 uncultured Anaerolineaceae bacterium
TCGAACGATCCCAAGGTGCGGGCCTACGCCCTGCAGAAGACCATGCGCGCCATGGATTTGGGCGCAGAGTTTGGCGCCGGCGTGTACGTTTTCTGGGGCGGGCGCGAAGGCGTCGAGACCGATGCCACCAAGGATCCGACCAGCGGGCTCAAGCGTTTCCGCGAGGCGCTGAATTTCTTGTGCGAATACTCCAACGATCAGAAATACGGGTTCAAGTTCGCCCTGGAAGCCAAACCCAACGAGCCGCGCGGCGACATCTATCTGCCCACCACCGGCGCCATGCTGGGCTTTATCGCCACCCTCGATCATCCTGAGATGGTCGGCGTCAACCCCGAAATGGCCCACGAGCACATGGCCGGGTTGAACTTCATGCACGCCGTGGCCCAGGCCTGGGACGCCGGCAAACTCTTCCACATCGATCTGAACGATCAGAATTCGGTGCGTTTCGACCAGGACTGGCGCTTTGGGATGCACAGCATCAAGCAATCGTTCTTCCTGGTGAAATTCCTGGAAGATGTGGGGTATGCCGGCAGCCGGCACTTCGATGCCCACGCCTATCGCACCGAGGATTACGAAGGCGTCAAGGACTTTGCCCGCGGCTGTATGCACACCTACCTGGTGCTAAAGGAGAAGGCGGAACAGTTCAAGGCGGACGCCGAGATCCAGTCCTTGTTGGCCGAGATCAACGCCGAAGACTCCGAAATGGCAGCCTTTGCCGGCGCTTACAGCAGCGAGAAGGCTCAGGCGCTCAAGGCGTACGAGTTTGATCGTCAGAAGATCGCCAGCCGCGGTCTCAAATACGAACGGCTCGATCAATTGACCGTTGATTTGCTGTTGGGCATCCGCTAAAACGGCGGATCTCAACCCTTCAAAAGGTGTAGCACATTCTTATACAAAGAGTGGGCTACACCTTTTGCTAACCAGACAAGATGAGGAGAACGATAAAATGGGCAAAAAACTCCTTTTGGGGATCGATGTTTCTACAACCGGTGTGAAAGCCCTGTTGGTGGATGAGAGCGGGGCAGTGGTCGGTGATGTGACTACCCTGCACGACCTGTCTACCCCGCGGCCGTTGTGGTCGGAGCAAAACCCGCACGACTGGTGGAATGGAGCGGTGCGCAGCGTGCGTGAGGCGCTCCAGCAGGCCGGCGCCAGCGGCGAGGACGTGTGTGCGGTCGGGCTGACCGGGCAGATGCACGGGCTGGTGCTGTTGGACGAGAGCGGCGAGGTGCTGCGCCCGGCGATTTTGTGGAACGACCAGCGCACCGGGGCGCAGTGTGAGGAGATCACCCAACGGGTGGGGGCGCAGCGTTTGATCGATCTGACCGGCAATCGCGCTCTGACCGGTTTTACCGCCCCGAAGATTTTGTGGGTGCGCGAGAACGAGCCCGAGGTGTACGCCCGCACGGCGCACATTCTGCTGCCGAAGGACTACGTGCGTTACCGCCTGACCGGCGACTATGCGGTGGATAAGGCGGATGGGTCGGGCATGATTCTGTTTGACCTCAAGCAGCGCGATTGGTCGCCCGAGGTGCTGGCTGCGCTGGAGATTCCGGCCGAATGGCTGCCCAAGACGTACGAGGGCAGCGAGGTAACCGGGGTGATCGGTGCGGAGGCTGCGGCGCTCACCGGGTTGAAAGCCGGAACGCCGGTGGTGGGCGGCGGCGGCGACCAGGCGGCGCAGGCGATGGGGGTGGGGGTGATCCAATCCGGGATCGTAGCCCTGACCCTGGGTACGTCGGGGGTGGTGTTCGCTTCGACCGATGCGCCCTTTGTGGAGAAAGAGGGCCGTTTGCACGCCTTCTGTCATGCATTGCCCAATACCTGGCATTTGATGGGGGTGATGCTTTCGGCGGCCGGCTCGCTGCGCTGGTATCGCGACACGCTGGCGCCGGGTGTCTCGTTTGACGATCTGCTGGCCCCCGCCGCCGGGGTGCCCGCCGGGGCCGAAGGGCTGCTCTTCCTGCCCTATCTGACCGGCGAGCGCACGCCGCATCCCGACCCGCTGGCGCGGGGTGGTTTTATTGGTTTGACCGTACGCCATACGCAGGCGCACATGACCCGCGCCGTGCTGGAAGGGGTGGCCTTTGGGCTGCGAGACAGCATGGAACTGGTGCGCAGCGCCGGGCTGGGGCGCATCGAGCAGGTGCGCGTTTCGGGCGGCGGCGCCAAGAGCGCGTTGTGGCGTCAGATCCTGGCGGATGTAATGAATGCCGAACTGGTGACGGTCAATACCACCGAAGGCGCAGCGTTTGGCGCGGCCCTGCTGGCGGGGGTGGGGGCGGGACTTTGGGCCACACCGGCTCAGGCCTGCGCAGCCACCATTCAGGTGGTGAGCAAGACCAGTCCCAATCCCGAGGCGGTGGCGTTTTACGAGCAGGCCTATCGCCAGTATGGGGCGTTGTACCCCGCCCTGAAGCCGGTATTTGATGCAGTGGCGAACTGGTAAGAATTGTTGTATACTGGACGCAGGTTCGGCGCAGCTTGAAACCCCGGAAGGAGAGCCTATGGATCTGATAAAAGATATCTACAATGCGATTCTGGACGGTGACCGCGGCCTGGTCAAGGACAGAGTGCAGGCGGCAATTGATGCCCGATTGGATGCACAGACTGTGCTGAATGAGGGCATGGTGGCGGCGATGGCGCAGGTGGGCCAACTGTTTGAAGAGGGCGAGTATTTTGTCCCCGAGATGTTGGTTTCGGCGCGTGCCATGCAGGATGGCCTGGCGCTGCTCAAGCCCTATCTGGTGGATGCCGGCGCCAGCCTGTTGGGCACCGTGGCAGCCGGGACGGTCAAGGGTGATCTGCACGATATCGGCAAGAACCTGGTGTGTATGATGCTGGAGGGAGCCGGTTTCAAGGTGATCGACCTGGGGGCCGACGTCCCGCCGGAAAAATTCGTCGAGGCGGTCAAGGGCGGCGAGGTCAATATCGTGGCGATGTCGGCGTTACTGACCACCACTATGCCGGGGATGAAGACCACGATCGAGGCGCTTAAAGAGGCCGGCGTGCGCGAACGCGTCAAGATCATGGTTGGGGGGGCGCCGGTGACCGACGCCTTTGCCCAGCAGATTGGCGCCGATGGATATGCTGCGGATGCCAGCAAAGCGGTCAAGGTTGCCCG
>CAZHTS010000156.1:3224-4538 GCA_964535315.1 uncultured Anaerolineaceae bacterium
GGGTTGTGCCTGGGCGGCCATTTGCAGCTCTGGCACGTCTATCTGGCGCAGGCGGTGAGCGGAGCCTGTGAGGCTTTTCAGGGCCCGGCTTACAGCGCCAGTGTGACGCTGTTGGTGCCCAAGGAACAGTATGCTCGCGCCAATGGGCTGGTCTCGTTGGCGTTGTCCGCCGCCCGGCTGCTTTCTCCGGCGTTGGCCGGTGCGGTCTTGAGTGTGGTGCAGATCGAGGGGGTGATGACGATCGATGTGCTTACCTTCCTGGTATCGATGGGCACGCTGTTGTTCGTGCGGGTGCCGCGGCCGGTCGGCAGTGCGGTCGGGCGGGCGGCGGGCGGGCAGTTATGGGCCGAGATGAGCCTGGGGCTGCGTTTCATCCGCCAACGTCCTGGGCTGTTGGGGATGGTTTTCATCTTCTCCGGTATCAACCTGTTTGCCTCTCTGACCTACTTTTCGATTCTGCCGGCGTATATCCTGGCGCGCAGCGGCGGCGATAAAATGGCGTTGGGGGTGGTGCAGTCGGTGATGGGGATTGGGGAAGTGATTGGCGGGGTGCTGGTGGGCGTTAGCGGCGGCCCGCGCCGTAAGGTGCATGGTTTTCTGTTGTGTACGGCGCTTTCTTTTCTATGCGGCGACCTGGTGTTTGCCGCGGGGCGCAGCCTGCCGGCATGGGTTGTGGCAGCCCTGGGCGCTACGGTCTTCATCCCCTTTATCGTCAGCAGCAGCGCGGCGATCTGGCAATCGAAGGTGCCGCCGGATGTGCAGGGGCGGGTGTTCGCCAGCAAAGATATGCTCCAGCAGACGGTGATGCCGTTAGGCTATCTGGGCGGCGGTTTGTTGGCCGACCACGTCTTTAACCCGGCAATGAGCGCCGGTGGAGCATGGAGTGCGTTGTTTTCCGGGCTGGTGGGCAGTGGGCCGGGGGCCGGGATTGGGTTGATGTTCGTCTGTACCGGGCTGTTGGGCGCCGGGATTGGCCTGGGCGGCTATCTGCTGCGCCCGGTGCGGGAGATTGAACGTGACCTGCCGGATTACGATGTCGCCGTACCCGAGAGGCGGCCGGTGGTGGACGGCCTGGCGCCGTCTTCTTGAAGATGGCAAAGTCACCCCAACCGCCTGCCCCGGCGGGCGGTTGGGGTGGAGTACGGTATAATCGCCTGGGTGTTTGGAGTACCCTGTTATGAAACTTGATCGCGCCTATTATGCTACTTTGTTTTCGATTGCCGTGCCGATTATGATCCAGTCTTTGATCTCGTCCGGGCTCAACATGGTGGACGTGTTGATGATCGGCCAACTGGGTGAGACGGCGGTGGCTGC
>CAZHTS010000157.1:0-4298 GCA_964535315.1 uncultured Anaerolineaceae bacterium
TTCCCTTCGTGAAGCAAACGTGAAAAGTTTCGTACTTATCGCATGTGTCAGAAGCAAACTTAACGATCGTGCGAAAGCCAAGGACTTATACACAAGCACTTTATTTAAATCCAGTCTGCTATACGCCCGTCTTTTAAAACCAGATGCGATCTACATTCTTTCGGCAAAATACAGATTATTGGATCCTGATCAAATGATCGACCCTTATGAGCTAACTTTGAACACAATGGCGGAAGCAGAGAAAATGACTTGGTCACGAGAAGTATTGGATGCATTGCGACAAAAACGGATTGGAGGTCAGATTTATTTGTTTTTCTTGCCGGGATAAATTATCGCAAATATCTTCTTCCTGAGCTAACACAGCATGAAGAATGAATTTAATCTTCACCAGGAGAAAAATGAGTATCATTATGGTATTGAAAATCATTACCGCTCTGGCAACAGTAGCCACAGGATTGCTAGCCGTGGTAAAGCCGGGCGCCGTCTATGGGATTCACCGGACTGAATATATCAGGGCCACGCGGCACATCAGAAATCCGCTCTACATTTGGCGGGTTGTTCATCGGCCTGGGGCTTGCACCTTTGTTTCTGGACACGACTGCTTACACAATGTTGGGGATCGGTTATTTGGCAATTGCCGCCGCACGAGCATTTTCAATCGTATTCGATAAATCGTACGCCCAGTCGCATTGGATCAGCCTGGGAATCGAAATTGTACTGGGTGTGATTTTGATCATCAAATAAGAGGGCCATTATGAGTATTCGCATTGTCACCGACAGTACCTGTGATCTGCCAGCCGAGATGATTGCCCGTTTTAGGATCCAGGTGATCCCGCTTTACATCAACGTTGGCAATCAAGGTTATCTCGATGGAATCGACATCTCACGCGAAGAATTTTACACAGGCATGCCGTTCTTCCCTTCGCCTGCAACTACCGCGGTTCCTTCCATGGAACGCTTCGTTGCCGCTTATAATACCCTGGCGGACGAGGGCGCCAGCGAAGTACTGTCGATCCACATTTCAACCGCGTTGAGTGGGGTCGTAAATGTCGCTCGTGTCGCTGCGCAAGAAACAACGTCCACTCATGTTACCGTGCTGGATTCGAGCCAGTTGAGTCTTGGGACGGGATTCCTGGTCGAAACCGCGGCCAAAATGGCCGCGGAGATCCATTCTGTAAAGGAAATCATCGATGTGCTAACGGACCAGGCCCGGCGTACCCGCGTATTTGCGGCCCTAAACACATTGGAGTTCCTGAAACGCAGCGGACGGATGAACAAATACGTGGCCGGGATAGCCGCTTTGCTTCAGATCAAACCCATCCTCACCATGCAAAATGGAAAGCCAGGGTCGGAGCGCGTTCGCACTCGTGAGCGGGCACTAAAACGCGTGGTAGAGATGCTGGCCGCCGCCCGCCCTCTGGAACGGGTCGCCATTGTCCATACCCATGCGTCCAGCGATATTCTGGGCGAACTACGCGCTATGGCTGCGCATCTGCTCCCGCCAGGGCCAATCCTCACCGAAGATATCACCCCTGTTATTGGCGCGCATATCGGTCCTGGCGCGGTGGGTTTCGCCGTCGTTCAGACCGCAGGTCAATAGGTCGTTTTCCACGAAAGGAAAAGGAACATGAAAATCGCAAAATTGATCGCCCTGGCCGGTTTGCTGGCGATGACTGGTATCCTGATCTATGGTTTTACCGCAGGCAATTTCTCTGCCGAAGGGGCCAAATTACTGGCTATGCCGTGGGGAATTGTTTCGCTGGTCGATCTCTACGTCGGATTTGCTCTTTTTTCTTGCTGGATTGTATTCCGCGAGAAAGCCTGGCTTCCTTCGGTGATCTGGGTAGTTTTAATGATGGTGATGGGATTCTGGGCTGGCGCGCTTTATACCTTTCTTGCCCTGCAGAGCAGTGGCGGAGATTGGAAACGCTTCTGGTATGGGAAACGGTTTCGTTAATCATTCCTCACGGTAAAAATAACCACAAAATTAACGAGGCCGCACTTCTGACGGCACTACGTCTGATTCAAAAGCAATCCAGGCTGTATGCCTTCAGCGGACCGGTTTTGACTTTGTTGGCAGCGGGGCTGGCCTGAGGGGCAGGCAAACCTCTGGCAATCTTAATTACAGTCGAGGAATCAATACGGGCGTGTTTTTCTTATAGGCTTCATAATCGGGCTGACCGCCCCATTTTTGATCCGCCTTCTTCTCTAATAGCGGAATTCCACTGACGCGAGTAAGCAGCAGGGTAACAAAAACCGGAGAGATCAGGGCAATCCACTGCCAACCTTGCAGAACGGGCAAAGCGATTACAGCTACGCCAACCCAGAGAACAATTTCACCAAAGTAATTTGGGTGACGTGAGCGAGACCACAAACCGGTTTGAATAAATTTGCCTTTGTTTTCTGGATTGGCGTTGAATCGGCTTTTTTGAGCGTCGGCTGCTACCTCAATCGAAAAACCTAATACCCAGAATAGCAAACCGATGAGCGCAAAGACATCCACAGCTTTATGATTGCTGGTAGTAATAGCAACCAACGCCGCGGCCATAGTGAAGGTCACCCACAGGCCCTGGATGGTCCAGACATTTAAGAAACGGATAAAGGAAGGTTTAATATCGTCAAAGCGATCATCCTTGCCTGCTTTGCGAATGCGGCGGAACAAAAACGTGCCCAAACGGGCTGCCCAAATCACCACCAGAGCCCAAAGCAGGATCGACCTCGCGTCAAGGCCAGCGCTCAAGAGTGCAGCGATGCTGATCACGGAGATGTAGGTGATACTCCCGGTCAAGTCGAAGAATCTTTCAGTCTGCAGCCGGTAGGCCGGGATAAAAGCCAGCCACTGGATGAGAAATGCCAGTCCCACTGACAAAGCAAACACAGGGATACCCTCGATTGCGCTTCCTCCCTGACTGCCCGCAACCGCGACCAGTAGACCGATGATTGTTAGGACAGGGAAAACAAAAAATGCATTGCGATCATTTTCTCTCATGCCATCACCTCCTGAGGTAACTGTCTCAAACAGTATTCATCACCGTAATTGTGGATGATATTGCTAATATTGCATATTCGCAGATTGCATCAACTCATGGGCTTGCTTGTTTCTTTAATAGATGATCAACGATCAGATAAAGCAGATCCTTTAACGTTTTCAAGTCTTCCATATTCACGTTGCCGGAATTCAGACCTGCCACCAGCTTCTCTGGGATTGAAGCCGCCTCGATCTGCAACGCTTTGCCTTTGGGAGTGAGGGTGACGATCACTTTGCGCTCATCCTCCTCCGAACGCCGGCGCGTAATGATACCCTGTGCTTCCATTCGTTTTAAGATCGGGGTGACCGTATTTGTATTCAGGATCAGTCTTCGCGTGATTTCACTGACAGCAATACTGTCTGTTTCCCATAAAACCATAAGCACCAGGTACTGTGGGTAGGTGATTCCCAACCGATCAAGATGGGGCTGGTATTCCTGAATGACAAGCCGAGAAGCCGCGTACAGCGGAAAGCAGATCTGATTTTCTAACCACAATTGTTCATAAGCCATACAACCTCCTAAACATCCACACCCACAATGAAACCGATCGCGAAACTGAACAAGGCCGCGCCCAGGCTTATCCGGTCATTTCAGTTTTGTTTATTTCATCGACCAACGCCAGGATTTCCTGGTTGCTGGGAATATCGCTCATGCTGTGTCCGTAGTGAACAAAACGCGCCACACCCTGCCTATCGATCAACACCTGGGCAGGCATGCGCCCCAGTTTGAACAGATTGACCTCCTGCCCATAGAGCTTGAGCACGCTGGTTTTAGGGTCAGGAAGACCGATAAAGGGCAAGGACTCTTTCTGCCAGTAGGACGCAAAGCCTTTGGCGTTTTCGGGGCCGACCACTACAACGGCCACATCGCGGGATACAAATTGTTCATAGTCCTGGCGCAACTGCGCCATATGCTTTTGGCAGAATGGTCAGACAAAAGTGCGGTTGAAAATCAGGAGTACGTTTTTCTGGCCTTTTTGTTCAGCCAGGGTGAAGATATTGCCTGTAAAATCGGACAGGCTGAAATTTGGGGCGGGTTGGTTGACAGATACACGAGGCATAGCAAATCCTTTTACGAGAATGGGGTATTTAGCGGCCAATGGCCGTTGATAAAATCGTCCGGAAGTTAAATTTCGCAGCGCGTACTGTTCTCATTCAGGTTCCTTTCCTGTTGTTGATCCATTTTCGCGGTTGCTTTAGTTATATCGCCAAAGATTATGTCGTACAAGATTTATTATACATCATTTTCTGGAAATTCAAGAGAGATTTG
>CAZHTS010000158.1:0-1667 GCA_964535315.1 uncultured Anaerolineaceae bacterium
CCTTCGGAAAGAATCGCCTGGGCGCTGAGGATGGTGCCAACCGCCACCAGCCCGATGGCGATGGACAGCACGATGAGCAGCGTGCGGGTTTTGTCCCCGGCGAGATCGTGCAGGACTTTGTACCAGCGCGCATTAATCAGCATGACGCTCCTCCTGCCGCTCATCGCCGACGATCTCACCGTCCGCCAGGGTGACCGTGCGCGTCCCGCGGCCGGCGATGTCTTTATCGTGTGTGACCAGGATGACGGTGCGCCCCTGGCGGGCCAGGTTGGCAAACAGATCGACCACTGCCCGGGCGGTGAGCGAGTCCAGGCTGCCGGTCGGCTCGTCGGCCACCAGGATGGCGGGGTCGTTGGCCATGGCGCGGGCGATGGCCACCCGCTGCTGCTGCCCACCCGAAAGCGCGGTGGGCAGTTTGCCGGCGTGCTCGGCGATATCCACCTGTTCCAACAGGTTCAGGGCGCGTTGCTGCTGCTCGCGCAGCGAATAGCGGTGGGCAAAGTCCATCGGCAGGATGACGTTGCGCAAAACGCTCAACGAGGAAAGCAGTTCAAAGGACTGGAAGACCACCCCGACCGTCTGGCCGCGCCATTGGGCCGCCTGATCTGGACGCAGGCGATGCAGCGCCACGCCGTTGACCCAGATTTCGCCCGAGGTCAGGCGGTCGAGACCGGTGAGCATGTTGACCAGGGTGGTTTTGCCGCTGCCGGATTTGCCGGTGATCACCAGGAACTCACCCTGGGCGACCTGCAGATAGATGCCTTTCAGCGCGGTCACCGCGCCGGCAAGGCCGCTGTACACTTTGACCACCTGGCGCAGTTCGATGAACGCCGTGGCGGGTGTGGAGCCGGAAGGTTGGGTCGTCATGTGGCTCTCCGGGCGTCAGGGGTTGGTGAATTCATCCTGGATCACTCCGTCGGCAAGGCGGATGGTGCGTCGGGCGCGGCGCGCCAGGTCGTTGTCGTGCGTCACCATCAGGATGGTTTTGCCCGCTTCGGCCAGGGTCTCGAAGAGGCGAAAGACCATTTCGGCCGATTTGGAATCGAGGTTGCCGGTGGGCTCGTCGGCGGTGAGCAGCACGGGGTCGTTGGCCAGGGCGCGGGCAATGGCCACGCATTGTTGCTGCCCGCCGGACAGGGTGGCGGGAAAGCTGTGGGCGTAACCGGCCATGCCGACCTGTTCAAGCAGGTGCATGGCCCAGTCGGGGCGTTCGGCGCTGCGGTAATGACTGCCGTAGTCCATGGCCAGCAAGATGTTTTCTATCGAGGTCAGGGTGGGGAGCAGCTGGAAGAACTGGAAAATGACGCCCACCGAGCGGCCGCGCCAGACGGCAATCTGTTCTTCGCTCAGGGTGTGGACGGGGACCTGGTCGATGACCACCGTACCGCTGGTCGGGCGGTCGATACCGGTGATGACGTTGATCAGCGTCGATTTGCCGCTGCCGGATTTGCCGATGATGGAAACAAACGCCCCGGCTTCCACCTGCAAATCGATGCCGTTCAGCGCCGTAAACAGGCCGGCGTGGGTCTGGTAGATTTTCGTCACCCCGCGCAGGTCAACCAGCGGCCCGTTTTGTGGGGTCGACGGTATAGCTGTCTTTTGTCCAGGCCTGAGACCGAACATGTGGCGCTCTTTTCAACGGTGTGGTCGTATCAGAACACGGGCGG
>CAZHTS010000158.1:1767-4224 GCA_964535315.1 uncultured Anaerolineaceae bacterium
CCTCATCGTATTATCACTTCTTATGCCGGTTCTGTACAGATTCTTGGGTTATGTTTCCTCGATGGGGGGCTGACGCTGCAGCGGGGTGGAAAGGATCATGGCGGTGGCGGTCGTTCCGAACGGGCTGAGGCGGGCGATGACGCTTTCCAGGGCGCCCATCGTTGCCGCGGCCACGCGCAGGTAGAAGGCATCTTCGCCGGTGACGTGGTGGCATTCCAGCACCTCGGGCACGTTTTGCAGGGCGGCCAGCAGGCGGTCGTAACGTTCGGGCGGGGTGCGCAGGCGGATGAAGGCGCGGATGGGCAGCCCGGCGGCGTCGGGGTCGATGCGGGCATGGTAGCCCTGGATGAGGCCCTCCATTTCCATGCGCCGCACCCGTTCGGCCACGGCCGGACCGGTGAGACCCACCTGCTGCCCGATCTGGCTGAAGGACAGGCGGCCCTGTTGCTGCAAAATGTTTAGAATCTTTCGCCCGGTCGGGTCGAGTTTTTGGATTTTAGCGGTCATCGCGCCTCTTTTCTTGTATGTCGAAAGCCGCCGGCCCCAAACGGTTTCGAAAGCGGGTTGTCGGTTGGGCCGTGCCTCTATTATAAATAGTTCGTAGAACGGAGGTGTAGACCTGCCGTGGCAACTTTTTTATTGAGGAGTGTGGAGCCATGTTTACCTTATGGATCAAGGGTGTTTTGCTCGGGTTTTCGATCGCCGCGCCGGTGGGGCCGATTGGTTTGTTGTGTATCCGCCGCACGCTGGCGCAGGGGCGGCGGGCCGGCTTTCTCAGCGGGCTGGGGGCGGCCAGCGCCGATGCACTGTATGGCAGTCTGGCTGCTTTTGGCCTGACGGCGGTGTATACTGCCCTCAGCGGGGTGCAATTCTGGCTGCAATTGTTTGGGGCGTGCTTTCTACTGTGGTTGGGCTGGCAGACGTTCCGTACCCCACCTGCCGTTCAGGCGGCGCCGGCCGGTCAGCGTGGCGGGCTGGCGGGGGTGTATGTATCCACTTTCTTGTTGACGTTGTCGAACCCGATGACCATTCTCTCGTTTCTGGCGGTGTTCAGCGGCGCCGGGCTGGCGACCTCGTCCACGCAAGGATGGCAGGGCGCTCTGGCCCTGGTGTTGGGCGTGTTTTGCGGCTCGAGCCTGTGGTGGCTGCTGCTCAGCGGCGGTGTGCATTTCCTCAGCCGGCGTCTCGGTCAAAATTTTGGCGGCGGGGTGTTGGTGTGGGTCAACCGCCTGGCGGGTGCGGGGCTGGTGTGTTTTGGGCTGGCTGCGTTGTGGCCGGCGCTGGCAAGGTTTATTG
This sequence comes from uncultured Anaerolineaceae bacterium, assembly GCA_964535315.1. Classification (GTDB taxonomy): domain Bacteria; phylum Chloroflexota; class Anaerolineae; order Anaerolineales; family Anaerolineaceae; genus CAZHTS01. The sequence continues at coordinate 3,064 of CAZHTS010000158.1, forward strand.
CATGAGGTACGGGCTGGTTGAGACGTAAGAATTGTGGCATAATTCCTGGCGCAGTGTCAGACGGCCATAACTTTTTCAGAGGTACGCTTGCATGTTATTCGTCGATAACAACAACATCTATGACCCCTGTTTAAACCTGGCGTTGGAGGAGTATTTGCTCCGCTCCGCCCGGACAGAAGAGGACATCCTGCTCTTCTATATCAATCGTCCTTCGATCATCATCGGCCGCCATCAGAACACGATCGAAGAAATCAATGAAACGTTTGTGCGCGAACAACAGATCGATGTGGTGCGCCGGTTATCGGGGGGTGGGGCGGTGTACCACGACCTGGGGAATCTGAATTTCAGTTTCATTACCGCTTACCACCCCGATCAATTTCACGGCTTTGCCCGTTTTACCGCCCCGGTGGTGGAGGCGCTGGTCTCGTTGGGGGTGCGCGCCGAATTGGGGGGGCGAAATGATATCCTGGTGGACGGGCTCAAGGTTTCGGGTAACGCCCAGTATATCTCGGGAAAACGCATGTTCAGCCACGGAACGCTGCTATTCCGCGCCAACCTCGACCGGGTGGGCGAAGCGCTGCGGGTCAAACCCAATAAGATCGTTTCCAAGGGGATCAAGTCTGTGCGCAGCCGGGTGACGAATATCGGCGATTATTTGCCGCAAGAGATGACGATTGAGGCGTTCCGGGCGTTCATCCTCACGCACATCTTCTCCAATGGGGCGACCGTCCCGCAATATTGGCTGGCTGAGGATGAGTGGGATGCAGTGCGGCGCCTGGCGGACGAGCGTTATCGCACCTGGGATTGGAATTACGGGCAGTCGCCGGTGTATAACATCCGCCGGGAGAAACGTTTCCCGGCCGGGGGGATCGATGTGTGTTTTGACGTGGATCAGGGCATCATCCATTCCTGTAAGATTTATGGCGATTTCTTCAGTAAGGGCGATGTGGCCGACCTGGAAGAGAAGCTGGTCGGCGTGCGTTACCAGGCTGAGGATATCTGCCAGGCGCTGGCAACCCTTGACCTCGAGCAGTATTTTGTGGGCTTTCCCAAAGAAGAATTGCTGGCGTTTCTCTGCGATTTGTAGCGCCAGCGGGGCCTGCCCTCCGCCCGGGGAGGCGTGGTAGATACGCGGCGGGCGACCGCAAGGGTCGCCCCTAC
>CAZHTS010000159.1:0-4151 GCA_964535315.1 uncultured Anaerolineaceae bacterium
ACGGCGGCCGCAAGGGCCGCCCCTACGGGGGATGGAGGATGAGTTGGGGAATGTGTGGGTGTCTGCCGTAGGGTGCGAGGCTTGCCCTCGCCCCCCACGACCGCCGGCCAACCCCGGCCTCAGGCCACCCGCGCCCGAATGTGCCGCCGCCCGTCTTCATCACACCAGGCATCGGTCTGGCGGTCAACCTGCACCGGGCGATCCTCACCCGGCGGCAGCACCCACTCGATCTGAGTATAGGGCAGGGGATAACCGCGCTGCACCCAATCCAATTCGAGGCGGATGCCCCCCGCCAGCGCGGCAGCCCGCAACCGCACCCGACTGTAAACGCCCTGGCGGTAATCCAGGCTTTCGCCGTCGTCTTCGATCAGGTCGAACTGCCCCAGCCCCTCGCCGCGATGGGGAAAAACGTACACCTGACGCACCTGCGGGGCGGTCACGCCGCCGCTCAACGGCAAGATGCCGCCTTCCGGCACAAGCAGCGGGATGCGCTCCAGCGGGGCGGCGATGGTCGCCGTCGTGCCGCCGCGGTACCAGTCCCCGCCGGCAAAGTCACACCAGTTCTGCCCGGCGGGCAGATACACGGCGCGCGTGCGCGCCCCCGGCTCGAGCGCCGAAGCCACCAACAGATGGGGGCCCAACAGAAAATCAAACGATTCGTCCACACAGCGTTCGTCGTCCGGGTAAGCATAGACCAGCGGGCGGATGAGCGGCTGACCGCTGTGCGCCGCCTCAAACAACAGGCTGTACAGATAAGGAATCAGGCGGTAACGCCAACGGATGGCGGCGCGCACCAGCGGCAGCACCTCGGGGTACATCCACGGCTCGTTGGCCGAGCCGTCGCTGTTCCAGGAATGGATGGTAAAGCGCGGCTGGCACACACCGTTTTGCACCCAGCGTACAAACAATTCCGGGTCGGGGCGCGGCCCGGCAAACCCGCCTACATCGTGCCCGGTGTTGGCGATGCCCGAAAGCCCCGCCCCCAGCCCCATCGGGATGTTGTAGCGCAGCGTATTCCATGAGGTGGCGTTGTCGCCGCTCCAGGTCTGGGCGTAGCGCTGGATGCCGGGGCAGCCGGCGCGGGTGATCAGATAGGGGCGGCGCGTGGGGGCGGCGGCGAGCTGCGCCTGATACGAAGCGTGCACCATCAACAGCGTTTGCAGCGGACGGATCAGCCCGATGGGCAGGGCCGAGCCAAAGCCGTGGCAGCAGGCGTCGTCGTCCCACACCTCAAACTCGTTGTTGTCGTTCCAGGTGGCGTCGATCCCCAACGCCAGCAGCGCCTCGCTCAGGCGCTGCTGCCACCAGGCGCGCGCCTGCGGGTTGGTAAAGTCCAGGTACGCCGCCTGCCCGCCCCAAAAGCGCACCAACTGCGGCCCGGCGCCGTCCGCCGCCTGGATAAACGCCCCCGCTTCCGCCAGTTCGGCAAAACGCGGGTGGCTGGTCAACAACGCCGGCTTGATATTGGCGGCCAGGCGCACCCCGGCGCGGTGAAAATCGGCCACCATCCCGGCCGGGTCGGGGATGCGGCTGCGGTTCCATTCAAACACGTAACGTTTGCCGTCCGCTCCGCTGGTGTAGCCCGAAGACAGGTGGAACAGATCGCAGGGGATGTCGTGCCGCTCCAGCAGTTCGACAAACTGGTGCAGTTGCGCCTGGGCGTCGGGCGCCTCGGTGTATTGCATGGTAGAGCCGAGGTAGCCCAACGTCCAGCGCGGCGGCAGCGCCGGGCGGCCGGTCAGGGCAGCAAAACGCTGCACCACGGCCGGAATATCGGGCCCATAGATCAGGTAATACTCCAGGTCACCGCCCTCGGCCTGGTAATAGCGATAGGGCGGGTCATAATTATCGATCTCGCAGCCCAGGTCGAAGGTGGTCGTCGCCAGATTATCGTAGAACAGACCGTAGGCAATCTGCAAATCCGGCCGCCAGGTGATATAAAAGGGCCAGTGCTTGTAGAGCGGGTCGCCTTTTTCGGCGTCGTAGCCCAGCGCATCCAGGTTGAGCATGCGCATGCGCCGCCCGGCCTTATTCAACGCCCCCGAACGCTCGCCAAAACCGTAATAATGCTCCTGCGGCTGGCGTAACAGATAATGGTAAACCGCCCCGGCCTGGCAGTCATAGGCATAGGCGCGCCCCGGCAGGTCGGCGGCAAAACAACGCCCGTGCGGGTCGAACCAGCGCAATTGCAGATCGCCGGGGACAATCTCGAGCGCCAGCGCCGCGGTTTCCAGGCGCAGCCGCTCGCCCTGCTGCTCCAATCGAAACGCCGGGCAGGAGAAAGGAGAAAGGTCCTGGCGCGAACGGCCGGACGGCATCTCACCCGCGTCGGTTGAACCGCACACCATCCAGGTGCGATCCAGACGCGGGCGTCCGTCCGGCCAATGCTGCACGCGCACCAGGTAATCCTCCAACATGCTGACACAGAAACGTTCGCCGGATTGCCCGGCCAGCGTCAGAACCGGGCCAGAGACCTCCTGGAAGGTAACCGCTTGAGGATACCGGATGCGCATGCCTGCCTGATCAAATTATTTAAAGACACCCAGCCCGTTCAACAACACCAATACGACCAGCAGCGGGGTGATGAATTTGACGATCCCATAAAACACCGCGATGATGCGCCCGTTCTGCAGCGCGCCTTCGTTCGAGATCGCCCGTTTGATTTCATTATACCCCCACACCCAACCGGCGAAAATGCTCAGGCACAGCCCACCGATGGGCAGCAGCAGGTTCGACGAGATGTAGTCGTACAGGTCAAACATGGTCATGCCGAACAGTTTGAAATCGGCCAGCGTATTCTGGGAAAGCGCCGCGGTCGAGCCGATCACGGCCAACAGTACGGCGGTCAGGAGGGTAGCTTTGGTGCGCGACATCCCGGCCCGTTCGTTGAGGAAGGCCACCGGAACCTCCAGCAGCGAGAGCATGGCGCCCGTGGCAGCAATGGCCGCCAGGATGAAGAACAGCACCATGAAAATGCTCCCCAGGGGCATCGAGGCAAACACGGCGGGGATGGTGATGAAGAGCAGCGACGGGCCGGCGTTGGGTTCAAAGCCGAAGGCAAACACCGCCGGGAAGATTGCCAACCCGGCCAGGATGGATACCAGCAGGTCGGCCAGCATCACCCGGCTGGCGGTCATGGGAATATCCTGATCGTCGCGGAAATAGCTGCCGTAGGTGATCATCGTGCCCATGCCGACCGACAGTTTAAAGAAGGCCAGCCCCATGGCCGTCAACAGCACCGAGCCACTGATCTTGCTGAAATCCGGCTGGAAAAGGAAGGCCAACCCCTGGCTGGCGCCCGGCAGCGTCAGGCTGCGGATGCTGATGATGACCAGCAGCAGGAACAGCACCGGCATCAACCGTTTGGTGGTGTTCTCGATGCCCTTGGAGACGCCCAGGATGATGATGACGCTGATCACCGCCAGCACGATCCACTGCCAGATGAGCGACTGCAGCGGGTCGCCGATCAGGCTGGTGAAGGCCGCCGAGGTGACCTGCGGATCGGTCGAGAGGATCGAGCCGCTGATGGCCTTGAAAATATAGGCAAATACCCAACCGGCCACTTCGGTGTAGAAGGCCATGATCAGGAACGCCGCCAGCACGCCGGAGGCGCCCACCAGCCACCAGGGCTGCTTTTGCGGCGCCAGCCGCTGCAGGGTGGTAATGGCGTCGGCTTTAGCGCGCCGTCCGAGCGTAATTTCGGTAATCATCACCGGCAAACCGACCAGAATCGTGCTGATCAAATAAACCAGGATAAAAGACGCCCCACCGTTGGCGCCGGTCAGAAAGGGGAACTTCCAGATATTGCCCAACCCGACCGCCGAACCCAGTGTGGCGGCGATGACACCCAGGCCGGTGGTGAAACCGTCCCGTAGTTTGGCAGACCCATTCGGGTCGCGAGGGGAACTTTGTGCTTGCATAACCAGACTCCTTATAAAAATAAAATGGCACGCTCAGGCGGGAATCATGCGCAGCGCCGGCCAGCGCCACCTGGCCCGGGAGACCTGGAAGCAAACCTTCAAACGTATGGCACCGATAAAGACGGAAAAACCATGCGCCGGGAAGTTGGCCGGCACCGCCATTCTGTTGCGACGAACTCTGGGCCTGCCCGGCAGGCCGGGGCTTATTATAATCCCAAATCCCCCTGAAAA
>CAZHTS010000160.1:0-1245 GCA_964535315.1 uncultured Anaerolineaceae bacterium
AAAAAATTAAAAGGGGGCCGCCTGAAAGTCAGGCGGCCCCGAAAAGGAAATTCTGGAATGCGGTGCAGCTTACCAGCCGCGCTTGGGATCGCGCGGGTCGATGCGCGGGTTGAACCAGAAGATGTAGTCATCCTTATAGTCGCCGTTGGCGGCCACGTACAGGAAGAAGGTCGTCGACTGGTTGATCAACCCGAAGCGGTTGAGCGGAATATCCACCCGGCTGGTCGCGCCGTAGGTGTGGTATTCCTCATACAGCACCTGCTCCGGCCCGCCGTCCACACTGTAAGTAATCTTCAGCTTAACGTCGCAGTCCGGGTTATCGGCCAGGCAGCCCATGCGCGCCTGGAAACGGCTCCACGGGAACACCACCACCGGCGGGAACTGCGCCGCAATCACCCCGTTCTCCACGTGCGGCGGCACCATCACCAGCACCGGCTCATCCTCAATCGATCCATCCGCCCACTTGGTATTGGTCAGCGAATAGGCCGCGCCCAGCGTGCTGTCGGGGTCGCCGTTACACGCCAGCGTCTTGCCCTCGCTGGTATGGTACGAGGCCGAACACAGGTTGGTCATCAGGTTATACCAGGTGCCCACCATCACCTCCACCCAGACCGGTTTCTCCGAACCATCCGGGGCGGTAATGCCGAAAATCTCGCCCTTGGCGTTGCGGAACTTCCAGTAACTGCGCGAGATCTTCAACTCCTCGGGGGCCGTAAACGGAATCGAAACCTGCACCGTCTCGCCCGGATTGACCACCTTGTCCGTCAGCGGCAAGGTAGCCGGGGCGCCCATGCTGTTCCCGCCCACCCACAGCAGCGAGTACTCGGGCGTCCAGGCGCAGGTGCCGGTGTTCTTGATCTCCCAGACTTTGGTAAACTCGGTCTTCGGCGGCACGGTCGTGCCGTCCGGATAATTGATATCGCGCACGAAGGCCGCCCAGTCGCAAACCGTGGCCTTGGTCGCCGCCGGCGGCTCGCCCTCGCTCACCTGCACCGTCGGCGTCTGCGTGACTGCCGGCGTCGCACTCGGCACAGGCGTGGCGGTCGGTTGATTGGCCTTCGCCAGCTGCGTCGTCACCGCACTCAGCGTGCTGGCCACCGAGGTGTTAATCACGCTTTGCGCGGTCGGATCCATCCCCTGAGTGGCAGGCGCACAGCCGGTCAGGATCAGGGACAATATTAAACAGACAGAAAACACATTTTGTAACGCTTTCATTCGGTTCTCCAAACCAAAACAGGAGTCTGC
>CAZHTS010000160.1:1345-3776 GCA_964535315.1 uncultured Anaerolineaceae bacterium
CCGTCCGGCGGCAAACGTCCACCAAAAAACTTACTGCCCGCCGTCTGAAACGATCTGCGAGCGGGATCGCGCCAGGGCAAACAGCCCCAACCCGATCAGGCCGCCGCTCACATCCACGGCCAGGTCGAACATCTCATCGGCGCCCGGCCAGCGGCCGGCGCCCCACATCTGCACCATTTCCTGAGATACGCCCACCAGCGCCACGGCCGCCAGGATCAACGGCCAGCGCTGCCGCCAGCGCTCGCCCGCCAGCCAGGCCAGGCACAACGTCAACACCAGATACAGACCGGCGTGCATCACGATATGCACCCACAACGGGCCAAAAACCCGGTTGAACCAGGTGGTCGTCTCTGCGCTCAGGCTGCTAAACCAGGCGACCGGGAACAAAATCCCAAGCAACCACAACACCACAAACCAGCGAATTCGTGTACGCACGTTCCCGATTATACCAATCTTTTTACACTTCGCTGAAAGGCTCATCCCGCAGCGGCAAAGTAAAGGTAAACTTACTGCCTTTCCCCTCCACGCTCTCCACCCAGATGCGCCCGCCGTGCATCTCGACCATATCGCGTGCCACCGACAGTCCCATGCCCATGCCGCCGTGCCGGCGGGTGAGGTGTTTTTCCACCTGGTAAAAACGTTGGAAGATGCGCTCCAGTTCTTCGGACGGGATGCCCACCCCGCTGTCCACCACCGAAATCTGCACGCAGCCGCGCAGCTTGCGCGCCCGCACCAGCACCACACCGCCCTCGTTGGTAAAGGTCAGGGCATTCTTGACCAGGTTGTTCAACGCCACCGCGATCTTCTCGGCGTCACATTCCACCCACAGATTGGGCTGGGTGGCCTTCACCGCCAGGCGGATCTTGCGCGCCGCCGCCAGGCTCTGATAAGCCGCCACCACCTGATGGATCAGCGCCGGGACGTCCACCCGGCTGAGGCGCATCTGCGCCAGCTTGGATTGCAGCAGATCGGCGTTGGAAAACTCTTCCACAATCTCGCGCAGCCGCTGTGCGTTGCGCAGGATCACCTCCAGATCGGTGCGCTGGTCGGGGTCGGCCGTTTCGGCCAGCAGGGCGGCGTGCCCCAGCACCAGCCCCAACGGCGTGCGCAGTTCGTGCGAGATGATGGCGATGAAATCGTCCTTCATCCGCTCCAGTTCCACCATGCGGCGATAGCCCTGCTCGACCTCGTCCAACAGCCGCCGGTTCTGTACGAAAAGCGCCATCTGCGCCGCCAACGTCTCGAGGATCGTCTGGTCTTCGGCGGTATAGTGGGCGTTATTGGCCTTGTTGATCGCCTCGATCACCCCCACCGGCTCGCCGTGAAAATACATCGGCACCGCCAGCAGCGATTGGGTCAGGTTGTGCAGTTCGCGATCCACCACCCGGTAAATCTGCTCGTTGGCATCGTCGGGGTGCAGCGAGAGCGCCTGGCGATTGGAAAATACCCAGCCCGCCACGCTGCGATCTAACGGCACGCCGATCGAACGTAACGTCCCGATGCTGGTATCCTGGGCGGCGATGAAACGCAAGTGCCCGCTGATCGGGTCGTGCACCAGAATGGAGATATCCTGGCTTTCGGTCAACTCGCTGCCCAGCGCCACAACCGAGCGCAAGGCCGCGTCCCACTCGCGATTCGCCGAGCAAATTCGGCAAACTTCCAGCAAACGCTCCAGACGGTGAGTATAATTAGGGGTAGGCATCACCATGCGGCCAGCATCAAGGGATAAAAAAATTATAGCACAATGTGATTTTGATGTAGACCCGAATGGTGATCCAATTCATAGAAGAAGGAGAAGAAACAACATGAGTAAGAAAGTGCGCGTGGCGATCGTAGGCGTCGGCAACTGTGCATCTTCGCTCGTCCAGGGTGTCCAGTTTTACCGTAACGCCGCAGATACGGATCGCATCCCCGGTCTGATGCACGTCAACCTGGGCGGATACCACATCAGCGACATCGAATTTACCGCCGCCTTCGACGTCGTCGACACCAAAGTGGGCAAGGACCTCTCCGAAGCCATCTTTGCATATCCCAACAACACCTTCAAGTTCTGTGATGTGCCCAGACTGGATGTCCCCGTACACCGCGGCATGACCCACGATGGCCTGGGCAAATATCTCTCCCAGATTCTCAAAAAGGCGCCCGGCCCAACCGCCAACATCGTCAAGATCCTCAAAGACACCGGCACCGATGTGGTCGTCAGCTACCTGCCCGTAGGTTCCGAAATGGCCACCAAGTGGTACGCCGAACAGATTCTCGAGGCCGGCTGCGGCATGGTCAACGCCATCCCGGTCTTCATCGCCAGTTCTGAATACTGGGGCAACCGCTTCCGCGAACGCGGGCTGCCGATCATCGGCGACGACATCAAGAGCCAGGTGGGCGCCACCATCCTGCACCGCGTCCTGACCAGCCTGTTCGTCGACCGCGGCGT
>CAZHTS010000161.1:0-3766 GCA_964535315.1 uncultured Anaerolineaceae bacterium
AGGAAGCCGGCCAGGCCGAGCGGGGCGCCGCCGGTGTTGAGGCGCATGTCGATCACCACGCCGGGCACGTCGTTGGCGGCAAAGGTCTTCAGGGCGCGCTCGAACAGGCGCACGACCAGGTTGAGGTCGTCGTAGTTGCTGTTGACGCGCACATAACCGGCGCCCGAGGGCAGGAAGCGGAATTCGACCGGCAGGGCGTTGGGGTCGTAGTCGCGGAAGAGCGAGGTGTACGAGAAGCTCTGCCGTTCGGCCACGGCGCTCAACGTGACGGTCTGGGCGCTGCCGCCGGGGTTGGTGAACTCGATCTCGGCGTTCTGGCCGAGCGGGGCGCGCAGCAGAAAACGCGCCTGGTCGTAGCGCAGCCCGAAGCTGGTCGAGTAAGAGCCGGTGACCGGTTTCACCTGGCCGATGGCCTCAGCGATGGGCTGCTGGTTGAAGCGGCCGATCTCGGCGCCAATCTGCATGCCGGCCTTTTCCGCCGGGCCGTCTTTGAGCAGGTAGATGACGATCACTCTGCCGTCGCTCAACTCGCGCACGGCCAAGCCGTAGCCGCCGGCAATGCGTTCGCCAACGTAGCGGTTACGCTGTTCGCCGCCGCCCAGGCTGACGTGCCCGTCGCGGAAGGCCTGGCTGAATTCAAGCAGCGCCAGGTAATAGCTCATGGCGTCGCGGTTCTGTTCGGCCGCCTTCACCTTCGGGCCGAGTTGAGCGTACAGGGCGTCCCAATCGGGCTGCTTGTCCGGGATGCCGTTGAAGGCGTATTCTTTGCGCAGGATGGCGAAGGTCTTTTCGAAGGCCTCGCTGTAGCCCAACTTTGAGAAGTCCTTGATGCCGACGTCGTCCGGTTCGTACAGCGCGGCGCTGACCTCGGCCTGGCGTTCGAGCGCAAAGGGCTGCCGGTCGAGATCGACGAGCGAGTAACCGGCCGGCAGCGGGCCAATGGGATCGTCTTTGGTGAAGAGCAGTTTATCGTCGCCAAAAGCGGTGGGGAACTGCTGCTGGTCGTCGGGCGCCCAGACCAGCAGTTTGCCGCCGGTCACTTCGCTCTGGTTCTCGCTGTCGACTCTGACCGAAGCCAGGTAATCCGGCCAGCCGAGCGAACGGTCGTCGCCCTCGGAGTAAGGGCCGCCGGCCAGGTTGGGCCAGTAAGACACGGCAAAGATCTGCACGCCGCGATCCTGCTGGGCGTCGTTGTCCACGTCGCTGTACACACCGCGCGGCTGGGCGGGCAGGTCGAGCTGGTAGGTGGCGCGATTCTCGGGGGCGTCCAGCTTCATATAGCCGAGCACCTGTCCGTCGACGGGCACTTCCCACTCTTGATCGCGGATAACGAAGCCATGCAGATCGACCAGGGCGACCATGTGCTCGACGAAATACGTCTCGGTGACGAAATCGTTGGTGTATTTCATCTCGCCGGTGATGCGCAGCGGCCCGCCAGGGCTGGCGGCCGGGAGACGTGTCTCGTTGGCCGGCGCCTGGCAGGCGAACAGCGCCAACGACAGGACGGCGCACACGAGCAGGATGTTCAGAGGTCGTTTCTGCATGGCTTTGCTCCTTGGGGTTGGATCAGTTACCGCTGGCCGAGATGTAGCCCATCGGCGCCGGGCGGATTTCTTCCACCGGTAGGACGTCGACCAGTTCGTAGGCGCGGCTGCCCAGGCCCAACTGTTCGCCGTATTCGACCACCTTGTAGGGGTCCTTGTACGGGCCGTGCAGCCAGCGCAGCGGGTGGCCCACGCGGGTGTGAACTTCCATCGAGGTGGGGATGTTTTCTTCGATCAGCGGGGACTGGCCAATCACGTCCAGCACGGCCTGATCGAGGGCGACGATATCGTCCGAGCCGAAGATGCCGGCGTCGCGCAGGATGGGCATGGAGGTGAAGCCGAAGCAGTCGCACACGGGGGTCATGTGGGTGGCGAGCACGATATGGGTGGCCTTGCCGGGGGCAAAGGTGGAGAGGCTGATGCTGGTGCTGATGGCGCAGGCTTCCTGGAAGGCGTAGAAGAGCTCCGGCGTCAGGCGCAGGCTGCCCTGCGGCGCAACCTGCAAACAGCGCCCGCACTGGTTGCACTGTTCGGGGTGCAGGTGCAGGGCGCGCGGGTCGTGTTTATCCTGCACCAGGGCGCCGTGCGGGCAGGACGCCATGATGCGCTGGCGGGTCTCGTCGTCCGGGCACAGGTCGCTGAACCAGTAGGGTTCGTGGTGGTTGGTGTCGTGCATGGCGCTGCGCGTCTCGCCGATAACGCAGCCCAGGGCCAGGTTCTTGAACGCCCCGCCGTACCCGCAGCTCGGATGTCCTTTGGCGTGGGCCAGGTTGACCAGGAAGGTGGCGTCCTGGATCATCCCGCCGACTTTCCAGTCCTGGATGTTTTTGTAGGGACGGTGATGGGGGTAGAAATATTTCTCGCCGGGGCCGGCGTTGGCGTAGATCGGGCAGCCGATCACTTCGGGGGTGTAACCGCGCGTCTCGGCGCCGTCCACGTCCCAATCCACGTCGACCACAAAGGGCTTGCCGCCGCCGTCTTTGATCGCCTGGACGACCTTGCGTACGAACAGTGGGTGAACGGTGGAATAGCCGATACCGGTGCCGGTGTGCATCTTGAGCGCCACCGACTCACCCTTGACGCGCTCGCGCAGTTGCAGGCGCTCCAGGATGAGGTCGAGTTTGGCGGGTAAGGTCTCGGATTGCTCCAGACGCGCCTGGCGCGCCGAACCAAAATAAACCGTGCTGGTCATTGAATACCTCCAAAGGTATGAGATCGGTCTTTATTATAGCCGGGAAACCCCGCAACGGCGATGCGACAAAGATAAGACAGTTTTACTACAAAGGGGTGACAGCCGGCGGTTATTCTTGTGGGGTAACGATCTTTTTACAGGATTTTTGGAGGAAACATGAATGCGGATTTAACCTTACACAACCGGCCTGCGAGAATGCCGGACTGGCTGGAACGCTTTGCCTTCGGGCGCCCGGTGTTGTTTTCGTTTCTGGTCATCCTGGTGATGTGTGTCCTGACCGAGCTTCCTCTGGACGGGCTGCTGCCCTTTTTGGGCGATCAGGCAGCCAGGTATGTCGTTATCTCTTTTGAGCAGTTTGCCGCCGGGCTGGCGCTGGTCTGGCTGCTGCACCGCCTGGGGCTGCTGCGGGCGGCGGGTTTCACCGCCCCGCGGCACTGGAAGCAGCTCTGGTTGGGCTGGCCGCTGCTGGTGGTTACGCTGCTCAATTTTGAGACGCTGATTGATGGCAATCTGCGCATCGACACCGTCCGGCCGGAGTTGTGGCTGTTGTGCGCGCTGGTGGTGCTGTCCACCGGCTTTTTTGAAGAGGTTTTGTTTCGCGGGCTGGCGCTGCGGTTGATGTTGCAGCGCTGGGGCCGGACGCGGACGGGGATTTATGCGGCGGTGATCGTGTCCAATCTGCTGTTTGGGCCGGCGCATCTGCTCAACCTGATCCAGGGGCGGCTGCCGCTGTTGGCCTGCCTGACGCAGGTGGTGTATGCGTTATTTTTCGGCGTCATTTTCGCTGCCTGTGTGCTGCGCAACCGTTCCATCTGGCCGATGATGCTGGTGCACGCCGTTTTCGATTTCGGCGGTTCGCTGCACGAACTCGTCCCGGGCGGCTGGCCACGGGGCATGACCGAGATCGCCGCCGGGGATGCGCTGGTTTCGGTGCTGGTGACGCTGCCGCTGTTTTTGTACGGGTTGTTCATCCTGCGCAAGGTGCAGCCGGAGGATGTGGCGGTGTAGGCCGGTACCATTCCCTCGTAGG
>CAZHTS010000162.1:0-2102 GCA_964535315.1 uncultured Anaerolineaceae bacterium
CGGCAGAACTCGAATCTGCAACCTTTTGCTCCGCAAGCAGACGCTCTATCCAATTGAGCTACGAGGGCGTGCCATTGATCGACCCAAATATACCGCGCCTGCGGCGAAACGTCAAGGGCTATTTTATTGAATTGAGGAAAAGAATGAGCAAGACGAGGATGAGTTCTTTGTGGGAGGGGGTGCGCGCCACGCTGCCGCTGCTGCCCAGCGTCATGCCGTTCGGTATGTTGTACGGCGCGCTGGCGCTGGCCGCCGGGCTGCCGACCGATGCGGCGCTGGCGATGTCGCCGTTGGTGTACGCCGGTTCGGCGCAGTTTCTGGCGGCCACGTTGATTTCCGGCGGCGCCCCCTGGCTGGTGGTGCTGCTGACCACGCTGGTGGTCAACCTGCGGCATGTATTGTACGGCATTTCGATCGCCCCGCACGTACACGAACTGCCGCTGCGCTGGAAGGCGCTGCTGGCTTACTTTTTGACCGACGAGACCTACGCCCTGGCAATTGCCAATTTTAACCGTTCGGATCAGGCCGGCCGGGGGCACTGGTTTACCCTGGGTTCGGGGTTGGTGTTGTGGTCGTGCTGGCAACTCAGCACCGTCATCGGCGTGGCGTTTGGCTCGCAAATCCCGGCCAGTTGGGATCTGGATTTTGCCCTGCCGTTGACCTTTATCGCCCTGGTCGTGCCGTGGATCACCGCTCGTCCGGCGGCGCTGGCGGCGCTGGCCGCGGCCGGGCTGGCGCTGGCGCTGGTCGGTTTGCCGCTCAAACTTGGTTTGATGGCCGCTGCCCTGGGCGGGATTGCGGTGGGGATGGCTGCCGAGCGCATCTGGGGTGCGCCGGAGGAGGCGCGCTCATGAACGCCCTGCAAACCTGGTCGTTGATCCTGGCGATGGGGCTGGTGACCTACGGCATGCGCCTGGGTTCGCTCGTCCTGGCCGACCGCCTGCCGTTGTGGCCCTGGCTGCGCTCGTTTTTGCGCTACGTTCCGGTGGCGGTGCTCTCGGCGATCATTTCGCTGGGGGTGCTGGCGCCTGCCGGGCAGGTGGAGATCAGCCCGCGCCTGCTGGCCGCCGCCGCGGCGGTGGGGGTGGCGGTCGCCTGGCGTAAGGTGCTGCCTTCCATCCTGGCCGGGATGGTGGTGCTGTGGCTGCTGAAATGGTTGCTGTAGCGCCGCCGGGCGTAATTTCTGGTATCATAGTGCTGTAAATCCCCTGGTATGTTTAGACGAGGTAACGATGATTTCATTCAAACTCCGACTCACCCAACCCGGAACGCTGGTTGCCGATGGCGCCACCGGGACGATGATGCAGCGCGCCGGGTTGCCGGCGGGCGCCGCCCCCGAACGCTGGAATCTGGAAAACCCCGATGCGGTCAGCGCCCTGTATCGCGCCTACGTGAACGCCGGGGCGGATATTATTTTGACCAACACCTTTGGCGGCAGTTCGATCAAGCTGGAGCGCGACCATCTACAGGATCAGGCGGTTGAGATCAACCGCGCCGCAGCCCGCCTGGCGCGGGCGGTGGCCGGCGAACGCGCCTATGTCCTGGGGGATATCGGCCCTACCGGCCAACTGCTCCAGCCGATGGGATCGTTGACCTACGAGGCGGCGGTCGGCGCCTTTGCCGAACAGGCTGCGGCCCTGGCCGAAGGCGGCGCCGATGCCATCCTGATCGAGACGATGAGCGACCTGACGGAAGCCAAAGCCGCCGCCGAAGGCGCCCGGCAGGCGACGGCCCTGCCGGTGTTGGTGACGATGAGCTTTGACACTCGTGGGCGCACCATGATGGGCGTCAAACCCGTCACCGCCGCCGGCGAACTGCTGGCGATGGGGGTAGATGGGGTCGGCGCCAACTGTGGGCGCACCCTGGACGAAACCTTTGCCGCCGTGCAACAGATGCGCCAGGCGTTCCCTGAGGCGGTGCTGATGGCCAAACCCAACGCCGGCCTGCCGCGTCTGGACGGCGACCAGTCGGTGTATGAGGTGACGCCAGCCGTGATGGCCGAATATGCGCACAAGTTCGTTGAACTGGGCGTGAAAATCTTTGGCGGCTGCTGCGGCAGCACTCCCGAACACATTCAGGCGATTGCCGAGGCGTTACATTAG
>CAZHTS010000162.1:2202-3308 GCA_964535315.1 uncultured Anaerolineaceae bacterium
GGCTTATGCCTGCTGCGCCCACGGCCCATCCTCGGCGCAGACCGCCTGGCGCTGCCGGTGTTTGTGGTGTTTGCGCTGATCCTGGCCAGCTTTTTGCCGGCAATGTTGGGCTGGGCCCGGCAGGCCGACGAGAAGATGCACGGGCGCGTCTTTACCGATGGAGACGATGCCGCTTATGATGTGCTGGCGATTAACTGGCTGCACGGCTATGGGTATGCCAACGGCCGCGTTTTGCCGCCCGAGAATTATCACTTTAAGGATGTCTCGGATGAAGAGGACGCGGTGGCGGTATACAAATTCCGCCGGCCGCCGGGGTTCCCGCTGCTGTTGAGCGCCACCTATGCGCTGTTTGGCGCACAAACGCTGGCGGCGCGCACCATGCTGGCCGTTCTGGCCTGGTTTTCGGCGTTCTTCCTGCTGTGCAGCGGTGTGGCTCTGGCCGGCGCGCCGGGGGCGCTGGCGGCCGGGCTGGCGGCGTTGTATTATCTGAACTACAGCCGTTTTCTCGATCTGACCCGTCTGCTGACCGAGATTCCGACCTCGTTTTGGATCTACCTTTTTTGTTTTCTGTTCGCCCTGTACCTGAAACAGAACCGCGGGTGGGCGCTGTTGGCTGCGTCCGTGGCGCTGGCCGGGCTGATCTTTACCCGGGTCAATTATCTGCCGGCCCTGCCGCTGCTGGTGCTGTACCTCATCTGGCAGCGGCGGAAAACCGGCCATTGGTTGGCGCTCACCCTGGTGGTGATGCTGCCGCTGGTCGCCTGGAGCGCGTATGCTTCGGTGACGTTGGGGCGTTTTGTGTGGATGAGCACCCAGGGCGATCCGCTGTTTGCACAATGCAACAATATTGTGGTGTTAGACGGTCTGGGCCCTGATCGTAAATACCAGGGGTTGTGGTACCCGCAGGCGTACGAGTCGGGCAGCGGTTTTGCCCAGGGATTGGCTTTCTGGCGGGACAATATCACCCAACTCCCCCGCCTGTTTTATGTCAAACTGGATCGCGGCTTCTGGTATAACCACGGTTGGCTGTCAAACGATTTGGAACCCGAACGCTATTTTATGGCCGGCATCGGGCTGCTGATCTTTTGTCTTGGCCTGCGCCCGCG
>CAZHTS010000163.1:0-3219 GCA_964535315.1 uncultured Anaerolineaceae bacterium
ATAATTTTTAAGAGGCTCAATACTATGGTGTTAACCGCCCCTACTATCGATGTGCGCGATCGCATTCCTGAAGAGACCATTCATGAATTGGTTTCTCGGATTGCCTTACAGTTTCATCCTGATCAGATCATTCTGTTTGGGTCTTATGCGTACGGCAAACCCCATCCGGCAAGTGATGTGGATATACTGGTCGTTATGGATACCCCTGTTCGCGAATCGAAACAGGCCTTACAGATTCGCCAGGCAATCAATCCGTTGTTTGCTGTGGACATTCTTGTCATTACCCCTGCTCGTCTGGCGCAGCGATTATTGTGGGGAGATTCATTTTTAAGAGAAATTACGCAAAAGGGGGTGATACTCTATGAATCCCCTGACCGATGAATGGATTCGTTCGGACAAAATTGGCGAAACCGCCTTCTTGACTTGCCGGACACTATGGGGCGAGTTTTACCTCCATGACGATAAAGTCGGAGGATTCAAACTCAAAGTGCTGTGCGCACAGGGCCGCCTCGATCTCCGTGGCTGCGGGCGGGTAGAAACAACTGAGGCGTTCGACGCCGGTCTGCATCCCTTGATACAGCGCAAACGCCAGGGCCGCGGTCAGGTTCCCGCCGAGGACGCCGAGATGGACCGCCTGGTGGGGCATGAAGCGGGCGCCCAGTGCGACGGTGGTCTGCGTAATCGGGTCGTGATACAGCATGCCTTGTTGCGCCAGATACTGCGCCAGGGCAGGGGTGATGGCGTAAAATGTGCGGTTCATCACCAGGAAGCCGGCCCATGCTTCCTGGAAGGATAAGAGTAGACCGCTCGCCAGGGCGGGGTCGGTGACGGGCTGAAAACCGGCGGGGTCGGGCCGCAGGTGATTGGGCTGGCAGGCGCGCTTCTGACCACGATAGGTGCCGGCAATCGAGAAACCAAACCGTTCGGCCAGGCCCTTGCTGGCGTAATTGCGGATGTTGGTATACATGCGCATGGCGAGGATTTTTTGGGCGCGAGCAATCTCAAAAAAGCGTGTGTAAAACTGTTTGCCGATCCCCAGCCCCTGTTTTTCAGGGATCACCCGCAGCGTCTCCAGCCAGGCCGAGCCGTCTGGTAATACGGTGAACTTGCCGCAGCCGACCGCCTCGCCATCCAGTTCGGCGATGATGAACTCGCCCTGCTCGTCCGTGACAAATTGATCGAACACGTAGGGTAAGTAGCTGAGCCCGGGGGTGGCTTGTTTCTCGATCTCAAAAGTTCGCTGGCGGTCTTCGGGTCGGGCTTTGCGGAGTTTCAGAGTCATTGCGGGTCCTTTCGTTCTATCGGGTTATTCGTGGTTGTGGTCATAAGGCGGCAGGGTGAAATAAAATCTGGCGCCCTGGTTGACTGCGCTTTCCACCCAGATCTTCCCGTGGTGACGGTTGATGATGCGCTGGACGGTGGCCAGGCCAATGCCTGTCCCTTCGTATTCTTTATCCGAATGCAGCCGCTGGAACACGCCGAAGATACGGCTGGCGTACTGTGTGTCAAAACCAACGCCGTTGTCAGACACGTAGTAGATCGTCTGGCTGTCTTTTTGCTGCGCGCCCACCTCTACCCTGGGCTGCGCCTGGTTGCGCGAGTACTTAAAGGCGTTATCAAGCAGATTGAAGTACACCTGATATAGCAGTGTTGGGTCTGCCTCGCAGGGGGGCATGTCGTTGATGTCGATGGCGATGGGGTATTTGCAATATTCGCCGCCCAGCAGTTCGTCGGCCACGGCGCGGGCGATCAGGTGCGGCAGCAACTGCTGGCGGCTGACCGGCTGGCGGATCAGGCGCGAAAAGTTGAGCAGGTCGTTGATCAATTCCATCATGTGATGAGTGCTGTAGATGATACGTTGCAGGTGGTTTAGGCCCTGCTCGGGTAACTGTGCGGAAAATTCCTCGGCCAAGATTTTGGAAAAACCTTCGATCCGGCGCAGGGGCGAGCGCAGATCGTGCGAAACGCTGTACGAGAAGCTTTCCAGTTCGCGGTACGCTTCGTCGAGTTTTTCGGTGCGCAGCGCAACCAGCTCTTCCAGATGCTCGCGATAACGGTTCAATTCGTCTTCCGCCTGTTTGCGCTGGGTGACGTCGCGCACGGCGCTGACATATCCGCCGGGGCGGTTCTTCGAGTCGAGGTAAACGGCGGCGTTGATTTCCAGAAAGATCTCCCCTCCATCGGGTAGCTGCCCGCGGCAGCTTAAAGTGCTGTTGGGTGTGCCCGAAAGCAAGGACTGGTAGAACTGCCAGGCGTTTGCCCGCTCCTCGGGGATCAGGAATTCGATAAAAGGCCGCCCCAGGACCTTCTCCTTGCGCTCAAAACCGAGCATATGGATCAGCGTTTCGTTTACATCCAGCATCTTTCCGGAGAGGTCGGTAAAGACGATGCCATCGGTGATGGTTTCAAACACGGTGCGGGTGGTCTTGGCCTGAGAGCGCACCTGCTTGATAGAACGCTGGTACTGTCCTTTTAAGAACCAGACGCCCAATGAGATGGTGGTCAGGGCCGCAAGCACGATGCTAACCCGATTGACAAACATATTGCCGGCGCTGCGGACGGAGATCAGATATCCGTAATTGTGCGCCAGCCCCAGGCCGAGATAACTGACCAGGCTGAGAGCCAGCAGGGCCATTTGCGCCCAGGTATCCAACAGGATGGCAGCCAGGACGATCGCCAGGGCGTACAGCAGCATGGCCGGGGCGTCGATCCCGCCGACATAGCTGCCGTAAAAACCGGCGGCAAACAGCACCAGGCTGGAGATTGCCCCGCCAAACCACAAATGCCCCCGGTCGGCTCTCCACCAGCCGGTGAGGAATGCAGCACTGACGATGACCAGCACCAGGACTGTATCCCAGGGAATGAGGCCCAGAGTACAGCCAATGCTGGCCAACAATGTAAAAGGTAATGAAACCAGGCTGTTGAAGACCAGCACGACCTTAATCATGTACTCGCGATGGGCCTCGTCCTCCTGGGTAGAGCGCACTGTTGTCAGCCGGCGCCAGAGCCGCGCGAAAAAACCTTCCCCTGTTTCTGTGGCCGCGGTTGTATTGCCGGGTGAAGACATGCGAATATCCCGAAAGGCTCTTTTTCATATCAACTATAGCATGCTTTGACCGAAATTCAAACCGGTTATACTTCCTACCGGGTAAAAACTCGCCCGGAAAACAACACCCCGCCCACGATGGCAATGGCCGAAACCAGCAACATACCGGCCAG
>CAZHTS010000164.1:0-1871 GCA_964535315.1 uncultured Anaerolineaceae bacterium
TGATCGAGCGGAGGAAGATCGAATTCGAATTTTGCAATATCAGGGAAGTTGATATAAGGATTCGTCGAACCCTTGGATTCACGAATGGAATGCTGAGTAAATCGTTCCGACAACATGATCCAGGGTAACAATTCTTGGATAAGTTTTCCATCAATCGCTTCAAGAACAAACGTAGTATTGGCTGTAACACCATCAAATTCAGCCATCGCTACCTTTTTCAAATAGGTCCGGCGAGAACCATAAAGAACCTGCCCCTTACGGAATCTTCGGATAAACGCTGGCCCCAAATAATCATTGCCAATTCGACCCCATTTGCGAATATGGACATCCTCCGTTTCCATATGTTCACCCGCCACATAGCGATCAACTTCGCCGGAATGAGGATCCACTTCTTCTTTTAACTGCCGCACTACATCCCCGAACCGCACCCGGCTCCACCCTTCCCGGTCAAAAAGCTCCGAGTCGACCGCACCCTTCAACCATTCCATCTCCGGAAATGCAGCTTCCGGCAACAGGGTCCGCAGAGCGTCAATAACCGGCCGCCGCGCCGCCAGCCAATCATCCAGCGCCGTGGCCGGCGAAAGGACATTTTCCACCGCGGTCGTCGCAGCCGGCTCCTCCGCCGCCACATAGAGCGGAATGCTCAGATTGCCGTCGCGGACGCGCAGCTCATCCAGCCCGACCACCCGGGCAAAGCCGGGCTGATCCTCAAAGGCTACATAGGCATCGACGATCCGCTGGATATGCTCTTCGGTGAGGAAACTCTGAGCCCGTTCGCGGGTCACCTCATTAACCGCATTGATAAAAAGGATGCGGCCCCGGCGCTCCAACGGTTTGTCGGCCCGGCAGATCACCACGCAGGCCTCCATGGGAGAGTTGTAAAAGAGATTGGGCCCCAATCCCAAAACGCATTCGATCACATCCGCCTCGATCAGCCGGCGCCGCATCTCCGCCTCTTCCTGGCGGAACAACACCCCATGAGGAAAAAGGATCGCGCATCGGCCGGTCCGGGGATCGAGACTCTGGAGGATATGCTGCCAGAAAGCGTAGTCGGCGCGGCCCTGGGGAGGCACACCGTAAAGATTCCGCCCCCAGGGATCGGAGGCAAAAGCCGCCCGGTCCCACTGTTTGATCGAATAAGGGGGATTGGCCAGCACCAGATCGAACTGCATCAGCCGATCGCCCTGGATAAGCTTCGGCTCACTCAACGTATCGCCCCGCTCGATGCGGAAATCCTCGATGCCGTGGAGGAAGCAATTCATCCGGGCAATGGAAGAGGTCATCAAATTGCGCTCCTGTCCGTAGAGCCGGACATTGCGCCATTCCTTGCCCTGCCGGCGCAGATGAGCGATGCACGAAAGCAGCATACCGCCCGAACCGCAGGTAGGATCGTAAATGCTCTCACCCGATTGCGGCTGGAGCATCTCGGTCATCAAATGCACCACCGTGCGGTTGGTATAGAACTCCGCCGCCGTGTGACCGGAATCGTCGGCAAACTTCTTGATCAGATATTCATACCCCTGCCCCAACTCATCTTCCGGCAGATTCGCCACGGTCAATTCCAGGGAGCTGAAGTGCTCGATCAAATCCCGCAGCATCGCATCGGAAAGCCGCTCCTTATTGGTCCATTGGGCATCGCCGAAAATACCATAGAGTCGCTCCGGATTGGCCGTCTCGATCGCCCGCATCGCCTGTTGCAGCGCCCGGCCGACATCCCGGGCCGTCTGGCGGACATCTTGCCAATGGGCCCCCGCCGGAATCTGAAAGCGATGGTTTTCCGGGAAAGCCGCATAGACGGCATCGCCGTCGGATTCCTCCAGCGCCGCGCCGGTCTCTTCATTATAGACATCACAGAGCCGCTTGTAGAAAAG